>JAGWVU010000062.1 GCA_018970725.1 Verrucomicrobiota bacterium
AAGGTTAAAACCGGCCAACCGCAGGATATCCGCGGATATCAGGATGCCAGTGGAAACCGGATCTTAAAACCCACCGAACGGAGCGGAACCAGGTAGTCCGTATAGGCTTCAAGATGATGTTCCCGAAGAGCCTCACGGATGCTGTTGAGCCCATGACCGACATCTTGGACGTCCACCGTTCGGGCAAGACTGAGCTTGGAAGCGAGGAGCTTGTTTTGCTGACGCCAGACTTCAATCCAAGCGCTCCAGGCTTCGGCAGCATCTTGACGGTCGACGAAGGTCCGGGCGTCCCGGGCGCTTTCCCAGAGAAAGCGTGCCAGGAGAGACGCCCGGCCCTGCGGAATCTTGATCGGCTTGCCGTTGATCTTGATGATCCCCCGCTTCTCGTCCACATCGACCACGGGCGGGCCGGCAATGTAACGAATTTCCCTTGAATAGCGATCCACCATGCCCGCGAAACTGCGCCTCGGTTCGTTCAAATCGACAAACCCGTTGCGGAGCGGCACGAAGGGCAAATCGGCCAACTCGATCCGGGCTTGGGCCGCCGTAACCTGACCCCCGTCAAGCACCATTTCCTGAACCGGTTGGTCCGGATAGAAGAAATCCCGGCAGCGATCGAAGGGATCGTTCACCAGCACATGGGTGACCCTGTCCGACTCCCGCCCGATCAGGCTCATGCAGGCGTAGAGGAGGGCGCCCATGGTTTTGCGTCCGCCGGCGATACTCGCGATGACCCGTTGGTCGGCGGAATCGACGAACGGGGAAAGGATCTGCAGAATGAAATCAGCGGTATCGAGATTGTCCGCAGGGGTCCGGGTATCCAGGGCATCCCGCTTCACCCCCTGTGCCGGATCGGCAAGCTGAATCACCCGGGGTGACATCAAAAGCCTTGGACCGTCACCGGCCAGGGAATGCCGGGAAAAGATTGCCCGCCGGAGGGATTCCCACACCGTGAGGTTGCCCCAATCCGGACGCGGGGACAGCAGTTGCCGTTCGATCCCTTCCCGGCCTGGCACCGTGGTGATCACGATGACTTCGTCCGGAATCACGGCGGGGGTCTCACGGGAAAGGGCCCAGACGGTTTCCGTGATGATGGCAGGAGACATTCCGGATACGGTGATGAGGATGGTTTTCATGGTTCTTGTTTCGGACACCGTGGAAGATGACGGCATTCGGCTTCACTTGTCCTGTCGCGGGACATCCGCGGATGTCCGGGAAGTGGTCAATGTCCCCGGGACGTGACTATGGTGTGGGGTTCATCCGCATTTTCGCAAACTGAAACAACACAACATCCAAAAAATGCCTGCCCTACCCTACATCGTCTGGATCGCGATTGCCGCCGTCGTCCTCCTGTTGGGAGATGACTTTGCTGACAAGGCCTTCGGACCCACACCGATGGTCGACAGCGCCATTTCGCCCGACCTTCAACTGATGATCTTCGGGATCGCCCTGGCCATGATCATTGCCTACGTCGTCCTCAACAAGTCAAAGTAATCATTCTCGATGAATTCGACGACCCTTCGTTTTGTCCTGGTGGCAACCCTTGTGGTGTTGGCAGGCTGCCATGACCCCGGACCGGACCTTCAAGAGCTCATGATGGAAGATATCAAGGAGAAGCAAGCCAGCAGCTTGGAAGCCATGAGATTGACCATGGCCAACCACTTTTTCCTCTGGTCCGTGGGCCTCCTGCTCTACACCTTCTTCGGTTCCGCCGTAGTGGAAGCCTGTCGCGGCTGGAGCGTCCGTTTGTTTCGCCTTTCCTTGGAAAGACAGACACAACTCGCCCGGTGGATCTATGGTCTGTCTTTTTGCTTTGCCAGCCTTTTCACCTTGTTTGATCCGAGTTTGAGCGAGATCAAGCTGAGCATCTTCCTGCTCCTGGCCGGCACGCTGATCCCATTTACCAAGGACTACCTGCCCGGACTCGAAAACGGTGACCGGAACCGCCGCAAACTGGCCATGGCGCAAATCACCAAGCTGGGCCTCACCTGCGCGGTATATTATTTCATTCTCAAAATCCTGACCCCGGAAGGCATCAACGGCCTGAACCTATCACCTACGATTTCGGGTCTTTGATCCTTTCGTTTCCGGATCCCGGCAGGTCCTGGTCCTTGGTCTCCGGGAGGAGTCCGGAGAGGAGGAGGACGGGAGTAGTGCCAAGCACCTGGATGAGACCGAAGGCGAACATCCCCTTTTGACCGGCCTCGAGCGGGGACACGCCCTGGCGGAGGAGCAATTCACGGGTCAAACCCGCATTTCTCAAGCTCTCGCTGCCGCGGCTTGCCCAATGGCAGTCCGGCTGCGTTCCGCTCGAATTCCAGAATTCACGGTATGTCGCCCTACCGCTCCGCCTGGAATCCTTCGCGCGCCTTTCAGGCAATGCCATCTGGCGGCGCCCCGCGACGCGATCCCTGAGAAACTGCGGGTCAAATCCTGAGGAGCCACGCCCCCCAGAACGTGAATACCCCCACCTTCCCAAAAAACTCCCGCTTTTCGGAGAAACAAGAGCCCACCGCTCGACGGATCGCACTCCCTCAGTGGGGCGATTTCGGGGCGCCGGGTGCCGCCAACAAGCCTTGAGCGCGCATCCATTCCTCACAGCGTGCGGGCCAGTCGTTCACCGGGAGTCCGTTGCGCCGCATCCCGAATCCGTGTCCGCCGCGGCCGTAAATGTGCAGTTCGGCGGGCAGTTTGCGCCGTTGGTATTCAAGGTAGAGCATGGCCGATTCCACAGGGGCCGATTTGTCATCGTGAGCCACCAGAAAAAAGGCCGGTGGGGCGTCCGCCGGAACGCTGAACCCCTTGCGGAATTTCCATGACCCGTTTTCCGAGCCGGGAGCGTCGGGTTCCAGAAACCCGCCGCCATAGATGAACACGAGAAAATCCGGCCCGTCCGGGACTCCGGCCGGAGGGTTTTCCCCTCCCGCACGCGGTTCGCGGTCCCAAGCGCAATGCCCCGCAAGGTTTGCGCCCGCGGAAAAGCCGAGCATCCCCACGCGACGGGGATCCAGATTCCACTCCGGCGCATGCTGGCGCACCAGGGCGAGGGCCCGACGCCCGTCCTCGACCGGAACGACGAACGGCTCGGCGGCATCGCGCGTGGGCGTCCGGTATTGCAACAGCACGGCGGTCACCCCGATGCCCCGCAACCACTCACACACCTCGGTGCCTTCGAAGGAGACGGAGAGAAACATGTAGCCTCCGCCGGGGGCCACAATCACGGAAGTCCCGTTCGGCTTGAGCGGTCGATGGATCGTGAGGGTGGGCTCGGTGACATCGGTCACCCGGGTGGCGGTGGCTCCACCGTATGAGGCAATCAGTTTGGCGGTGGCCTCCGACTTGGCAGGCATCCGGGACGGTGCGCCCCCAGGCCAGAGCGGCAAAGTCAGAGTCTCCGCGCCCGCAGCGAACAAGGTGAGCGCCACCAAGGCACCGGACCCGACCCCGATCCCCCGGACGCGGGAATCCCTTTGCAGCCTCGAAAGTCTTTTGCGCATCTTCTTCATGACCCAATCTTCCGCGATCCCCGGTCAGCGCGGCGGATGCTCCTGACGCCACCGCAAGGCAGCGGTCCGCACGCGGTCGGTGAAATCCTTGGACCGCGCCAAGGCGGAGCCCAGTGGATCCGGTCCGGCAGCGAGTTGCACCACCTGGCCGGCTGCTTCCGCCAGTTTCTCCCCTTCGGCCCCCGCCAGCAGGCGGCACGCGGCTTCGAATCGCTCGTTCACCCCGCGGACGGCCCTGCTCAATCCGGTGTCCGCCGGTCCCGGATCCACCAGCAACCAGAGCGCGAAGACGAATTGATGCCGCGCCGGGTAAGACCGGGAACCGCGACCATCCGCCTGATCCACCCAAACCAGTTGATGCCGCTGGGCCCAAATCCTGCCCGCAACACTGAGCCAACCCATGGCCCGGTAAACGCTCGGAGCGTGCGCCATCGAAAAAATCTTGTCAGGGACCTCGCCCAACAGGCTGCCGGAATCACTGTGGACACGGTGCGGTGCCGCCAGACAAGCGGAGGCAAAGGCCTCCATCAGATTCCGCAGCGTCACGAAACGCTGCGTCGCGTAGGCATCGCGGGGAATCCATTCCCGGCGCCGGCGCTGCAACCAGATGCGGTCCGGACGGTGCCAGGCGATGGCGTCGAAGCCTTGTTGCAAAGCGCGGACCTCGCGGCGGCGCGCCAGCATGTCGTAGGCGTTGACCATGGACTGGGTGTTCGCCCCCAGAATCACCCCGTTCTTGACCTCATCATCCTCGGTGACCACGATCTTCACCGAGACCAGCGCGGCATCGATCAGATGCCGGTGACGGGACAGGATGAAGGCGGTCTGGGCTCCGTTCACGATTTGGAACTGATGGAGCAGCAAAGCGCCGTCGGCCTGCAGTTCAGCGCGCCGGGCGGTGATCGTCAACCCGTTGTGCCGCAGAAGAATCTGATCCGCCTCTCCCTTCTCCAAAGACTCGAGCAGCCCCATCGCCCCGGGATTGATCTTTGCCACGTTGTCCCCGGAATCCCCGAGAAAGGAACGAACGTTGTCGATGAAAATCCGCTCGTCGGGACGGCCGTCGCGCTGCGGCATGAGTTCGACGATCGCGGTCGCCGGAGCATACCCGAGAAACCCTTTCGCCACCCCGCCGGGAAGCGCCATCAGGGTGGCCCCGCGCAAGACGCCGTCCACCGACTTGTTCGCCCACTCGATCGCCTCGATCAATTCATCCGCTCCCCACATCCGGAAGTGCACGTCCTCCGCACTGAATTCCCCCCGGAGACGATTTTCCGCCGTCTCGCGCGCCACCTCGGGAGCCAGATCCTTGCGCCAAACTCCGGCATACGCAAAAATCAACTCGATCTCGGGCCGGAACGGAATGCCATACGCCTCGTAAACCTGCCGGATGCGATCGTAAACCAACTGCCAGCGCAACACGCCCGGATTGGGCCGGAGTTCTTGGAAACGATGGGTTTCCAGCGTGAGGAAACGATGGGCGGATGCGCCGAAGTGGTCGAGCTCGCGGATCGGCGTGAAATGCTCCCGCTTCACCTGCATGAGCAGGATGCGGGGCCGGGGCACCTGATCCACGAGCAACCGGCCTTCCCCGTCAAACAGGGTGCGGGACTCCAGCAACTCCTCCACGGTGGCGGCCGCGGCATCGGGATCGCCCAAGGCTTGATCACCGACCGCCACCACGAGCCCGTCCAGCCCCAGTTCCCCTTTCCCCTCCGTGATGGCGTCCTGATAGTGCAGAACCGGCAGGTCCAGATGATGCACGGCGAGGTAGACACAAAAGCGGGAAAATTCCAGCGGATCTTCAGGATCGGGGGCCGCGCCCCCTTCACCCGGCTCCGCGGCACTCCCGCTCCCGGCGTTGAAAACCTCGATCTGATCCCTGCTGAAGCGGCACAGGGCTACCCATAGTCTACTATCCATTTCCTATCCTGTCCTCTCGGTCCTCACCTTTCCCCCCCCTTTGCCCACACGGGGGCGGCCAGGTGAGGAAGGAGCGAGTCCCTCACTTGTCCCAAACCTCGCGTCGGATGACAAGCTGATTGTGCGTCTTCCTAACCTTCCCCTCACGATCCGGTAAAACGGAACATCACCGTGGCCAGGGGCGGCAGGCAGACTTGCACCGACCAGGGACGACCGTGAAATTCCACTGCCGCCGCCTGCACGCCGCCCTGATTCCCCATGTTGCTCCCGGCGTAAAGATCCGCGTCCGTATTCAGGACCTCCTGCCAGTAACCGCCCTCGGGCACCCCGAGCCGATGCCTCTCCCGGGGCACCGGGGTCGCGTTCACCGCAACCAGGATCAACGCGCCGTCCGCTCCCTTGCGGAGAAAGGAAAACACGCTGTTGCTCGAGTCGTTGGCATCGATCCACTCGAACCCATCGCTTGCGTGATCAAAATCATGCAAGGCCCCTTGGTCCCGGTAAAGCCGGTTGAGGTCCGACAACAAACGCCAGACCCCGCGATGCTCGGGATACCGCGCGAGGTGCCAGGGCAGACTCTCGTCCGCCTTCCATTCGACGAACGGCGCCAGTTCGGTGCCTTGAAACAGGAGCTTCTTGCCCGGGTGCGCATACATCCACGCGAGAAACATCCGCAGGTTGGCGAATTTCTGCCAGTTGTCCCCGGGCATCTTGTCCAACAATGACTTCTTCCCGTGCACCACCTCATCGTGGCTCAGCACGAGGACGAAGTTCTCGTCATACGCATACAACATGGAGAACGTGGCGTTGTCGTGGTGGTGCCGCCGGTGAATCGGATTTTTGCTCATGTATTCGAGCGAATCGTTCATCCAGCCCATGTTCCACTTGAAGCCGAAGCCGAGCCCGCCTGCATCCACGGGACGGCTCACCCCGCCGAAAGCGGTCGATTCCTCCGCATAGATGGCGATGCCGGGCACTTCCCCGTAGCAAATCGAATTCAACTCCCGCAGGAAATCGATCGCCTCGAGATTCTCCCGGCCACCAAAGCGGTTGGGGATCCACTCACCGGATTTCCGGGAGTAATCCCGGTAAAGCATCGAGGCCACGGCATCGACCCGCAACCCGTCGATGTGGTATTCCCGCAGCCAGAACAACGCGCTCGCCACGAGGAAGTTGCGAACTTCGTTGCGGCCAAAGTTGAAGATCAGCGTCCCCCAATCGCGGTGTTCCCCTTCCCGCGGATCCATGTGCTCGTAGAGCGGGGTGCCGTCGAATCGCGCCAAGCCGTGGGCATCCTTGGGAAAATGGGCCGGCACCCAATCCAGAATCACCCCGATCCCGTTCTGGTGACAACGGTCCACGAAATAACGGAAATCATCCGGCGGGCCGAACCGGCTTGTGGGCGCGAAGTAACCGGTCACCTGATAACCCCAGGATCCGTCAAAGGGATATTCCGTCACCGGCAACAACTCGATGTGGGTGAAGCCCAGCTCCTTCACGTGGGCCACCAGCCGGTCCGCCAGTTCCCGGTAGCTCAGCGGACGGTCCCCCTCTTCGGGAATCCGTGCCCAGGACTCGATGTGCACCTCGTAAATGCTGATCGCTTCCCGGTAGGGATCCGCTTTGGCCCTCGCGACCATCCAATCCCCGTCCGCCCACTCGTATCCATGCCAATCCCAAACCAGGGAGGCCGTCTCCGAGCGGCATTGGCTGTAGAATGCCAGGGGGTCGCTCTTCACGGCAAGGCAGCCATCCGCCCCGAAGACTTCAAATTTGTAATGGGCCTTCAACCCCACGTCCGGAAGAAACAATTCCCAGACCCCGGCCTCAACCCGTTTCCGCATCGGATGGATCCTCCCGTCCCAATCGTTGAAATCCCCCACCACGCTGACCCGGCGCGCGTTCGGCGCCCAGACCGAGAACACGACTCCCTTCACCCCGCCAAACTCCCGCGGATGCGCTCCCAGCACCTCATAGAGCCGCCGGTGCGTCCCCTCCGCCAGGAAATAGACGTCCTGTTCCCCCAGCAGGGGACCGAACGAATACGGATCCGCGGAGATCCCGTCCCGATGCGAAGGCGAAAACTCCCATTCCAGCCGATACCCGGGGCGATCCCGTGAAAACGGCAACCGGGCCTCGAAGAAACCGTCCGGGTGAACGCGTTCCGCCTCCACCCGTTCCCCGCCTCTCACTTCCACCCACATGCGTTGCGCGTGAGGCCGGAAAGACCTCACGATCCAACCAGCTTCGCCGCCTTCCTCCGCGCGATGCAATCCGAGGAAGGAAAAAGGATCCGGATGGGAGGCACCGAGGATCTTCTCTATCTGGTCGATCGCCAGCTTTTTCCCGTGGGCAGGTTGGGTCACACTCATACTGACCCCCGACTAGAACCAGAAACCGCGCCACTGCAACGCATCAGTTCCCCGACCCACATTTCCCCGCCCCCGCCGCGGGTCTCCAAGAAGGGGGTCAGGGGGTCTCGTCGACCGTTTCGTCCCTCTGATAGATCGGGAGCTGGCGATAAGGCACCGCGAGGGAAAGGATGACCATGGCGGTTCCGTAAGTGGTTCCGCCGTCCCGGCCCTGCCACGATCCATCCGCCTTCTGACGGGCCAGATAATGCCCATACATCCACTCCGCATACTTTCTCCAATACTTCCCGCCGAGCTGAAACATGCCTTGAGCGTTATAATAATTGCCATACAACTCGTGGCCGCTTTGGGGGATTTTGGCATGCGTGTTGAGGATGAACTCACCTGCTTTGTAAGTGGATTCGTGCCCGTGATAGCCACACAGCTCCAGACAAAGCAAGCCGCACCCGGTGAGGGTCTCCGCGTGGGACTCCGTGTTTGTATAACCAAACCTTCCCATCCGGCTGTCGTGCTTGCTGAAGACGTATTTCACCGCTTTCGCGATGGCCTCATCAGGCACCGGCGCCCCGTTCAGCTTGGCGGAACGCAACGCCATCAAAGCCCAGCCGCTGCAGCTCAAATCGCTGTCGGTCGCTTCCGGTTTGTAACGCCAGCCCCCGGCGTTGTTCGCGTCCTTCGGCACCGCCTGGGCCCGCAAGAGAAGTTGTGTGGCCCGCGCCAGCGCATCCTCGATCCGGTCCTGGCGCGCGGGATCCACCATCCCGGAACACTCGGACAAAAACAGGGTGCCGATGTTATGCGAATACATCGGCCCGTGCCCCGAATCATTGCGGTCCAGCAATCCGTTCTTTTGCTGCGACCCCAACACAAAATCCACGCTCCGGTTCAGGGTTTCCCCGTAGACTCCGCTCCCGGGCAAATGTCCCTTGGAGAGGAACGCCATCCCCACCAACCCCGCAATCCCGCTCGACTTCCCATACTGGTCGTTGAAATGCCCCTCCGGTTGTTGCCGACCGGCGAGAAACTCCAATCCGCGCTCCACCGCTTTGTCGACCTCGGAGCGGTATTGGGCGAAGACCTCATCTTTGACTTGGGCTCCGGCCAGACAGACCAGCATCTGAAAGAGAGTTGCCCCCCAAAAAAAACTCCTCACCATCAAACCTTTCATTTGCCCGCCTCCGTGGCAATGATCCGGAAGTAATCGCTCACGAGATCCCGATACTCCTTGGGCGCGCCAGAAGCTGCCTGGTTGGTGGCCTCCGAACCCAGCGCCCCTTTGATCCGGGTCCAGTCCGCCACGCTGATCCCCATTTTGGCCAGCTCCGGCGGCACCCCGTCACCCGCCACGTTCTGGCCTTGCCGCATCTCCGCACCGCGGCTCGCCGGCGTGACCGCGCCCTCCTTACCCGGCTCGCCGTGGTTCGGTTCCGCGGGCCCCGGCCCCGCGAGATCACTCATCCCCCCGAGATTTTGCGCCGCCTGACGGGCCATTTGGGAAAGTGCTTGCGCCGCCTGCCGGGCCTGCGCGGCGGCCTGAGCCGAGTCCGCCGCCTTCGCCGCCCCGGACGCCTGGGCGAAACTTTGCGCCAGGTCCTGAGACTCCACGGGCACACTCGGTTTCGCCCCGGACCTGCCACCGGGACGGGGATCGGCGGGTTTCTTCGCGGCATCCGCTAAGGCCCGGCCGCTCTGGGCGAGACGCTCCGCCGCCATCGTCAATGCTTCCTCGGCCCGCTGCTGCGCCTGTCTCGCCTGTTCCACGCGTTGCAGCTCCGCCGGGGTGGCCTGCGCCGGCGGCAATTGCCCCGCCTGGGCTTTGGCCATGGCATCGGCCGACGAAAGGGCGGGATTCGAGACCCGGGCCGCCGCGGCCTGCGCCTGATCTTCCATCATTTGCGCCTGCTCCAAAGACTGCTCCGCCGCCTTGGCCTGGGCGAGGGCTTGCTGAAATTGCCGGCTCGCCTGATCCGCAAAGGACTGCGCCTGTTGCTGACGGGTCAGCGAGGCCCTCCGCTTCATCGATTCCGCATCGGCCACCAACTTCATGGCATCGTCCGTGATCGCTTCCTGCAGCGCCGCCACCGCCTCCTTCGTCTGTCCCCGGCTCAGGGCCTCCAACGCCCCGGCCACTTTTTCCTGCCGCTCGGACAAATCCGAAAGCCGGGCCGCCATCGCAGGGTCCGCCGGTGCCGCCGGAACCGGTTCCTCCGCTTGCCCGGTCGCTCCGGGCGGGCGCAACGCCTGTAGCATCCGCACCGCTTCGCGCCCCGCCTCGGCCACTGATCCGGGATTCGCCTTGGCCGGATCCACCAAGGGGCGGGCCGCCTGCTCGGCCACTTGCCTGACCCGGTCCGGCGGCACGGTGCCCGGAGCCGATTGCAGGGCTTCCTTGGAAACTTCTTCCGCCGCCTGGCGCAACGCCTCGCGCATTTCCGGAGTGGAGGCACTCCCGGCCGGCAACGCTTTTTCCAAAGCGGCCTGCGCCTCCTGACGCATCGTTTCACCCGCCGAGGAACGGGCGGCAGCCCGGGAAGCCTCCTTCAACTGCCCCAGGGCCCGCGCCGCGGCGGCATCGGCCGGCTGCAGACTGGCTTTCTCCATCTCCTTGGCGGCCTCCGCGGTATTCTTCGCAGCGTCGGTCAACATCCGCCGGAATTCCGGGGCGGCCGCGGCCTCCTCCCCGCTCATCTCCTTGCTCAGCCCGGCCGATTCCTCCGCGATGGCCGCCTGCGCCTCCTGCAACTGCTTCATCACTTCCTTCTGCAACGAGGCGGCCGCCTTGGGATCCGCTATCCGCGCCGTAACCTCCTTCAGCTTGGCCTGTTCTTTCGCCAGTTCCCCGGACTTCTCCGCCAGCGCTGCCGCTTCTTTCTCCTGTTCCCGCAGCACTTCGGCCATTGCCTCCGGCGACTCCTTCAACATCTCCGACAGCTTCGCCTCGACCTGTTGTTGCCGACGCTGCCACTCCCGCATCTCGCGCTCCGCCTGCTGCCCCGCCTGAGCCTCCGCCTGCGGATTTTCCGCGGCCATCGCCTCCCGGGTGACCTCCCTCCCGACCTGTTCCACCGCCGCTTGAGCCAACGCCTCCTGACTTTTCGCCAAGTCCTCCAAAGCGACCATCTGCCCCGCCACGGTCGCCGCCTGGGCCACTTCACCGGCCACTTTCTCCACCGCCCGGAGAGCTTCATCGAGCTTCTTGGAAATGTCCTGGGTGGCGGCCATCCGCTCCTCCCTTGAATCCGACAACGGAATCATCTCCACCTTTTCCAAGGCCGGCTGGAGTTGTTCCCGGGCGATTGTCTCCATCCCGCGGGCGGCTTCCTCGAACGGGGTGGCTTCCATCCTGGCCGCGACCGCCGCCAACCGTTCCTCCGCCGCCACCATTTCCTTGCGGGTTTGATCAAGCCGCTCCAAGGCCCGGGGAGTCAATGCCTGGGGTTGTTGCATCTCCCGGCGCAGTTGCTCGTTCAAGGATTTGGCCTCGCGCAGGTCCCGACGCACCTCGTTGAGTTCCCGCTGCATCTCCTGCTGCTGGCTCTGCACCACCTGCTCCACCATGGCCTTCGCTCCCGTGTCCAGGCGGATCACCAGCGTCTCGCTTTCCCCGATCTGCGGCCCTTGCAGGTGCTCCGGCAGGTTGTCCGCCACCCGTAGCCGCACCCGCAAAACCTGCCCGCTGACCAGCCCGAGCGGTGCCAATTCCAACGCGATCCGTCCCTGCCAGTTGTCCCCCTCCCGAACCGGCGGCGCCTGCGGCAGGATCACCGGCTCCGGCTTGCCATCGACCGCCACCACCAATTCCACCCGGCTGAAGCCAAAGTCCTCGCCCACCCCGTAGACCAAGGGCACCATCTCGTCCGGACGCAGGCGCAATTCCTTGCCTTCCGGCGACAGGATCCGCACCGCCGGCACTTGATCCGGATTCGCCCGAATCGATCCCTTCGCCGGATCGCTGGCGAAGCCTTCCGCATCCTTCAATTCAATCCGCCAGTCGGCCTGCAAGCCCTTGGGCACATCCACGATCCACGAGCACGTCCCGGACGTGAGTGGCTTTTCCAGCGGCACCGGCTTCTCACCCAACCACAGACCGGCCTCCGCCTCCGACCGGTTCACCTTCGCCTCGTAGGTCACCCGGGCATACTCCGGGACCACGATCTCCTGCCCGGTCCATTCCACGCTCGATGCCGCCAATCCGGTATAAACCGCCGGCTCGATCCGCAACGAGAGTTTCTCCACCCGCGGCGGCTCCACCGCGCTCACCCGATACGAACGGCTCAAGGCGTTCCCGGCGTGAATCCGGTAGCTGAAGTCTCCACTCACATTGGGAAAGGTCACCACGAACTCCCGTCGATCCCCCTTCCCCGGCCGGAACGTCATCCGCTCCACCCCTTCCTCTTTCGCTCCCGCATCCAAACGGCGCACCGTGGCCCGGTCCAAACGGGGATGCCGCACGCTCGCAATGATCCGCACCTCCGCCCCCTTTGCCACCCGGACATCGCCCGGCTCCACCACCAAGGTATCCGCATAAACGTTCCCCACCTCCAGAAAGGGAGCGACCGCACGCAACACCAAGCGCCGCGCCGGGCTCGGCCAAAGAGTGAAGATCAGCACCAGAATCCCCGCCAAACCCAACGCCACCAGCGCGCTCTTGCGCATCGCCGCCGTATCCACCTCCCGGGCCGGAGAAACCCGCGTGGCCTCCCGCTCCGCCGCTTTCACGACTTCACCGATCAACTCTCGCGACCCCCGGATCTCGTCCGGATCATCACTCGCGAGCAACTCGATGGCGCTCGAAAGCGTCTCCTGAAGCTCCGGATGCCGCCGCTCCACAAACCGGGCGATGCTGGCCAGGGTGATGCGTTGCGTGGCCGGCCGGAAAATCCACCACCAGCCCGCTGCCGCCGTGATCGCCAGCCCCCCAAGACTCAGCGCCCACCGCAAGCCGGAAGAAAAAATGGTCACCGCCGCGTCCACCGCCATGATCGCCAGCAAGCAGACCAGCCCCGTCGCCGTGGCCACCAGAACGCCGCGGCAGATCGCCACCCGCCGCACCCGGCGGATCAACCCCCGCATCTTGTCCAGCACCGGCTTTGGCAGTCGCCTCAACCCTTCCTCTTCCCATGCTTGGCTCGCCGTCGTCATACGCCATCCCTTCGGACAACCGGAATTCGAAAACGTTGCAAAGTGAACATTTTCTCTTCCCGGAAGACCAAGTCGCAGCCGAATGAGTCCCGCCACCAACCGCCACGATCTTCTCCCCGGGACCCTGCCAGTTTGGGGACTCGCCTCCGCGGCCTTGGGAGCCCTTGCCATCTGGTGGCTCCTCTGCCGCTTCTCCCCCGCAAACACCCGGGGAAAATCCGCCCTCGCCCTTCGCTTTGCCCGAACCATCACGGGCGTCGTCTCCCTCTGGCTGATCTGGCAAACGCTCGCCCGGTTCGTCCTCCTCGAAACCGCCTGGCCGCTCTGGCTTTGCGCCCTGCTCGGCGCCCTGTCCTTTGAGACCATCCAATGGCTCTACCAGTTCGAGCGGGCCTTCGTCTCTCCCGCTCGCGGCCGGACCCTGCTATCCCTCCGTCTCGCCGCCCTCTTCCTTCTCCTTCTCATTCTCGTCCAACCCGTTCTCTCCCGGATGACAGAGCGGGAGGTCAGCCGCGAGGTCGTCGTGCTTGTGGACGACTCGGAATCGATGCAACTGGCGGACCGCCAGAACACCGTCAGCGACCAACTCGCCGTCGCCGGTCTCTTCGCGCCCGAGGCCCTCGCCAGTCGCCCCGACCTGCAGCCGCTCCTCCGTTCCTTGCGCCGCTGGCAAGCTGAACTCACCGGCCTGCGCCAAGCTCTCGCCGCCCCCTCCGGCTCCGCTCCCGAACTCCTCGAACAACTCGTCCGCAGCCACGCCAACCGACTCAAAGAAGCCCTCGAGGCGATCCGCCCGAATCTCGGCGACGCCCGGGAAACGCTGGCCAAGGCGGCGCCCGGTGCCGCCGGAGACGCCAATCTCCTCCGCCAGATCGAGGACCTGAAACGCCCTTTCCAGGAACAACTCCCGCGCTCCCTCGACGAAGCCCTCCGCCAGACCGAGGCCGGAAATCACCTCGCTGTGACCGCCCAACTCCAGTCCGCCGAGGACCAGCTCACGCTCGTTTTGCGCCAACTCCCCGCCCTCATCGGACAACTCGACGAAACCTTCCACCGCAACCTGTCCAACGACCAGCGCCAGAACATCGAACGCGCCGCCGCACGTCCCAGAGCGGAGATCGCGCGCCACGCCCTCCTCAGGAAAGATCGCGCCGGCCGGACCGTCCTCGAAGCCCTCAGGGAACGCTACTCCGTCCGGTTCATCCGCTTCGGACATGAAGTCGCCGACTTCGACGGCGACGCCTGGTTGCGGGGAGAACCCCTCACCTCCCCGGACGACGCCACCCGCTTCCGCCAGGACACGGACCTCACCGCCGCCTTGGAGGACGCCATCGCCAAAGTTCCCTCCGAGGCCCTCGGCGGCGTGCTGCTCCTCAGCGATGGCCGTCACAACACCGAAATCCCCCCCGAGGACGCCGCCCGCCAGCTCGGAGCCCAGGGCTCACCCCTCTGCGTTGTCCCCATCGGCAGCCGGATCGGGCCACGGGATGCTTCCGTGCTCCGCGTCACCGCCCCGCAATCCATCTACCTCGGAGACCGCGTCGGCGTGCGGGCCGAAGTCAAGCTCGACGGTCTCCAAGGACAAAAAGTCCGCGCCCGCCTCTTTGCCGGGGACAAGCCGGTGGCCGAAGAAACCGTCGATGTTCCCGAGGCCCAATACCGGACGGAACTCCGCTTCACCCATGCCCCGCCGGACAAGGGCATCGTCGATTACCGGGTCCAACTCGACCCGATCGAGGGCGAACTCTTCGACAACAACAACCAATGGAACTTCAAGTGCGCCGTCACCGACGACCGCACCAACGTCCTCCTCGTCGACAACTTCCCCCGCTGGGAGTTCCGTTACCTCCGCAACCTTTTCTACGGTCGGGACAAATCCGTCCACCTCCAATACGTGCTCCTCAACCCTGACAAAATCACCGGTCAGGACGAGCGCCCCGCCATCGCCGCTTCCGCCGCACGCCCCTTTGGCCAGGCCGAGGCCACCCGCCTCCCGGAAAATGCCGCCGAGTGGCGCAAGTTCGATGCCATCATCATTGGCGACATCCCCCCGGCCGCCATCGATGACACCACCTGGCGCGCCATCCGCCAAGCCGTCGCGGAGCGCGGCAGCTTGCTCGTCTTTGTCGCCGGGCCCCGCTTCCTGCCCCAGGCCCAGCAAAACGCCCACTTCACCGAACTGCTTCCCGTGACCCGTCCGGATGCCACTTCCACGGTCCCGGCGGAACCGTTTCGCGTGGAGTTGACCCAGGCCGGTCAATCCAGCCCCATTCTCCAACAGTCGCTCAGCGGCTCCACCAACCGCCAGATCTGGGCCGGAATGCCCTCGCTCCCCTGGCGCAGCGCGACCGGGGCCATCAAGGACGGGGCCGAAGTCCTCGCCTACGCGGTTCCCGAGTCCGCCGCCGCCCCGGAGGAAGGCGCTTCCTTGTCCGGCGCCTCCGGGGACGTCGAAGCCGCCCTGCAGCAGCTGGCCCGCCGCAAGGAACTCGAGCAAAAAAACGCCCTGCTGGTCACGCATCGCTTCGGTCTCGGCCGGGTCGTCCTGCTCAACTTCGACAGCACCTGGCGGTTCCGTTACGGGATCGGCGATACCTATCACCACAAGTTCTGGGGTCAGATCCTCCGCTGGGGCACCGGGGAAAACCTCCGTTCCGGCGGCGAGTTCGTGCGCCTCGGAACCGACCAGCTCTCCTACACCCCGAATTCCCCGGTCCAGGTCACCGCCCGTGTCCTCGACCGCGATCTGCAGCCCATCACCGGCGGAAACATCCACGTCAGCCTCTTCCGCGGCGTCCAGCGGCTGCAAAGGCAGCAACTCACCTACCGCGAGGGCTCCAACGGCATGTTCGATGGCTCTCTCGACCCAATCGCCGTCGAAGGAGAATACAAGTTGGTCCTCGAGGGCGGAGCCGTCGAGCGCGCTCGCAAGGAGTCTGGTCTCGTCTCGATCGAAACCCCACTCATCATCTCGCGCACCCGCAGCCCCGTCGAATTCGCGGAACTCACCGCCAACCACGACTCGCTCGCCCAGCTCGCCCAACTCGCGGGAGGCGGGGTCGCTCCATTCACGGACGTCCACGAGTTCATGGACCGCTTCGGCGCTCCCAGCGAAGTTCTTCGGGAGCGTCAGGACGTCAAACTCTGGGACAAATGGCCCCTGCTCATCCTTTTCCTGGGCTGCATCGGCTCCGAGTGGGTCCTCAGGCGCAACGCCGGTCTCAGCTGAACAAGGAAAGCTGGCCCGTTTCCGCGCCGGTCGACACCCTGCGCGCTTTGGCCGGACCCCGTTTTTCCCCAGGTCCCGGGCCGGCCTCCGGCACCGCTTCCTCGCGGACCACCACCGCCGCGGCCGAAGATTCCGCCCCATCCCCCTCCAGTCCACTGAGGATCTCCTTGGCGCGCTCCACGATCTGACCGGGCAAACCGGCCAATCTCGCCACCTGGATCCCGTAGCTGCGGTCCGCCGGCCCCGCGATCACCCTCCGCAGGAAGACGATCTCGTCGTTCCATTCCCGCACTGCCACATGATAGTTCCGCACCGCCGGCCGCTCCGCCGCGAGGGCGGTAAGCTCGTGGTAGTGGGTCGCGAAAAGCGTTCTGGGTCCAAGGACGTCGTGAAGATATTCCGCCACGCTCCACGCGATCGACAACCCGTCAAAGGTGGACGTCCCCCGCCCGATCTCGTCCAGGATGACCAGGCTGTTCTCGGTCGCGTTGTTCACGATCAAGGCGGTCTCGTTCATTTCCACCATGAAGGTCGATTGCCCCCGCGAGAGGTCGTCGTTCGCCCCGACCCTCGTGAAGATCCGGTCCACCAACCCGATCTCCGCCCGCTCGGCCGGGACCCAACTCCCGATCTGCGCCATCAACGTGATCAACGCCACCTGACGGATGTAGGTCGACTTCCCCGCCATGTTCGGCCCGGTGATGAGCAGCAACCGGTGGCTCTCCCCGTCCATCATCGTGCTGTTCGGAACGAACTTCTCCTCCCCGATGTTCTGGTCCAGAACCGGGTGCCTCCCGTTCACAATCACCAGGCTCCTCGTCCCGTTCAGCTCCGGCCGGACATAGCGGAAGAGCCTCGCCGTCTCCGCCAGGCCGCAGAGCACGTCGAGTTCCGCGAGCGCCGACGCCGTGTCCTGGATCTCCTCGCGATGCTCCAAAACGGTTTCACGCAACAAGGCGAATTCCTCCGCCTCCAACTGCCGCGCCCGCTCGTCCGCGCCGAGGATCTTGTCTTCCACCGCCTTCAGTTCGGGCGTGATGAACCGTTCCCCCTGCACCGTGGTCTGCTTCCGGATGTAATCCGCCGGAACCGCATCAAGATTCGCCTTGGTGATCTCGATGAAATAGCCGAAGACCGCGTTGTATTTGATCTTCAGCGAGCGGATCCCGGTCCGCTCGATCTCCTTGGCCTGCAAATCGGCAATCCATTGCTTGCCCCGCGAGGAGGCGGCCCGCAACTCGTCCAGTTCGGCACTGAAACCATCCCGGAAGATGCCCCCTTCCTTCGCGGAAACCGGCGGTTCCTCCACCAGGGCCGCCGCGAGCGCTTCCACCAAACCGGGAAACGACCGCAACCGCGGCCCGAGCTGTTTGACCAGCGCTTCCTCCGTCCCCAGCGCTTCCAGATTCCCCCGCAAGTCCGGCATCACCGCCAGGCTCGTCCCCAACGTCTGCAAGTCCCGCGGACTGCCGGACCCCTGGCTCAACCGCGCCACGATCCGCTCCAAATCCCGCACCCGCCGCAATCCCTCCTGCAACTCGTTGAGGACAAAGGGCTGCCCCACCAGCGCCCCGATCAACCCCTGCCGCGCCTGCAGCGTTTCCAGATCCCGTAACGGACGCAACACCCAGTCCCGCAAGGTCCGCGCCCCCATCGGCGTCCGCGTCCGGTCCAGTGCGTGGAGCAACGTATGCTTCGTCCCAGCCCGGCATTGCGTCAGCTCCAGGTTCGCCTGGCTCGAGGCGTCGATCAACACATGCCGCTCCCCGATCCATGGCCGCGGCCGCCCGATGTGGGAGAGGTCGCGCCGCATCTGGCTCCCCAGATAGTGCAAAATCGCCCCCGCCGCACCGATCGCCGCCGTCATCCCTCCACACCCGAACCCGTCCAGCCCGTGGACTTTGAAGTGCCGCTTCATCAGGTGCCGGGCCTGATCCGCCAGAAAGGCATACCCGTCATAGGAACGGATCCCGTTGAATTCCCATTCCCCGTGCTGCTCCTCGCTCACGAGGATCTCCGAGGGCCTCGCCCGGGCCAGCTCGTCCTCCAATGCCCCCGCGTCCCCGAACTCCGCAACCCGGAACTCACCGGTCGTATGATCCACCAACGCCAACCCATGGACGCTCCCCTGCCGCAAGACCGCCGCCAGATAATTCGGCCGGTCCGCATCCAGCAGATTCGCGTCCTCGATCGTCCCCGCACTGATCACCTGGGTCACTTCCCGCTCCACAATCCGCCCCGGCTGCGGCTCCCCCTTCTGCTCCGCGATCGCCACCCGTTTCCCCGCCTTGACCAACCGCCCGATGTAGCCCTGCGCCGCATGGTGCGGAACCCCGCACATCGGCATCCCGTTCCGCTTCGTCAGGGCCACGTCCAAAATCGGCGCCGCCTCCTTCGCATCCTCAAAGAACATCTCGTAGAAGTCTCCCAACCGAAACATCAAAAGCACGTCGTCCGGCAGGCTCCGCCGGATCGCGGTGTATTGCTGCATCATCGGTGTCATCCCGTTCTTCTCGCCCCATCCCATGAGAGGCATGCTAGTGTCTCTTCCCCCCCTCTTCTACCATTTTTTCCCTTCCCCCGCTCAATTCCGCAAAATCCCATGCCGGCATTGAATTCCCCGCCGCCCCCATTTAGTATACCCCGGCATTCTCCCTCACCCATGTTCCCGGCCCGCTCCCATCTTTTCTTCGCCCTCGCCGCCGTCCTTCTCCTGCCGTCGTGTCAGGTCGCCGGTCCCTCCGCCTCCCACCAGGGCTCGTGGCGCAAGGGGTATGACCTCGCCAACGCCAAATACGCCGCCAAGCCCGGCTGGAACCAGGCGCCCGCCCTCCCGTCCTCCCCTTCCTACTCCCAAACCACCTACTCCTCCGTTCCTCTCTCCCAGCCGTTCATCGCCATGACGTTCGACGACGGCCCGCACCCCTCCAACACCCCCCGCCTCCTCGATCTCCTCAAGCAACGCAACATCAAGGCCACCTTCTTCGTCGTCGGCTCCAACTCCAAGGCTTATCCCCAGATCCTCCGCCGCATCACCGCCGAGGGGCACGAAATCGCCAACCACACCTGGACCCACGCCAACATCACCACCCTCTCCACCGACGCCCTCCGCAAGGAATTGCGCGACAGCTGCGATGCCATCGTCAAGGCCACCGGCGTCACCCCAACCCTCTTCCGCCCCCCTTACGGCGCCACCAACGCCAGCATCAAATCCCTCATCAAGACGGAATTCGGTTACCCCTCCATCATCTGGTCGGTCGATCCCGAAGACTGGAAACGCCCGGGCGTCCAAGTCGTCGCCGACCGCCTCGTCGCCGGAGCCCGTCCCGGAGCCATCCTCCTTGCTCACGACATCCACAAGCCCACGATCGATGCCATGCCTTCCGCGCTCGACCGTCTCCTCGCCAAAGGTTTTCGCTTCGTCACCGTCTCCCAGCTCATTGCCCTCGGTCAGAAGTCCGGCGCCCCGACCCCTTGATGGACACCCAGCTCGGAGACGCTTTTTTCGATACTCGCAGCCGCCTGAGCTACGCGATCGTCGCGCTTTCCAAACTGGTCGAGGAAATTGAACTCGACCGCGTCCAGAATCTGCTCCTCCAGAGCCTCCTCAAGAGCCTCAACGAACCGTTTCTCTTCGTGGTCGTCGGTGAGGTCAACGCCGGCAAGTCGACCCTGCTCAACGCCCTCTTCGGTCATTCGTTCTGCGAAACCGCCGCCCTCCCGATGACCTCGGAGATCTGCCTTTTCAAATACGGAGCCTACGAGAAGGACATCTGCATCACCGACACCCTCACCGAACTCTACCGCCCCAACGAATTCCTCAAGGACTTCAACATCGTCGACACCCCGGGCACCAACTCCATCATGGAGCATCATCAGGAGATCACCGAGCGGTTCATCCCCATGGCGGACCTCGTGATCTTCACCTTCTCCGTCGTCAACCCTTGGGGGGCCAGCGCCTGGGCTCTTCTCGGCAAAATCCATCAGCAGTGGTACAAAAACATCATTTTCGTCCTGCAACAGTGCGATCTCCGCGAACCGGACGAAATCGAGGCCATCATCGAGCACCTCAAAGTCACTTCAAAACAGCGGCTCGGCACCATCTTCCCCGTTTTCCCGGTCTCTGGGAAAAAGGCCTTCCTCTCCAAAACCACCGCGCTCGACAAGGAACGACTCTGGAGGGAGAGCCGGTTCGAGAACCTCGAGGCCCACATCGCTGACGTCGTCGATTCCCCCCGGATCCGTGAGCAGAAGCTCGGCAACGCCAGCCGCTCCGCACGCGTCGTCCTCCGCCAGGCCGAAGAAAAACTCGAGGCCGGCGCCCGCATCCTTAAGGCCGACGAGGAACTCATCGGCGGTCTCGGAGCCGAAGTCTCCACCCAGCGCGATCGCACCCTGCATCGCGCCGGAGCCTTGCGCAGGCTCATCGATAGCGAATATGTGGCCAACGCCATGCGCGCCACCCGCCGTTTTCAGGATCACCTCGGTTTTTCCCAACCGGAACGCAACGGCTCCCCGGACGCCATCGAACGGCAAATCCTCGACGGTCTCACCGAAGTCGCCCGCCGCGAGGTCGAGACCGCCGCTTCCGCCGTCGCCGAGGATCTTCAGGATCTCTGGCGCCGCCTCGCCGAGAACATGCAGGAACATTTCAATTTCCGCCTCCGCGTCGGCACGGAATCCGGTGAACCAGAGTGGACCCCCCAACGGGAACATCTCCGCTCCCGCCTCCTCTCCACCCTCGAACGGGAAATTGCCAAACTCCAACTCAGCGCCCTGCTCAACCGGCGCGTCGCCTCCCGGCGCGCCATTCTCGGCGGATTCATCGCCGCCGGTCTCGCCTCGCTCGTCACCGCCTTCGGTCTAGTGCATTTCCAAGCCATTCCCGAATCCCTCAATACCACCGCCATCCTTCTCGGCGTCTTCGCCACCATCGCCAACATCGTCGGGGCCCTCTTCTTCGCCCAACGCAACAGCCGCTCCCTCGTCGAGTTGCTGGCTGAACATCTCGAGGCGGAGCGTGATCAACTCAATGTCGCCGTCCGCGAGGAACTCTCCCGGGAAGTCAATGGATTCTTCGACGACTTCATCCGTCACTTCGACCCGCTCCATCGCCTCTGTGACGAGCACCGTGTGCGCTACCAACCGCAGATCACCGAACTGCACCGCGTCGCCGACGCCCTCGACCAGGTCGATCTCCTCATCGGTCTCCCGCCCTCCCGCCACCCGTAGCCCCCACCCCCTCAGCCGGGACAGGGAAAACTCCACGATGCCGCGAACGGCCTTGTTGGGGCAAAAATGAGGGAGTGGGCTTCGCGTGATTTCCGGTCCGGAACGGCGCGCCGCCAAGCGGGATGAGCGTTGTTTTGTCGTAAGGACCGGGCTGCGGCCCATCGTGCCTCCGCTCCCAAGATCAACTTGAATCTCCCGGGTCTCCGCATGATCCTCGGTCCCAGTCCCAACCCAACGCGATCATGATCAGTTTCCCTGCCACACGGATCGGCGTCATCGCCCTGCTGCTTTGCACCGCCACCGCCTACGCGGCCCCCCACACCCCCAAAGTCGGCAGCCCGGAACGTCTGGCGATTTGCGACGCACTCAGGCTCCATGTCGCCGGCTCAATCGCAAACAGCCGGCTGCCGAAAAAAATCGTCTTCAAAATCGAGGACCTCAACGTCGACGGGGATTTCGCTTTCTTCGGCGGCTTCCCGATCTTCGAAGACGGGACCGACGCCATCCCGGACTTTCTTCCCGATGTGTTTTACTGCTTCCTCCTACGGAAAAAGGGAACCGGTTGGAACGTGATCGCCGATTTCAGCGGCAGCGACGTCCCCGAACCCGCGTGGTGGCGAACCATGCGCCAAAAACTCCCCGCCGGGGTTCCCGCCGCAATTTTCCCGGAGTTCTACCGGGACCACCTGGGTCTTTGAAAACCCGCCACGCCGCGCTCTCTTCAACCGGATTCCATCAAGCAGGTTGACGAACCCAATCCAGCCCCTCCCCCCGGGCGACCCGAGGCGGTGGTCCCACCCGGACAGTCAACCCGCTTGAGGTTCGGCTAACGGCGTGCAGGCGCTCGTGAGCTATCTCGGAGCTTTCCAGATGATCCCGTGCGAGAGAATCGCGGAACTCTTCGCCGATCTCTTCGGTTCCCCGATGAGCGCTGGCACCGTGAGCAACATCCTCATGAAGGGCGGTCAACGTTCCGGCCCGTCGGTCGCACGGATCGAGCAGGAGCTGCGCAGCGCTCCGGTCGTGCATGCCGACGAGACCGGGGCCAGTCTCGGGGGTGTCGGCCACTGGCTGCACGTGGCCTGCACATCGTTGCTCAGCCGTTTCTACTTCCATCCCAAGCGAGGCATGGAGGGGCTGGAAGATATGGGCATACTGCCTGGCTACAAGGGCAAGGTGATCCACGACTTCTTCCAGTCTTACTATCACTACGACAGCTACTCGCACGGCCTTTGCAACGCGCGTCACTTGCGGGACCTGACCTATATTCACGAGGT
>JAGWVU010000063.1 GCA_018970725.1 Verrucomicrobiota bacterium
GCGGCAGTTGGAGAAGAATGACGAGTATGAACTCCTCAAGCCGGTCTACGGACTGAGCCTCCTCAACGACAAGTTTCCAGGAGGCAGCGGGGATTCTTATCACCACTACCGCTTGGTCCAGGCCGGAGCCCGGGAACAGGTCATCCGGGACCTGCAACTTCCGAGGCCCGACGGATGCTCGGGTTGGAGACGGACGGTCCATCCTTCAGGTGATTGCCTGAATCAACATTTCCTTTCCGTTCCCGGTGGTCGGTCAATCATGGGATAACCTTTGACCCAAAACAAAAAAACCCCCGTGACCCGGAGGGGCCACGAGGGTTGACCATCAGAAAGAAGGTCTGGCGTCAGCCGATCAGTTCGTGCTGAGCGTCACCGGAATGGTTTGGAAGTCTTGACCGACACCGGTAGCGACCGGAATCCGGACTTGACCCCGTCCATTGACGGTGCCGAAGCTGTCGTCCTGAAGGAACACACCTTCGACGGTGCCCTTCAGCCCCGCGTTGTTGAGCAACACGGTGGCGGAGAAGGTTCCCGTCGTCCCCACGGCCGTGCCGGTCACCCGGGTACTGATGCTGCCACCGGCGCCGACTTCAGTCACCGTGAGCGCACCCGATCCACTGGCGACGCTGGTCGTCAAAGCAGCCTGATTGGTTTTGCCCAGCGCACCTTGGAAGGTGACGTTGAACAGCTGCGTGGTGCCATCCAAGCCAGCGGCCGTCACGGAGACGTTGGAAGCCAGCCCAATGTTTGAGAGGCCTTGAAGGGCCGTCTGAATATTGGACGCGGTGGTGGCTTGAGTCGCGTTACGGCTGATGGAACCCGTCGTCGTTCCCTTGAAGCCCAAGGTGAAGGCGACCACTGTATCCGGCACCGCCACACGTTGCACCTCATCCACGAGGAGGGTCGTCAACGTATTCCCCGTTCCCTTGACCAGCTCGGAAACCATGAAGGTCGAAGCAGGGCCAGTGGTTCCAGACTTCGCCACCGTGATCGGGTCGATGTCTTGGTAGCCACGCGCGCCGACGAACGTGACCCGGAAGATGCGGGTGGTATCGGCCGTAACCGTGACGTTGCCCGCCCCGACGTTCGCCAGGCTTTCCAGAGCCGTTTGGATCCGGGCCGCCGTAGTCGCAGCGGTCGCGTCCCAGTTGAACGCCGTGGAGACCGCACCGGTTCCCACTTTGACCGTCATGGCCAAAGTAGAGCTAGGGGTGGCACCACCAATCGTGATGACCTGGACCTCGTTGAAGAAACGCCCGGTGATGGACGGATCATTGAACGTGATCGGGGAAGCCCCCATGAGGTAACTGTCCGGAAGAGCCTCGTCTTCGTTGTCGATGACGGCGTCCGGGCTGGCGGCGGAGGAATCCGCGGGGCTCGTGGTCTGGCTGGCATAAACCGCCTTGAACACGTTGCCCTTGGCACCCAGTTGGGCCGCGAGCTTGTCGCCCGGAGCCTTGAGGGTGGAGGGAACGGGCGTATAACCGCTCACCGCGCCGGTCACGGCCACGGGAGTGGAGGTCCCGAAACCGCTGTCATAGGACGATCCAGCGAGGGAGGCGGCCTTGCGCCACTGCAGACCGGCCGAAGGACGACCGGTTTGTCCCAGGTTGAAGGAAGCCGCGCCGGCACTGTTGCGCTGACCCAGGTTCGGAAGGTTGATGATCCCGCCGAAGAAGGAATTCACCACATCCACGCTGTAGGGCTGCACATAGACGACCGCCTGATCCGTCAGGGAGGCATTGAAGGACGTCGTGAACTTTTGGCCGTCACCGAGAGTCCCGGCGAAGCTCGCCGAACCAGTCGATGCCAGGCTGCCAGTGGCAAAGCCGAACCCGGCCGGAACGTTGGTGCGGTCCCCGCCCGTTGCCGCGAAAGACGCGGTCAGGTTCCGGGAGGTGACCGGACCGGAGGCCAGACGGAACCCGCTCAGGGTATCGTTGGCTGAACCGGCAACCGAACGCGTCCCGGTCACCACGTTGGACGTGCTGCTCAGGGTCAGGCTGGCCGTGAAGGTCCCGAAGTTCAGCGACAAAGTCGCCGGGCTGGCGAACAAAGCACTCGGAGTGAAGGTTCCCGTCAGAGCGGTCGCCGTCGTCGTGCCCTTGACCACGGCCGATGCCGAGAACGTGCCCGGCTTGGTGATGGTCACTTTGATCTTTCCTTCGGGCAGACCAACGGGAGTGCTGTCGCCGTCCAGAATGAGCACCTCGTAGCTCCCCAGGAAGGGGTAGTTGGAGACGTTCATGCTGAAATCTTCCAACGTCGCCAACACCGTGGTTCCGGACTTCACCGTCACCAGACCGCTGGTGGCGGGCCGGGCGGTGATCGTTCCGGACACGAGACCGGTCGTCGCATCATAGGTCACCCCCGCCGGAAGACCGCCGGAGATGGACAGCCCGGTGCCAACGTTCACGCTGAGGGTGTCCCCCACGTAATATTGGGTCGCCTTCAGGTCCGCAATCGCCTTGGCGGCGGTGAAGACGCTGGCGGTGCTCGACACGAGCACGTCCCCGCTCCGGGTGATGCCGATGGTGGCTTCCCGGGTCACCGTGGCGTTGTTCGCCGAAGAACCGGTGGTCAGGCGCTGGATGTCCACGAAGGACGTTCCGTTGCTGGCCTTGCCGAAGTTGTTCTGGATGCTCTCAAACACCGAGAACGCCGTGCCCGGAGTGTTGCCCGTGACAAACGGGTTCCACGCGGTCCAGCCGTTGTTCCATTGCACCAGGTAGGAGGCTTTGGCCATCGAAACCACCGCGTTGCCACGCTTGGTCAGGTCATCGATCGCGTTCACCATCCCGGAAACCCGGGTGCCGGCGATGCCGCGGGCGTTGGCCGATAGATCGAACAGTGTCGAAGCGCCGGAGCTGGAAGCCGCCCGGGTCACATAGACCGTGCGGACATCGTCGCCATTGACCTGGCTGCCGGAGGAGGCCGAGGAGAAGTTGCCAATGGCGCCGAACCAGAGATCGGTCCGGGTAAACCAGTTGGCTCCGTAGACGGCGGCCAAGTCAGCCGCGACGTTCACGACCACGCCCTGTTCCGCATTCTCGCGGATCTGGTAGGCGGGTCCGAGGTTGAAGAACACGTTGGTATCCTTGCCGGGGTTGGCCGAGGCCTGGAAACCGAGGACAAGGTCCCCAGCCGCTGGAGGCCACGGCGCAGCCCCTGCGGTGCCGGCCAGGGCGATGCCCAAAGCGGCCGGCAGCAGGTGTTTACGAATGGATTTCATGCAAGTCGATAGATAAATCACTTGAAAGAGTTAACGATTCACTTAACCGGGAACCGCCGGTGAAAAGCCGGCGCATTCCCGGGCAACTTCCTTAGGGAACAACGACCACGGCACCGTCTCCACCGGGGCGGGTGACGTTCATTTGGCCGAGTTTGATCCCGACGTTGTTGGTGGAGGAAGTGGAGAGCTGCCCGTCAACGGCGGTGGTGAGGGCCGCGCGGAACGCTGCGCCATCGGCCCCCTCGTCAGCGGGTCCAAAGAGGCGCTCGTAGGACCAGAAGCTGTAGCGACCGTTCCGCACGTTGTCATAGCTGTAGGGCACACCGTTGTAATTCAGGGCAACGGCATCCTTGTTCGATCCCGCGTTGATGAAGGTGGAAACGGCGTCGGCGTCGGCAATGGACATGTAGGCAACCAGAGCAACATCCTGGCTGGCAACATCATCAATGGTCACGCTGGCGCTGGTGGCATTCATGTAGGTGCGCAGGGCGCTGCCCGAGGTGAAACCACCATCACCAACCGACTTGAGAGTGGTGACACTGATATTGGGTGCGGAACCGGAGGTGGCCGCCGTGGTGGCGTCGCTGTTCGTACCAAATTGAACCACCGGGCTGAAGGGACCATACTTGGTCTCCGCCAGCGTGATAATGCGGGTCCCGGACAGACTGTTACGGCCCATGGCGTAGACAAGCTTGGTGTCGGCGGCATTTCCAGTGAACGCGGAACCTTGCACTTTGCCCAGGGAGTAGAGGGACTCAAAGGTTTGGTCGGTCATGTTGGTAATGGACAAGCCATGCCCCTTGTTGGTCAGGAATGCGAAGGAGATGACACCCACGTTGTTCCCAGGAAGCGTCGGGGTAGGGTTCGGAGTGATCGATTGCGCACAATCCGAGAAGGTATACTTCGGCACCACCGTGGTGCGAATCGGCTGGTTCTGCACTGGGCCGTAAGTAGCCGTGGCAGCCGCGTTGGCCGGGATGGTGGCGCTGGAAGGATCCGCCAACCAACCGTTGCCGCGGGCACCGGAGGGAGAAGCGGAAGCCGCGTCGAGCACTTCCTGAGTGATGCTGATGTAGTTGATCGCCGTAGCGGTGGCCACGTCGCGCACGCCTTCAGCGGAACCGGACTGCGAAGTCCGCACGATGGTCGGGGTGCTGCTCAAGGAACCCACGTAAAGGGCGAAGTCGGCCGCGTTGTAGGAGGACGATCCCACGAAAGCGACCTTCGCGGAAGCTCCGCCAAGCATCGCCTTGAGCGAAAGGTTCATGGCGGAACGGAATGCCGTGGCACCGGTCACATCGTAAACCTTGTAAGTGGTTCCTCCAACCGTGACGGTGGACTGGGCGGACGCTTGGGAAGCGCCGAAGAGGGCGAGAACGCCCCCGAGGATTGCGGTTTTCAGTTTCATTGCTTTTTACCGTTCAGGTATTGTTTTGTTAGGTCGGTAGTTTCAATCAGAAAGACCGGATTTGGAGGCCCTTGGGGAAACCGCGATGCAATGCGCCCTCCTCAAAATCATCCTATCCCCAGTCGGCCGCGACACTAGCGAGGGCGGAGGGCCCAAGCAAAAACAAGCATGTGACAAACTCGTTGCATTTCGCGGATTGCGAGCGCTTTCCGCCCCCGCGGCCGACCTCCGCCCCCCTCAAGAACCTCCCACAGGTCGGGCATGCGGCTTGACCGGTTTCAGGCCGTCGGCAGCCAACCGGGCATTCCCGGCGGAAATCTCCGCCGCACTGAGAGAGGGAAGCAGTTCGGTAAGATAATTGAGGCTGGCCGTATCCGACAGCGAGGCTCCCCGGTTGAGCCAGTAATACGCCTCCACGTGATCCTTGACCCGTCCCAAATCCTCCGCGTAAAGCCGGGCCAACGCATACATGGCGCGGGCGTGGCCCTGCTCCGCGGCGCGCCGATACCAGTGCTCCGCCTGCACCAAATCCTGGCCCACCCCATATCCCCGTTCAAACAGGGTGCCGTAGGCCGTCTGCGCCCAGGCATCTCCGGCTTCAGCCGCCCGCCGGGCCCATGGAAGGCTGTTGGCCTCCTTGACCTCGACCCCATCCCCACCCGAGAAATACAAATCGATGAGCCGTTTCTGGGCGTCGAGCCGGCCGGCCGCGGCGGCTTTCTCCAACCAAGCGATTCCCGCCACCGGATCCGCCTTGGCCCCGGTGCCTTTCAGCAGGAGATTCCCGGCATTCAACTGCGCGGCGGCGTCTCCATGCTCCGCCGCCTTCAGCGTCCAGCGGAGTCCTTCCTCTTCGTTCCGGGGCACGCCCTTTCCTTCCAGCAGCAGATACCCGAAAAGCGCCTCCCCCTTTGGATTCCCCGCCTCGGCAGCCGGTTTCACCAAGGCCAGACATTTCGCCAGATCCCGGGATACGCCTTGACCCAACAAGTGGAGCCGCGCCAAGGAACAGGCCGCATCATGGTCCCCCGCAGCCGCCAGCTGTTCCAAGGCGGCCGGATCCACCGGGAGTCGGGCCTCAGGTCCGGCGATGACTGGAGCCGACACGCTCCCGAGCCATCCGGCAAGGAAAAGGAGGAGGTGGCGGGGCTTCATAAACTCTTTTCCATAACCCCGCAGGAGCCGGTGATCAGGTGACATTTTCGTCACAAAACCCACCCCCCTTCACTGGATCCTCCGGGCTTCCGCTTGCTTCTCCGCCGCCTCCCTACCCCGCCCCAAGGCTTCCAAGGCTTGGGCGATGGAGAGTTTCGTCCCCACATCGCGCGGAGCCAACCGTTCACATCGTTCGAGGAAGCCCAGCGCCTTGGCCGGCTGCCGGGCCATGACAAAGGCCGCGCCCGCTGCGGAATTGATCAGCAAATTCCCGGGATACCGGGTGGCGCCCTCTTCCAACACGCCGAGGGCTTCCTCGGTCCGGTTCAGTTCCACCAAGGCCCGGGCCCATTGGGCGTAAGCCTGCCCCGGGTTGACTCCCGCAGCCGCCCCGCGTTGCAACCACGGGATAGCTTCTTCAAAGCGACCGGCGTTGCACAGGGTGATCCCGAGATTGATGAGCGCCTCCGGTGAGCCCAGATCGATGGCGCGCCGGAAACGGATTTCGGCGCTGGTGTTTTCTCCACGGTGCGCGGCGATGGTCCCCAGCATCTGATGGGGCTGGGGACTTGCAGGATTCTTTGCCAGGGCATCCCGCCAGAGAGCCTCATGAGAACCGTGCAAGGCGGCGCGTTGCCAGGAAAGTCCGCCAAACCACAAACCGATTCCCACCAAAAAAATGGTGCCGGCGCGCCGCCCGGTTTGCGCCCGCCATTGCCCGGCCACCATGAACCCGGAGACCACCAGCGTGCCCACCAGCGCTGGCAGCGCCAGATGCTGGAAGTGATCCGCCACCGGCGCATGCCTTAGGAAGCTCATTTTGACAAGACCCAACGTGGGACCAAGCAGCACTCCATAAGCGGTCAACCCAAAGGCCAAACCACGGAACCTGCCGGCCCGGAGCCCCCACAGGGCCACCAGTCCCCCGATCGTTAGGAAGGCAAGACCAAGAGGCCAGGCAAGCCGGGCCTGCAAATTCCATTGGGGATAGATCGTGGCCAACGGAAACGGCCAAACGACTTTGCCAAGGTAAAACCAGAAGGCCAGCGCGGCGCCTCCAATCCGCCCGGGGAGTCCGGGCATCACGATCTGCCACTCCCCCACCGCACGCTCATGCTGGAAATGGATCACCAACCCGGCGAACGCGACTGACAACCCGATGAAAGGAAGCAGAACCTTCAGGGAACGCCGGCCGAAACGCCCATCCCGCCAAATCATGTAGGCCGCGAACAGCACCGGCAACCCCACCACACTGGCCTTGGCCGCCAGGGCCGCCGCATGGCAGGCCAGGGCGAGACGATAATCCCGCACGCCACCTTCCCGATGCCATCGCACGAAACACTGGAAGGACGGAAGCGCGAAGATCAGGCAGAGGAGGTTTTTCTGTTCCGCAATCCACGCCACCGATTCCACGTTCACCGGATGCACCGCCACCAAGGCCGCCGCCGCCCAAGCCCCGGGAAACTTCAGTTCCCGCAACAGTCGGTGAAACAGAACGACGCACCCGGCATGAAGCAGGACGCTGACGCAGTGGTAGCCCACCGGATTCAACCCCCAAAGCCGCCACTGGAGCCAAAACGCCGTGGTGGTCAGCGGAAAGTAATCCGGGTGCGAGCGAGGTGGAGCCACCCAGGCCTTCCACCAGCCGCCGGGGTCATGAACGATCTCGCTTTCGGTGACACTGGTGTTGTCATCCCATAGAAACTCCCCGCCCAAGGACGGCAGGTAAACCGCGATGGCCAGCAGCGCCAACGCGATCCAGGATCCGCCAGAGCGGACGGAGCGGACAGGTCCATTTGGTTTGCGGCGGCTCATGGGCTGGGGTGCTCTGTCCGGGGCTCCGGGAGATGCGCGGAGACGGCTGCCTCCACCGTTTCCACCGGGATGGCCCGCAGGCAAAGGTTGTCCCGGCATCCACTCCGGCGGCTGTTCTGGGCGCTGACGCACGGGCTGCAGGCCAGGGAAGCCGTGAGCGCCACCGCGCCTTCCCCGAGCGGCCCGAAAAGCGCCGGCGTTTCCGGTCCGAAGAGAGCCACGGTCCTGACCCGGGTCAGGGAGGCGAAATGCACCGGCCCGCTATCGTTTGTGACCAGAACGGCGGCCAGATCGTAAATCGCCAGCAACTCCGTCAGGGTGGTCCGCCCCGCAATGGAGGCACAGCGCGGGGAATCCACCTGCGACGCCAGCGCCTCCGTCTCGATGGCTTCGGAAGGGCCGCCGGTGAAGAGGATATACAGATCCGGATCGCGTTTCAGCAGGCGCCGGGCCAACTCCACATACCGCTCCGGCATCCATTTCCGCAGAGGCATCAAATCGCTGCAATTCGCGTTCAGCAGCACCAGCAAGGGAACCCGGGAGAGCCCGAAAACACCCGCCACCAGCTCCACCGCAGCCCGCCGCGCGGCTTCGGGTAAATCCGGTCCCGGCGGGCGCAGCGCGGAATCGTCCTCCATCGCCACCGGCCACGTGGGAAAATCCCCGGGCTGCTGATCCAACGCCCGGACCAACGCCAGAAAAAGCTTTGCCGTATGCCAATGCGGATTGTAGCGGCAACGGTGGGTCATGAGATCCCCGCGATAGGGTCCCTCCCCGAACCACGCATGCAGCCCCACCCGCCGGGAAGCACCCGTCAACCACGTGAGCAAGGCGGAGGCCCGGGTGAAGAAGTCCAAGTCGATCGCCGCCTCGGGCCGGATGGAGTGAAACCGACGGATCAACCGCACCATCCCCAAGGCAAAAGCGCCGGGGGACCGGTTGTCCAGCTCCAACACGTTCTTCCGGGGGATGAGATCCATGAGATCAAGAATCTCCCGGTTCCCGGCAAAAGCGACGAAGAAGACCCGCTCCCGCCCCACCCGGCGTACCGCTTCCTGCAACGCGGGGGCGGCGAGCACGGTGGCCCCCTGTTCGCTGAGTTTGATGAAGACGATCGTGCGGACGTCAGCCTGAGGCGGGCGCCGGGGCCCGATCCGCTGCAGACACGTCGCCAGAAAACACAATACCGGACCCACCCATGCGTCGATGACCTGCATCCGATGCACGGCGGGCGACTGAAGCCCGGGTTCCACCCGCCCGCTCACCTGCCCTTCGTCCTCCCCGCCGCCATTCGATATTGCTTTGATTTTGTTGGGCATCAAGCCCGTTCCCTCCACCCCGGATACGGAAGACCCCTCCGCGGCGAACCACGGAGGGGCGGAGATCCGGTCATGGTCCCGGGGCGCGGGATCCGACCGGCCTCAGGGAGCCAAGCTGTTCAGGAGGTTGATCGCAGCCGTCTCGTAATCCCCGGTCGTGCTGGTGGGAATCCGGATCAAACCGGCCCCAACCAAGGCCCCCTCGTCTTCTTGAAGCAAGATCCCGTTGAAGGTGGTGGCCGCCGCGGGCGCTCCCAAGACCAAGGTCCCTGAGAAGGCACCGGTGGCCGGCACCGTGCGCCCCGTGCTGACAACCGAGTTCAACGGCGCCACGCGGGCCAAGGCGAACCCGTTCCGCAAGCTGAACACGGAAGGCAGGGCCCGGCCCGCAGGCGGCGCAGGCTGGTTGGCCCCCTGGTATTGCACATAGACCTGACGGTTGGCCAATCCAAGCGAAAGAGCCATACCCGGAGCGGTGGGGACGTCGACCCAGCGGTCGACCCTCGTGCTCACGTCCAGCGGGCCAAAACCGAGCTTGTAGGACTTGTCCGTGGGCACGGCGGCCTTGCGCCACTTGAGCCCGGCCGTGAGCGGGAGGCTCGAGGAGCCGCCCCGGGCCGGCTGGCCCACATTGCCGATGGTCACAATCCCGCCGATGCAGGACGTCGCGGCGTGCAGAGGTCCCTTGTAGGGCTGCAGGAAGACCACGGTCTGGTCGGTCTGGGACAGGTTGAGACCGGCACTCAGCGCCGCTCCGTCACCCAAGGCACCGGTGAGGTTGATGAGACCGGATTTCAGGGACCCGGTTGCATACCCCTGCCCCCCCGGCGTGGAGGTTCTGTTCCCGGCGAGCCCATTCTGCAGCGCCACCGTGATGGCAAGCCTGGGCTCACGTCCGGCCTTGGCGAGGCGGAAACCCCGGGCGGTGCCAATGCTGGTGCTGCTCGGAGTGGCACCCGCGGAACCGGTGACCAAATCCGAGGCAGGATTGATCACAAACGCGACCGAAGTGGCGGTCACCCCGGAACCGGCTTTGCCCGCCGGGAAGGGGACGGTGACGGTGTAAGGCGCGCTGCCGGTCAGCGCCGGGAAGGTCCCCTTGGTGATGGACCGCTCGGTCTGCCCCTGCAACTCAAGCTTTGCGGTATAATTCCCGGGTCCGGTCACATTGAGCGAAGCCTTCCCGACCGGTAGCCCGGCGCTTTCCAGCAAGATCTCGTAACGGCCCAGCAAACGGTAGGGAGCCACCTCGAAATCCCAAACCAAGGGCGAACCGGAAACCTTCTTTTTGGCGTCAAGCAAACGGATCTCCAACGGGAGGTCGGGCATCTCACCGGTGATCGTGCCCTCAATCTTACGGGTCAGGGCGTTGAACTTGAGCCCTGGAGGAAGATTCACCACACCAATCGAATACCCCGAAGGAATATTGAGATAGAGAAAACCGAGATTCAAATCCACGGGGTCGCCCACCTCCCAGCGATTCTGCAGCGCAGCCACCAGGGCCTCTTGGTAGATGCTGAAAGCGGTCAGCCCAAGCGCGTTGTTGGGGGTGAAGGAGGCCGTCACCGTCTGGTCCCCGTTCACCGGCAAGACCAATGGATTCGTGCTTCCCGAGGCGGAACCACCCCAGCTGCCGAAGAGATATCCGGTCGCCGGGACAGCAGTGAGGGTGGCGCTCGTGCCATCCAGATAGAGCCCGCCCGCCGCCAAACCGGTCACGGAGCCGTTGGTCGGCGGCGTCACTGTGACGGTATATTGCGCGGTGAACGTGGCCCCGATCGTCTTGTTCCCGTCCATCGTCACGGTCAACGGATTGGCCGTTCCGCTGGCGGCCCCGGTCCATCCGGTAAAGACATATCCGGCGCTCGGCACCGCGGTCACGGTGGCATTGGACCCGGCCACATAGGATCCCACATTGCCGGTGACCGATCCGTTGGAAGGCGGATTGACCGTCAGCGTGTAGACCTGCTGCAACTCGAAGATGGAGACCGTGTTGCTCACCTCATTGCTCGAGACTGCCAACATCTTGCCGTTCGGAGAATCCGCGGCCGGAATCGTCAGAATCCCTTCCGGACTGATGTCACCCGTATTGCGCAGGAAGGCGACGACCGAGACACTGGACGGACTGGCAATGACGTTGGTGATATCAAACACCAAGACCCCGTTGGATCGCTCCAAGCCCACAAACGCAAGAGTCCGGCCACCCAGTTGGGACACGGTCACGCCCTCGGGCTCGGGTCCCTTGTCGTCACTGCGGGCGTCGTCGAAAATCGGCGCGGTCACTTCGGAGCCTTTTCCGTAGCTCGCAATGGTCCTTTCAATCAGGTCGCCACTGTCGTAAATCAAGGCCCCGCTGCTGTTCAGGATGGAGAACGAACGCCCCCCATAGGCGAGAATCTCCGTGTCGGGCTCGGCATCTCCATCCGACCCCACGTTGGTCACGTTGAGCCGCCCCAGATTCGCGTCCTGTTGCAACGTCGCCGCGCCCGGAAAAGTGGTCGCGTTCAACGTCAGGGAACTCAAGCGGACCTTCTCGTCGGGATTGAGGAAGTCGTTGCGATCATCCCCTTCATTCGCCGTGATATAATAGGTGCTGCCGCCCTGGGTGAAAGAAGCGATCGCATCCGGCTGATACAAGGACTTCACCGGGTTGCCCGTCCTCAGGTAGGCCGTGGTTCCTCCGGTGGCACTGTCCTTGTCACTGAAATCGGCCAGCAGCGTGCTGAAATCCTTCTCACCGAGGGGCACGACGCTGGTGAACGAAGCCGAGGCGATGTTGAGAATGGCCACCGCGTTGTTCTCCTGCAACGTCACGAAGGCCGTCGCCCCATCCGGGGAAACGGCGATGTATTCCGGCTCGAGATCCAACGAGGGCAGTTCGCTCCCGAAAATCCGCACCCCGGCAGCCTTCAAGGTTGCCGCCTGCCCGTCAAACGAGGTGAAATCCACTTCCGTGACCACCGGCGACGTCACGGTGGAGACATCGATGATGCTCACCGTTCCCCTGGCCGTCCCCGGCCCGCCGTTGCTGTCCAGATATTCGCCCTCGTTGGCCACCAGGAGCTTCTGCCCGTTCGGCGTGAAGGTGATCATGTCCGGCAGGATCCCGCAGTCCACGCTGCTCCGCAACGCCAGATCGGACGCATTGAGAAACACGATCTTGCCCGGAGTCGTCTTCCCGGTGCTGATCGCCACCGCCACGATGCCGTTGGCACAGGCCACGCTGTTCACGTCCGTGGAAGACAAGCTGAAGGGGGCGTCGGTGAACCGCAGGGTCGACACCACCACGGGAGCGGCCGGACTGGTGAGATCCACCACCGCCAAGCCCCCCACCCGGGCGGGAGAGGTGGTCGTCGGCTCACTCACGAAGAGGCGCTTGCTCGCCGGATCAAAAGCGGAGATTTCCGCGCCGGCGAGCGTGCTCACGCTGCTTTTCCAACTAAAGCCGAGCGGAAGCGCCGGCACCGTGTTGGCCACCGCCGGATTGGTCGCAAAAACCGACTCCATGTAGTTGGAGATCCCGTCACCATCCGTGTCCGCCAAATCCCGGGCGAACGTGGCGGTCACGGAACGATTCACGGTCATGCCCACCGTCTGCGGATTGGTGGATCCAGTCAAATCCCCGCTCCATCCCGTGAAGGTGTGCCCGGCGGCGGGCACTGCGGTCAATGGAACCTGGGTGCCGACGGTGAACGACTGCCCGTTTGTCGCCCCGCTGATGGTCCCGGACCCGGACGTGCTGAGGGAAAGCGTCACCGGGGGAGAGGGATTCACAATGGTGACCAAACCGGTGTTGGAGATCTTGATCGTGGTCACGTAGGCGGCGGAGGCGGCCCCACGCTCGTAGCGTTGCAGATCGATGTTGAGCACCGTGCCGGACTTCCCGAAATTCTGCTGGATCCCATCTGCAAAGATGCTGAAGGCCGCGCTCTGGACGCCCAACGCGCTTGTCGGGTTCCGCGTGGTCCAGCTGTTCGGCCATGCCGTGGGATTTCCCGACTCCGTCATTGTGGCGATGCCACTCCCATCCGCCGTCACTGGAGGCGTCGCAGAGTTGAACGCAGTGATCATGCCCGAAAACCGGGTGGCCGAAGTGGCCAGGGAGTTGGTGATCAACGTCGCGCTGCCGGAGAGCGCGACCAGGGGAGCCGTTTGAGCGGTGTTCGTCGCGCTCGCTTTGGTCAGGTAGACCGTCGGACGGGGATCGCCGACCGCATCGGCACCAGAGGTGGAGTTGGAGTTGGCCGTGAAGGCCCCCACAAACAAGTCCGTCCGACTGAACCAACCCGTGCCATACTCAGCGACCAGCTTGGCGTTCAAATTCACAATCGTTCCGCTCGGGTTCGGGTTGTTCAAGAGATTCCGCGCGGGCCCCAGATTATAGAAAACGTTCGTCCCGCTCCCATCTCCCCCGGTCGCTTGAAAACCAAGGATCAGGTCGCCCATTTGTGGAGGTCCCCAAGGAGCCGCCACCGCCACAGGCACCACGAAGGCCGCGGCCACCGAATAAAAAAGCGTTTGGAATCTTGCAAGTTTCATGGGATTCAGGGGGAGGTTGTGATCAGCTCGTCCCGAAGGCCAGCCCTCGGGAGTTGCGCCCGGAGGCTCCGGAACGACCGGAACGACTTTGTCGCAGCATTGCTTTGGCCTGTCCCGAAGCCTCTGGCAATCAGTCGAATGTGACTAAAAAGTCACATGACAACCCGGGACCCCAGCAACCATTGGAGACGCTCCGTAACCATGCGCAGCCCCTACCCCGCAACCGGACTCCACCGGACCCTCGGGCTTTTGACATTGGCGATCGCCGGGCTGGCCTCGCTCCGGGTCGAAGCCACCGATGAGTTCGCCCCCCTCCTGAAGTCGGTTCAGGGACCGCGACTCGGCCCCGAGGCCGGGGTCTTTTCCGGCTCCGCGGTGGCCCTCACCCCAGCCCACGCGGTCGTCGGTGAACCCGGACGGCTCGGGTTCGTCAAGGTCTTTGATCCCGTGTCCGGCGATCTTCTCCACCTCATTCCCAACCCGGGAGGTGAGCCGGACGGGTTCGGGTCCAGCCTGGCCCTGTCCGGTTCCCTTCTGGCGGTCGGCGCTCCCCGGGCCCGGGTGGGAGCGCTCCCCTCGGCCGGTCTCGTCTACCTGTTTGATCTTGCCGGCCCCAGCCCGACCGAACCCAGCAAGGTTTTCGCAAGCCCCACCCCGCTTTCCCAAGAAGGTTACGGCGCCATCCTCGCCCTCTCCGAAGACCGATTGGTTGTGGGCCTTCCCAAGGCCCGGCAAGGTCCCAAGCTCGAATCGGGTCTGGTGCTCATCTATGCCCTCACCGCCCCGGGACCACCCAACCCGGCCCTGATCCTTTCCAACCCCAGCCCCTCCGACGCGGATTTCTTCGGAGCCGCCGTCGCGCTTTCCGGACAACGCCTTGCCGTGGGCGCTCCTGGAGAGGACACCGGCGCCAGGGACGCGGGGCGGACCTATGTCTACGACCTTGCCCGCCCCAATCCCGCCACCCCCACCCTCTCACTACCTCCCCCGCTGCTCCGCCCGGGAACCGGCTTCGGCACCTCCCTCGCCCTGTCCGGCGCCAGTCTGGCGATCGGTGTTCCTTCGGAAACGGCGGGCCCGGCCCCTTCCTCCGGGCGGGTCCATGTTTTCGCGTTGGAGAGCCGCCGCCCCACCACGCCCTCGTTCACCGTCCAACACCCGGCCGCAACCGGGGGCGAAGGGTTCGGTTTGTCTGTCGCCCTGGCCGGCAACCGCCTCCTCATCGCAACGGGTCAGGGCGAATGCTTTGCCGTCGATCCGACCCCCCCACACCCCATCCAACCCCTTGAGGTTCCCGACGGGATTCCCGGCTCCCCAATCGCTCTGGCGGTGATCCAGGACCTCGCCCTTTTTGGCAATCCCGAAGCCCCCAATCCCGCCGAACTCGGAGGCACCGCCTGGCTGAAGAACCTAAACAACGACTCGCCGCCGCGCCCCCTCAGCCGTCCCACGCCCCGGGGCGATGACCAGTTCGCCTCCTCCCTCGTGATCACGGATTCCCTGCTCATCGCCGGCGCACCCCGCCATGCCGGAACCGCCCCCCAGGGCAACGCGGTCGGACGGGTGTCTCTCCATGATTTGTCTTCGGAGTCCCTGCGTTTTCTCGACAACCCCACCCCGGCCAACGGGGATGAGTTCGGCGCCGCGCTGGCCGCCACCCCGGACTTCCTCCTGGTCAGCTCCCTGGGCGACACCGATGCCGCCCCCGATCGCGGGGCGGGAACCGTCTATCTTTACGATTGGAGCTTCGCCCAACCTCCGATTCCCATCCCCAATCCTCGGCCCGCCCCCGGTGGATTCGGCTCTATTCTGGCCGCCGCGGGACCCTTCGCCGTCATCGGATCCAAGGCCAACGGCGTGGTGTTCGTTTTCGATCTTCGCTCCCCCTCACCGTCCCAGCCCGTCGCCACCTTGGTTCCTCCGGGCTCCGCTCCGGGTAATTTCCCTTGGGCCATCGCCATGCACGGAACCACCGTGGCCATCAGCGACACCGCTCTCCAAACGACACCGCCCCCGCTGTCCGCCTCACAGGAGGGCGAAGACCCGCCGAGACCGCCCAACAACGTTTTCGGAGCCGTTGCGCTCTACAACCTGACCGCCCCCTCAGGCTCCATTGCTCCGTTCGCCATCCTGCCCAATCCCGTCCCAACCGGCGAAACAGTCGCTTACTTCGGCGATGCCCTCGCCATGGACGCGACCCGGTTGGCCGTCGCCGGTCTGGTGGATTCACCGGAGGGAAAACCGGAACGCGTTCACTTGTATCCCCTCGGCGGAACCGTCACGGCCACCCCGCAGAAAACCTTCACCCCGCCGATCTCACAAAGCGGCGATGGCTTTGGCGGCGCGATCGCCTTTTACGGAGATCAATTGGCTGTCGGGGTGCCAAACTCGGGAAAGAGGATTCCGATGGATCCCCCGTTTGAAAACACCCTTCTCCCCGGGAGCGGAGAGGTTCTCATCTTTGACCTCGATCCAGAGACTCCCGGTTATCTCGGCACCATCGGCGTTCCCGGGGCCCCGCAGGCGCCGCGCTTGGCGAGCGGTTACCGCTTCGGAGCCGCGCTGGGCTCCAACGGGAACCAACTCGCGGTCGGTGCCCCCGCAGGCGGCATGGACCCCGAAAAACGTTCCGCCTTTGTCTTCGGCCCGGGCTCCCGCCGCCCCTCGCTTTCATCCCCGGTCCCAGGCGCCATCCACCGCTCCCCCCTGCCCATCGCCTTCATCCTCCGTCAAATCCCCCGGCCCGGATCACTCCGACTCGCCATCGGTGACCGGGAACTTGTCTTGTCCGGCGCCTTCGAGAGCCCCGGGCCCCACCAATTCGCTCTCGACCCCGCGGACCCGGGGGCAAACGGCGCCGTCTCCTCCGGCCCACCGATTCCGGACGGCACCCACACGCTGGCTCTGCGCTACCGGGATCTTGAGGGGACGGAAGTCTCGTCCTCCCTTGTCCCGGGCGTCACCATCGACACCACGCCTCCCCTGATCGTGCCTCCGGCCCCGATCGGCGTGCCGCCCAACCGCCCCACGGGCGCCATCGTTAGTTATCCCCCGCCGGTCGTGACCGACGCGGTGGGAATCGCCTCCATCACCTACTCCATCCCCGGTGGAACCCTGTTCCCTCTCGGCGCCACCTCCGTGACCCTCACCGCCCGGGATACAGCGGGGAATGTCGGGACCTCGGCGTTCCGGGTCTCCGTCCTCCCGCTCACCACCGGCGCGCCGCGCTCCGGGTCCGTCCTGCGCGCCGCCGGCAAACCGGTCACCGTCAGCGGTACCACCCATCGCATGGTCACCCGGGTCCTGGTTTCCGTGAACGGCGGGGAGCCCGTTGCCGCTTCCCTGACCCCCACTTCCAAGAACCAAACATGGTCGTTCCCAATCGCAAACCCTAGACCGTGGGAAAACATCATCCGGGTCACCGCCATCGCCGGGGACGCCTCGGTGACTGGTCCGCCCCTGACCTTTTTCCACGAGATTCCCACCCCTCTCACGGTGAACATTTTCCCGGCCTCCGCCGGATCGATCCAATTCTCCCCACCCTTGGGACGCGGAAACACGGCTTCTCTCGGCCGCCCCTACACCGCGACCGCCATCCCGGCCTCCGGTCAGGTGTTCGACCAATGGAGCGGTCTGGCCACCGGCCCGTCGCCCACCACCAGCTTCACCCACGCACAAGGTGGCCGGATCGGAGCGGGATTTCTTCCCACCCCGTTCCCTTCAGGAATCGGCGGCACCTACAACGCAGCCCTCCTGACCCACTCCCCGGATCTCCGGCTCCGGGAAAACAGCGGCTTCTTCACCCTGCAAATCACCAACTCTTCCGCAGCGTTCTCCGCCCGCGTCGTTCTCGACGACCGCACAACCTCCTTCCGCGGTTGGTTCCAGCACGCCAACGGCCGGCACCAATCCTCCAGCCCGGATCAGGGGATTGCCTTGGACCTCCGGCTGGACACCACCGCCCCCATCCCCCGGATCACCGGAACCGTGAGCCGCAGGGTCAATGACACCACCATGGCCATCCTCCCGGTGGCCGCCGACCAAACGCACACCGCGGCAACCCCCGTCCCAGCCCCGATGACCGGCACCTTCAATTGCGCGTTTCCCTTGGCCATTCCCCCGGCTCCAGCCGCGGATTCCCCCAGCGGAGACGGCACTGCCACCCTCACTGTATCCCGAAACGGAGCCTTGCGATGGACCGGCACCCTCGCGGATGGTTCTTCCTTCACTTCCTCTGCGTTTCTCACCCGGTCCGCCCAGGCCCCGATCCACGCGATTTTCAACCGCGGCACGGGCCTGCTGGTCGGTCAGGCCGAAGTCGATCCCTCGGCCGACACCACCGACGTTTCTGGTGATGAGCTCTCCTGGTTTCAGCGCAACCAGCCGACCCGCCACTATTTCCCGGCGGGCTTCACCCTCCCTTTGCAGCTCATCGGCGCCAGGCAGACCACGTCCACGCCGGGGTCCCTGCAACTCAGCCCCCAACCCGTAGTGATTCTCTCCGAAGGCCCCTTTCCCATCCCCATTGAAGTCCCCCTCGCCCGCACCGCCACCAACCGATACGCCTCCCCCGATCGAACCACCGGCTTGACCCTCGGAACCAACGGCACTTTCTCCGGCACCCGCACCCCGCCTCCACCGGCTGCCCGCCTCTCCATCCAAGGCATCATCATCTCCAAGGGGGATACCGCCCGGACCTTCGGCTCCTTCCTGACCGCATCCCCCAAAAAACCGAACGGCACCGGGTGCGCCGGATCCGTGAGGATTCTCGCCGAAGCCGCCCCGCTCCCGGAATCCCCTTGAACCAAGGAACCCGCCTGCCCCTCCAGCCGGGACACAGCCGCCCCGGCTGTGAGAGATTCCGGACTACCGTTGACCCTCCGCCAATCCGGGAACCCCACGATAAATCCTCCGGATGCATCGGTTGGCCGGGTCCGCCACATAGAGCACTCCGGACCGATCCACCGCGATCCCGTGAGGAGAAAACCCGCCACGGTCTCCTTCCCCTCCCGCGGCGGGCCGAAAGGACAAAGTGCCCACCATGCCGTCCGGAGCAATCATTCGGATCGCCCGGCTGCTGGCGTCCGCCACATAGACCGTTCCCGCCCCATCCACCGCCACCCCCCGCGGATTTGCAAACCGGGCCGCGCCGCCCTTCCCATCGGCGGTGCCATACGCCTTGGCCGTCCCCGCCACCGTGGTCACCGTCCCGTCCGCCGACAACAACCGGATCATCCGGTTCCCCGAGTCCGCCACGTAAACCACCCCGCCCTGCCCGAGAGCCAAACCATGCGGATACTCGAATCGCGCCGTGCTCCCGGTCCCGTCAGCACTCCCCGTGGCTCGGAATTTTCCCGCCAACGTGACCACTTCCCCATCGTTACCCACCAGACGAATCACGTGGTTGTGCGTGTCCGCGACCAGAAGGTTTCCCGACGCATCCCCGACCAATCCCTTCGGGAAGGAGAAACGGGAGGACCCGGCCGTTCCATCCCGCGCCCCGGACGTCCCCAACTCCCCCGCATGCGTGCTCACCCTCCCGCCGTCCGAGATCCGCCGGATCGCATGGTTGTAAGTATCCGCCACATACAGGGCCCCATCCTGGCCGAAAGCCAGTCCATGGGGAGCATGGAACCGGGCCACCGCCCCTTCCCCATCCACCCCGCCCGGCAAGCCAGGGCTCCCCGCCACCACCACCACCTTCCCTTCCCGCGTGAGCTTCCGGATCGTGTGGCTGAAGGCGTCCGCAAAAAACAGCTCCCCGTCACCCCCCACCGCCACCGCGAACGGCGCGATACTTCCTTCCACCCCGCCACGCGGCTTGCCGCGCCCCACCCCCAATCGCTCCGATAGAAACGTCTCCGTCGTGAACAAGGCCTCCACACCGGTTTGCCGGCCGACCCGATTCCTCGCGTAACCACGAAACACGTAACTCCGCCCCGCCTCCAACCCGCTCACTACCACGGAAAATTTCCCGATCGAAGGCGGACCACCGGCCGGAATCCACGTCCCGCCCTCCGGACTTTCACAGAAAATCCCGCGCTCCAGGATCTCGCCCCCTCCATCCGCGATGACCTCCGCGCTCACCGTCACCTCCGGCCCCGGTGCCCTCGAAACTTCCGCTGCGCCGACCTCCGGAGGCGTCAACCGTCCCACTTCCACCCGATAAACCGGCCCCGCCATGCCATTGCCCGACCGCACCCGCACCTCAAATCGGTTCTGCCCCGGTCGCAACTCACGCGCCTCCGCCGTCAACGGACCAAACGCGCCTCCCTCCTCACGCACCTCCACCATCCCACCCGGCGCATCCGTCCGCGCCTGCAGACGCAACGCCCCCAAGATCGTCAGTCCACGGTATTCCCTCCGGCCCCCGTCGAATTCAGGCTCCAGCACGACTCCCTCCAAAGCCAGATCCGCTAGATCAAGACTCTCCGGCGCATGGGCCACCCCCAAAAAACGGTCGCTCGTCGAACTCGCCAGCACCGTGAAGTCCCGCGCCAGCCGATGCCAGGTCCCGCCATACGGGGTGTCGTCCACCGCCCGCGCCAGCAGGCTCGTCCCACCACTCTCCCCGGTGATATGGATCTCCACCCTCCCGTCCCGTTCCCGGACCGCCATCCCACGCGCCGGGACGTAGGTCGCCGCACCACGCCCGGTCCACCCTTGCGGCGTCCACTCATATTTCCTCACTTGCGCCTCTTCCGCCACATACAGCGTGTCCAGCCCTCCCAACCCACCCGCCCCCACCCCGGGATCACGGTCCAGCATGGCAAACAATCCTTGGCTTCCCACATAGCCCTCCGGAAAAGCAAGCGCCACGGGAGCCTCTCCACTCCACGGGACCTCCCCGGCACTCCAAATCCGGGAAGGCGTTGAAAACAGCAGAAAGCCGCGCCCTGCCCGATCCGAAACCACCGAGACCTGACGCCCCCAGCCCGCCGCCAGTTGGCGCCCTCCCCCACTCCCCGCCGCCACTCGCACCTCCCGAATTCCTCCCGAAGGTCCCGGAGGCTCTCCCGCCAAATGGCAAATTTCTCCGTCCACATCCACCGCGACGGAACCCGGCGCCCCTCCGTTGAAAAGATCCCCGCACCGGACCAACAACCGCACTTTCCCCATCCCGTCCACCCTCACCGCCATGCCCTCGCCACCACCTTCCCCAACGCCCGCCAAAACCAACCCATCGCCCGCGGGAGTGAGCCCGAGCTGCCCCAACGGCAACTCCTTTAGCGGCAGCACCATCCCCAGCGATCCCTTGCCGCCCTCCCCGGGAACCGACAGCGCCACCTCATTGACCGCCAGACCTCCCTCCGCCGGAAACTCCACCAACCCCAACCTCGCCTCACCGCCCCCCTCAGGATTCACCAAACGGGCCACAACCACGTTGCCGGGCGTGAACGGCCCCGCCCACCCTCCCGCCAACCCGGAGAGCCAACACAGCCCCAGCCACACCGGCAACCTTCCCAGCCCAATTCCCTTGTGACAGTGTATTCCTGACATGCGCGGCACAACGTCCCGACCGGGATCCAAACCCTCGGATCCCCCCTTTCCAAGACCGCCAACCTGAAACCCGGCCTTCCGTCAGGTCAAGAAAATTGCCCGGCACGCGTCTGCATGGAACGGATGGTCGTCCCCTGCGGAATCGGTGATCGATTCCACTACGAGAGCGCATTCTGCGTAGCGAAATCCCCCATGATTCCATTCCCTGGCTCATGCAATGGCCCCCCGCGCCCTTGCGCGAGCCCAAGACAACCCTCAGCCTCGCGGCCGTGCGCCCCGGTCTGGAACCTAACCCGCCGTCCCTGACCCCGGTGGATCCGGGGAAAAGACGCGATGAGGCCGGATGACCGCGTAAGGACGCAAGTCCCGAACGTCACCCGGCTTTTTTCTCCTGCGGCGCGGGCTTTCAGCCCCCGCATCAATCCGGATCGAGGGCTGCACCCAAACCTAGTGGTTCGCTCAGCCGAAAAAGACGGCATCTTCCGGTTCTTTTCACCGCCGCCTGAAGGATCGCGTCGGCGGATGACGTGGAAGAGGGCTTTTTTGGGGCACGGATGAAACACGGAGCGGCGGGATGACACGGATGGGGAAGAGACATGCTCTTCTTCGGATTCCTCTCCGTGCCATCCGTTTTATCCGTGACTCATCCGTGCTCCTAACCTAGTGGCTTCGCACAGCCGAAAAAGACGGCATCTTCGGGTTCTTTTCACCGCCGCCTGGAGGATCGCGTCGGCGGATGACGCGGAAGAGGGCTTTTTTGGGGCACGGATGAAACACGGAGAGGCGGGATGACACGGAAGGGCAGAGACATGCTCTTCTTTGGATCCCTCTCCGTGCCATCCGTTTTATCCGTGACTCATCCGTGCCCCAAACTTAGTGGCTTCGCTCAGCCGAAAAAGACGGCATCTTCGGGTGCTTTTCACCGCCGCCTGAAGGATCGCGTCGCCGGATGACGCGGAAGAGGGCTTTTGGGGGCACGGATGAAACACGGAGGGGCGGGATGACACGGATGGGAAGAAACATGCTCTCCTTCGGGTCCCTCTCCGTGCCATCCGTTTTATCCGTGATTCATCCGTGCTCCTAACCTAGTGGTCCGCCCAGCCGAAACAGACGGCATCTTCGGGTTCTTTTCACCGCCGCCTGGAGGATCGCGTAGGCGGATGACGTGGAAGAGGGCTTTTTTGGGGCACGGATGAAACACGGAGGGGCGGGATGACACGGATGGGAAGAGACATTCTCTCCTTCGGATTCCTCTCCGTGCCATCCGTTTTATCCGTGATTCATCCGTGCTCCTAACCTAGTGGCTTCGCCCAAGCTAAAGAGATGGTAATTTTCCCACTTTTTCACTTGTACTTCCTGACTTTATGATTCTTTTAAGTGATGCCGGTCAAAAAGCATCGCATCAAACTCGACTCCGAGGAAAGGAAGCATCTGCAGTCCGTGGCATCGAAGCGCAATGCCAGTGCCTTTCGAGTCCAGCGTGCCAAGGCGATCCTGGCGATGGACAGCAGTGA
>JAGWVU010000064.1 GCA_018970725.1 Verrucomicrobiota bacterium
TCATGGAGCAGCTCGCCTACATCGCGCGCAAGCTCGACAGCATCCGCGAAGGAGAGCGCACGTTGCTCGACAACACCATGCTCATGCACTGCTCCAGCATGATGGCCGGAGCCAAACACAACAATGACGAGCTTCCCATTATCGTGCTTGGCGGCGGAGGTGGTCGATTAAAAGGCGGACGCACGCTCGACTACAAAGACAAGCCAGATCGCCAACTCTGCCGCCTCTTCATGTCGATGATGGACAAGATGGACGTGCGCCCGAAGACCTTCGGCGATGCGAAACTCATACTGGAGGAGGTGTGAGAGTGCGGTCTCAAACGACAAAAAGATGGGAGACAAAAAGATGAAGAACAGAAATCCATTTTTCTGTCTGCAATTTTTTTGCCGCATCGTCTTCATCGCGTTGCTGCACACACCGCTAACCACGCTTCACGCCGCCGATGCGACAAAACCCAACGTCCTCTTCGTCGTCTTTGATGATTTGAACAACCGCCTTGGTTGCTACGGCGATCCGGTGGCTAAGTCGCCCAACCTCGACCGGCTGGCGGCTCGGGGGACGGTATTCACGCGGAACTTTTGCCAGCAGCCGATTTGCGGTCCTTCACGGGCTTCGTTCATGAGCGGACGCCGGCCGGACTCGCTCGGCATCTGGAGCATGACGAAGTATCTCTATGACCTGCATCCGGATGCGGTGACGATGCCGCAGTGGTTCAAACAGAACGGCTACACGTCCATGAGCATCGGCAAGGTGCTCGGGGGTTATGGCAAGGAGGAGGACTTCAAAAAGCTGAGCGTCACGGACCGTCGCACGGGCGGCAAACCGAAGGATGAGTTCGACTTGCCGAGTGGCACCGAATGGCCACCGAACCTCGCGAAAAATCCGCTCTGTGAGAATCGTGATGTGCCCGACGAAGCGTGCTTCGACTATGGGTCGGCCACTCTCGCGATCACGGAGCTGCGCGCCCTCGCGAAGAAGCCGGAGCCGTTCTTTCTCGCTCTGGGTCTCTTCAAGCCGCACTCGCCTTACAAGGTGCCGAAGCGCTACTGGGACCTGTATCGTCGCGAGGACATCCCGGCCATCGAACCCGCCGCACGACCCCGCAACGCACTCGAAATCGCCTTTCACGCGAACCACGAAATCCTCGGTGAGCCGAGTCAGCGCCGCACGCTCGACGAGGAGGCAAAGCGCGAAATTCGCCACGGCTACTATGCGGCGATGAGTTTTGCCGACGCGCAGCTGGGCCGGGTGCTGGATGCCCTCGATGAACTGAAGCTGCGTGAGAACACCATCGTCGTCGTCACCAGCGACAACGGTTTTCACCTCGGCGAGCACGACACCTGGGGGAAGATGACGCTCTTCGGCTGGGACGCCCGCGTGCCGCTCATCATCAGCGCGCCCGGCATTGGCCGCGGTGGTTCGAAAACGAACGCCATCAGTGAATTGATCGACATTTTCCCAACGCTGACCGAACTCTGCTCCCTGACGAATCCAGCAAAGCTGGACGGCGCCAGCCTCGTGCCCGTGCTCAAAGATGCTAAAGCCACGGTGAAGGCCGCCGCGCTCACGCAGCATCCGCGCCCGGCGCTTTACTGGGGCGGTGGGCCCCAGGCCTTGCCGCAAACGATGGGCTATGCGCTCAAGACCGACCGCTGGAGCTACCACGAGTGGCGTGACTTCAAGACCGGTCATGTCGTCGCGCAGGAGCTCTATGACGAACAAAGCGATCCGCTCGAAACGACGAACCTCGTCGGCACGATCGAGGCCGCAGTGCAGATTCCATTGCTCGCGGAGCAGCTCGGAAAGATCACGAAGGGAGGACGTCCGTGAGAGCGATGTCATGGGTGCTCTCTTTTGCAGTGCTGGCTTGTTCAGCGGTCGCCGAAGACGCGCCAAAGCGAAAACCCAACGTCCTTTTCATCGTCGTGGATGATCTGAAGCCCCTGCTCGGCTGCTACGGCGCGTCCTGGATCCAGTCGCCGAACATCGACCGGCTCGCGGCGCGTGGAACGCTGTTCGCCTCGAGCTATTGCCAGATGTCATTCTGTGCGCCATCGCGGATGAGCGTGCTCACCGGGCTTCGACCCGACTCGACGCGCGTGTTTTTCAATCCCACGCAACCGAAGGACCTCCTGCGAACGCGCTTTCCGGATCTCGTCACGCTGCCGCAGCAGTTCAGGAATCACGGCTACATCACCCATCCGCTGCACAAGGTCTTCGACGGCCGCACCGTGGATGGAGGGCACGACCGCGCCTCGTGGACCGTGCCCTATGGCCCGTGGGAGATGGCTCCCGGTGAACTGCCCGCGCCGGGTGGCTATCAGGACCCCGCGACCAAGGCGCGCCTCGCTGAGGCGGCGAAACAAGGCAGGACCGTTTCCGGTCCGGCAACCGAAGGCTGCGACATCGTGGACCATGCCTATCACGATGGCGGGGTGGCCTTCACCGCGGCGAAACGCATCCGCGAGTTTTCGGGGAAACCGCAACCCTTCTTTCTCGCGGTCGGCTTTGTGAAGCCGCACCTGCCGTTCATCGCTCCGAAGAAGTATTGGGACCTCTACGACCGGGCCTCGCTTCCGCTCGCGCCCATGCGGGAGATGCCTCACGGCAGCCCGCACGATCTCGCGTTTTACAGCAACTCCGGCGAGCTGCGAGCGTATTCCGGCATTCCAAGGACCGGCCCGATTCCCGAACCGATCCAACGCGAACTCATCCACGGCTACGCGGCCTGCGTCTCCTACATCGACGCGCAGGTCGGTCTCTTGATGAAAACGCTCGAAGAGGAGGGCATCGCCGACAACACCCTCGTCTGCCTCTGGGGCGACCACGGCTGGCATCTCGGCGAGCACGGCCACTGGGGGAAGGTCACGAACTATGAAGATGCGACCCGTGCACCGCTGATCATCGCGGCGCCGCATCGGACGCAGACGCCGCGCGTCACGGCGCTGGTCGAATTCGTCGATATCTATCCGACGCTCTGCGAACTCGCCGGTTTACCCGTGCCGGAATCCGTAGAAGGAAAAAGCCTCGTGCCCTTGATATGCGGCGGGAGCGCTCCGCTGCACGAGGCCGCGATCAGCCAGATGTCTCCACGTCCAGCCAAGGATGGCGTGATGGGTTGGACGCTGCGCACGCAACGCTATCGCTACATCGAATGGCGTCGGGCGGATCTCGGCGCCGACACGCCCCGCGTCACGGATCGGGTCGAGTCCGTCGAATTCTATGACTACGACTCCGACCCGGTGGAACGCCGGAACCTCGCCGGAAATGCCGATCACGCCGCCTTGGTGAAACAGCATCAAGCCCTTTTCGACCAACTGCTGCCGCACCTCCCAACCCGAGATTAGCGAATGAGGCCCCTTCCCATACTCATTGGCGTTCCGGCGTTGTCCCTTGCGGTCTATGCCGACGCCATCGAACGCCCCACGGCACCTTTGCGGGAAACCGTTCCCGGTCTCCGCATCGAAACACAGGCCTATCCCGACCAAGCCGCCACCGAATGGCAGTTCCGCCTCCGGGCACCCGAAGCGGATGGTTCTCCTCTCTATGAAAACCTGAAGTCCGCCGATTTCGAGGTCGCCTTCCCGCCCGATGCCGCCGTGATGCTGCACTGGAGTAAAGGCAGCCACTCCGAGCCGGGTGATTTCGAACCGAAAACCAACCCGCTCGTCGTGGGCGAAAATTTCTCGCTCGAGTCCTTCGGCGGACGCTCCTCGGATGGCGTGATGCCCTACTTCAATCTCGCGGGCGAAGGCGGCGGACTCATCGTGGCGATCGGCTGGACCGGGGATTGGAAGGCGTCGTTCGAACTTCAGGCCAACGGTCGCGTGCGCGTCACCGCCGGCCTGAAACGTACGCGTTTCCGTCTCGCGCCGCGCGAGGAAGTGCGGCTGCCCTCGATCCTCGCCATGAACTACAGCGGCGACTGGATCGACGGACAAAACCAGTTCCGCCGCCTCATGCTGGCGCACTTCACGCCGAAGAATCATCCGCCGATGACCCTCATGCCGGTGCAGGCCGGGGTGCACGGGATCTTTCCCTTCAACGGGACGTCCGAAGAAAAGCTCGTCCAACTCGCCGCCGACGTCGCCTCACTCAAGCTGCCGCTGGACTGCTATCACCTTGATGCCGGCTGGAACGAAGGAGGCTTTCCAAAAGGCCAAGGCAATCCTCAGGCCGACCCGGTCCGCTTCCCGAATGGACTCGCACCGGTGGGGGCCGCCGTGCGCAAGACGGGGATGCGCTTCCTCGCCTGGTTCGAGCCGGAGCGGGCCATGCGCGGCAGCTGGCTGGAGCGCGAGCATCCCGGGTGGTTGCTGAAACCGACGGGCACACCGGATCGGCTTCGCTACCAAGAGCAGGATGGTTTTTACCTGCTCGACCTCGGCCATCCCGAGGCACGGCAGTGGGCCATCGAATCCATCTCGGAAGAGATCACGCGCTCGGGTCTGAGCTTTTACCGGCAGGACTTCAATCTCTACCCCTCCTACTTCTGGCACACCGACGAAAAGCCCGATGAAGTCGGCCTGCGCGAAATCCGCCACATCAACGGTCTTTACGCCTTTCTCGACGGACTGGCCCGTCGTCATCCCGATCTGATTCTCGACAACTGCGCGGCGGGCGGCCGACGACTTGACTTCGAAATGATGCGCCGCTGCATCGTTCTCTGGCGCAGCGACAGCACCTGGGGAGACCAAACCTTTCCACAGAATGTCCAGGCCATGACCCACGGCCTATCGCACTGGCTGCCGCTCCACGGACTCGGCGCCGCCGCCACCGACGACCTCGCCCTGCGCAGCGGCATGGGCGCTTGCGGCGGATTCTCCATCAACTACCGCAATCCGAAAGCCGTCGCGGCTTTGCGGAAGCATCTCGAAAGCTATCTCAAGATCCGCCCGCTCTACACCGGCGACTACCATCCGCTCACGCCCTACAGCCTCGATACGACTTCGTGGATCGCGTGGCAGTTCCATCGCGCCGACCTCGGGCAATGTATCGTGCAAGCCTTCCGCCGTCCCGAATCCACAAGCGAGACTTTGACCGTCAAGCTTCGCGACCTCGTTCCACAGCAACGTTATGAGATCGAAAACCTTGACGGCGGCAAAGAAGTCAGCACCGGCGCCTCGCTCATGCGAGGCCATACCATCACCTTGAGCCAGAAACCTGCCGCTGCCGTGCTCGTGCTGAAAGCCATCCAAACAAACCAACCATGAACAACCCCACCCGCCTACTCATCGCCCTAATGGCGTTCGCACTGCCGTTCACCATACGAATCTCCGCTGCTGACACGCCCGCCAAACGCAGACTGCTTTTCACCGAATATGGCAAAGGGCCGAACCGCTTTGTCGAACTCGATGGCGATGGCAAGCTGGTGTGGGAATTCAAGCCGCCGAGCACCACGGTGATCTTCCAGGCATTGCCGAATGGGAACATTCTCTTCGGCTACGGCGGCACACCGACGGGCGTGCGCGAGATCACCTCGCGTGGCGAGACGGTGTTCGACTACGTGAGCAAGTCGCATCAGGTCTTCGGTTGCGAACGGCTGGCGAATGGCAACACACTCGTGGCCGAGCAGGAGCCGTGTCAGGCGGTGGAGGTGAATCCTAAGGGCGATATCGTGCATGTCACGCCGCTCACCACAAATGTGAAGGGTTTTCATCTTCAGGTGCGCAACGTGCACAAGCTGGCGAACGGAAACATCCTCGCCGCGCACGAAGGAGAGGGTGCAGTGCGCGAAGTCGATCCGCAGGGCAAGGTGGTGTGGGAATACACCGGCGTCACCAACACCGGCGAGGCGCAACGGCTCGCCAATGGCAACACGCTCATCTGCTGCGGCACACAAAAGCGCCTCATCGAGGTCACGCCGGACAAGCAGATCGCGTGGGAGTTCAAAGCGGAGGACGCACCCGAGTTGAACATCACCTGGGTGTCCAGCGTGCAGCAGCTCAAGAACGGCAACCTGCTAGTCGGCAATTTCATCCGCGGGCAGGAAGGCAAGGGCGCTCACGCTTTTGAGATCAACCGCGACAAGAAGGTCGTCTGGAAGTGGGCCGACCACAGTCTCATTAAGTCCCTCACCACCGTCCGCGCCTTGGGCGAGTAAAACCCAATCTCAACCTCAACACACCCATGCCTACCATTGCCATCACCGACTACACCTTTCCCGATCTCAGCCTGGAGGAGGGCATCCTGCGGCCTGCGGGCGTCGAGATCGTCTCTCTGAAGGAAAAGCGCCCCCCCGCCGAGATCGCCGAACTCGTCCGGCAGGCGGATGCCGTCATCACTCAGTTTGCACCCGTGAACGCGGAGGTTATTGCCGCCATGTCGCGGGCCAGGGCCATTGTGCGCTACGGCATCGGCTATGACAACGTCGATGGGGCAGCCGCCCGCGAGCGGGGCATCCCGCTCTGCAACATCCCGGACTACTGCGTCGACGAGGTGGCGGACCACACGCTGGCCTTCATGCTTGCCCTGACGAGGCAGGTGGTGCCCAACACGCTGCTTGTCCGAGAAGGGCGGTGGGGCCTGGCCACGCCCGTGGCAGCCATGTCTGCGCTGAAGCAGCTCACGATTGGCATTGTCGGCTATGGCCGCATCGGACGCGAGGTGGTGCAGCGTCTGCTGGCCTTCAAGGCCCGCGTGGTGGTATTTGACCCGGTCGTGCCCGCGGAAACGATCACCAAAGGCGGCGCGCTGGCCGCAGCGTCCCTCGATGCATTGCTCGCAGAGTGCGATCTGGTCTCGCCGCACTGCCCTTCGGGTCCGAGCACGAAGCAGCTCTTCAACGCGGCCACCTTTTCGAAGATGAAGCCTGGCTCCCTCTTCGTCAATGTAGGCCGGGGTGACCTCGCCGACAGCGAGGCGATCACCGCCGCCCTGCAATCCGGTCATCTCGCCGGAGCCGCGCTCGACGTTTTTGATCCCGAGCCCATTCCTGCGGACCATCCCATCCGCACGATGCCCAATGTGATCCTTGCTTCACACATCGCCTCGGTCAGCACGCCGGCCGTGAAAACCCTGCGTGAAACCGCCGCCCGCATCGCGCTGCAAGCGGTGCGTGGCGAACCGCTGCCAAACATCGTCAATAGTGTTTCCTCCCCCGCTTAACTCCACCACTTCAACCATCCTCGCCATGAACACCCGACGTTCCTTCCTCACCTCCCTCGGCTCCCTTGCCGCCACGCCTCTGCTTGCCCGCGATTTCGGCCCCGGCGCGCCACCAGTGCGCTATCCCGAGCCGGACGTCATCGCCCTCGACAAGGCATTCGAGAAATACAAGATCGGCTCCGCGCCCATTGAACGGCTCCACACTGGCATGTATTGGGCGGAAGGCCCCGCGTGGAGCGGCTGGGGCCAATACCTCGTGTGGAGTGACATCCCGAACAACATCCAGCACCGTTGGCTGCAAGATGATGGAGAGATCACCACGATTCATCAACCCGCCGGCCACAGCAACGGCAACACCTTTGACCGGGAAGGAAGGCAGATCTCCTTCGAGCACGGCAACCGTCGCGTAGTGCGCTATGAGACCGACAGCCGCATCACGGTGCTCGCTGACAAGTTTGACGGCAAGCCCTTCAACGCGCCCAACGATGGCGCGGTGCATCCTGATGGCAGCGTGTGGTTCACCGATCCCGGCTACGGCAGCCTTGGGAACTACGAGGGCAACAAAGGCGACCTGCTGCTGAAGGAGGCCGTTTACCGCATCGATCCCTCCGGCAAGGTGGAAAAGATGACCGATGAGATCTTCAAGCCGAACGGCCTCTGTTTCTCGCCGGACTACAAGAAGGTCTATGTGGCCGACACCGGAGCGACGCATTATCCCGAGGCGCCGAAGAACATCAAGGTGTGGGACATCGAGGGCGCGAAGGCAATCAACGGCCGTGAGTTTGCCTCAATGAAGATGGAGCTGCACGGCAAGGAAGTCGCCGGTCTGGCCGACGGCATCCGTTGTGACAAGGACGGGAATATTTGGGCCGGGTCCGGATGGGTCGGCGAAGGATATGACGGCGTCCAGATCTTCTCACCGGAAGGCAAACGCATTGGCCAGATCGTGCTGCCCGAGGTGTGCAGCAACGTCTGCTTTGGCGGCCCGCGGCGGAACCGGCTCTTCATGACGGCCAGCCGCAGCCTCTATGCCGTGTATGTCGAGACCCAAGGGGCTCATTGGTGCTGAAGCGCAACGATCGGACCCATGGACACGCCGCCGGAGCCAGACACCCGCATCCTCGACGCTCCCGACATCGTGATTGTCGGCAGCGGCATCATGTCCGCGTCGCTGGCGGCGATGCTCAACCAGCTCGATCCGCGGCTTCGCATCCAACTGGTCGAGATCACGCCGGAACCGGCCCGCGAAGCCTCCGACGGATGGAACAACGCGGGCACCGGGCACGCGGCGCTTTGCGAGTTGAGCTACACCCCGGAGCGGGACGGCGCGGGCAATGTCCCCATCGGAAGGGCGCTGCAGATCTTCGAGCAGTTCGAACACTCGAAACAGTTCTGGGGATATGCGGCCGCGAACGGCATGGCGGGCGAACCGTCGGACTTCATCCATGCGGTCCCACACATCTGTTTCGTGGAGGGCTCGGAGAATGTGGACTTTCTCGACACGCGTCACGCGGCGATGAAGGAACATCATTTTTTCCGCGGGATCACCCTGACCAAGGATCCATCCGTCATGGCGGAGTGGATGCCGCTCGTGATGGAGGGCCGGGCCCCCGGACCGGTCGCGGCCACTACCGCTCCGGGCACGGAGGTGAACTTCGGCCTGCTGGCGCGCCAGCTCTGCGCCTGGCTCTCCCGGCAGGAACATTGTGCGGTGGCAACCGGATGGAAGGTGACCAAACTGCAACGCGGTATCGGTGATTGGCAGGTCACGATGAAGCATCAGGCCACGGGCGGGATCCGCACGCAACGCGCCAAGTTCGTCTTCGTCGGCGCGGGCGGAGGCAGCCTGCCGTTGCTGCAATCGACCGGCCTCGCCGAAGTGGCGGGACTGGGGGGATTCCCCATCGGCGGCCAGTGGTTGGTGTGCGACGACCCCTCGATCTGCGCACGTCATGACGCCAAAGTTTACGGGGCCACGCCGCCTTCCTCTCCCAGCCTCGGCTCGGGGCATCTCGACACCCGCCGGCTCAACGGACGCAGTCAGTTGCTCTACGGTCCATTTGCCACGTGGACCACGCGCTTTCTCAAACAGACCGGAAGCTGGAGCGATCTGCCACTTTCAATCCGCGCGGGAAATCTGGGTGCCCTGATTCGGGCGGGCCTGCACAACCACGCACTGGTGCGCTATCTCATCACGCAGGGCTTGCAAAGCATGGAACAGCGCCTCAACGCGGCACGCGCCTACTATCCCAACGCGCGCGCCGGGGATTGGCGGCTCGTCCAAGCCGGGATTCGGGTCCAGACGATTAAGAAGGCGGATCGGGGTGCGGTTTATTTCGGAACGGAGGTCTTCTCCTCCTCGGATCGTTCCATCGCCGCCTTGCTCGGGGCCTCGCCCGGCGCATCGGTTTCGGTAAATATCGCTCTCGAGGTGGTGAAGACCTGCCTGCCCCACCTGCTCGCCGCCCCTGAAGCCCGGGAGCGCATGAAACAGATGATCCCCTCCTTTGACGTGGATCTGAAAAAGGCAGGAAACGCCCCGCTCTTCGAGAGGACCACCCGCGAGGCGGCAGAGAGGTTGCGCCTGAATCTCCCGAACTGACATGCGTTTTCTCGGCATCGACATCGGTTCCAGCTTCATCAAGGGTGCGATCCTTGATGCCGGTGCCTTGCGGCTTTCCCATGTCGTGCGGGCGCCCGCGCCCCCGTTTGTGACCGGCCTGGACCCGGGTTTTCGCGAAATCGAGCCGGACCTTATGGTGCAAAGCGTGCGCGAGATTCTGGATCGTTTGCATCTGCATTGTCCGGACGCGTCCGGAGTCCTCATGTGCAGCCAACTTCACGGCGTGGTTCTCTGCGATGGCTCTGGTCAGGCGCTGACTCGTTTCATCACGTGGCAGGATCAGCGTGGGCTCCAGCCGGTTCCGTCCGGGAGGACAAGCTGCTTCGATGCCATCGAAAGCCTCATCACCCGCGATGAACGCCGGCAACTCGGAAACGAACGCGTCTTGGGCATCCCGCTGAACCCTCTCTTCTGGCTCAGCCAACACGATACCCTGCCCGCCTCGGACGCGATCCCCGCGGCGCTGCCCTATTTCGTCGCCGCGCGTTTGTGTGGTGGGGCGCCGGTCTCCGATGTGACCCATGCCCACGGTCATGGGGCCCTGCATATCGAAACGCTGGACTGGCATCGCGGCGTCATTGCCAAGCTCGGCCTTGATACGCTGCAATGGCCGGCGATCGTTCCCCAAGGCGCTGTGATTGGTGAATGGAGGCATGGCTCCCGTTCCCTGCCGATCTACGCGCCGGTGGGCGACTATCATGTGTCCCAGGTCGGAGCCTTGCTCGAGGCGGACGAGCTTTCCGTGAACATCTCCACCGGGTCCGCCGTGATCCGGATCGCCACCCAATGCGAGTCCGGCGACTTCCAAACCCGCCCCTGGTTCGACGGACGTTATCTGAAAACGATCACCCATCTTCCCGCCGGCCGGGCCTTGAATGCGTTGCTACGGCTGCTCACCGAAATCGCCACCGCGCAGGGAGTGACCTTGCAGGACCCTTGGGAATTCATCCATTCGGAGGCGGCCCGGGTCGATGGTGGTGGGTTGCGGGTAGACCCGGCGTTTTATCCCGGTAACATGGGAGATCACGGCAGTATCTTGAATCTGTGCGAGTCCAACATGACCGTGGGCCATCTTTTCCACGCACTTTTCGCCGGCATGGCGGATAACTATGCCAAGTGCGCCGGACGCATCGCCCCGGATCGTGACTGGAGCCGGCTGGTGTTCTCCGGCGGTGCGGCCTTGAAGAACAGCGTTCTGCGCCAGCTCATCTGCGCCCGACTCGGCGATTCCCACCGGCTCGCTTCTTCAGACGAGGACACCCTCTTCGGCCTGCTTGTGCTTTCCCTTGCCTTCACCGGATCCCATCCCTCGGTCCGCGAGGCGATCGCGCATGTGCGCGAGAACCACCCCGTCAAAGCTGAAACACCCAAAATTGCCAACACCACCCAACCATGAGTCAAAACGAGATGAGCCACCACAAACCGCTATTCCGAGGGGTCTGCGCCTCTTCGATCACTCCGTTCAACCCTGACGGCAGCCTTGCTCTCGGGAAGCTGAAGCCACACATCGATTGGTTGATCGCCGAGGGCGTCAACGCGATTTCTCCGTTGGGCAGTTCCGGGGAATTTGCCGGGATGGAGTCGGACGACCGCAAGCGTGTCCTCGAGGCGGCCATCGAGGCCTGTGCAGGCCGGGTTCCGATCCTTGCCGGCACCCATCACGTCTCCACCCGCTTGACGGTCGATCTCTCCAAGCACGCGGAGCAAGCGGGGGCCGACGCCTTGCTCATCGTCCCCCCCTATTACATGGCTCCGACCCCGACCCAGACGATGGATCACTTCCGGCGCATTGCCGATGCGGTGAGCATCCCGATCGTCCTCTATCATAACATTCCCCTGACCGCGATCGATCTCCGGACCGAGCACCTCGCGAGGATGTTCCGCGAGGGTTCCATCAAGGGCGTGAAAATGTCCAACCCGGAGCCGGACCGCATCTGCTCGCTCTTGCAGGAGACCGAAGGCAAGTTGACCATCTATGCCGGGATCGATTCGGTGGCATTTGAAGGGCTCTGCCATGGCGCCCATGGATGGATCTCGGGAATCCCGAGCATGGTGCCTGCCGCGGCGGTGAAACTCCATCACGCCATTTCGGTGCAAGGGGACTTGGTCGCCGCGCGGCGGATCTGGGCCAAACTTGCGCCACTCATGCGTTTGCAGTTCAGCGCCTATCACAACAAAGGCGATGGCGCCCATTGGTTCAGTGTCATGAAGGCCGGCCTCAACATGATCGGGCCGGAGGTCGGAGATCCGTGTCCGCCGGTCCTGCCGCTGCCACCCGAGTTCCACGAGACGCTCGCCGCCCTGCTCCGTGATCTGGATTACACCGTCAAAACCAACCTCTGAACCTTCCTCACATTCCCCCCATGAAACTCATCCGCCATCAAGCCGGCGACGGCACCATCCAGCATGCCGCCCTCCAACCCGACGGCACCGCCCGCCGCATCGAGGGCGACATCCTTGGCGACTTCCATGTCACCGGGGAAATCATCACGCCAGGCAAGCTCCTCGCCCCCTTGCAGCCGACGGCCATCCTCTGCATCGGACTGAACTACCGCAAACACGCCGAGGAGAGCAACGCGGCCATTCCCCAGCATCCGGTGCTCTTCATGAAATCCCCGGGCGCGGTGCAGAACCCTGGCGATGACATCGTCCTTCCGCGCCATCTGCCAAGCGATGAGGTGGACTACGAGTGCGAGCTGGCTGTGGTGATCGGCAAGGCCTGTAAGAACGTCTCCAGAGCAAACGCGCTTGATTACGTGCTCGGCTACACCTGCGCCAACGACGTGAGCGCCCGCGACTGGCAGATCAAGCGCGGTGGCAGCCAGTGGTGCCGTGGCAAGACCTTCGACACCTTCGCCCCGCTGGGCCCGTGCCTTGTGCTCAAGGACGAGATTCCAAACCCGAACGCGCTGCGCATTCAGACCATTCTCAACGGCAGGTCGATGCAGGACTGGAATACGAATGACATGATCTTCGACGTGCCCACGCTGATCGAATTCCTCAGCGGCAGCACCACGCTGCAGCCCGGCACGGTGATCCTTACCGGCACGCCACAAGGCGTCGGTGCGGCGATGAAGCCACCCGTCTTTCTCCAGCCGGGCGACACTGTCACGATCGAGATCGAAAAGATCGGCGCGCTCACCAATCCGGTGGTGGCGGAAGCATGACTCGAGCAAATCGGCACGGCATGAAACCCACCCTGCTCCTCCTCCTCGCCTGCGCCGCGACCGCGCGCGCGCAAGTTCAGACGGATCACGTCCACGACCTCTCACTTCCCGTCTCACCAGCCTGGCCCTGTGTCTGGCCCGTGGGCATGATGCAGCACATCATCATGCCGCGCTTCACCTTTGGACCGGGGGCGTTTCACCGTGAGACGGTCGTGCTCGATGAACACACCGGCACGCAGTGGGACGCACCCGCGCACTTCGTGCCACCGCCGGACTCCGGTCTGCCCGGAGCGGGACCGATGGGGCGGATCACGGGAGAGAAGGTGCCCGCCTGGCAATTTGTCGGCGAGGCCTGCGTGATCGACGTGACCAAGCACCGGGACGATGCGCCGGGAGGTTCGAGCTTTCTCATCCGCCCGGAGCATGTGAAAGCGTGGGAAGAAAAGCACCGCCCGCTGCACGCAGGGGACGTGGTGCTCTTCCGCAGCGATTATACCGATACGTATTACCAGCCGCTGAATCGCGGCGGGGCGCGCTTCGTAGTCCGTCCGCTGATGAAGCTGGCCCCCGCATGGCCAGCGCCGGCGCCGGAAACGATGAAGTATCTCGGTGAGAAGGGGGTGATGGCCGCCGGGCTCGACGGAGCCAGCATGGGGCCGCTGCCGGATCTCGCGGTGGCCACGCACCAGGCGGGTGGAGCCTTCGGGATGATCTGGATCGAGTGCGGGACCAATTTCAAGGCTCTGCCAGCCACCGGCTCCTTCTATGCCCTGCTGCCGGCGAAGCATGCCCGCGGATCCGGGGGCGAGGCCCGGGTGGTGGCGATCACCGAACCAAAGCTCGCCGCTCGACTCATCGAGGCGGCGCGAGGGAAGCGCGTCATGGACGTTTCCGTCACGCTCGACAACAACCTGCCCGTGACCTGGCAGGGCCACGGGCCGGGCGAGGAAGCCCAGCGGTATCTCGCCGAACCGCTCAACCAATTCGAGAAACCGCGCGGTCCCTACATGGCCTGGACGCATACCTTTGACAGCCAGGTGGGCACGCATGTCGTCACCCCGGCCTTCACCCTGCCGCCTCCGGGCTTCGATGCGGCCCGGTTCTCCCCCGAGATCCGCCGTCTGCGCGCGGATTTTGAGGCGCAGCACGGCCCGCTGGGACACAGCGCGACCACGATCGACCAGCTGCCGCTCAACCGGATGATGGGCGAAGCGAGAATGGTCGATGTCACCCAGCTGCGCGGCACCACCCGCAAGGACACCTGGCCCGCCTCACCGGTCATCACGGCGCGGCATTTGCTCGATCACGAGAAGGTTCACGGCCCGTTCGCCAAGGGCGAGATCGTCCTTTTCCGGACCGGCTACAGCGATGCCACCTTCAAGCCGCTCCCCGATGCCCCGGCGGTTGACGAATGTTTTGCCGCCCCGCTCGCGGGCCGGTCCGAGGGCTGGCCGATGCTTGCGCCGGAAGCCATCGCGCTGCTGGCGGAGCGCGGCGTGGGCTGCGCCGGGATCGACGCCCCCACCGCGGGCGGCGTGGGTTGGGAGGCCTCGCTGAACACCTACTGGGCTGCCGCGAAACACAACCTGTTGCTGGTCGAATTCCTCACCGGCCTCCAACCGGTGCCGGAGAAAGGCGCCTGGTTCGTTTTCGCTCCGATCAAAATCGAGGGGATCCGCAGCGGCCACGGCCGGGCCCTGATTCTCCAACCCTGACCCCTGACCCCTGACCGCCCATGTCCCTCACTCCATCCGCTGCCGTCAATGTCCCCGCCCTGCGCCGCAAGGTCGCCTGGCGGATCCTGCCGCTGGTTATCGTCCTCTACATCGTTTCCTATCTTGACCGCGCCAACGTGGCGTTCGCCAAGTTGCGCATGGGCGAGTCCCTGCACTTCTCCGAGGATGTCTTCGGCTTTGGCATCGGCGTGTTTTTCATCGGCTACCTTTTCCTCGAGATCCCCGGGGCGCTGCTGGTGGAGCGGTGGAGCGCACGGAAATGGTTTGCCCGCATCCTCATCACCTGGGGACTGATTTCGGCGGCCATGGCCTTTGTGAAGACACCCGCGCAGTTCTATTGGGCGCGGTTCTTTCTCGGCGTGGCGGAGGCGGGTTTCTTTCCCGGGATCATTGTGTATTTCACCCATTGGTTTGCGCAGAGCGACCGATCCCGGGCGCTTTCCGGCCTTCTGGTGGCGGTGCCATTCAGCCTGGCCCTGGGCGCACCGGTTTCCTCGATGCTGCTCGATGTGAAATGGCACGGCCTCGATGGATGGCAGTGGCTTTTCATTGTGGAAGGAATGCCCGCGGTGTTGTTGGGATTCGTCGTGCTCGCCTGCCTCACGGACCGTCCCCGGGATGCCCGCTGGCTCACCCTGGCCGAGCGGGATCACCTCGAAGGAGTGCTCGCAGCCGAGGCCGCGGCCAAGGAGGCCACCGGCAAGATCAGCGTCTGGCAGGCGCTGCGGCTCCCGGCGGTTTGGCTCCTCGTCATCGGCGTCCTGGTGGGCAACAGCGGCGGGTATGCTCTGAGTTTCTGGTTGCCGACCACGGTGAAAAATCTCTCCGGAGGCTCGGATCAGATGACCCTGCTCTTCAGTGGTCTGTATTACAGTTGCGGCATCCTCAGCGTGCTCGTGTCCGGCCAGACCGCGGATCGCACAGGAGACCGCAAATGGCATGCCGTGGGAGGAATGATTGCCACGGGACTCTTCCTGTTGTGCAGCACCATCCCCGGCCAGGGTTTCGGCACGCAGATGATCTGGCTCTGCCTCACTGCCCTAGGTGCCTTTTTCTGGATCTCACCCTTCTGGACGCTGCCCTCGCTCACCCTCACCGCCTCCGCCGCCGCGGTGGCCACCGGCCTCATCAACATGGGGGCGAACCTCGCGGGTTATGCGGGAAACCACGTCACCGGCTGGCTGCGCGCCAACGGAGCCGGAGAAACCCAGTGCCTCCACTTCCTCGCCGCCTGCTTCATCGCCGGAGGCACCATCATCAGTTTTCTCCGGCTCAAGCCAAGACAGCACTGATCCACCACCCTACCACTCCACCACCGCATGCCCACTCCGGCCCCATCATCCCCGCTTGCTCTCTACCGCACCATGCTCGTCATCCGCATGGTCGAGGAGCGCCTTGCCAAGTCCCACCAGCGCGGCCTGATCCATGGTGCCTGCCATACGTATGTCGGTCAGGAGGCCATCGCAACGGCGGTCTGCGCGCAGCTCGACGCCAACGACGCCGTTTTCAGCACACACCGCGGTCACGGCCACGCGCTCGCGAAGGGCATGGAGCCGCGGCAACTCATGGCGGAACTCTACGGCCGCGAGACCGGCTGTTCCCGCGGCCGGGGCGGATCGATGCACCTTTTCGCTCCCGAGATCGGCATGATGGGCACCAGCGGGATCGTCGCTCCCTGCATCCTCCAGGCTGCGGGCGCGGGATACAGTTCCCTCATCACGAACTCACGGCAGCTCGGTGTCGCCTTCTTTGGCGATGGCGCGGTGAACAACGGCGCCTTTCACGAAGGGCTGAACATGGCTGCGATTTGGAAACTGCCCGTCCTCTTCATTTGCGAGAACAACCAATTCGCCACCGAAGTGCCCTTTGCCAGCGTGGCCGGCAATCCCAGCGTGGCCGCCCGTGGCGCCGCCTACGGAATGACCGCTGTCGAACTGGACGGAAACGACGTCCTCGCCATCGCGGACGCCGCGAGGGATGCCGTGCGCCGGGCGCGCGATGGCGAAGGCCCCACCCTGTTGGAATGCAAGACCTATCGAACCCGCGCCCACGCCGAGGGGATGGGAGACTTCACCTACCGCACACGCGAGGACGTGGAGCAGTGGAAGACGCGCTGCCCGATCGCCCGGCTGAAGCAGCATCTGCTCGAGCAAGGGACGGCCGATGAGGCCGGGCTGAGCGCCCTCGAACAAGAGGTCGCCGCGCTCACCGAGGCCGCCCATGAATTTGCCGAAGCGAGCGCCTATCCAACCGCTGAAAGCGCCACGACCCACGTCTATGCCCCGCCGCGGAGCGGAGCCCCCCGCGACGTGCCCGCCACCGCGCCCGGACGGGAACTCACCTTCATGAAGGCCACGCTTGAGGCCTTGACCGAAGAGATGGCGCGCAATCCGAAGATTTTCGTGCTCGGGGAAGGCATCGGCGTGCGCGGGGGCAACTTCGCCACGACCAGCGGTCTCTTCGCGATCCACGGCCCCGAGCGACTGCGCGACACCCCCATCTGCGAGCGCGGCTTCGTCGGGCTCGCCGGCGGCGCGGCCATGACCGGCACCCGCCCGGTGGTCGATTTCATGTTCGCCGACTTCGTGCTCGATGCCGTGGGGGAGATCATCAACCAGATCGCCAAGATGCAATACATGAGCAGTGGCCGACTCAAGATGCCCGTGCTGCTACGGGGCTGCATTGGGATCGGTCACTGCGCCGCCACGCACCACAGCGGGAGTTATTATTCCATGTATGCGCATTTCCCGGGACTCCGCGTCGTGGTGCCCTCCTCACCGCGCGATGCCAAGGGTCTGCTCAAGACGGCGCTCACCGGGGATGATCCCGTGCTCTTCCTTGAGCATCGCGAATTGATGACCGTGAAAGGGACCGTGCCGGAGGAGGAATACTTCATCGACTTTGGCCAGGCCGCCATCGTGCGCGAGGGCCGTGACGTCACCGTCGTCGCGCTGGCCCTCATGGTCCACAAGACGCTGCAAGCCTGCGAGGGGCTCGCCAAGGAAGGCATCGAGGTGGAACTCATCGACCCGCGCACCGTCTCCCCTCTCGACACGGACACCATCATCCGTTCCGTGGCGAGGACCGGCCGCCTCCTCATCGTGGATGAGGATTTCGCGCACTGCGGAGTCAGTGCCGAAATCGCGGCCCAACTCGCGGACCGGGCCTTCGACGAACTCGATGCCCCGATCCGGCGCCTCAACGGGGTTCCCTCTCCCACTCCCTACAGCCCCACCCTCGAGGCCGCCGTGGTGCCGAATGTGGAGACCATCGCGCAAGCGATCCGCGACCTCTGTGCTGAATAGACAACGCCATGCCCATCGAAATCCAACTTCCGCGTCTCGGCTGGTCCATGGAGGAGGGCACTTTCCTCGAGTGGCTCCGCCAGGATGGCGACTTCATCAAGGAGGGCGAACCGCTCTTCACCCTGGAAAGCGACAAGGCCGCGCAGGAGGTCGAGTCGATCGACAGCGGCATCCTTTTCATCTCCACCGATGGCCCGAAACCGGGCCAGATCATCAAGGTCGGGCAGATCCTCGGCTACCTGTTGGCCGCAGGGGAAACCGCACCGGTCCCCTCCCCGCAGGCGGCAGACCCGGCTCCCGCTCAGCCCAAGCCCCCGGCCGCCACTCCTCCCCTCCAAACCTCCGCCACCCTGGTTCCCGAGGCTTCCAGCGCTCCATCGTTTGTCCCCGCCAGTCCCCGCGCCCGCCGCGCCGCGAGGGAACAGCGCGTGGATCTCGCCACGCTCCAGCCCTCAGGAAGAGGCGGGCGGATCCGCGAGCGTGATGTTTTGGCCGCGGCCGGGGCTCCGGTCCCTGCGATCGTCGAACCGACGGCTCTTCCCCTGACGCCGATGCGTCGCACCATCGCCGCCCGGCTCACGCAAAGCCGGCAGACCACCGTGCCCGTCACCATGACCATGCGGTGCGAGGCCACGGCGCTGCTCGACTTCCGCCAACAGCTCAAAGCGGCAGGCCCTCAGGCCGGTCTACCCGCCGTGCCGACCCTCAACGATCTCTTCGTCAAGCTCACCGCGACCGCCCTGCGGCTCCATCCAATGCTGGCCGCTATCTGGGCGGACGACCGCCTCCTGCTGCCATCAGGCCTCCACCTCGGGATCGCTGTGGATACGGGGGACGGTCTTCTCGTCCCCGTCATCCGCGACGCCGATACCTCCACGCTGACACGGATCACCGAACAATCCCAAAGGCTCATTGCGGCCGCGCGGGCCGGGCAACTCACCGGTGCGGACCTGACAGGAGCCTGTTTCACGGTGACCAATCTCGGCACCCTGGGGGTCGAGGCGTTCACCCCGGTCATCAATCCTCCGGAATCCGCCATCCTCGGCATTGGGGCCATTCTCCGCGAGGCGGTGCCATTGGAGGACGGTGGCTTCGCCGCGCGCGACCGGCTCACCCTGAGCCTGACGTTCGATCACCGGGTCAACGACGGCGCGGCCGCCGCACGTTTCCTCCAGACGTTGCGCCACCTCATCGAGCACCCGCTCCTCGGCCTCGTTTAACCAAGTTCCATCATGAAAGTTCATCTCGAAAACCAAGTCGCTCTCGTCACCGGTGCCGCCGGGGCCATCGGAGAAGCCATCTGCACGTCGCTCGCCGCGAACGGAGCCCGGGTCGTCTATGCGGACATCAACCTCGAGGGCGCGCGCCAGCTCGCCGCCGGCACCCCCGGAGCGATGGCGGTGCGGATGGATGTGACCGATGAGGCGGAGACCGAGTCCGCCGTTGCGGAAATCCTCGCGGCGCACGGACGGATCGATATCCTCGTCAACAACGCCGGTATCAACACCGCCGCCCACCGCGTCAATCTGGATTCGTTCCCCACGGATGAATGGGACCGCATCCTGCGCGTGGACCTCACCGGACTTTTTCTCGTCAGCAAGGCGGTCACCCGGCACATGATCCCGCGCCGGTCCGGACGCATCATCAACATTTCCTCCGTCATGGGCCTGGTTCCGGCCCGGCTGCAATGCGCTTACACCGCCGCCAAGGCCGGGGTGGTCAACCTGAGCCGCACCATGGCGATCGAACTCGGTTCCCAGGGCATCCTTACCAACTGCATTGCCCCAGGCTCGATCCTCAGCGAGGGGACCAAGCGGCTTTTCTACGGCGAGGACGGCCAGTTCAACGACCGCGTGCAGGCTATGCTCTCCCACGTCCCGCTCGGCCGCCCCGGCCAACCGGAGGAGATCGCCCACGCCGTCCTCTTCCTTGCCGCACCGGAAAGTTCCTACCTCAACGGTGCCGTCATCCCGGTCGATGGCGGCTGGCTCGCCGGTTACTCCCGTGATTTCTAACCTCCCATGAAAACCCACCTCATCCTGCTCTCCCTCGCTTGGCTCCACCTGACGGCGCAGGCCGCCGATCCCCGTGCCATCCTGACCAGCCATTGTCTCGGCTGTCATTCCACCGAAAAACAAAAGGGCGATCTCGATCTCGAAACTTCCCAGATCCACGAGGAGCCCCACGTTTGGGAAAACGTGCTCGAGCAGATCGAACTCGGCGAGATGCCGCCCAAAAAAGAGAAGCCTCTCTCCGCCGCGGAGAAGCAAGAGCTCGTCACCTGGGTCCGCCAAACCCTCGACGAGATCGCGCTCGCCAACGCCGGAGATCCCGGTCCCGTCATCCTGCGCCGCCTCTCCAACATGGAATACACCTACACCCTGCGCGATCTGACCGGGATCGACTCGCTCGATCCGGCGCGGGAATTTCCCGTCGATGGCGCGGCGGGCGAGGGCTTCACGAACGCCGGCGCCGCGCTGGTGATGTCGCCGGCGCTGCTCACGAAATATCTCGATGCGGCCAAGGAGGTGTCGGAGCATCTCGTGCTCACCCCCACGGGGATCCGCTTCTCGGCAGGGATCTCGGCACGGGATGCCACCGATGAAACGCTGGCGGAGATCCGCGGGTTTTATGCTCGTTTCAGTGACCAGGGAGATCAATCCGTCGAGGTCGGTGGAACCGGCAAAGTCAATCAGGGGGGTGGTATTCTGCCGCTCGCGGCCTATCTCGACGCCCTGCAGGGCCGCCGCGGCACTGAGGGCCTGAGCTCGAAATATCTCGGCATCCTCCGCAAGACCCTCACAGACACAAAACCCTCCCTCGTCCTCGATCCGCTGCGGGCGAAGTTCAAGGCCGGAACGCTCACCCCGGCCGATATCGAATCGTGGCAGAAGACGCTCTGGCGCTTTGCCAACATCGGGCACCTCGGCAAGGTTGGCGGGCCGAAATCCTGGCTCGAGCCCGTGACCCCGCTCGCGTCTCGGAACGAGGTCCGGATGAAACTGCAGCCTCCCGCGGACGGGGGCGATCTCACGCTCTATCTCTCCACCAGCGACGCCGGAGACGGCAACGGGGAGGATTTCGCGCTATGGGAGGGTGCCCGGCTCGTCATTCCCGGCCGTGCCGATCTCGCGCTGGGGGAAGTGGGGGCCGTCCACCGGCAGATGGAGCGCCAACGCGAGGCGGTCGTCGAGAGCGCCGTGCGTTGCCTCGCGGCGGCCGACGAGGCGGAACGGTCGGAGCAGCCCGCCGATTTCAGGAAGCTCGCGGAGAAGCATGCGGTCGATGCCACGGTTCTGTCCGGATGGCTCAACCATCTCGGCATCGCCGGGGCGCACGGTCTCAAGCTCGAACCCTTGCTCTCCACCAAAACGAACTCGGTGGCCAACTATGACTTCATCAAGGGCTGGTCGGGCAAGGATGCGCTCAGCGTTCTCGCCAATTCCTCCGATGGCGCGGTGAGCATTCCCGGCCGCATGAAACCGCTCAGCGTCGCGACCCATCCCTCGCCGAAGCTCGCCTCCGTCATCGCGTGGCGCAGTCCGGTGAGCGGCACCGTGAAGATCAGCGGCAGCGTCCAGGACGGCCATACCGCCTGCGGCAACGGCATCCTCTACAGCCTCGAACTCCGCCGCGGTCACACCCGCGACTTGCTCGCCGCGGGGGAAAGCAAGGCGGACACGGTGATCCCCTTCGGCCCCTTCGAAAATGTCGCGGTCTCGGCGGGTGACGTCATCGCCCTCGTGATCGATCCAAGGGGCAGCGACCACACCTGTGACCACACTCCGGTGAATCTCACCCTCGGTGATGGCACGAGGGAATGGGATCTCGCCAAAGACGTCGCTCCGGAC
>JAGWVU010000022.1 GCA_018970725.1 Verrucomicrobiota bacterium
CGACTTCACTCAACGACGTTTACGCCATCGCCGACAAGGTCCTCGACAGCGTCGACCAGTCCTCCTACGGCCGGGTGATCCTGAAGTCCGGCAACGTCTACATCACGCCCAATAGCTTCGTGAGTCCCGCGACCCAAGCGGACGTCAACACCGCCATCAACGCCAAGTTGGCCGCCGGAGATACCGTCAACGTCCAACCCGGCGTTTACGTCAACTCCCCCACCATCACCAGCAATGGCGGCGGCGCGTCCGGCAGCGTGAGCATCCCGGAGAACACCACCGCCGTCACCACCGTGACCGCCACCGGCACTGCGGTCGCCGTCGTCCCGTTCACCTTCAGTCTCACCGGCGGCGCGGACCAGGCCCGGTTCACCATCAATTCCTCCACCGGCGTTCTGACCTTCGCTTCCGCTCCCGACTTCGAAGCCCCGTCCGACGCCGGCGCCAACAATGTTTATGAAGTCATCGTGACCGCGACCGCCAGCGGAGTCGGCAGCCTCACCGATTCCCAGACCCTCAATGTCACCGTCACCAATGTGGACGTTCCAACCATCGCGTCGCCGACGGCTACAGCCGTCACGCCGACCTTCGTGACCTTGGGCGGGAACGTCACTGACGACGGCGGGACCTCGGCCAACGGCGGGGCCTCGATCACCGGAAGAGGCGTGGTCTACGCCCTGACCAGCGTGAACTCAAATCCCGAACTCGGGGGAAGCGGCGTCAGCCAATTGACCGCCGCGGGGACCACCGGCCTCTTGAGCATCCGGTTCGGCGGCTTGGCCGAGGAGTTGGCTTACAGCTTCAAGGTTTACGCGACCAACAGCGAGGGGACCGCTTACTCCTCCACCGGCACCTTCACCACGCAGAGCACCAACGCCAAGCTGGGCAACCTGGTGCTGGGCAGCGGCTCGCTGAATCCCACCTTCTCCAGCACCACAACCGCCTACAGCGCCGAAGTGCGAAACAAGGTCACCACGTTGACCGTTACCCCCACGGCGGCTCAGGCGAATGCCACCATCCAGGTTCGCAAGTCCGCCACCGGCTTCAGTTATGCCCCGGTAACCAGCGGCACCGCCAGTAGCGCACTTCCCATCGGCGTCGGGAGCAACACCATCGACATTCTGGTCACCGCCCAGGACGGGGTGACCACGGAACTTTACAAAGTCACCGTGACGCGTCCCGCTCCGGTTCTCGTCGTGACCGCCCCGATCAACGGGGCCGTGAGCACGATTCTCCCATTTCTCGCCTATGGAACGGCTGCGGACGCGGACAACCTCGACAAGGTCGAGCTGACCCTGAACGGAGGTTCACTCGGCGCGGCGACCCTCGGCACACCGGCGGGCGATGTGACCCCCTGGTCTCTCGAGATCAATCCCGCCGCCGGTAGCAACACGCTCGAGGTGAAGGCTTTCGACCAACAGGGCAATTCCACCACGGTCACGAAGACCTTCGATTTCACCCCGCGCTACACCCTCACGATCAATCGCACCGTTCCCGCGGGAATGGAGTCGACCCGCGACTCGGTCGGCATCGTGATCCTGTCCGGCGGATCCGGGTTTTCCAACTTGGTGCCGGCAACCGCCCATGCGGAGCCGCGGACTTCTTCGGTCGTGCCCGCCACCGTGGTGACCCTGACAGCGTCCGCCCGGCCCGGTTATGTCTTCAGTGATTGGACTTTGCCAACTTTGTCACCGCCCGCTTCCGCCACTGCACTGGGCAACGTCGCCACCCTGACCATGCCCTCCGCTGACGCCTCCATCACCGCAAACTTCGTTAGCAACGCGGTATTCTCGGGACCGACTGGGAGCGGCAACACCTTCCAAGGTCTCATTCTGCCCGACGGGCCTGCCACCGCAACCGGGAACGACACCGTGGGTGCCTTGGATGGAACGCTGTCCACCACCGGCGAGTTCTCCGGCCGGCTGCGGATGGGAGGTTCCTCCTACGGCTTCACCGCCTACTTCTTCGGGAACGGTTCGGCCACCTTCCGCGTGGCCGGTGTGCCGAGTTCCTCGATCACCCTCGGCGGGCGAACCCTGACCCTCAGCTACGACACGACATCCAAGGACGCCATCACCGTCACGGTTACCGACGGCCTCAAAACCAGCGCTGGAGTGGCCCGGCGGGCCATCTACAGCGCGACCAACCTCGTGGGGAGCACCTTCCTCAACACCAAATTCCCGGCCACCGGAACGAACGTCCCAGCGTCCAACAATCGCGGCACCTACACCGTCGCCTTCACCCCCCCGAGTGCGCCCAGTACGAATTATCCACAGGGTAACGGCTACGTCACGGTGACCCTGACCAACACGGGTGATGTCTCCGGGACCGCCACTCTCGCGGACGGCACGACCTTTCTGTTCAGCTCGGATTTGGTCAGTGGCAACCAATGCCCCGTTTTCGCCCAACTCGTCACGCCGGGCCAGGCGGCCTCCAATCTGGGTGGAGCCTTCCTCGGAACGTTGGTCTTTGACCCCGCGCAAACCGACACCGACGTCGCGGGATCCGATCTTCTTTGGATCCGGCCATCCGTCACGGGGTTGTCCCCTGTCACCGGTGGCGCCGCCGCTGCCGCTCTCTACACGAGCGGTTGGCCCTCGGGAATCTCCGTCAATGCCATCGGCGCTCTCTATGACAACACCAAGGACCTCCAGGAGGGGATCGACAGAGATGGTCCCAGCACCGATGTCGATGGAGCCCCCTTGGCCTATGAAGACGGCAAACTCGTCTTCTCCGGAGGCAAGCTGAACCCGGCCCCCATCACCCTGACCAACTTCATTGTGTCCGGCAATACCGTCACCAAGATCCCGCTGACCGATCCGGCCTTCACCCTGGGGGCCTCAACGGCGACCGGTTCCTTCACGGGAACGTTCCGGGCCGGTTGGGGCTCAGGCTCCACATCCACCCCGAACTACAGGGGCATCCTCCTGCAGAAAGGCAGCAACAAGGGCGGCTACGGCTTTTTCATCAGCAACCGGTCGGGTGATGTCGATCCCGAGTCCGGCGGTGTGCGCCTCACCCTGGAGCCGCTTACCGGAGCCAAGGCACCGGTCACATCGACTTTGGCGGGCGGGTCCAACCTCAGCACCACCTGGCCCTACATCTTGACAGGGAGCGCCGGCAATGCCCGCGGGGTCAAGGCCGTGGAAGTCGCACTTAACGGCGGAACAGCTCAATTGGCAACGCTCGGCGCCGCCAGCAGCTCCGGCTCAAGACCCTACAGCATCGCGATCAACCCGGTTTCAGGCTCCAACACCGCGGAGATCACAGTGGTTGACTTGCGCGGCAACCGGTCTTCCACGACCGTAACTTTCAACTTCACCCGCCGGTTCCCCGTGGCGATCACCCGCACCGCCCCGGTGTCGTTGGATTCGGCCGGCTCGGTCAGCCTGACCACGGCACCCACCGGGCGGGCTTCCGCCCTGACTCCTTCCACCGCCAACGCCCCGACCCGCACCTCGGATGTGGAAGTGGGCGCGCAGGTGACCCTCACCGCCGCTCCGAGACCCGGTTACGCCTTCGTCGGATGGACCGGTCTGCCCTCACCCGGCTCCACCGTCACCGGAAACGTGGCCAGTTTCATCATGCCATCGGGTTCCCTGAACATCACGGCGGCTTTCGATGACGTCGACAACCTGTTCCCTGGTCCCACCGGATCCGGCAACGCCTTCTTTGGCCTGATCCGGCCGCAGGGCGCCACTCCGGCCGGCAACTCCACGGTCGGCTTCCTCAACGTCACCCTCAACAACTCCAACGGGACCTTCTCCGGTTCGGTGCGGATCAATGGCGGCAGCGCGGCGATCCCTGCCAACTCCACCTTCTTCGGAAATGGGGATGCGACCTTCCTCTCCGGCACCACCCGCAGAAACACGTTTCAATTCAGCGTTGGGGGCGTCAGCTACACGCTGGGCCTCAGCCTGAACACCAGCGGAGCCAGCGACGTGATCACCGCCACCCTGACCACCCCATCCAGCACCAGCAGCGGTGAGGCCAAGCGGGCGAAATACAGCACCGGCAGCACCTACCATCCCAGCAACCGCACCTTCACGGTGGCCCTTCCGAGCAAGACCCAGCCCGGGTCGTCCCCCCCGGCGGCCTCGACCTATCCTCAGGGAGATGGCTTCGCCACCCTGACCGTCACACCCGCCGGCGGGGTCACTCTCACCGGCACCTTGGCGGACGACAGCGCCTTCAGCGCCTCCACCGTGCTCGTCGCCACCTCAACGCCTGGCGCGACCGCCGAAGTTCCCTTCCTCGCCCAGATCCTCACTCCGGGGTCAACCACGGCGCAGGGCTCAAGCTTGAGCGGAACCCTTGTGATCGACACCACTCTGACCGACAGTGATCTCACCGGCACCAACCTGCTCTGGATCCGGCCATCAGTCACCGAAGGTTCGTCGACCGCCACCAAGCTCTATACCGCGGGCTGGCCCACGGGAATCGTGATCGACGCCCTCGGGGCCATTTACACCAACACCACGTCCGTCCAATCCAGCCTTGGAGCCGGGGCGAACAACCCAACCCTGGGGAACGCAACCCTGGCCTTCGCGGATGGCAAATTGGTGAGCCCGGTCACGGTCACCAACTTCAATATTGTCAGCAGTAGCGTCGCCCGGATTCCCACCACCACCACAACGTTCAGCTTGTCCGTCTCGGCCGCCACCGGCAGCTTCTCCGGAATCTTCACTCCGAATTGGACTCAAGCCTCCTCAACCAAGCCCACCTTCAAGGGGATCATCCTGCAAAAAGGTGCCAACCGGGGCGGATTCGGGTTCTTCATTAGCAATCGCACCAGCGACAACGATCCGGAGAGCGGCGGCGTGAGCCTCACCAAGCGCCCCTGATCGCGAACCATCCTCCGGCCACCGCAGGGAAAATCCTGCCGGTGGCCCGGAGATCCACCCGGATCATCGTTGCTTCACCAAGGCCGAACGGTCCGGGACAGGATCGCCCGGGGCGAAACTCCCGGTTCCTCCCCCAAAGATCCGAACCATCCCGCTGGGGAGCGGCTCAGAGATTACTTAACAAGACCTGACTGTTTCGAAGGTCTGTGCCAGCGTGCGCCCTGCCTCAAGGTTTTCAGTGGGACGAGGACGACATGCGGCGGATCAAGACTCTTGCCTCGCGCCTTTGCGAAAAGGATCGGCGGGCCTACGCCGCCAGTTGGGCCGGGGCGGCGTGACGTTCATCGCCAATCTCTTCGGGTGGAGTCCCGAGACGATCAAAAAATTGGCCGGCGGGAAAGCTGCCAAGGATCCGCTGCGGAGGTGGCGTGGAGCCGGGCAGTCCAGTGCGCCCTGCAGAGCTTCGCGGCCTCGTCCGGAACTCCTTCCACAGGGATTGCGGCAGCAACTGCCCCCGGAAGGCCTCAATAGTCTAACGCTTTCTCCTCCGATTGTGAACCTTTGATCCTTTCGTTTCCGGGGCCGGGCAGGCCTTGGTCCTTGGTCTCGGGGAGGAAGAGGAGCAGGAGAAGGCCGAGGAGAAAAAGGGTGCCGAGAAGAGCGACGGCGTCGCGCAGGTCGAGGACCTGTTTGAGACGGCCGGAGAGGAGGAGAACGGGAGCGGCGGCGAGGCGCCCGGCATTGAAACAGAAACTGGCTCCGGTGGCGCGGAGGTGATCGGGAAAGAGTTCCGGGAAGTAGATGGCATAACCGGCGTGACTGGCATAGGTGCAAAATCCGAAGAGGGGAAGAAGCAGGAGCATGGCGCCATAACCTTGCGGCAGATAACAGACCGCCGGGACCATGAGCAAGGCGAGGAGATGGAAGAACATGAAGGTGCGGCGGCGGCCGAATCTGGCGCAAACCGGACCAAACGCGAGTTGCCCCAAGCCCGCGCCAACCACCTGGATGATCCCGAAGGCGAACATCGCCTTTTGACCGGCCTCGACCGGGGACACGCCCTGGCGGAGGAGCAATTCACGGGTCAAATCCTGGGAAGCCACGCAAACACCCCAGAACGTGCCGAGTCCGACGGCGGCGAGGGCCATGCCGAGCAGGGCGCGGCGGCGCCAGACGCTGTGGCCGAAGAGATCGAGGAAGTTTCCCATCCTGACGCCGGAAGACTTGGCCTCCGCCCAACGTCCGGGCTCGCGGATGGAGGCACGGACCCAAAGGGTGAGGAGGGCGGGCACGATGCCGGCTAGGTAGGCGAGGCGCCACTCGGAGGCGGCCCACATGCCGACCAGGGCGGCGAGCCAGGTGCCGAGCACCCCGGTGGCATGGAAGATGCCGCCGGCATGGGTGCGGGAATGTGAGGGAAACACTTCGGCCACGAGGGCGGCGGCCACCGCCCACTCGCCTCCAACGCCCATGGCCACGAGAAAACGGAGGACGCCGACCTGCCAGAGATCCGTGGCGAGGTAGGTGAGGCCGGAGAAGACCGAATAAAAGAGGATGGTGAGGATCATGACGGGTTGCCGTCCGAACCGATCCCCGAGCGAGCCGAAGAGCAGACCGCCCAGCGTGCCGCCGGCGAGGAAGATGGCGAGGAAGCGATCTCCCCAGAGTTTGACCTGTGGATCGTCCGGGCTCACCCCGAGCAGATCGGCCAGCATGGCTCCGCGGGTGATGTTGAAGAGCTGCCCCTCGAACGCATCGAAGACCCAGCCGAGCGAGGCCACCACCAGCACCAACCACTGGCCGGCGGTCACCCCCTCATACCATTTGGGATGGGCGGAAGACTTGTCCAATTCGTAATCAGGTGAGGGATTTTTTCTCGCCATGAAGCGCGGATTCCGCCGCGAGGAGACACATTCTGACGGCCCACCAACCATCGTGGGCGGTGGCGTGGAGCGGAGAACCGGTGCGGATGGCCCGGGCGACGCACTCGATTTCCCGCACCAATTCGAAGACCTCGCCGGCGGGACCGCCGCAATCGATCTCCCTGACGGTGGTGCCATCGTGGTGTTTGAGGGAGAAGGTGGGGGTGAAGGTGCGGTCCATGGCTCCACTCCATGAAGCCCATAGCGAGCCCGAGCTGCCGGTGACCTTGGCCACCTGATGATGTTCGAAAGCGGCGAGGGTCTGGCTGATCACGGCATAACCGCCGCCGGGAAAATCGAGGAGGGCGCTGAAATTGTCCGCGAGCCCGGGTTGATCGGGATTCCGGGCCTTGGCCCGGGCGGTGACCGCGACCGGTTCACCGAGACCGCCGAGATACCAGCGGGCGAGGTCAAAGAAGTGGATCGGTTCCTCGAGAATCCAGTTTCCCACGCGATCGAGGTCATAACGCCAGCCGCCCGAGCCGGGCCGGTAAGGTTTGCGCCAGAGTTCGATGAGACAGTAATGCGGTTCGCCGATGGCGCCTTCGGCGATCATTTTTTGGACCCGGCCCCAGAGGTTGGAGAGCCGGAGTTCAAAGCCGAGGGCGAGGAGGCGGCCGGTCGATTCCGCGGCTCGGAGGATGGACTGGCAGTCGTCGAGGGTGGCGGCCATCGGCTTTTCGAGGAGCACGGCCTTGCCGGCCTGGAGGGCGGCCACGGTGATCTCCCGGTGCAGGTGGGTGGGCACGGCGATGCTAACCGCCTCAATATCCTCACGCCGCAGCAGTTCCTGGAAATCGGCGAGGACCGGGACGCCGGGGTGAGCCGAGCGGGCGGCGGCCTGGGACTCCGGCGAGCGGGCGCTGATGGCGGCGAGTTCCGCGCCGGAGGCCTCGGTGATGGCCCGGGCGTGGTGGCTGCCCCAGGCTCCGAAGCCGATGAGTCCAAAACGAACGGTGGAATCCTTCATGAGCGGGTGGCGGTGGTGAGCGGGGTGACCGGATGGTCGACCCGTCGCCCTTGGACTTCATTGAGGCGGCAGGTATCGAGCCGTGGCAGGACATAACGGGCGAAGAGATCGCACTCCCCGAGATGCGGATACCCGCTGAAAATAAATGCGCGGATTCCCATGTCCATATAGCAGCGCAATTTGGCGAGGATCTGGTCCGGATCACCGACCAAGGCGCTGCCGCAACCGGATCGGGCCAGGCCGATGCCTGACCAGACATGAGGCTCGATGAAGAGATCCTGATCGGCCCGGGCTCGGAGTTCATCCTGACGCAAGACGCCGGCGCTCTGGCTATCCTGGGAACGGTTTTTGATTTCGCGCCCCTTGTCGGGATCAAGCTTGGAGATCAGGCGTTTGGCGGCGGCGCGGGCTTCCGACTCGGTCTCACGAACGATCACATGGATGCGAAGCCCGAAATCGATGAGGCGACCGTAAGCCGCAGCCGCGGACGCCACTTCGTGCATGGTCTCCGCCAATTTTTCCGCGGTCTCCGGCCACATGAGAAAGACGTCGCAATGCCTGGCGCACAAATTCCTCGCGAGCGGGGAGATGCCGCCGAAATAAAGCAAGGGTCCGCCGTTTTGTTGGTAGGGACGAGCAGGCTCGGTGGTGGGCAAGGAAAAATTGTAAAACCTGCCGCGCCACTCAAGCGGCCCCTCGCTGCTCCACAAAGCCTGGAGGATACGGATGACCTCGCTGCTTCGCTCATAACGATCCTCATTGCTCTCGCGCAAGCCGGGCAGGTCCGAGGAAATGATGTTGAGGCAGAGCCGGCCGCCGGCGATGTGGTCGACGGTGGCGATGGCGCGTGCTAGCATGGGGGGCCAGACTTCGCCCATCCGCAAGGCGACCAGTTGGTTGATCTGTTGGACCTGGGGCGCCATGGCGGCGGCGAACCCGAGGGCATCCTGACCGGCGATCCAGCCTGACGGGAGCAGAATGTTCTGGAAACCGTGGGCATCCGCCTGGCGCACGATGGCGGCGCAATGCTCGTAGCTGCTGCGCAGGGCACCGTCGGGCACGCCGAGGAACTCGTAGTCATCCCCACAGAGCGCCGAAAACCAGGCGACCTCGACTTTGGGCTCGGGAGAGCGGATCGGTGGAGCGGAGAGAGTCATCGGAATGGGGCGCATCTTGACCTCGTCTTCACGGCCGGGACAACGGTTTTTTTCGCGCAAGAGTTCGTTCCGCCCCCACGTGGAGGCAGGGGAAACCCGGGAATTCATGGGGCGCGTCGGACAGATGATCGGTCTGCTGGTTTGGGTCGTTGGGCGGTTGGACGCCGCCGCGGCGGTCGACTACGTCCGCGAGGTCAAGCCGGTGTTGCGGGAGCGCTGCCTGGCCTGTCACGGGGCACTCAAGCAGGGGGGCGGTTTGCGTCTCGACACCGCGGCGCGGCTCGCCTCGGGGGGGAAGCAGGGACCGGTGGTGGTGGCGGGTCGTCCGGAGGAGAGCCGGTTGTTGGAGCGCCTCACCTCAACGGATCCGGAGGAACGAATGCCGCGCGACGCCCCTCCCCTGACCCCGGAGCAGATCGAGGCCATCCGGGAGTGGATTGCCGGCGGGATGCGGGCCCCGTCGGATGAGCGGGAGGAGGCGGATCCGCGGGAGCATTGGGCCTTCCGCCGGATTGAGCGGCCGAAAAGCGTGGGCGCGGCCGGGGAAAACGGGATCGACGCCTGGCTCGGGGCGAAGCAGGCGAAGCTCCGGCTGCAGGCACAACCCGAAGCGGAGCGGGGCCTGCTGTTGCGGCGGTTGTATCTGGATTTGATCGGTCTGCCACCGACGGCCGGGCAGTTGGAAGACCCGCGGCCCTACCCGCAAATCGTCGAGGAATTGCTCCAGAGCCCCCATCACGGGGAACGATGGGCGCGGCACTGGATGGACGTCTGGCGTTATACGGACTGGTATGGTCTGGGCACGCAATTGCGCAACAGCCAGAAGCATTTGTGGCATTGGCGGGACTGGATCGTGGGATCACTGGCCGCGGACAAAGGCTACGACCGGATGATTCAGGAAATGCTGGCCGGAGACGAACTGGCGCCGGGCGACCCGGAAGCGATCCGGGCGACGGGATATCTGGCGAGAAACTACTATCTTTTCAACCGGACCACCTGGTTGGACGACACCATCGAACATACCGGCAAGGCCTTCCTCGGCCTGACCCTGAACTGCGCGAAATGCCATGACCACAAGTATGATCCGATCTCCATGGTCGATTATTACAACCTGCGCGCCATCTTCGAGCCGCATCAGGTGCGCCTGGATCCGGTCCCGGGCGTGACCGATTTTGAAAAGGATGGAATCCCCCGGGCGTTCGACAACCATCCCGAGGCCCCGACTTATCTCCACCTCCGCGGAGACCCGGCCAATCCGGACAAGAGCGTGCCCATCGCTCCCGCCGTGCCCGCGATTTTCGCTGCATTCGCTCCGCCCATCGTGCCGGTGGCGCTGCCACCCGGGGAATGGGCGCCGGCTTCCCGGGAACATGTGCCAAGGGACCGCATCGCTGCCGCCCGGGCCAAGATGGCAGAGGCCCTGCGCGAATGGGAGGCGGCCGCTTCCGCCAACCGAACGGATCCGGCGAAACCGATGGCCTGGCTGGAGGCCCGGGTTGCGAGCGCCCGGGCGGAGCTGGCGCATCTCGAAGCGGTCATTGCGGCGGACCGCGCGGCGCTGGACGCTCCCGACCCCGCTTTGGCGAAAACGGCGGCGCGCAAGGAAAGGGAGATGCGCCATGCCCAGGCCAAGCTGGAGGTCCTGACCCAAGAGAAGGCGGGAGACGCGAGGAAACTCGGGGCCGCCCGGACGGCGCTGGCCGCCTGCGAGAAGAAGCTGCAGGCGGACGACGCCGTCTACACGCCGTTGCGCGGCTCGAAAAAGGCCTTGGAAACGCCGGAGCACAACGACCACAGCTACCCGGCCACCTATCCGTCCACCAGCACCGGGCGACGCCTCATGCTGGCCCGTTGGATCACCTCACGCGACAATCCGTTGACGGCGCGGGTCGCGGTCAATCAGGTTTGGATGCGCCACTTCGGGGAGCCCTTGGTGGAGACGGTCTTCGATTTCGGGCGTCAGGCGGCCCGGCCGGAACATCAGGACCTGCTGGACTGGCTGGCGGTGGAGTTCATCGAATCTGGGTGGAGTTTCCGGCACTTGCACCGGCTCATCGTGAACTCGGCGGCCTACCGGCGCTCCTCCGCCAGCGCCGGGGCCGACGCCGGGACGGTGGCGCAGGATCCGGCCAACCGGTTCTACTGGCGGGCCTTTCCGCGGCGCATGGAATCCCAGGTGGTGCGCGACAGCCTGCTCGGTCTGGCCGGCGAGCTGGACCCGAAAGTCGGGGGACCGGCGCTTCCTCTCAAGGAACCATCCCGGCGCCGGAGCCTTTACTTCGTGCATTCGCGGGACGAGGAGGACCGGTTGCTCTCGATCTTCGACAACGCGGACATCCTCCAATGTTATCGCCGGAGCGAGAGCATCGTGCCGCAACATGCGCTGGCCATGGCCAACAGCGCGCTCTCCCTGGACATGGCGGAGAGAATCGCGTTGCTATGGCCCGGATCGAGCCGGACGACCTTCGTCCGGGACGCGTTCCGGCTTCTCCTCGGCAGGGACCCGGACGAAGAGGAGCGCGCCGCCTGCGAGGCGTTCACGGAGGAACTCGCCGCCCTCGACACGGTGCGCCGCGCCCCGTCCCCGGAAACGAGGATCCGCGCACGGTTGGTGCATGCGGTCCTCAATCATAACGATTTCATCACCATCCGCTGACGGCCCATGGATCCGGACTCTCACGCTTTCCTGACACGCCGCCATCTCTTGCACCGCGCCGGATGGGGATTTGGCGGGCTGGCGCTCGGATCGATGTTGCTTCGGGAGAGCCGGGGGGCGGCGGTGCCCGGAGGAAACCCCACGTTCGCCCCCAAAGCGAAGAGCGTGATCTGGCTCTTCATGCGGGGCGGGGTGAGCCACCTGGAAAGTTTCGATCCGAAACCCGCGCTCAACCTTTACGGGGGAAAATCGATCTCCGAGACGCCCCACGCGTCCGTGCTGGACCCGGAGAAACGGAAGAAGGTGCGGGTGGTGGTGGTGAACGACGCCAACGGTCAGCAGCGCCACAAGATCTATCCCCTGCAGGTCGGGTTTCGCCAACATGGGGAGAGCGGGATCGCCGTCAGCGACTGGTTTCCGCACATCGGTTCCTGCATCGACGACATCGCGGTGATCCGTTCCATGTGGACGACGGACGACAACCATGGGGCGCAGGTCCAGTTTCATTCGGGTCGCCACATGTTGGATCCGCGGGTGCCGACGATCGGGGCTTGGGTAAACTACGGCCTGGGCACGCTGAACGAGAACCTCCCGCAATTCATCAACATTGGTCCGCGGTTTTTCGATACCCGGGACGGGCATTATCTGGGACCGGCCTACGACGCGGTGAAGCTGAAGATCGACCCGAAGAATCCGCTCGACTACGCGTCGCCGGAGCGGGAATTCCCGGCGGAGGAACAGCGGCTCGGGTTCGCCCTGATGAATCGGCTGAACCGGTTGAACCGGGCGCACCATCCCGGCGACAGCGCCCTTGAAGCCCGCATCAAGAGTTATGAACTGGCCTACCGGATGCAGACGGCGGTGCCGGGCGTCATCGATTTCAGCCGGGAGACGGAGGCGACCAAAGCGCTCTACGGGTTCGACCAAGCAGCGACCCGGCCGTTCGCCGAACAGTTGCTGGCGGCGCGACGGTTCGTCGAGCAGGGCGTCCGCTTCATCCAGATCATGCATGGGGACGGTGCGGCCGGTGCCTGGGACAGCCATTCCAGGATCAAATCGACCCACGCCCAACTCGCGATGCAGGTCGATCGCCCCATCTCCGGACTCCTCAAGGACCTGAAACGCCGCGGTTTGCTGGACGAGACCCTCGTGGTTTTCGGGACGGAATTCGGGCGCACCCCGGGTTCCCAGGGAGCCGACGGTCGCGATCATCATCCCTACGGTTTCAGCGTCTGGATGGCCGGGGGCGGCATCAAGGGCGGGATCACCCACGGCAGCACCGATGAACTCGGCTTCCATGCGGTCGAGCATCCGCACTACGTGACCGACATCCACGCCACCCTGCTGCACCAGATGGGGTTGCACGCCCATCATCTGGAGGTCCCCGGCCACAAACGGCTCGAGCAGGACTTCGGCTCCGTGATCCATCCGATCATCGCCTGAACCGCCTTTCCCGATGCGATCCGTTCCCGGATGCGGCCTCAGCGGCTCCGCCCTCCGGCTTGACGGCGCCAGGCGCCCGGCGTGCAGCCATGGCTGAGCTTGAAGGCCGCCTGGAGATAATGACTGTGGATGAACCCGGTCTGCGCGGCGATCCCCTCGATCGTCAGATCGGTTTCCCGGAGCAGTCGCTCGACCTCGCGAAAGCGGACCCGGTTGATCTCCTCCTTCGGACTCCGCTGCAGCGCGGCCTTCATGCGCCGGTCCAGCGTGGTGCGGGAAACGTGCAGGCGCCGACAGAGGTCCGCCACGCCCAGACCGTCGGCGGCTTCCTCCCGGATGATCCGCGCGGCGGTGGCGACGAGCGCGTCGTTGATCACGAATTCATCCGAGGAACGCCGGATCACGATGCCCTTGGGCGCGATCAAGACCGGCCGATCCGGCGCTTCCCCACCGCGCATGAGCCGATCCAGCAAGGCGGCCGCCGCATAACCGACACCTTCTCCATCGAACTGCACGCTGGTCAAGGGGGGATTCGAGAACTGACAGAGCGTCTCCTCGTTCTCCGCGCCCACCACGGCCACTTCCTCCGGGACCGCAATGCCCGACCTCTGGCAAACGTCGAGCAACCGGACCCCGAGCTGGTCGTTGGCGGCGAAGATGGCCACTGGTTTGGGCAACCCGCCGAGCCAGGCCTTCAACTGACGCTGGCTGCCCTCCCAGTCGGCCGTATGCTCGGAAGAAGTCTCCGGAAGTTCGGAACAGGAACAGCCCGCCCCTTCCACCGCCCCGATGAAATTCCGCACCCTTTCCTCGAAGAACGGTTCCGAGCGGAGACTGTAGACCCCGAATGACCGGTAGCCCCTCTCGTGGAAATGCCGCGCCACGGCTTGACCGATGCGGGCGTTGTCCATCCCGATGAAGGGGCGGCGCCCCTGATCCCGGCTCGAACGAATCTCCACTGCGGGCAATCCGGTGGCGTCGATCAGTTCGGACATCTCCCGCGTGAAGGTGCGGGTGATGAGTCCATCCCCGTCCCAAGTCGAGAGCCAGGGAGGCGGCGCGGAGTCGAGCGAACGCAACTCGATGAACGTGGACCACGGCCCGTGGGCGGCGACGTAGCGGCTCACCCCGCCGAGGATCTCGCGGGCGTAGGTCCGGGTGGTTTCGATGAGCAGAGCCACCCTGGGGACGTTCTGAAGGAGGGGGCGGCTCATGCGGCGGCCATTTTGATGAAAAATCTTACTTTTGGTGCGACAAAGCTGCATTGGCGTCAAGTTCAAACGCCGCTAGGATTTAGGATTGCATCATGACCGAACCGAAAGTTCTCATTGTCGTGGGTGACGCCACCGAAACCGTGGATACCCTCTACCCCTTCTACCGAATCATCGAGGCCGGTTTTCAACCGGTGGTGGCCGCCCCGGAGAAGCGCAAATACCAGATGGTGTTGCACGAGGTCAAACCCGGTTGGACGATCACCAAGGAATGGGAGGGATATACGATCGATGCGGACATCGCCTTCAAGGACATCCGGCCGGAGGAGTATGCCTCGATCTTCTTCAGCGGCGGCCGGGCCCCTGAATATATCCGTGAGGATGAAGATCTTCTCCGCATCACCCGCTGGTTTTGGGAACATCAAAAGCCGATGGCCAGCGTTTGTCACGGGGTTGAAATCCCGGCCCGGGCGGGGATCGTCAACGGGTTGCGAATGGCGACGGTGGCGAAGTGCAAGTTTGACTTGGAGATTTGCGGTGGCATCTATGTGAACGAGCCCTGCGTGATCGACCGGCACATGGTCAGCGGCCGGACGTATCATGATAGCGGGCATTTCGTGGGACCTTGGATCCGGATGATTGAGGAATCCCTCAAGGCCTGAGCCCGGATTCCTCTCATGAACACACTATGTTGGCGCGGCAGCCCGGCGGGTTAACGGCGTTGGACAATCCTCACGCGGCCATCCTTCACCTTTTTGGCGTGGCTTGACTATCCTCAGTTCTTCTAACAACGGGCTCGAAAGCCTCCTCACCTCATGCCTGTCATCACACCGGACACCTTACAGGATTCTTACGATGTCGTCATCGTCGGCTCGGGGGCGGGCGGAGGACAGACCGCTTACACCCTCACCATGGAAGGAGTGAAAGTGCTTCTTCTGGAGGCCGGGCGCTCTTTCGATGTGCAAAGCGAGGCGGCGATGTTGCAGTGGCCGAGCCAGGCGCCCCTCCGGGGAGAGCGCACGCCTGACAAACAATACGGTTTCCACGACTGTTCCATTCACAGCGGTTGGGAAATCCCGGGCGAACCCTATACCAACGCAAACGCCGATCCGGGCAGCCAATTCAAGTGGTGGCGCCAGCGCATGATGGGCGGACGGACCAACCACTGGGGCCGGATTTCCCTGCGCAACGGCCCTTTCGATTTCAAACCGCACACCCGCTGGGGCCTCGGGTTCGACTGGCCCATCGGTTATGACGACCTCGCCCCCTATTATGACAAGGTGGAGATGCTCATCGGTGTGTTCGGCACCAGCGAGGGAATCGAAAACTCACCGGATTCCCCGCCGGGCGTCCTGCTGCCCGCCCCGAAACTCCGGGTGGGAGAGTTGTATGCGAGGAAACATGGCGCCAGGGCGGGCGCGCGGATCGTCTCCATTCATCGGGCGGTCCTGACCCAGCCACAGGACGCGGAAGGCATTCCGCAAAAACTGCACCCCGGCAATGCGAAGGCCCAGAGGATTCTCCGTGAGTCCATGGCGACACGGGCCCCTTGTTTCTGGGCCACCGATTGCCACCGCGGCTGCGCCATCCGGGCCAATTACGACTCCCAAACGGTGCACCTCCGCCCCGCCCTGCAAACCGGAAACCTCGACATCCTGCCGAATGCCATGGTGCGCGAGGTGACGGTCGGCAAGGACGGAAAAGCCACCGGGGTGACGTTCATTGACAAAACCACCGGACGCGAGGGGCATGCCAGGGGACGCGCCGTGGTGCTGGCGGCCAGCGCCATGGAATCGGTCCGCCTGTTGCTCAACTCCACCTCCAATCTCTTTCCGCAGGGCCTCGCAAACTCCAGCGGGAAGGTTGGGAAATATATCACGGATTCCGTATCCAGCAGCTTGGGTGCCCACATCCCCGCCTTTGAGGGGATGCCGGTGCACAATGAGGACGGAGCCGGCCCGCATGCCTATGTGCCGTGGACGCGCCACGCCCAAAACCGGAAGGGCGCGTTCGGTTTCCCCGGCGGTTACCACCTCGAATTCACCACCGGCCGCCAGATGCCCTCGCTCCAGGTGGTGAGCGGCATCGATTCCCGTGCCGGCAGCGCGACCGTATTGTTCGGCAGGAAGCTCCGTGAAGAAGCCCGCCGCTTTTATGGCGCGCAACTCGGCTTCGGGGCCCAGGGCACCATGCTGCCAAACGACGATTGTTACACTGAGTTGGATCCCGTGCTCAAGGACCAGTGGGGCATCCCCGTCCTGCGGTTCCATTGGAAATGGTCTGACTTCGAACTGAACCAAGTGCGCCACCAGCAGGCTCACATCCGTGAACTGCTCGAGGCGCTCGGCGGCAAGGTGTCCGGCAAGGCGGATCCCGATCCGCGCGACGCCATCCGCCAAGGCGGCACCGTGATCCACGAGGTCGGTGGGGCCATCATGGGGCATGACCCGGCCAGCTCGGTCTCCAACCCTTGGAGCCAGGCCTGGGACGTGAAGAATCTCTTCTTCGCCGATGGCGCTCCATTTGCCAGCACCGCCGACAAAAACCCGACGCTCACCATCATGGCCCTCGCCTGGCGCATGGCCGATCACCTCCTTTCCGAACTCAAACACCAGAACCTCTGATGGCCAAGCCCGACCCGCTTCCCCGCATCAGCCGCCGCGCCTCCCTCCAATGGATGCTCGGGGCCACCGCCGCCTTGGCCACACCGGAGGCCTCCCTTCACGCGGCCCCGCCTCCCACCGCCAAGGGCTATGGGCCCGACCCCAGCATGGTCACGCTCTACAAACCCGGAGATGTCTGGCCGCTCACCCTGAGCGAACCCCAGCGCCGCACGACCCGCGCACTGTGCGATCTCATCCTGCCCGCGGACGAAACCTCTCCGGCCGCCTCCGCACTGGGAGTGCCGGACTTCATCGATGAGTGGATCAGCTCCCCTTACCCGGCCCAAGCCGCCGACCGCCCCCTGCTTCTTGAGGGACTGGCCTGGCTCGACGAGGATGCGGTCCGCCGCTGCGGAAAACCCTTCGCGGATCTGACCGCCGGACAGCAGGAAGCCATCGCCAACGATTTGGCCACGCTCCCCCCCGCGCCCGAACACAAGAGAGCGGCCGCCTTTTTCAAGCGCTTCCGCGACCTGACCGCGGGCGGTTACTACACCACGCCCGAGGGGTCCCGAACCCTCGGTTATGTCGGCAACCTCCCGCTCGCCAGCTTCGAAGGTCCCCCGCCCGAAGCCCTGCGGCACGTTGGTCTGATTTGAATCTGGCACTTCCTCCCTGCGATGTGGAAACCGGCCTTCCGGTTTCAGCTCCCTCCGAGCTTCCCTTCCATCCACCGCATCCATTGGTTCAGCACACCGGATTGCACCATGAGGAATAGGAAGAAGAACAGGTGCAGAACGATGAAAAGCTGAGGCATCCGGCGCTCGAAAGAACCATGCTTCAGCCCCTCGCATTCCTTGTACTCATCCAAATAAGGTCGCACCACCAAGTGCTTCTCGATTTCGTGAATGATCTTGTACTTCGCGTCAAGACGCTTAGATTGGGAAGCCAGAACGCACAACCAAACGTGCGCCAGAATCATGCCACTCAGCGGAAGTCCCAGCAGAAGCAAATACTCTTGGGGACCGGCTTTGAATCCCTCTCCATACAACACAAATCCGGCCGCCCCGAAGATCGCGGTATTGATCCCCGCGTAGAAACGATTAGCCTCGGCACGACGATCAACCAACCGCTCAGTACAATTGGCATAGTTCGCGAGCTGACGCTCGAGAATCTCGAGGTTGGGCTCCGCTTCCCGAGTGCATTTGCGGACATCGTCTTCCATGAGGATTTCCGGAGTAACCGATGCTCCCAACTGACGTCAAGGAAGTTTTAACGGCGGCAGCCAGCCTCCGGAGTGTTCTGCGAGGAACTTGAGCAACAAAACCCAAAGCATCATGTTCACGAGCAGGGCCCCCGCGACAAAGATTCCCAAAAACATCACCACGGGCACGACCCGCCACCAGCTGGCCGGTTCGCCACGATCGACCGCCTGACGCAAATACCCGTTGATGATGTCCCGATTGCGCGAATTGCTCCGGAAGAAGACCGAGAAAATGTTGCCCACCACGGGCACGGAGCCGAACCCGGCGTTCAAAAGGATATTCCCCGCGATGGCAACCATCGCACCGAAGGGAAGGCCACGGCGCAGGGCTTCGACCAAGGCGACGACGGAGACGCTGTTCGTCACGGCATCCCCAACGGGAACTCCGACGGCCGAAAAGGCACCGAGCAGCGGGTCCAGGCCGATTTTGACGTCGGTGCCGGGGATGGGAATGACCTCGTCCATGATCCAAGCCACGAGGCCGGCTGCCTTCGCCTTGGTCTTTTCCTCCTGAGCCGGAGGATCCCCCGAAGGAGCGACCAAAACGCCGGGCCGGGGCGATGGCTCTGGAGCGGCGGAGGGCATCGCTGCGCTCAGGCGGCGCCCGCCTTGAGCTCGATGAGCATCTGGGCGTTGCTCGGAAAGCGTTCCATCAGGGACAGGAGCCGTTCCATCGCTTCGACGGGTTTGTGCCCCGCAAGTCCCCGGCGGATCACATGGATTTTCTCCAGTTGATGCGGGGGAAGGAGCAATTCCTCCCGCCGGGTGCCGGACGCGTGGATGTTGACCGCGGGCCAGACGTATTGCTCGGCGATCTTGCGATCGAGGACGAGTTCCATGTTCCCGGTTCCCTTGAACTCTTGGAAAATGGCGTCGTCCATCCGGCTGTTGGTTTCGATCAACGCCGTGCCAATGATGGTAAGGGAGCCCCCTTCCCGGGTATTCCGGGCGGCGGCAAAGAGCCGGCGGGGGATCTCCAGCGCCCCCACCGCCAAACCGCCGGAAGCGGTCCCGCGATTTCCGCCTCCCCGGATCGCGTTGTTGAAGGCACGCGCCATCCGGGTGATGGAATCCAGGAGCAGGAAAACGTGTTGCCCGGTCTCGACGAGGCGTTTGCAACGTTCGATGGCCAACTGGGCGATCCGGGTGTGGTTCTTCACATCCTGGTCGTTGCTGCTGGCCAGAACGTTGGCGTAAGGCAGGGCCCGCCGCAATTCCGTGACTTCCTCCGGCCGTTCATCGACCAACAGGATGAAGATCTTCACGGACTCGTGATTTTGGTGCACCGCCTCCGCGAGGTGCTGCAGAAGCGTGGTTTTGCCGGTGCGCGGCGGGGCCACGATAAGCCCCCGCTGTCCCCGGCCGATGGGCGCGATGAGATCGATCACCCTCGTAGTGTAACGATCCCGGCGCGTCTCCATGACGAGGCGTTTGTCCGGGTTGATGGCGGTCAATTCTTCGAAATAGGGCAGGTCGCGGCATTCCTCGGGGTTCTTGCCGCAAATCTCCAACACCTCGGTGAGCTGCGGTCCGCGGTGGCCCTGACGCGCCGCGCATTTGAGCCACATCCCGTCCCGCAACCCGTAAGCGCGGACCACCTCGGGCGTCACGAAGACGTCGCTGGGCGCCTGTTGGAAGTCGCTGTCCGCCTGACGGAGAAAGCCGAAACCCTTGCTCGAAATTTCCAGCATGCCCTCTCCCTCGACCACCGGTCCGGTGAGAACTTCGGGGCGACGCTCGGACTCCCGGTCGCGCTCATCCCGTGATTCGCGGGGCTCCCGTGGTTCGCGGGGCTCCCGTGGTTCCCGCGGCTCGCGATCTCCTTCGCCGCGGTGCCGGTCCCGGCGGCGTTTGCCCTTGCGACGTCGGAACCCAGACTCGCGGTCCCGCGGACGATCGTCCTGGGAACGATCCCGGGGCGGTTGTTCCTGAGGCCGTTGGGCGGCACCTTCCCGGGGTGGTTCCACTGGCGGCGCTTCGGGAGGCGGAGGGGCGGCGGGACCGGCGGCCGGGGAAGCGTCGGCCGGCTCCGTCGGGCCGGAGGCCCGCTGGCGTCCCTGGCCCCGGGGTCTTCTGGTGCGCTTGATCCCCTCCTTCGAAGCGGGGGATTCAGCGTCGCTGCCAGAAGCGGTCTCGGAACGCGGCTTCTTGGGAGCCTCCCTGGAGAGGTCGGTGTTGGGGAAGAGCGGCAGTTCCGCCGCGTGCGAGTCATTCATGTCGCTGAAGGAAAATGATTCCCGGAGAGGTCTGATGATGAATCGGGAAAATCCCCTGACCACCGCGGAGTCCGAATTCAGGACTGACCCCGTCACTCCGCGATCCGGCCGTCAAAAGGTCAACAATTGCTGCCGTTGTTAGCCACGGAAAGTGGAGGCATGCACTACTCCACCGTGTCAGAGGAACAAACCCAAAGTAGACAACGCTCTCACCGCAACGCAAGCGGTTTTCCGATCCAACCCGCAATTTTGCCCGCCGCGCCCTCTCCGCCCAACTCCGTCCCGTCCCGCTTCGCAAGCATTCGGGTCTTTTTCCTTGATCCCCCGGCATTCACGGTTCTAAATGCCAACCCCGCGAGTTCCCCTGCCGACCTCGCGCGACCCGTTTACACAGCACCATGGGACAGCAATACAACAAGGTCATCAAAAGACGCCGCCGCAAGGAATACCTCAAGCGCGTCAGAGATCGCGAGAAGACGAACCAGGCCGTCGCCAAAAAGGCCCCCGCCGCCAAAACGGCAGCCTCCGAGGAGAGCGATGCCGAGTTGAAGAAGGCTTCCGCCAAGAAGGCACCGGTCGCCAAGAAAGTTCCCGCCGCCAAAAAGACCGCCACGGCGAAGAAAACGCCCGCCACGAAGAAGGCCAAGCCCGATGCGGAAGCCGAGGTTGCGGAAAGCCAATCCGTCGAAACGATCGCTCCCGAATCTTCCGAAGCGCCTGCGGAACCTTCCGGGGAGTCGCCGGCCGAGGAAGCCTGATTCCGTCCCCTGCCGCCCGTCATGCCTGCCAGTTCCGTCCCGGTCCTGCTGGTGGACGGGCACAACGTGATCTTCGCCTGGCAGGATCTCCGGCAGACCCACCAGCGCTCTCCCTCCCAGGCCAGACAGGAATTCTGCCGCCTGCTCACGACTTATCAGGACGTCAGCGGCACCCGGGTGGTCGTGGTCTTTGACAGCGGTCCCTCCTCTTCCAACCCGGAGCCTGAACCGGAAGCGCCCGGGGTTCAGGTTCTCTATGCCCCGGCCCAAGGCTCCGCCGACGCCGTCCTGGCCCGTCTCGCCTCGCGTTACGCCGGACAATACGCCATCACGGTGGCGAGCGACGACCTCGCGGTGCAGCACTCCGTCGCCGCCGCGGACGGTTGTTGGATTTCCACCGCCGCCCTCCGTTGCCAGGTGGAGAACGCCATCGGTGATTTCCGCCGCAAATGGACCCGATGAGGGCATCCCGCTGATTTCCTTGGTCCCGGCCCTGTTTTTCTTTCCATGACCACGTAGAATGGATCGCATGTCCCGGCCACTGCGGCACTTTTCCGGCAACCCGATCCTTTGATGAAACCCGTGGTGGAGCACCGCACGCGCAGTCGTCACGAATTGGAGCAATTCGAGTGCGGGGCCCTTGCGCCCTACGCCCAGCGCTCCCGGGATTCCGCCGGCCGGGTTCATCCGGAACCGGCGCACCCCTACCGCACCGATTATCACCGGGACCGGGCCCGGATCGTTCACTCCCGCGCCTTCCGGCGGCTGGAATACAAGACCCAGGTGTTTCTCAACGAGACCGGAGATCACCTGCGGACCCGGCTGACGCACACCATCGAGGTTGCCTCCGTCAGTCGTTCCCTCGCCTGCGCCCTGGGAGTCAACGAGGATCTCGCGGAGGTCATCGCCCTCGCCCATGATCTCGGTCATGCACCCTACGGTCACAGCGGGGAGAGCAAGCTGGACGAGCTGATGCGCCCTCACGGCGGCTTCGAGCACAACCTGCAAAGCCTGCGGGTCGTCGAGAAGCTCGAGATCAAATACCCGGCGTTTCCCGGGCTGAACCTGACGCACGAGGTGCTCGAAGGGTTGCGGAAACATCACCGGGGATTCGATCGCCCTGCTTACGGAGAGCACCCGGCGGAACGATTCCCCCGCCCTTCGCTGGAAGCGCAGCTGGCCAACATCGCCGACGAAATCACCTACCACGGGCATGACCTCGATGATGGGTTCGATCACGGTCTTGTGGAGGTGGATCAGCTGAAGGACCTCGTGGTTTGGAGGCGCTGCGCCGAGCAAGTGCGCCATCAGTTTCCCGCCCTCGCCCTGCACCCGAGGAAATTCGTGACCTACACCATCCGCGCCCTGATCGATTTTCAGGTGGCCGATGTGGTCCGGGAGACCTTGCGGCGGCTCAACGAGGCGGGAGTGACCCATGCCGACGACGTCAGGCGCCATTCCCAGCCCATGGTTTCCTACAGCCCGGAGCTGAAGCAGGGCAACGCCCAACTGCGCGCGTTCCTCTTTGACCACGTCTACCGGCACCCATCGATCGCCGAAGTCAACCGCAGGGGGTGCGAGATGATTGAAACCGTGTTTCACGCGTATCTCCATGATCCGCTCCTGATGCAGGACTTTCTGGAAACCCACGGAACCGGACAGTCCCTCGAACGAACCGTTTGTGATTACGTGGCCGGGATGACGGATCGTTTCCTCCGCCAGGAATACACCCGTCTCACCGGGAAGCCGGGGAAGGGCTGGGCGGCCAGGTGAACTCCGGGCTTTCCCCCGGGCCCAGCTCGCCATGCCGGGAACCGTCCCGCCACCGGCAGACCGCGCCCGGCCCGAGCGTGAGCTTCCATCGCTGCCCGCCGGGCAACCCCTGGAAATCGACGTCGGCCACGCCGGAGCAGACCCGCAGGCGGACCTCGCCGGGACAGGCGGGCACCACGACCTCGGTCCGCTGGTCGAGCTCGCTGAACCAACCGCTCATCCGCTGCTTGAACTGGAAATAGAGGGTTCCCCCCGGTTCGACCCGGTATGTCCAATGCGACTTCACGGCGCTTCCCGGCAAGCCGTGCCCTTGGCCCCGTGCCACGATGCTCCCCGGTTGCGCCGGGGCGCTGCCAAGCCGGATGCGGTGCCGGGTCCCCTCGAGAACGAGGGAAAGCTCCAACGGAGAACCGGGGCGACCTCGCAATTCATGGCGTTCCTCCCGCCGGTAGGGCGTGGCGAGCAAGATCCCGGCCACCAGAATCAGGGCCGCCACGGCTCCCGCCACGCGCCACGGTCCCCCGCGCAACCCAGCGGGAAGGGAACCAGTCCACTCGAGCCGCCGGTCCAGACCGAGGGCGTAGTAGAGGCCCAGCGAAACGAGCCAGCAGATTCCCGCTCCCCAAAGAACATCGCTGGCAAAATGCCCGCCCTGCAGAATCCGGGCCACCCCCAACAGAATTCCGAGGCCCCAAGCGAGCGAGAAAACGCCCCGTGACATCCGGCGCCGGCCCAGACGCCAAAGCAGGATGCCCGGCGCAAAGAAGTAAAAACCCATCGTGCAATGGCCACAGGGAAAACTTTTGCCGGGGCTGGATGGATCCCGGACCCAGACCGTTTCCGCCGGATACTCCCCCCCAAAGTTCCGCACATCGCGCGGCCTGGGACGCCCCCAGTGATCCTTGAGCACCAGATTCACCAGAATTCCGGGTCCCACCGCCATGCAGAGCACCAGATAGGCCGCCGCCTTGCTCCATGGGGCCGGCCGGCCGCCCCGCCATCCTCTTGCCAAGGCCACAAGAGAGGCCAGCGTCACGAGCAGCGCCGGAATCGTCCCGAAATGGTAGAGCCCCTTCCAGAGCGGTTTTTCCCCGAGACTCCATCCTGCCCCGCCCTGCCACGCCGCGCCTTGGATTGCCAGATCGAGCGGGGTCACCCAAAACGGCAGGGTCGCCAGCAGCAACAAGGCGAGCGAACCTCCGAAATGCAGGCCAATTCTCACTTGACGCTTGTGGGTTGCCCGCGGAATCACTGGGCCCACTACACTCTCTCCCGATCCGCCGCAAGCGCGCGGCCACGGGACTCCGCCGAACGTATCCCTACAAGTTGAACGCCGCCGACATCCGACGCGATTTCCCGATTCTGGACCGCCGCGTCCACGGCAAGCCGCTGGTTTACCTCGACAACGGGGCCACCTCGCAGAAACCCCGCGTGGTGATCGATGCGATCCGGAACTTTCTGGAGAACGGCTGCGCCAACATCCACCGCGGCGTCCACCTGCTCAGCGCGGAGGCCACGCAGGCCTATGACCGGGCCCGGGCCACGGTGTGCCAGACCATGGGCGCCTCCCGTCCGGAGGAATTCATCTTCGTCCGCGGCACGACGGAGGCCATCAACCTGGTGGCGCGCAGCTGGGGAGATCTCCACATCCAGGCGGGCGATGAAATCCTGCTCACCGAAATGGAGCATCACGCCAACATCGTTCCCTGGCAATTCCTTGCACGGCGGGCGGGAGCGAAGATCCGCGTGTTGCCCATCACCCCGGACGGCGCGCTCGACCTCGATGCCCTTCCCGCCCTGCTGACCGACAAAACCCGTCTCCTCGCCTGCACCCACGTCTCCAACGTCCTCGGCACAGTCAATCCGGTGTCGGAAATTTGCCGGATGGCCCGGGAACGGGGCATTGTCACCCTCGTGGACGGTGCCCAGGCGGTGCCGCACGGACCGGTCGATCTCGGCGCGGTCGGTTGTGATTTTTATGTGTTCAGCGGCCACAAGATGTTCGGCCCGGACGGCATCGGGGTCCTTTACGGACGGGGAAAACTGCTGGACCGACTCCCTCCCTGGCAGGTCGGTGGCGACATGGTCGAGCGGGTCAGCTTCGAGGAATCCACCTTCCGTCCGCCACCGGACCGGTTCGAGGCCGGCACGCCCAACATCTCGGGTGCCATCGGTCTGGGAGCGGCGTTCACCTACCACGCCGGGCTGGATTGGGCGGTGCTCCGGGCCCATGAAGACGCTTTGGTGGCGGCCGCCCACGAGGCGTTGCAGTCCATCCCCGGCTTGCGGATCCAAGGGACCGTTCCCGGCAAGGCCCCGGTGGTTTCGTTCACTATGGGTGGAATCCACCCGCACGATATCGGAACCATTCTCGACTCCGAGGGCGTGGCCATCCGGGCGGGGAACCACTGCGCCCAGCCCCTGCTGGCCCGGCTCGGCATCCCAAGCAGCGCGCGGGCCTCGTTCGCCTGCTACAACACGTTCGAAGAAGTGGAAACGCTTGCCAAGGCCGTCTGGAAAGCGCACCGTTACTTCGGCTGATTCCTCCCCCATGGACGAATACCTCGAGCAACTCTATCAGGAAATCATCCTCGATCACAGCAAGCGGCCCCGCCACGAACGGGAGCTGGACCCTTGCACCGGACGGGCCGAGGGTTACAACCCGTTGTGCGGGGACAAGGTGACCGTTTTCGTCCGCGAGGAGGAGGGCAAAATCGCCGAGGCGAGCTTCCTCGGGGAAGGCTGTGCCATCTCACGCGCTTCCGCTTCCATCATGACCACCCTCCTCGCCGGTCTCACCGCGGAACAGGCCCACGCCAAGGCTCGCGAGATTTATGAAATGCTGACCAAGGCGGAGGAGCCCCGCATCGATCTCGCGGAAAACGGTGAGATCGCCGCCCTGGCCGGCGTCCGCAAATTCCCCGCCCGGATCAAGTGCGCCACGTTGGCTTGGCACGCTCTCGAAGACGCCCTGCACGGCACTGAAGCCCCCTGAGGAGCTCAGACCAGCATCGTATCCAACTGCTCGAGCACCCGGGGGAACCGAAGATGTTCCAGAGCGCCAAAGGCGTCGTGGTTCCAGAGGCGCGCGCGGCTCGCCGCCGGACTGCCCAATCCGCAGAGAAAGCGGGCCAGCTGACGCGGTTGGCGCAGCGCGGGATGCTTCTCCGCCATGACGCCGCGGATGATTTCGAGGTCGGCCGGTCCCAGACTGCTTTCCGGCGCGGCTGGCAGGGCACGGTTCTCCCTCTCCCCGAGGCAATTGGAACATGACCCGCAGTCCGCCCCCGGGTCATCCCCGAAATGCCGGGACAGCTCCCTGGCCAGACAGAGCGGGGACTCGCAGTAGGCGATCACCTGATCCATCCGCCTGAGTTCGGCCTGCTCACGCTCTTCGAAACACCGGGTCAACCGTTCCGCCAAAGCGCCGGCCTTCGGAGGATCCGGCGCGAGCCGATACCCTTGCCGCACCCCCGAAGGTTCCAGCACCACCTCCCCAAGCGCCTCCAAATTCTGCAGCGCCTCCCGGAGCCGTTCTTCCTCCACCCCGAGGGATTCACTCATCGCCACGATGTCCATGGTGATCCACTTCCGGCCCGTCTTGCCCGCCGCGAACATCCGTTCCAACAGATGCCGTTCGTCCGGCTCGAACCCCGCCAACATCCGGGCCAGCGGTCGTTCCGGACGAACCCGATAAGCCGCGTGGAACGATCCTCCGGGGATCAGGACGCCTTCCAGTTCCAGTTGCGTCAGCGCCGTGGCGATGACCAGGGGCCGGATGTCGGTGGTCACCGACAAGTCATGGCGCGAGACGGAAAACCGTTCCCCCTGCAACAAAAGATGCTCGACCAGCGCCCGCACCGCCCGGGGCGAGGGAGTGTCGCCGTAAACGAAGTTTTCCAAGACAACGCGATCGTCCGCGCAAGCCAGAATCTCGCAGGAAGCGGCTGCTCCGTCCCGGCCCGCCCGTCCACTTTCCTGGAGATAGGCCTCGAGGGATTTCGGGAGGTTGAAATGGTAGATGGCCCGCACGTCGGATTTGTCGATGCCCATCCCGAAGGCAATGGTAGCCACCATGACCGGCACCCGGCCCTCCATGAAAGCCTGCTGCACTTCGGACCGGCAATCGTCCGGCAACCCGGCGTGATAGGCCCTGGCCGAAAGTCCGGCGGAACGCAACTTGCCCGCGAGTGCTTCCGCCGTCTGTTGCTGCGTGACGTAGATGATCGTCGATCCCGGAGCGGCGGCGGATTGGCGGAGCCGGTCCACGAGCAGTCCCTCCCGCGCCGCGGCCGGACAGGGGGTCACGGCGAAGCGGAGGTTCGGACGGTGAAACCCGGTTTGCACGTGATCGCTCCCGAGGATGCCGAAGCGGTCCCGGATTTCCGCCGAAACCTCCGGAGTGGCGGTCGCGGTCAGGGCGAGCACGCGCTCCACGCCGAGTTCACGGGCCACCGTTCCCAGCTTCAGGTAATCCGGCCGGAAATTGTGGCCCCATGAGGAAATGCAGTGCGCCTCGTCGATCGCCAGCAAGGAGATGCGCACCCGGCGCAGCCGCTCCCAGGCCGCCCCGTTGGCGAACCGCTCCGGAGCCATGTAAAGGATCCTCAGATCCCCGGATTCGATCCGGTCGAAAAGGGAGCGGACCTCGTCGGCAGCGAGACTGGAGTCCAACCGCGCGGCGGGGATCCCCCGCGCCTCCAGGGCCTCGACCTGGTCCTTCATCAGCGCGATCAGCGGGGAAACCACCACGGTGAGCCCTTCCAGCAGGAGGGCGGGCAACTGGTAACAGAGGGATTTCCCTCCTCCGGTGGGGAACACCGCCAGGGCGGAGCGGCCCTCCAGCAGGATCTCGACGATCCGGCGCTGGCCCGGCCGGAAGGCATCGTGCCCGAATCTCTCCCGCAAGTGCTTGTCAATCTCCATGGAATTGGCTACGGATACACCCCGGATCCCGTCCTGCCATGACTTCGTTTCCCCTTCCCTCCGCCCTCGCCCCTGCCCTTGTTCTCACCGCCCTCCTCATCGCGGGCGCGGCGGCACAATCTCCCGGTGCGTCCCGCATCTGGACAAGCAGCGACGGCAAAAAGCTCGAGGCCGTGCTCGTGGATGCCGATGCCAACACGGTGGCCCTCAAAACAGCGTCGGGGCTGTTCAAGCTGCCCGTCTCGCGGCTCAGCGCGGAGGACCAGGCCTTTCTGAAGGCTTGGCGCGGTCAGGCTCCGCAGAAACTGGTCCCGTGGCCGGACAAGGTGGAAGTGGCCGGAGACCTCGCGATCGAGGAGAAGGAAAACGAAGGGGAGTTCAGCTACTTCAGCCCGCACTTTGAATTCCGTTCCCCGACGCGGCTCTCCAACAGCGTGGTCCGGGAATTCGCCCGGATGTTTGAGGCCACCTATGAGGGCGTCAAGGCGCTGCCGGTCGGGTTCAATCCAATGCCGCCGCAGGAGGGCGGCCATTTCCTGACCAAACTTTTCGCCACCCGTGAGGCCTATCTCGCGGCGGGCGGTCTGCCGGGGAGCGGCGGCATGTTCAGTTCCGTCAGCCGGGGACGCGAGTTCGTCTCCGGCTCCATCAGCGTTCCGCTGACCAGTCTGGGGGTTGAGCAAGTGGGCAACCGGTTCATCATCGATCCCGGCAAGGACAGCGGGACCCTCGTTCATGAGATCACCCATCAGGTGGCGGTGATGTGGGGCATCTACGGCGCCCCCATCTGGTTCTCGGAGGGAATCGCCGAATACATGCAGTCCGCCCCCTACAGCAAGGGGACCATGCGCTTCAGCAACATGACCGGAAATGTCGAAAAGGCGGTGATGCAAAACCAACCCGTCAACCAGTTCCAGATGCTCCCGGTGGAAAAATTGATGACGATTTCCCGCGAGGAATGGGCTTCCTCCCTTCAGGACGGGGGCGCCGCCAGAAACTACCATTCCGCCAACGTCCTCATGACTTACTTCCTCCATCTGGACGGCTCCGGAACCGGCGAATCCGTGGGTGCTTACCTCCGGGATCTCCAGGCCGGCACCGACCCCCGCCAAGCCGCCGCCACCCACCTCCTCCGCGAACGCGATTTTCCCGCGCTGGCCGCCGATGTCAGGGAAAAGTGGCGCCAGAGCGGCTTCCGCATCGAATTCGTTCCCTGACCTCCGCCGCAGAGCCTCATCCCTCCCGGCAAACCCGCGCCACCCGGGAGGTCAGGCCGGTGAGGATCTCCCAGGAAATCGTCCCCGCCCAGTCCGCGACCTCGGAGGCCAGAATCCGTTCGCCCCCTTCCCGGCCGATCAACGTCACCACGTCTCCCGGCTCCGGACGCACCGGAAGATCCGAAACATCGACCATGATCTGATCCATCGTCACCCGGCCCAGAACCGGGCATCGCCGTCCCTGCAGGAGCACCTGCGCGCCCCGGTTGGAAACCTGCCTCGGGTAACCGTCCGCATACCCGATCCCCACCGTGGCGACCAAGGTCGGGCGGTTCGTGACATGGGTTCCCCCGTAGCTGACCCCGTGCCCGGCCGGCAGCAGCCTCACCAACGTCAACCGGGATCGCAAACTCAAGACCGGCTCCAACTCCCCTTGATGCGCCCCGGTCGGACAGAGCCCGTAGAGCATCAACCCCGGTCGCACCAAGCTTGCGAAGGGTTGATCTTCCATATACTCCAGAATGCCCGCGCTGTTCGACAAGTGCACCGCGCCCGCAGCCGGCGGCAGGCCCTCGAGAACCCCGCGCAGTCCGGCGATCTGGTGCCGGGTGAATCCGGCGTCCTCGTCCGCCGAGGGGAAGTGCGTGCAAACCCCTTCCAGGCGGAGGTTCGGCATCGCGGAAACCGCCAACCCCAGGGCCCGCGCCTCTTCCGGCAGGCAGCCCATCCGCCCCATGCCGGTGTCCACGCAGAGATGCGCCCTGACCGGAAAGCCGAGGGCGTTGAGCGCTTCCGCCTCCGCCAGCGTCGAAATGGCCACCACGAGACGGGGCGAAGCGAGCGAATCCCGTTCCTGCGGCAGAACGGGACCGAGGAGGAAGATATCGCCCGGGGCCTGTCCGGCCACCACCCGGGCTTCGCCGGGATTGGCCACCCCGAAACTGGAAACGAGACCGGACAGGGCCCCGGCGACGTTGGCGAGGCCATGGCCGTAGGCGTCCGCCTTCACCACCGCCATGATCTCACGCCCTGGACCGATGGCCCGACGGACCACGCCGAGATTCCGGCGGAGGGCCGCGAGGTCGATCTCCGCCCAAGTGCGCAATGAAGGGATCGGGTTGGTTTCTGGCAAAATGAAAAGACGGGATGGTTCGGACCGGGCGGCCGAAGTCAAAACCGCCCGGAGCGACCATCCCGCCGGAGGCGACGCTCGTCAAACCCGGGGAATCCCGGGGTGAACGATCCCCGCCCGATCGACGCAAGTCCCTGACCGGGACTTACTTCTTCTTCGCAGCAGGCTTGGCGGCGGCGGCCGGTTTGGCTTCCGCAGCCTCGGTTTTTGCCTTGGCCTTGGCCGGAGCCCCGGCTTTGGCTTGCTTCTGGGTTTTCGCCTTTTGGTTCGCTTTGGGAGATTTATCGCCCATGGTGTTGTCTTTCTTGTGGATTTGTCGGTCTGGGATTTCCCAAACCAATCCGCATGTTGTCAGGAACCGGTGGACCTGTAAATACGAAAGTCATCGCGGAATCCCATGCGGTTCCCCCCTTGCGCCGGGGCCGCCCGTCTCTATTCTGGGGCCATGGATTCCCCTTTCACCGACCTCCGCCAGCGCCTGAACGGGTTCGCCCCGGTTGAAGCCGTGGAGTGGTTGGACCGCTTCCTCACCGCGCAGGAGGCGTCTTTTGCCCCCCGCCCGTTTTACTATGCGTTCAGCGGCGCCTCCCGCCGTTTTCCCAAAACCCCGGTGCCGGACGACTCCCTTCATCTCCCCTCCGCCCCGGATTTCGGCCCCCGCAGCTGGACGATGGATCAAGCGGCCCGCACCGTCCTGCTTCTCTCCCTGGTGGAACGCCATCCCGACGCCTTTCTCCCGACTTTCCACGCCCTGCTCGATACCGCGGACATGCGGGAGTCGGTGGCGCTCTTCGCCGCCCTGCCCCTGTTCCCGGCAGACCGGGCCGCCGCGCTGGTGCCCGCGGCGCGGGAAGGGCTCCGCACCAACATCGTCGATGTCTTCGATGCCATCGCCTTGCACAATCCCTTCCCGGCGGCGCACTTCGATGAAGAAGGTTGGAACCAGATGATTCTCAAGGCCATCTTCATCCGCCGCCCCCTTCACCGGATCCGGGGCCTCGACCGGCGCGCCAATCCGGCCTTGGCCCAATCCCTCGTGGATCTCGCCCATGAGCGCTGGTCCGCCAACCGGCCGGTGACGCCGGAACTCTGGCGCTCCTGCCAACATCAGAACCTGCCGTCTCTCGCCGCGGACGTCGCCCGGGTTCTCGCAAACCCCGAACCGGGCCAACGCGAAGCCGCCGCCCTCCTCATCGCCGCCGCTCCCGACGGTCCGCTGGCCCCGTTGCGCCCCGCCGTATCCGACCTCCTGCCCCGGATCGAAAGCGGGCTTTTGTCGTGGGATTCCCTCGGTCAATCCTTGGAATCCGGCGGAAACTGAGGCAGCCGCTTGCCCATCGGCCCCCGGCGCAAGCGCTCCACGGTCCGCACCTCCCCGATTCGTTCGAAACCGGCCACCCGCTCGTTGAATTCCGCGGCCAAGGCCTCTCCCTCCGCCCGGGAGCGCTCCGTGACCAAAACGAGCCGCCAGCCCGCCCGCGGATCTTCCACCGCTTCCAAGACGCTCCCGCCCCCCGGCGCCAGCTCCGCCAGCCGCAGATCCAAGCGGTCCAGCTCCACCAGTTCCCCCAGAATCTTGACCACCCGCCCGGCCCTCCCGCGGACCCGGAGCCGCCCCGACCCATCGATTTCACCGAGGTCTCCCGTGGAAAACCAGCCGTCCGCGTCCCGGGCCTCCCGCCATCTCCAGCCGCACCCGTCCCCCGCGAACTCGAGATAACCTTCCAGCAACGGCTCCCCTTTGAGCCGGATCCGGTCCTCCTCCAGCCGGACGTGCCAACCGGGAATCACCGTCAACCAACCCGCGGGATCCCCGGGGGAAAGCTGGGTGGCCACCTGGGCCGCGGTTTCCGTCATGCCATAACTCTCCCGGACCGGCCACCCCAGACCCACCGCGTCCGCCCGCAACCCCGGCTCAAGACGCGCGCCGCCGATCACCACCATCCGCAAAGCCGCCGGGGCCGGAATCCCCCGGAGCACCAGATCGTGCAGTTGCGTCGGCACCAGCGACGTCACGGTCGCCCTGGAACGCCGCGACACCTCCGCAAAGCGTTCGGGATCCCAGCGCCCCTCCAGGACTTCCAAGCCGCCCCCGGCCAGACGGGCCCGGGCCACCAAACCGACTCCCCCCACATGAAACAGGGGCAAGGCCAACAACCAGCGGTCCTCCCGCCCGCACTCCAGGTGGCGGTTGGCCCAGACCGCCGCCGTCAAAACCGCCGCCTTGGACAGGCAAACCACCTTGGGCCGGGCACTCGAGCCGGAGGTCGCAAAGAGAATCCGCCCCCGAAACCGGGGATCCGCCGCAAGGAACGCCTCAAGGCCCGGACCGGGATGGGGCGCCCCCGGGTTGAGCCGGAGATCCGGCACCGGATCCTCCCAATAGGCGTCGTTCAGACGAGCGGCTTCCATGGCAACGACTCCAACAGATCATCCCAACCGAGCCCGGTCCCCGGAGGTGGCTGCAAGCGGGGACGGGGCGGTCCGAGCCCCTCGAGGAACGGGTCCCCGTTGGCCGCGAAGAGATGATGGGTCACCAACCCGCAAAGCAGCACCCGCTCCGGCCGCTCCTCCGCTTCCCGCGCCGCGCACCAGGCGGCATACAACTGCCCCAGCGGATGTTCCATGCTTGAGGTGAACACCAGGCTCCCGGCTCCCTTCCAATCCTCCTGCAAGGCGGGCTTGATCACCCGGATCCGCTCCTCCGGCGCCGTCCCCATCCACCGGTCCAAGGCCAACCGGCAGCCGCTCCGCCGCTCCACCTCGCACCATGCCGCTTCCTCGTAAGGAAAGGGATCCTCGACGAATTCGATCCGCTCCCACCAAGGCTCCAGCGCCTGCCAGAACCGGAAGAAGCCCGCCGCATCCCCCAGCACCCCGTTGCAATCCAACCGGATCCGGATCCCCCCCGGGATCCCCCCCAAGCGTTCCCGCAGGCTCTCCAGATCCCTCCCACCCTTGATCTTTACCGCGCGAAAGCCCTCCGGCACCCCGCCCGACGGGCCGAAGGTGAAATGACTCTCCGGAACCACCAATCCGGTCCAGAGGGAACGCCCCGCCCGGCGCGCCGCCCCATCCTCCCGACAACAGGCCAGGGTTCTCCGCCCCAACGGTCCCGCCCCGCCACGCCGCAACTCTTCCAGCTCCTCTTCCAGCGTCGCATCCCCCAGTTCCGGCCAGGGATGCAGACAACCGTGGCCGCCCTCCACCCGGAGCAGTGCCCCGCGGAATTCCCTCCGCGCCACCAGCGGATTCAGCTCTCCCGCCGCGCGCAAACGATATGCAAAGATCTCCATCCGCCACCCGCACCATCTCCGTGAACCCGGCGGCGTCGACCGATTTTCCCCGGAACGCGCCGGGAAATTCCGCTTCGGCTTGACGCCCTGCCCGGAAGCGTTTCCATAGGCTTGTGGGGATCTCCGTTTCCCCTTTCCTCCCCCCTCCAGACCATGGCTTCTCCCAACGACCCTCCCTCCCCGGCCGCCGCCCGTTTGGACGCGATCGCCCGCGAACTGCAAGACCTGGGCGCCAGCCTTTCCCCGGAATCCGCCGGGCTCGGTCCCGAACACGTCCGCTACATCACGGACACCAGCCAAAAGATGACCGCCGCCTTTGAAGAGTTCCGGTCCCATCCGGAGGGCTGGGCGACACTGCAGTCACGCGGCGTCCGCCATGACCTGCGCAACCACATCGGCATCATCCGCGGCTTCTGCGACCTCATTCTCCTGGATCTCGACTCCGCAAGACCAGAGGAGGAACAAGGGCTCAACCGGATGATTCAACTCTGCGAGGAATTCACCGCCACCCTCGAAACGCTCAACCCGGAGCCTTCCGGGGACCAGTGGCCCCACTGAACGGCCTACCCAACGGACCATTTAGTTCCCGTTCCCGTTCCCGTTCCCGTTCATGCCGTCGTCATCGTCATCGTCATCGTCATCGTCATCGTCATCCCCTCCCGGCAGAGGTCCCTTGATGATTTTGCGTTGCTTGACAGCGCCAAACTTGTTCAGCGTGCGGGCCAGTTTTCTCGCATAACTCATGTATTGCGCGGGCGTGCCCCCGGCACTCTCGGCGATCTTTTGGGCCAGAAACTGGGCGGAAGCCTCATCGTTCTTAACTTTGGCCTCCAGATCCGCCCCAGCTGACCACCATAGCAAGGCGGCCGCGAGCAGGGTTCTGTAGAAGTTTGCTTTCATGATAAAACACCTTCGGTTCTCAAGATGTTGGCTAATAGGCCAGCCGGACCTGATCGGCGTCGTAAACCACCCGCAGGTGTTTCACGGCGTATTCAATTTCCTTGTCGCTCATCTGGCCGGTGCTGAAGATCTGGCCGCTGAACGATCCCTGGGTCACCTCCACGCCTTCCCGTAACAACATCACGGTGGCCTCGGCCCCTCCGAGAGAATCCGGAAGCACATGCTCCTCTCCCGCGGCAGCCAGGGAGGAAGAAATCATGGCGATGGTCTGCGCGTTGCGCTTCGCCGCAGATTGGGCCGCGCCTTCGCGCACGCCGTTGATCGCCGGCATCCCGATCGTCACCATGATCCCGGTGACCGCCACCATCACCAGGATTTCCTCCAAGGAAAAGCTGGCGAGAGACCGTTCCCGTAGCGCACGCCCCCATGAATCCACCGGGGACCGGCGGGAGATCTTGGAGAGATCGGCGGAAGAAGGGACGTTCACGGCGGACTCAGCGTGGAGCGGGAGGCATTTCGAGTCCCAAAGGCCCCGGGTGCCGGAACGCCGGAATGGAGCTGTTTGGTGGCCAGGATGCATCGGGTTACTCAAAAAAAGTTAATAATTTAATGAGTTTTATTGCATTACTGTATTTCATGTATATAAATACCACAACTTTATTTTCATCCTTTTCCGTAATCACCATACTTTAGAACCCTTAGGTCGTATTTCGCTTCGCTTCCCAGTCCCTTCCATGTTTCGCCAAAGGTCCGCCGCCTTTTCAATCCCCGCCCGGGTCCTCCTCGTGGCCTCCGCCGTGGCCGCGTCTCTGGCGGAGCCTCTTGCCGGGGCGGAAGGAGAGCCGCCGCGCATCGCCTTCACCCATCTCACTGCCCGGCAGGGGCTGGCGCAAGGGCCGCTGGTGCGGATCCTGCAGGACCGCCAGGGCCGCATTGTCTTTGCCCAGCGCTACGGTCTGGCCCGCTTCGACGGCTTTGCGGTGCGCCCGGTTCTGGATGTAAGGCAGATCTGGCCGGACGCCTCGCATCGGTCGATCCGGGCCTTCGCCGAGACCGCGGACGGGAACGGCTACTGGATCGGGACGGACGCGGGCCTGGTGCTGCATTCCCTCTCCTCCGGACCCTCGGTCGTTTTCCGGCATGATCCGGCCCGGCCCCTCTCGATTCCTTCGGGAGCGGTCACCGCCCTGTTGCAGGAGGGAGCGGACTCCCTGTGGATCGGGATGGAATCGGGACTGTGCCGGCTCGAGGTGCGTTCCGGGACCTTGTCCCAAGTCCGGGTGGATCCGCTGAACCGGGAGATCATTCAGGATCTGGCCCATGCGCCCGGCTCCATGGCCACGCTCTGGGTCGGCACCCGGGGCAGCGGGCTCTTCGGCCTTCTGCCGGACGGGCGGTGGCAGGATGCCTGGCGGCGCCATGCCGACGTGACCTCCATCTGCCCGGGCACCGATCCCGGAACCGGGGAGAAACTGCTTTGGGTGGGCACCCGTGGAGAGGGTCTCTTCCGTTGTGACGGGACCGGTCGTGCCGTCCGCCAATATCTGCCCCGCAACAGCACCGGCATGCCCGGCCGTGATGTTCTGTCCTTGGATGCGGACAGCGGAAACCTTCTCTGGGTGGGGACCCCGGCGGGGATTTCCCGGTTCGACCCGGGGAGCGAGACCTGGTTCACCTACGGGCACGACGGCGATTCCGGGGAGAGTCCGGGCCGCGGCATGGTGACCACGATTTTCGAAGACCGGCGCAAGACGCTCTGGATTGGGACGGACGAGGGGGAAGTGAGCCACCACCGGCTCGATCTCTTCCGGTTCCCCCACCACCGGGCGGCCGAGCGGGGTTCGTGCGCCCTGAGCAACGACGCGGTCCATGGAATGAGTGAGGGAAGCGGCGGGCAGGTCTGGCTCGCCACGGAGAACGGGTTGAATCGTTTCGATCCCCGGGCGGAAGTCTTCGAGTCCTGGACGCATCGTCCCGGGGAGCCGGGGAGCCTCCCGGACGCCCACCTCCTCTGCGTGCACGAGGACCGTGAGGGAAGGGTCTGGGTGGGGACGCGCGGGGCCGGTCTGGCCCGGATGGACTTTGGTGAAGGCAAATTCAAACGGTTTGTCCAAGACGCCCGCACAACGGGCAGCCTCCCGGGGGACACGGTCGCCGCCTTCCTCGAAGACCGGAGGGGCACGCTCTGGATCAGTTTGGACGGGGTCGGTCTGGTGCGGTTCGATGAGGAGGGCCAGCGCTTCATCCCGGTGGACGGGCCGGAAAACGGGCCGCGCTTCGTCAACCAATTGGCCGAGGATCCCGCAGGACGGATTTGGGCGGGTTGCTCGAGCGGTCTTTGGCGGTTGGACCCGTTGGAAAACCGTCTGATTCATTATCTGGATCTTCCGGGCGCCCGGCAGAAACTTCCGCAGGAACACGTCACGGCCCTCGCCGTCAGTCCGGAGGGAACGCTTTGGGTCGGAACCCTGGGAGGCGGCCTGACGCTTCATGATGCGGAATCCGGCACCATGACGCCGTTCCACGAAGCCATGCCGGGCCGCACGGCGCACGAGATCCACGCCATTCTCGTAGACAACCCGGGCAACGTCTGGCTCTCCACCCGGGATGGACTGGCCATCCTCCAACCCAAGGACAAACTTTTCCGCCAGCTCTCCCTCCGGGACGGGGTCCAAGCCACCCGTTTCCACTCCGGAGCCGCCCTCAAACTTTACGACGGCACCCTCCTCTTCGGGGGGCCGGACGGGTTTGACCGGATCGATCCGCGGCGCCTCCCGGGCTTCCCCGAACCGGCGCGCCCGTTGCTCACCGGGTTGGAACTCGAGGAAGAAATGGTGACCCCTTCTCCGGAGGGCATTCTGCCCAGGCCATTGCCGGCGATGGGCAACCTTCCCCTGCGGATGCCCTTCGACCGCAAAATGCGCCTCGGCCTGCACTTCGGCACGCTGGACTACGCCAGCCTGGATCAGTATCAGTTCGAATACCGGATGACCGGGTTCGATGAATCCTGGCAAAAAGCCCGGGAAGATCGCATCGCCCTCTACCGGAGCCTCGCCCCGGGCCAGTACTCCTTCAACGTGCGCGCTTCAAGGGACAGCCAGCACTGGCAGGAACTTTCCTACCCCCTCCGGATCCGGATCGATCCTCCCTGGCACCGCACCAAATGGGCGGTCACCACTTTCATCCTGCTCATCCTCGCCGCGATCTACACGACCGCCTACGTCTACTTCCGGATCCGCGAAACCCGGGAACGGATCCAACGGGAACATCTGGAAAACGAAAGGAACCGGGCCGAGGCGGCCTTGGCCCGCCAGGTGCAGCACGCCATGTTGCTCGAGCGGACCAGTGCGGAATTCCGCCGCAGCCTCGACAGCACCCACGTCTTCCAGTCCGCCCTCCGCCGCCTCGGAGAGCACTTCAAGATCCGGCGTTGCTTCCTCGCCGCCTTGAGCGACGGCCAGGACGATCTCGAGATCCTCGCCCAGTTCGAATCACCGGACCTCGCCCCGCTTCACTTCGAAAAACTCTCCCGGAAACATCCGGTCGTGAGCCGGATTCTCGCGTTCGAGGGGGCCGTCGATCTCCTCCCGAACCGCAACCCGGCGCGCCCTTCCGGCGTCGTCTCCCCGCCGCCTCAGGAGGAGATGCCCTGCCTCTGGGGCATCCGCACCGCGTATCTGGAGAAATGCAACGGCATCATCGTTCTCGACCGGGACCAATCGACCGGCGCCTGGACCCGGGAGGAACTGAGTCTCCTCGATTCCCTCGCCGCCCAGTTGGGCATCGCCGTCGCTCAGTTCCTTCTCAGCCAGAAAGAAGCGAGGCAGGCTCTTGAACTCCAGGAGGCGAGGGTCGCCGCGGACGTCGCCAACCAAGCGAAGAGCGATTTCCTCGCCAAGATGACCCACGAACTGCGGACCCCGCTCAATTCCATCATCGGCTTCTCCGAGGTCATGAAAACGGAACCGGGCCTGAACGAATCCCACCTCAAACACCTCAACATCATCACCAGCAGCGGGGAACACCTCCTCGGCGTCATCAACGATATCCTCGAGGTCTCCAAGATCGAGGAGGGCAAAGCCGAACTGGTTCCCGTGCCTTTCGACCTGAAAGAACTGCTCCAATCCGTCCATGCCATCATGTCGACGGCCTCGGACAAAAAGGGCATCAAACTCGAACTGCAACTGGAGGGCGATCTCCCGCAACAGGTCGAAACGGACAAACAAAAGCTGCGCCAGATCCTGATCAATCTGTTGAGCAACGCCATCAAGTTCACCTCCCGCGGCTCCGTGACCTTGCACGTCACCGCCCGGCCGGGCCTCCTCAACATCCGGGTCACCGATACCGGCGAGGGAATCGCCGATGACGAATTGCAAAAGCTTTTCGGTCGCTTCGTCCAAACCCAGAGCGGCAGGAATTCCCTCCAAGGCAGCGGGCTGGGCCTCTCCATCGTCCAAGGCTTCACCCAGCTTTTCGGAGGAACCATCAAGGTCAGCAGCCAGGTCGGCGTCGGCACCACGTTCGCCTTGGAACTCCCCATCAAGGCCCTCGCCAATTCCCCCATCATCACCTTCGCCCGCCCAGCCTCCCGGGAAGTCGTGGGTCTGGCCCAAGGTCATCGCCCCGTCCGCATCCTTGTCGTGGAGGACAACGAGATGAACCGCCTCCTCATGCGCAAATTCCTCGTCAAAGCCGACTTCGAGATGGCCGAGGCGGAAAATGGAAAGGTCGCGGTCGATACCTGGCAGGAATTCCAGCCGGATCTCATCTTCATGGACGAAAGCATGCCCGTGATGTGCGGGCTGGACGCGACCCGGGCCATCGCCACCATGGCAGGCGACGCGATGCCCCCCATCGTTTCCCTGACCGCCTTTGCCCTGGAAGACCAGCGCCGGGCCGCCCTCGAGGCCGGATGCGTCGACTTCCTCGCGAAACCTTTCAAGCGCGAGGAGTTGTTCGAGGTGATCCACAAGCATTGCGAGGTGACCTACACCTACAAGGACCAGATCCCACAGGCAGCCTGACCGCCTCCCGCACGCAGGACCTCACAGCCGGGACGGCTGTGTCCCGGCTCCGGGAGGCTCTCTCCATCATCTGCGGTGCCGAGGTCCGCCCGGGCCGAAGCCCTAGGTTTGGGGCACGGATGAGTCACGGATAAAACGGATGGCACGGAGAGGGACCCAAAGCAGAGCATGTCTCTTCCCATCCGTGTCATCCCGCCCCTCCGTGTTTCATCCGTGCCCCAAAAAGCCCTCTTCCACGTCATCCGCCGACGCGATCCTCCAGGGGACAAGAGAACCTTCATCCCGCTTGACCGTTAGGTGATCAAAGCACCAATTCAGGCCCAAAGGGTCGGGACAGGATCAGCCCGGGGCGAAGCCCTAGGTTTGGGGGCACGGATGAATCACGGATAAAACGGATGGCACGGAGAGGGACCCAAAGCAGAGCATGTCTCTTCCCATCCGTGTCATCCTACCCCTCCGTGTTTCATCCGTGCCCCAAAAAGCCCTCTTCCGCGTCATCCGCCGACGCGATCCTCCAGGGGACAAGAGAACCCATCATCCCGCTTCACGGCGCACTTCTCCCGCGGCACGGTGGCAGGCGGGAGGAGGATCGCTTTGCAGGCGGGACGCACGCAGGACCTCACAGCCGGGACGGCTGTGTCCCGGCTGGGAGGCTCTCTCCATCATCTGCGGCGCCGAGGTCCGCCCGGGACGGCACAAGATAGCCCGGGGCGAAGGGAGCTTGACGCGACCGCAGCCCCGGGGACCCGGACCACAAGAGCCCCGCCCTGAAAGATGCGGGACAAAGGTGTGATCCGCCAATGGGCTGCGCGTGATTTTCAGTCCGGACTTCAGCCCCCCTCCTGACAAATAGCGCCAGAAAACAAAAAGGAGCGTTTGACACAGCTTTGCCAAGGCTTATATTTTTTGTAATTATCGTATTTTTTACCCCTTCTTGATGCGTCCCCTCCACCAAAGCCGCGCGTTTTCGCTGCTGGAAATCCTGATCACCGTCACGATCATCGGACTTCTTGCCGCCGTGGCTCTCTTCCGGCATCAGAATTCCTTCGAGGACGTCCGCGTCGCGAAGCTGGAGTCGGACATCGCCACGATCAATTCCGCGATCAAGACTTACGGGGCCAACGGAGGGTCCATGGCGGGCATTTATGCGCCCCAGGACGTTCTCGACAAAATGAAGACCTCGCTGTCGGCCAGCGACGAAGCGAGCATGGTCGGCATCGGTGGTTCCATGATCGACCCGCGACTCGCCGTGATCCTTTCCGATGCCCTGCCGGACGGCGCCCCCCGGGCGATCTGGAATTCGGTGGCCACGCGCTTCGACCTCGCCACGACGGGAACCGGGGTCAGTCAATTCATCCTCGATGCCGCGAAGGGCCGGGCGTCGTATGGGACGGAGACGCGGGAAAAGGCCACCTTCTCCTACAACACGAACAACGGATGGGTCTGGAACTACAATGACACGGCCCCTCTCCCCCGGCCGAAACCGTCCCTGGTCTCGGTCAGCGGCCTGACCGGAGGCGGCACCAGTCCGGGGGATACCTCAACGACTCCCTGGAGCGACCCGGTGATCTCGAATTTGCTGCCGCCCACCTTCGCTCTCGACGGAGGGAGTTACCGCCCTTCCCGGTTCCCCTTGGAGGTGCAGCTTAACAACCCCAATCCGTCCACCTCGAGCCAGATTCTGGTGTCGGTCGGTGGATCGGACTTTGTGCGCTACACCGCCCCTTTGAGACTGGCGGCGGACACCACGGTGCTGGCGTTCGCCAGCGGGGATCCCTCGCTCTGGCTGCCCAGCGCCACCGTGGGCCAAACCTACCTCGTGGCCGCCCCGGAACAGCTCGGCACCCCCGTGATCAGCCCCTCGAGCCCGCAGTTCCAGTGGGATACCGCGGAAACGATCACCGTTTCGATCTCCAACCCGAACAGCAGCGAACACTCGTCGCTGCAATACAAGATCGATGACAGCAACTGGTCGACCTACTCCGGCTCCCTCACGCTTGATTTCAGTTCTAACTCGGACGGTGCGGTGGTCTCCGCCCGGGCGATTTCGTTGAGCGAGGACTACTCGGAAAGTCAGGTGAGCACCTCATCGATCGCCCCGGCGCCGCCGCAACAAACGCTACTCGCCCCGGTGATCACCACCAGTGACCCGAGATACATCGTCGGAGCCGTGGAAACCATCACCGTGTCCATCTCAAACCCCAATGAGGGCGGTGCGGCGCTGGACTATCGTCTTGCTGGCGGCAGTTGGCAGGCCTACTCCGGCACCTTCAGCTTGCACCGGTCCACCTATCCGCTGGGAGTCACCATCGAGGCCCGCTGCCGCGCGATCTCGCGGGCCTATCTCGACAGCGTGTCCTCCAGCGTCCGGCTTGAAACCTCCCCGATTGATCTGCGTCCCCCCAACATCATCCCCACCGCCGCCAACTTCATTGTGGGAGCCGTGGAAACGGTCAACGTAACGGTGACCAACCCGAACCCCGCGGCCGCCGGTTCCCTCTTGGATTACAGAATCAACGGCGGTGCATGGGTGTCCTACACCTCCGCCCTGTCCTTCACCCGGACCGCCTACAGCTCCGGCCTGACCATTGCGGCCCGCGCCCGGACCACTTCGGCCGCCTACCTCACCAGTCCGGACGCTTCGTTCCAGATCGGCGTCACCGGTGTCCCGCTGATCCCGCCCGGGATCAGTCCAAGCGCCCCCAACTTCGTGGCGGAACGGGTGGAAACGGTGACCATCAACCTGACCAACCAGAATCCCGGCGTCACCACGGTGGTCTACCGTCTCAACGGAGGGGCGTGGCAAACCTATGCCGGAGCCTTCACGGTGACCCGTTCCGCCTATCCCTCCGGCGTGCAGGTGGAAGCCCGGGTCAACGGCACGACCACCGCGGCCGCCACCAGTTCGATCTCCGCCCTGACCATCGGATTGGCTCCCCTGCCCTTGCGCCCCCCCGCGCTCCTCGCGGGAGCGGCCTCCTTCATCGCGGGCATCTCGGACGTCATCTCCGTTTCCGTCGCCGATTCCAATCCCCAGGGCGGCGCCACCGAATACCGCATCAACGGGGCGGCCTGGCAGGCCTACAGCGCGCCGTTCTCCGTCTCCCTTACGGATTTTCCTTCCGGGGTGATGCTCGAGGCCAGATCCCGGGCCATTTCACCGGCTTACGCGGACAGCACCAACGACCTGTTGATGATCGGTCTCACCCTGGCCCAACTGCGCCGTCCCATCATCACCACTTCTTCCGCCAGCTTGGTGGCCGGCACCACCGAAAGCATCTCCGTCTCCATCGCCAACCCGAACGCCGCCGCCGCGGGTCTGCTCGAATACCGGCTCGACGCCGGAGCCTGGCAGGCCTACGGGAGTGCTTTCGCCATCACCCGGTCCGCCTATCCCTCCGGCGTGACGATCGAGGCGCGGGTCAGCGCCCTGAGTTTCGCGCTCCTCGACAGTGATCTTGACACCGCGGTCATCAGCCTCACCCCGGCCCGGCTCACGGCTCCCACCGTGACCAGCAGTGCCCCGGCCTTCATCGCCGGATTCGTCGAAAGCGCCACGATCACCATCGGCGCCACGGATGCCTCCAGCGAAGTCCTGGATTACCGCCTCAACGGCCAGTCCTGGCAGACGTATTCCAGCCCCTTCCCGGTGACCCGGACAAGTTACCCCACCGGGGTCACGATCGAGGCCCGGAGCCGATCCTCCTCCCCGGCCTTGGACCCGAGCGAGATCGCCTCCACAACGGTTGCAATCAACCCGATCCAACTCCGGCTTCCGGCCATCACGCGAAGCGCCAACTTCTTCCAGACCGCGACCGATACCGTCACCATCACCCTGACCAATCCGAACCCGTCCGGCTCGCTGGTGGATTACCGTCTCAACAGCGGGGCCTGGCAAACCTACAGCACCCCGTTCACGGTCTCCCGGAGCAATTTCTCCGCCGGGGTCACCATCGAGGCCCGGGCCCGCTCCATTTCCGCCGCCTTCCTCAGCAGCGGCTTCATCTCGGCCACCGTGGGAATCGTTGCGAACCAGCTCCAGCCACCGTTCATCACGCCCAGCGCCCCGAATTTCGTGCCGGGCTACCAAGACTCGATTTCCGTCCAGCTCATCAATCCGAATGCTTCCGGGTCCGCTCTCGACTACCGCATCAACGGCGGCGACTGGCAGGCCTATTCCTCCGACCTCACCTTCACGCGGGCCAATTACCCCTCCGGATTGACGATTGAGGCTCGCGCCCGAGCCTTGACCGATGCCTTCCTCACCAGTGGGAACGCCATCCTCGCCCTCGGCGTCACCCCGGTCCAGCTCCGGGCTCCCTCCATTGCCAGCAGCGCTCCCGCCTTCAGTGCGGGCACCAGCGATACCGTGACGGTGACCTTGTCGAACCCCAACGCCCAGGCCTCGGTTCTTGACTACCGGTTGAACGGCGGGTCCTGGCTGTCTTACGCCGCCGCCCTCCCGCTGACCCTGAGCGCCTATCCCAACGGCGTCACCATCGAAGCCCGCTCGCGTTCGACCGATGCCGCGTTCGCCACCAGCACCCTGGCCTCGGCCTTCATCGGGGTGGCCCCCGTGCGGCTGAGAACGCCCTCCATTTCCACCACCGCCTCCAACTTCCTCGCCGGGGCGAGCGAGAGTGTCACGGTGACGATCGACAATTCCAACACCGCCGGTTTTGTCCTCGAGTACCGTCTCGGCACCGGGGCCTGGCTCGCCTACACCGCCCCGTTCGTGGTCACGCAGCAGAGCTACCAGTCGGGCATCACGATCGAGTCGCGGGCCCGGGCCTTGACCGCCGCCTACCTCGACAGCAACATCGCCTTCGCCGCGATCGGTCGCACCCAGGTCCTGCTCCGCCGCCCCTCCATTGTCCCCAGCAGCGCCACCTTCCTTCCCGGAACGACCGATTCCGTGACGATCACCATCACCAACCCCAACCCGACCGGTTCCGTGGTGGACTACCGGATCAACAATGGAGCCTGGTTGGTCTACTCCGCGCCGTTCACCGTGACGCGCACCTCCTTCCCAAACGGAGTGCCCATCGAGGCCCGTGCCCGCGCCCTCTCGAGCGCCTACGCCACCAGCGAGTCCTCAACCTACACGGTGGGTCTGACCCCGATCCAGCTGCTGCCCCCCACCATCCGTCCCAGTGCGTCCGACTTCATCCCCGGCTCGGTGGACACCCTGACCGTGACCCTTGTCAATCCCAATCCGACCGGCTCGGTCACCCACTACCGCATCAACGGAGGCGGGTGGGCCACCTACACCACGCCCTTCGTGGTGAGGCGCGCCAGTTATCCCACCGGCCTTTCGGTGGAGACGCGGGCTTGGAACACTCAATCGGCCTTCGCCCCCAGCTACATTGTCACCGCCAACTTCGGCGTGGCCGTGGTCCAGCTGCTGCCCCCGATCATTACACCGAGCGCCCCCCGGTTCGTGGTCGGCATCACGGAGACCGTGACCATCAGCCTCACCAACCCGAATCCCACCGGTTCCTCCCTTCAATACCGGCTCAGCAGCGGGGCCTGGGTGAACTACACGGGGCCGTTCAAAGTCACCCGCAGCTTTTACCCACAGGGTGTCACCGTGGAGTCCCGGGCCCTTGCGGCCACCGCGGCCTACCTGACCAGCAACAATGCGCTCACCTCGATCGGGCTGACCACACTGACCCTGCAGACCCCCACCCTCACGCCCAGCGCCCGCAACTTCCGGATCGGATCGGTCGAGAGTATCACGGTCACCATCACCAACCCCAATCCGCAAGGCGTCTCCAGCCTGCAATACCGGATCAACAGCGGAGGCTGGCTGGCCTACACCGGCGCCGTCACCTTCACCCGGGCGGCCTATCCCTCCGGCCTCTCCGTCAGCGCCCGGGCCGTCGCCGCCACCTCCACCTCCGGCTACGGAACCAGTCTCACCGGGGTCACCACCATCGGCCTGACCCAAGTCCAGTTGCTCCCCCCTTACCTAACCAAGAGCATTCCTAACTTCATCGCCGGCTCCGGGGAAACCGTCACCATCACCCTGAGCAATCCGAACGGCGCCGGATCCGCCCTCCAATACCGGCTCGCCGGGGGCGGTTGGACAACCTACACCGTCCCATTCAGCCTCACCCGGTCCCGTTATCCCAAGGGCGTCCTCGTCGAGGCCCAGGCCAGGGCAACCGTCGTCGCCTACCGGAGCAGCACCATCGCCTCCAGCAACGTCGGCATCGGCACGGTGCAGTTGCAGATTCCCGTGATCACCGCCGCGGCTCCGAATTTCATGGCCGGCACCACAGAGGCGATCACCGTCACCGTGAGCAATCCGAACCCCTCCGGGTCCTCCATCCTGCAATACCGGCTCAACGGCAGCGCCTGGCGGAATTATGCCGGGGCCTTCTCCGTCAACCGGTCCACCTACCCGACCGGGTTGACCATCGAAGCCCAGGCCCTCACCTCCTCCACCGTCTACGTCACCAGCGCCGCCGCTTCCACGAACATCGGCCTCACCACCGTCCGGCTCGCCGCCCCCACCATCACCCGGAGCGCAGGCAACTTCATGGCGGGCACGGTCGAAACCATCTCCATCAGGTTGACCAACCCGAACCCCACGGGCACCTCTGTGACCGAATACCGCCTCAACGGGGGATCCTGGCTCACCTACACGGCCGCCTTCAATCTCACCCGGTCCGCCTATCCCTCCGGCGTCACGGTCGATGCCCGGGCCCGGAGCAGCTCGGTCGCCTACACCGACAGCACCACGGCCACGTCCACCATCGGCGTCACCCTGATCCAGCTGCAGACCCCGATGCTCCGCCGGAGTTCGCCGAACTTCATCCCGACCCAGATGGAATCGATCACCGTGACCATCCTCAACCCGAACGCCTCGACCGTTTCGGCCTTGGATTACCGGATCAACGACGGTTCCTGGGTGGCCTACTCCGCCCCGTTCCCCCTGACCCGTGCGACCTATCCCAACGGTTGCTCGATCCAGGCCCGGGCCCGCAGCATCTCTCCGGGGCATAGCGACAGCTCCACCACTTCGGGATCGATCGGTCTCAAGCTGAACGCCACCAAGACCACGGTGACCTTCACTTCGATGGCCTCGACCGCCGGTTACCTCAACGAGGCCTACATCTACGTAGATGGAGATGCCTACTACCTCGGCAATAGCGACATGGGCGCGGGCTTCGCGGTCAACATCGATGTCTATCTGGAACCGGGCGTCACCAACGTCTTCGATCTCAGCATCGACACCTACATGCGCAGCGGCGGGCGGTTCGTCTCCGGAGCCTTGCGAGGGCTCGACACCCGCACGGGCTCCCTCTTCAGCCTGATTTCCAATGACGCCTCCTTCCGCGGCCAAACGACGAACTCGGCCAAGATCAAGGACCTCAGTTACCAGAGCAATCTCAACATGATCGTCGGGTATGAGGACTTGATCATCGCGAAGCAGAATCCGGACTGGGACTACGATGACTTCATGTTCCGGCTCACGTCGAACCAAGCCTTCAACTTCACGTTCGGCGGGTACGCCCGCTGAGGGCTCCGGCGGCTAAGAATCCGCCGTGAGGCCCCATTTCCGGGTGGCCCGCACCGCTTGTTCCGTCCGCTCGAATAACAAAAAGTGGTTCCCCGCCGCCGCAATCTCACGGCCGATGCGTTCCACATCGAGGAGCCGCAGCCTTAGGAACGGGGTCACGTTCCGGATCATCACGCCCACGACCCGGTCCGGATGGCGCAACGCGATCTCCCGGTAGATTTCCGGGTCCTTCTGCCCGCTGTCCCCGATGAGGAGAAACTTCTGCGCCGGAAAGGCCTGCATGAGTTGCTCGATCGATTCCAGTTTATGGCCGCGATGGTCCCGCAGCGTGAGCCGCCCCTGCTCGAATCCGTGATCCCGCAGGAACATCGGCCCGAGCGGGATCCCGTTGACGACGAGGAACTCCTCGAGGAAGTCGTAAAGATTCCACGGGCTGCTGGAGACGTAGAACAATGGATTCTCTTCCTCACCGGAGCATCCGATCCTGAGCTGGTGATACCATGCGTTCACCCCGGCGAAGGGCTTCCGCGTGTGGGCGTTTCCAAACATGGTCAGAGCCATCATGCGCAACGCCTTGTTCGCCATCGTCAACAACACGGTGTCATCGATGTCGCTGACCACGACGAACCGGCTCCGCGCGCTGCGGCCGAAAATCCGGGCCTGCGTCACGAAAGGCTCCCGCATCGTGGTCTCGGCGGTGCGGATGACGACCTCCAGCGGGTCCTCGGGGCCACAGGGCAGGCATTCGAAAAAGAACCCCTCGTGGTCCGTGGTCACCTCCTTGCGGCGTCCCTCCCATTCCAACTCGAGCCGCGCGTGGGGGATCTCGGCACTGAGGAAACGCTTCAGCATGTTCCCGAAGTTGCGCATCCAGCCGTGATCACGGCACCCGCCCTCGATGTCCTTGCCCACCAGCACCCGGCCGCGGACGAAGACCTGGGACTCGTTGCGGAACCCCGGGTAGACCACGATTTGCAACCGGTTGATATGGTAGCGCCGCCGAAGCCTTGCCTTCAGCGAATCCACCAGATGCTCGATCGAGCCCAACATTCCCCAACCCTTGCCAGATCCGCCGCCGGATGCAACGATGGGTGCAGCGTCATTTCGCATGTCCTCCCATGCCCGCCCGCATCCCGCCCTGTGCGCCCTGCTCCTTTTGGTCGCACCCGTCACCGTCCGGGCGCAGACCAAGCCGTCCGCCCTCGGGTCCTGGGAGTTCGATCAAGCCCGGCGGGAAGCCTTCGTCACCACCTTGAAGACCGCGCAACGCGGCGAAAGCAAGCCGGGCATCGACCTCCAGATCGAATTGGCCACCGTCGAGCACACCGTGTTCACCTTCGGGAGCGATGACCGTGGTTCTTACCTGCTCCGGACCGACAAACGGACCGGGGACCGCGCGCGCAAGCCCATTGCGCTCCACCGGGACGGAGCGGACCTCCTCTTCACCGAAAGCGACTCCAGCACCGTCTGGCGACTGCAACCGATCGACGCCGGACGCATCCTGCTCATCGAGGAAGCCCGGCGGATCACCATCCCGCTGAAGCGGCGGTGAAACGGCCTCGTTCGAGCCTGTGATTGCATTCCGCCCCGGGCTGGCGTAAGAAAGGAAGATGGTTGCCCCGCTTGCCGAGACCGTCACCCTTGAGGACAAAGCCCTGGAACTTTGCCGGTTCGTTCTGGACCAGCCGGAATTCCAGACATCCTGGAGCCGGATCGAGGCCTTTCTCGCCGATCCTTCCGCGCAGAGCGTCTACCGGGAATGGCAGGAGGCAAGTCGTGAATTGGCGATGCGGGAACGCGAGGGATTGCCGCTTACGGATCACGACCTCATCGCCGTCGAAACCCGCAAGGACGCGGTTTTGGGAAATGACGTGGCGGTCGGTTTCGCGGAAAGCGAGGAAACCCTCAACGAAATTTTCGGCACCGTGACCCGACTGTTGCAAAAAACCTTGCAGTTGGGCCGTGTTCCCACCCGGGAGGATCTATCCGCGGACGGCTGCTGCGGTGGCGGTTGCGGCTGCCACTGAAGCCGCCCCCGGAGATTTTCCCGATACCCTGACTTCCAAGCTTCGTTTTCCGATGAAACCCATCTTCACCGCCTCTCTTCTCGCCCTGACACTGGCCCTGCCGGCCCCGGTCAAAGCCCGGACGTGGACCCAATCGGCCACCAACCGCACGCTCGAAGCCGAACTGGTGAAGGTCACAGGCAACAAGGCCCTCCTCAAGCTCGCCTCCGGGCAAGTGGCCGAAGTGCCCATCCAAAGCTTGAGCGCGGACGACCAGGCCTTCCTCCTGACCCAGACCCATCGCGGCACAACGGGAGCAGGCGCCGCTTCCTGGCCCCAGTGGCGCGGCCCGATGCAAAACGACATCTCCCCGGACCAGGGCCTGCTCAAGGAATGGCCCCAGGACGGCCCGAAGAAACTCTGGACGTTCGAGAACGCCGGCATGGGGTATTCGGGCTTCAGCATTGTCGATGGCACCCTTTTCACCCTGGGCACCCGCGGCCCCGACCTCCACGTGATGGCCATCAACACCAACGATGGCAAGGAAATCTGGTCGCGCAAAGCCGGGAACGACGAACAAAAAGGTTACAGCACGGGATGGGGTCATGGCCCCCGGAGCACCCCGACCTTCAGCGAGGGCAAACTTTACGTCCTCGGTCCCCAGGGCTCGCTCGACTGCCTTGACGCTGCCAAAGGAACCGTCCTTTGGTCCAAGGATCTCGTCAAAGATTTCGGCGGCAAGGCCGGCGGATGGGGATTCTCCGAGTCGCCGCTGGTGGATGGAAATCGCTTGGTCGTGGCCCCGGGCGGCCAGACCCCCATCGTGGCCCTCGACAAAAAAACCGGCGAGGTGATCTGGAAATCGGCCATCGACGGCGCGGGCCCGGCCGAATACGCCACGGTCCTCGCGACCGAGTTGGATGGCGTGCGGCAGTATATCAAACTCTTCCAGACCCTTCTCGTCGGAGTCAATGCGGAGACCGGAGCGGTCATCTGGCGTTCCCCGTGGACGCGGGGCAAAACCGCGGTGATCCCGACGCCCGTCATCGAGGGCAACCAGGTTTACATCACGTCCGGTTACGGTGCCGGTTCAAAGATGGTCGAGGTGAAGGGCGGCACCGCCACGGATCTCTGGGACAACACCGAGATGAAGAATCACCACGGCGGGGTCATCAAAATTGGAGATCATCTCTACGGATTTTCCGATGGCGGAGGGCTCGTCTGCCAATCCTGGGCCACTGGCAGCATGGTGTGGAACGAGAAGAACCAATTCATCCAGAAAGGAGCCGTCCACTTCGCCGATGGGATGCTCTACTGCCTCAATGAGGCTGACGGCGTCGTCACCCTCGTCGAAGCTTCCCCCAAAGGCTACAGCGCCAAGGGCCAGTTTAAGCTCGATCCCCAGAGCCCCAACCGCCACCCGCAAGGGAAGGTCTGGACCCATCCGTTGGTCCTAAATGGCAAGCTCTTCTTGCGCGATCAGGAGTTCATCTCCTGCTTCGACGTCAAGGGTTGACGCTTTGAGAGACTGCTCTGATCACGCCTGCCGCGCTTCTTCGGAAGAGCGGGAGCGCCATAGCATCGCAAGGTAGACCGCCGCGTAAGCGCGCAGCGAGCCACACTGCATGGGAAAATCGATCAGGGCGTGCACCCCCAGAATGGTCAAGGCGACGAGGGCCGCCCCGCTCGAAAGTTCTTCCGGTCTTCTCCACTGATCCCGGCAGCCCTTGAGAAAACCGCCGCCGACCATGGCGAACCAGAGCAGCGAGCCGGGAAGTCCCCACTCCACGGTGGTCTGGAGATAATCCTGGTGCGCATGGGAAAACAAACCCGGCATCCGGTTCCCCAGATGCCCGGTGAAAAACGGAAAGACAATGTGGAAGGTCCCTGCCCCGGTCCCCCACCACGGATAAACCCGGATGATCGAGAGCGCGACCTCGTAGAGAATCGGCCGCCCGCCCATTCCCATCTGGAGCACCTCATCCCACCGACGCGCCGATACCGCTGCCAAAGGAAACGCAAAGGTCACCACGCCTCCCAACAAAAGAAGCCCGATGACCACCAAAACCAACGGGGGAACGCGCGCCTCCCGGGGCGGCATCCCCTTGCGCAAGACGATCAAGGCGAAAATCAACCCGGGCAGCGCCATGAGGTGGCCGAATTTGGAGATGTTCACGAACAGGGCCACAAACGTGAGGAGGAATCCGTTGATCCACACGGCCCGGGCCAACGGTTGGCAGCCATACATCGAGCGGATCACGAAAACGAGGGAGGCAGGCCAGCACAGGTTCAGGAATGCGGCCGCGTGGGCGTGATACACATAGGTGCCAAAAAACGTGTTGCAGGGGCTGTTGGTGAACGGGATCACCCCGACCCCCAGAAATTTCAAGGCAATGCCGAAGACGGAAAGGCTGATGCCGAACACTGAAATCGCGCCCAGGAGAAACCATCGCGCGGCACGATCTCTCGTCAGGTCGATCAAGCCGGCGAATCCGATCCCCAACGCTCCCCAGTGGATCAAGGCGACGATCGTCGTCCAGCGATCCATCGTTCCCGGCAGCCGGGGCCGGAAACCCTCCAGCAGCCTGATATCGCGCGTGACCGGATCGTAATCATGGCTCGGATTCAGCGTCTGAGCCACCCCGAGCCCGAGGAGCAGGAGCATCGCCACCAACGGGAACCAGGGTAGATGCAGTTTTTCTCCGGCGGAGAGACGCCTTCTGAAATGCAAGAGGGCCCCGAGAACCAAGCCCCCGTCGAGGATATACCAGGCAGGATCGGTCACACATCCGTGGGCAAAGGCGGAGTAGCCCAGAACCAACGCGAAACAGTAGACCGCGATCTGGCGTGGAAACATGGCGCGGGGAGATGTTCAGAGCGCTGGCGCTTCCGGGCGGTCCCGGAACCTCGCTTCATCTGGAATCGCCACTGGCGTAGCCATCGATCGCTCCGCCTCCGTGATACCCGTAGTAATACCCGTAGGCGCCCCGTCCCGCGACCCGCGGGAGTTGGTTGGCCACGATGCCGACGGGTTCCGCATGATTGGCCCGCAGCGTCTTCATCGCCCGGAAAAGGGCCTTGCGCGGGGTTTTCCCCATCCGGTAAACCATGATCACGCTTTGCGCCCGCTTCGCGATGGGCAGGGTGTCGCTCACCGGCACCAGCGGCGCGGTATCGAACACGACCCGGTCGAAATCCTTGGAGAGTTCCGCCAGAAATGCCGCCAGATGGCGGCCACCCAACAATTCGGCGGGGTTGGCCGACTTGCCACCACTGGGGATGAACCAGAGATTCTCCACTTCGGTTTGGTGAATCACCTCGGCCAGCGAGTTGGTCTTGGACAACAGGTTGGTGACCCCCGGAGCGTCCCGGCTCAGATTGAAGGTCGAGTGGAGGACTCCCTTGCGCAAATCGGCATCGACCAAGACCGTGCGTTCCCCCTGCTGGGCGAAACCGACGGCGAGGTTGGCGGAAATCCAGCTTTTCCCCTCGCCGGGCAGGGAACTGGTGATGACGAAGATGCGGCGTTCCTCGGAATCCCCGAGCAAGGTCAATCCGGTCCGCAAGGTCCGGATCGCTTCCGCGGCGTGCGGGTCTTTCCGGGTGAGGAGCACCAACTCGCGTTTCACCCCGTCTCCTCTCAAGGTCGACGAGGGCACGGCGCCGATCACCGGCAGTCTGGCGTCCCGCTCCAATTCACCGACCGTCCGGATGCTGGGATCGAGGAAGCCGATCAGAAAGATGCAGGCGATGCCCAACAGGAAGCCACCGCCGGCGAAGCGTCCCACGACATCGTTCAAAGACGGCGCGATGGGAGCGCCGGGCAAGGTCGGGGGTTGGATGATGTCGAATTGTCTCGTGGCGATGCCCCGGGTGACGTCCGCCTCCTTGAGCTTGGTGTTGAGGTTCTCGAGAATCCCCTGCTCGGTCTCGAGCGCCTTGCTCAGAATGCTGGCCCGGGATGCGACCGTGCGGAGCTGCGCGGCGGTCAACGCCTCGCCTTCCAAGCCGGCCAGGGCGGCGGCGTTCTCCTGCCAAAACTTCTGCTCCTCGGCGGAGCCGCTGATCACTTGGGCGAGTTCTTCGGAAAATCTTTTCCGAAGCAGCGACAGGAGTTCCTTGGCTTCGATCAGATCGGGCCATTTGGGCAGGTAGCGTTTCTCCATCTCGATGATCGAGATCCGGGTGGTCTCGATCCGTTTGCTCAGATCGACGCATCCCTGGTAACGGGCCAGCGAACTCTCGACCTTGAAGACCCCCTCCTGCAGCTCCCGGCATTTCTCGACGATGTAGTTGAGGGTGTTCTCCTCCGATCCGGCGATGCTTTCGGCGGTGAGCTTCTCATACTCGGTGAGCAGGGAGGCAAGAACGTCCCGGGCGACCTCCGGATTGGTGTGCGTGGCGAAAATATCCACCAAATTTGTGTTCTCGCGGACACTGACGCTGACCCAACCCGCCATCATGCCCGCCAAGGCTCCGGCGGAGACTTCCGGTTTTGCTCCGGCGGAGACTTCCGGTTTTGCTCCGGCGGAGACTTCCGGTTTTGCTCCGGCGGAGACTTCCGGTTTTGCTCCGGCCGCCGGCCCCGTCTTCTTCGCCAGAAACGGCTCCCACGGCAAAACATAGCGGCGGCTCAGCGGCAACACCTCCGGGCGATTGGCAAAGAGCGGGTTTGCCGCCACGTTCTGATAAATCCGGGGCATCCTCAGTTTCTCCAAGGTGGCCTGCAATTCGGCCGGCACTCCGAGGCGGATCCGCTCCTCTTCCGCCACATCCGCCGCCTCCTGCTTGACCCGCGCGATTTGGATCGAGGTCCAGGATTGGTAGGTTTTCGGCGTGATTGTGAACAGGTAGAATCCGTAGAAGGTCCCGGTCACGGTCGTCAACACCGCGATCCAGGCGTAGCGCTTCAACCAGTTCAGGTAGTCTGCGAAAGTCTTGGACGCGATCGATGAGTTTTCACCGCCATCCATGCCGGCATACCCGCCTCCGTAGCCATAGTCGGATCCGCCTCCCATGGAAGAGGACGGCCCCGCCTGCAGATCGGCGTGGGGTTCCACCACGGACGCCTCACGCCGGGGTCGATTGGATGGAGGCTCGGGCGAGTGCATGATCAAAAAATACTTTCCGGGACAAAAACGGTATCTCCGCCCTTGAGGACGGGCGAGGGGATTTCACCTTTCTGAATCCGATCGACGTTGATCACCGCCGGCGCTTCCCCCTCGCGGCGGATCGTCACCTTGGATCCCCGGGCGGTCGGGGTCATGCCGCCGGCCAAGGCGATGGCGGTCAACAAATCAAGGTCCCGACCGGCGGGCATTTCCATGGCCCCGGGCCGGGCCACCTGCCCCAGCACGGTCACCAAAGGCCGCGCCGTCCCCAACGCGAGCACCGGGGGGACGATCACCGAGTCGTCCCGGCGCAACACGAAACCCTTGTCCCCCGGCATGGTCACCCGCAGGGACTCAATGTCATCCCCGTTGCGCCGCTTGATCTCGATCGCCATCAGATTCGAGTTTTCCGTGGGCCCTCCGGCCACCAGCAAGGCCGTGCCCAACTCCACCCGCTCCTCGGCTTCAAAGGGGAAGCGCCCCGGAGAACGGACCTCCCCAAGCACGCTGATCTGGATCGCCCCCTTGCCCACCATGTCGATCGACACCTGAGCGTCCCTCACGTAGTCCTTTTCCAGGAGCGATTCAATCTCCTTGGAGACTTCTTCCGGGCTTCGTCCGCTCACCGAGATCTTGCCGAGCAGAGGGTAGTTGATGGTGCCTTGCTCGTTGACCTTGAATTCACCGGTCAATTCGGGTTCCCGGAAAACCATCACCGTGATGGCATCCCCGGGCCCGAGCTTGCGAGCCGCCGCGGTCGGTTTCTTGGCCGGCTCCTGGGCCCCTGCCCCGCCGGAGATCATTGCCGCCAGCGCACAAAGAAGAAGCGCCCCGGCTCCACGCGTTTTGAGTTTCCACGGTGTCATTCTCATTCCATCCAAGAGTCCTTCCGCAAGGCACCACGGCTTGACATTCCAATCGCCGCTCCCCAGCCCCGCTTCTGCCCACCGTTTGACGGCGGCCCTTACAATCGTCATCAGCGAAACGGATGGCAAACCCAAAAAAGCCTTCGTCGTGGCCGATTTTCCGGACATGGATCGCTTCCCTACAGCCCCCAGACCACATTCAGGGCGCAAAACGGGAGATCTCCGGACCGGTCAAATTCGCCGGGTTACGAAGATTGAGGGCGTTCAGCACGCTTGGCTGCGGACTCTGGAAGGAATTGTAAACCCGCTGATAGTTTTGGGGCAAGGCGGGAATCGCCGTTTGCACAAAGTCAGGCATTTCCGTGGTCAGGGAAATGGAGTTGGTCGTGACCACCACCCCGGAAGTGAAGGAAAACTCCACCCGGTAATTCCCCAACGGTAGGCCCGGGAACGAATAGTTTCCGTCCGCGTCCGTCATCACCTCCGCCTTGAGGACCCACTCCCCGTCTTCAAATGCGTAGAGTTTGACCGTCTGCCCCTCGGAACCGCCCTCCTCGTCAGTGCGCTCGGCATCCGCATCCGAATCCTCGAAAACATTGCCGCTGATGGACGCGGCTTCGGCTTTCTGCACGCCCGGCGCAAGAACGAAGAGGAGACCGATCAGAGCAAGGAGAGAAACGGACGGGTTCATGGCGCGATTTCCGGAAAATCCTGACAGATCCTAATAGGTCACCCCGAACCTGACTCCAGTGAAGTGGTCTTGGAACTGGTTCACCTGGTTGGTGGAGTCGTTGGTGGTGTAGTAATAGAAGGTGGTGATGTCCCCGTCCAAAAAGCGGGTCACCGGCACGGTCTTGGACAGGGAACTGCCGAAAAGCCAGTAATCGTCCGCCCGGGTGCTGACCAAGTTCTGGACCGTGGAGAAGTAGTCCGCGTGCTCGTAATTCCCCTCCAAACGAAGACGCAACTCCCACCAGGGAAGTCCATAAGTGAAGGAACTCCGCAACCCGGCCCGGTTGAAGTTTTCAAAGCCACTGACCACCGACGGGCTGAAGTCCTTGTAGACACTCATTTGCAGCGCTGTCTTGGGGGACGGACTCCACTTCGATCCCAACTCATACACGAAAGACCCGGTCGAACCGATCGAACCCACCCCGTCAAAATTGCGGAGGTCATAGCCTATCCGGGAAAAAACCTGAGTCTTCCGGCTGAAGGTGTAATTCGTGCGAATCGACGGCTGCACGTAGGTTTGATCGAAGTTGTTGGCCGTGTTGAACTGTCCGGCCCGCAACCCGAGACCGAAATCCGTTTTCGGAGCGAACCCCGGGCGGTAAAACCAGGCGACATCGGTCAACAGCCCCTCGCTGTCGTTCAACCCGGTTCCTTGGGCGAAATCGCGGTTGTCGATGGTGTAGGATCCGGTGAGGTAGCCGTGCGCCAACTGCCTTTGACCCGAAAGCGTGATGTTGTAGTCCCGGCTCTGGGCCCGCCTTTGCTCCCGTTGCGTGTCCGAGTAATCCACGACGTTCCCCTGGTTGGCCCGGAACATCGAAGAGACCCTGACATTCGTCTTGGCTCCCCGCATTCCCACATAGGCGTTCAACATCGGTTCCGTATTGTTCCGACCGCCACTCGCCCGCCGCGTGTCATACTGGAAGACGCTCCCGAGGAGGTCCACTCCATAGTAGAGGCCCAGAGCGGACTCATCCCCCACATCGAGACTGAGACCGACCGAAGCCCAACTCACCCAACCGCCCACCTCGTTGTCGGACTTCAAAAGCGTGTTGCTCGAATAGCCCATGCTCCCGTTCACCCAGACATCGAGACGAACCCGGTCGTTGACTTCATGAACCACTTCCGCCAGATCGAGACCGCCTGCATCCAACGAAGGGTCCTCAATCACGAGGCTATCCTCCGTCCGAAAGGCGCTCGGGTCCGCGGGGGCCACGTAACCGGGACGGGCGTCCCCGGCCCCAACCACGGAAGGAAGCGCCTCAGCGGGTTTCAAAAGCTCGGGTGCGGTCGAGGGATTTTGTGCACAAGCCGCGCCGCTCCCCTCGATGAGCCTTCCGACAAACTGCTTCGCGGACGACGGGGCCCCGGCTCTTGCGTTTCCGCCGGCCAGAATGACGGCAATGGCGAAAGACATTACCGCCGGCACGGCGACCGCTTTGGAATGGAAAGACTTCATCGAAGAAAACGGATCGATTGATCAGGCCTTGATTTTTAGAATATCTTAAGTTATTCTAAAAATACCTTAGGCCAACCCCAGCATTGCGCTTGGAAGTCTCCGCGCAAAGCAAAAAAAGCGGAGACTCGATCGTTTTTTTCTAAAAGAACCCCTCGCCGGAGACCGGGTTCTACCGAACGCGCGCGGTCCCCTCCCGTTCCATTGCGCCCCTCACCCTTCTTCCAGCACGCCCCGCCGGATCTCCCCGGACTCCCGCGCCTGCCAGTAGACTCCGGCGGAGATATCCAGCGCCGTCAACCAGCCCCCGCCGTAAGCCCAGGTGTCGATGCACGTGAGGTGTCCGTTGCTTTTGGGGACGCCGTCCTTGTGGGCGGAGTGCCCGCAGACGACGGTTTTTCCGGAGAGGTGCGGCGGAGCTGAAAAATCGACGCGTTTCCAGTAAAGGTCCGGGTCCGTCTGCTTTTCCATGGGAAGGGCCGGGTTTACGGAGGCATGCACGAAGATGTGGGTATCGGTCTCCCACCAAGGGAGCGTGTTTTCGAGAAAAGCGCGGTGTTCCGGCGGGATCGCCTTGCCTCCTTGATAGGATTCCATGGTGGCCATGCCCCCCACTTCGAGCCAGGGTCTCAAGGCGAAGCGGTCCTTGAGGGCATCCATCATGATGATCTCATGATTGCCGCGCAGGCAAACCACCTGATGGCTCCGTCCCCAATCGAGGAGCCAATCAATGACTTCTCGCGAATTCGGGCCGCGGTCCACATGATCCCCCAAGGTGACGAGGACATCGTAATCCGTGAAAGGCACGGCTTGGGCCAAAGCCGTCAAAGCATGAAAACAACCGTGAATATCTCCTACCGCCAGAACGCGCATCCTTCCTCCCTGGTCCATCCTCAATTTATTCCCCGCGGTTCCACTCCCACCGTCCGGCTTTGGCGCAACCTTGAGGGAATGAGCCGGAATCCCTCCAATCCCTGACGCCGGAAACTTTCCCAAGCGGTGGCCGCGTCTGCCACCCCCGAAACTCCCGCGACGAAGATGCAGGCCGGCGGCGGCGGCATGGGTTGCAACGCCAGACGCACCCTGGACTGACGGCTGAACTGGCCGTTGAATCCAAACCGGGAATGGATCCAGATGCCTTTGAAAACATGGGAAACTTCCCCGGTCGGAGAACGGGCCGTGAGCGATTGGATCCGCACCGGTTCTCCCGCCACCGTGAAGACCCGGTCCGGATGGACCTCGATCACTTCCCATCCCACCATCCCGAGACAATACTGGGGCGGGTGGGAAAGCAAGTCATAGGCGTAGGCTTGGTGACCGGCGTCGAAATCCAGATAGAGCACGTCCAGATCCCCCCCCTCCGCGCCACTCAAACGAAAATGCCGCCCGCGGTCGAACGAAAGCCCGGTCACTTGGGCGGCCGATACCGGCACTTCCCGCCAAACCAGCGGATCCCCCGGTGGCAGCCACCGGAGAACTTGCGGATAAGTCGAAACCAAGTCCCGCGAGGCCCGGGAACGGAACCACCAAAGCCCGCCCGCCTCGCCCACCACCACGGCAAGGCAGAGGGCCCAGAAGACCAGATTCCCCCCCCCCGGAAGAGCGCGCCCCGCTGTTTTCTTCTCCCGCATCAAGCCTCCCCGGAATCCAGATAATCGCTCATCTCGTAGGTCCGGGGATCGCGTCTGGGCCCTTGGAGGCGCAACCGCGAGAGCCATCGGCTCCGGCCGCCCCGTCCCTCGTCCCCGCTCCCGATGTCTTCCTCGCCCCCCATGGACTCGTCCAAGGCGTCGCCAAACTGTTCCTCGAGTTTTTCCGGATCTTCACCGGCCTCAAGGCGCCGGGCCATTTCCTCCATGCCGGCATTCCAGCCCGTCCCCATGAGATCTCCCATCCGCCGCATGAGCCGGCCGAGTTGCCGCGGATCCGGATTCTCCTCGCTCAACCCGGCGAATTCCTTTTCCATCGCCGCCATCGCCTGCACCATCGCAGGATCCTCCGGCTCCGGCCCCCCGTCTTCCCCGCGCTCCCGGGCCAAGCCGGTGAAGGCAAAGCGCGACACCTTCTTTTCTAACCGGGCTCCGGGATGGGCCGGGTCGGGACAACGCGGGACCCGCCCCGCCCAGCGCGTTGAGCGGGCAAAGAACGTGTAGACCGTGTGGTTGTCGGGGCAGTAAAACTCGTAAAAGGGCACGGATGGGCTCGGAGAAGACGTTTGATAAGACTGGCTACAGTCCAAGGAAGCCGCCGAAAAATCAATCATCTTGGAGGATGGAGGGAAAACCTGACGCAGATCCTTCCGCCTCCACGCGTTCTCCGTTGCCGCCCCCCACCAGAAAACGGTGCATCCGCGGCGCCGCAAAATTCGCGGCATAGTAGGCGCGGAGGCCGGCTCCCACCGGTTCATCGTTCCCGCTCATCGCCCGCGCGCAGCCAATCTCGATCGCTTCCAGAAAAGCTCCCAGTTCCTTCTCGGGCACCATGCCCAGCCCTTCGGGAGGATGATTGAATCCAGCATCGCGCCCTCCCGCGGCCACCGTCGCCACCACCGGCGTTCCGTTGCGCAGGCACCCCAGAACGAATTGGTCATCCATCCGGCAGCCGCCCTTGACCGGCAAGACCGCCAGATCCAACGCGCGCAGACGAACGGCCAGCTCGGCGGCTTGAGGGGAGCCCGCATCGAGAAAGGGCATCGGCATCTGACGCTCCCGGAACTTTCCCCCGTCCGGCCCGAGGTAAAGCAGCCGTGCCCCGGGCGAAAGCCTCAGCGTTTCTTTCAGGGCAGCTTGCAGAAAATCCCAAGCCGTGTCGGAAAACCGTCCCGCCACTCCAACCAGAAGCTCCTCGCTTTTCTCCGGAAGCCCGAGCCGGTTTCTCGCCTCCCGGCGACTGAGCGTGCAGGAAGGAACCAGGGCCGGAACCGGCAGCACCTCAAACGGCCTCCGGAAGCGCTTGCCCAAACGCCGGGCCGCTCCCGGGGAAAAAGTGATGCGCCGGTGACACCGCTCCGCCAACCGGGTGAGCAGTTGCCGGGTCGAGAGCACGTGGCCGGAAAAGAATTCCACGTCCCCTCCCGGCAACGACTTGTCACTGGAAGCCAGGCCGAAAGACCACCCTTCCACCGCGGCGGTGACAGCCAGAGTCCCCGCCATTTGGAGAAAGGCGACCCGGTCCCGACCCCTGCCGGCCGTGGGATCGAAGTCGATCAGGATCGAGTCGGGACGAAGCGCCCTGATCGCGCCCAAGACAGCCGGAAATGAGCGGATCGGCTCGACCTCCCCATCCAAGGCCTGGTCCTGCCAAGCCAGGGGATCGGTCACGAAGGCCCGGAGGGGCGACCATCCGCCAACGGCTTCCTCATGCCCGGTGTCTTCCGGGGTCGGCAGCAACAACGGGGTCAGACTGGAAGTGCGCTGCAAAAGCCCTGAACCCGACAGCGGTTGCGCATTGCTCAGGATCACCAAATTCACGCCAGATCGTGAGGAGAGGAATAGCCACCGACCACCGTCCGCCTCAGGGCATGGGAGGAAACACCACCCCGGATGGCGCGACGGGCCGCCTTCTCGGTCGTCACGTCGGCCATGAGGCGCGCGGTTTGCCGATGGAACTCTTCCTCGGAGAAGCGTCGTGCGTTCCGGAGGATTCGGTCCGGGTCCCAAGCGATCTCTTCGCTACGGCGCACCGCCTCCATGAGGGCTTCCGGTGCGGGGTCGTGAAAGAAACATCCGGTCTCCCCATCGACGACCGTTTCCAATGCGCCCCCCTTTCCGAAGGCCACCACCGGGCGCCCCGCCGCCTGCACCTCCACCGGGGCGATCCCGAAATCCTCCTCCCCGGGAAAAATGAGGGCCCGGCACCCCGCCACCCAATGATTGACTTCCTCGTCGGAGACGTTGCCGAGGAATTCCACGGTCGGCCCGGCCATCGCACGGAGGCGCGGACCGTCCGGCCCCTCTCCGATGATGACGAGACGCTTGCCCATCTTGGAAAACGCCAAAACCGCCCGGTCGATCGCCTTGTAACCAACCAACCTCGAGAGCACGAGATGATAATCCCCGGCCGGACGGGGGACCGTGGAGAAACGCTGCAGATCAACCGGAGGGTGAATGACTTGGGATTCCACCCGGTAATTGTTCCAAATCCGGCGCCTCACCGCCTGGGAGTTGGCCACCACCACATCAAACCGGGACGTCGACTCCCGGTCCACTCCCCGCAGCGCCGGCACCATGGAACGAACCACGCCACGCCGCAGCTTGCTTTTGATCTCCGAACGTAGATACGTGTCACATTCCCAGAGAAACCGGGTCGGGGAATGGCAATAAAGCACCGCGGCGGTCGAGGGACTGAAGCGCAGGCACTTGGCAAACGCGCTGGCGCTGACCCAAGCCGTCTCCGCATGGATCACGCCGAAACTGCGGAAAGCCTGCGGGTAAAAGGCGAAGTAAGCCTTGAAGCAAGTGGTGATCCGCGGAAGCCGCTGCATCCAGGAAACCCGGAGATTCGCCCCGACAAACTCCGGCAGCAGGGTCTCCTCCCGGACCGCACTAGTGTAAAGGGGCGCGTCCGGATCCTTTCTCAGCATCGACGCCACCACCCGTTCCGCTCCGCCCATCTGGATCAGGTAGTCATGCGCCAGGACCAGCTTCGGAACCGGAAATTTCAATGGAGTCGGGGATTGCATCTACTCAAGCCGAAGGGGTTGATCGGCCAATCGACAACCGTCTACCTCGTATCCCCTGGTGAACTCCAGCAGAAAATGCAACATTTTGCCCTATCTGACCAAAAAAGCTCAATCCCCCAAGGCCCCGATGCAGAATTTGCAAGAATTTATAATTTAAAGGGATTTTATCCCGGTTCGCTCTGGATTTTTTATTACTCATCTCTCCTCCGGGAGTCCGGATGCCACCGTGATCACTTCCTCCGTGCGTCGTCGCACCTCGACCAGCCCGAACCGTTCCCGGGCGGATTCCCGGCCCTGACGCGCCAGGAATTCCCTTGTCGCCGGAGATTCCGCCAGAAAACGCATCGCTTCCGCCAGCGCCAGGGGATCGCCCGGGCTGACCAGTTTCCCGGTGATTCCGTCGTCGACAATGTCGAGCACTCCGCCTCCACGCGTCGCGATCACCGGCACCCCGCAGAGCTGGGCCTCCACGATGACCCGCCCGAAGGGTTCCGGCTGGGTCGAGCAATGCACCACCACATCCACGGCGTGCATCCAGGACACCACGTCCTCGCGGAATCCGGCGAAAAACACCCTGTCGCGAAGGTCCCCGGCCTCCGCGCGTTGCCCCAACGATTCCGCGTAAGCCCGGTCCTCCTTCGTGAAAAGCGCCTCCCCGACGATGACGCCCCGGGCGTCCGGAAGCATCGCGAGGGCCTCGAGGAATTCCATCTGCCCTTTCCAAGGGGCGAGTCGCCCGAAAACGCCGAACCTCACGCCCGGCATGGCTTGCGCCCCGGAGCACTCGGCGCGGCACCGCGCCACCCTTTCCGGAAGCGGTTTCTCGAAGCGCCCGGGATCAAACCCGTTCGGGATGATGGTCACCAGCCCCTTTCTCCCGCCCCCGGCCAGAAACGCGGCAGCCGTCGCCGAGGAATTCGCGATCACCGCCGAGGCCCCCAGATTCGCGGCCGCCACCAGCAATCCCCGGGTCCCCCGGCTGAAGTGCGCCGGGGAGAGAAGATCGTGAAGGTGATGCACCAAAGGACGCCCCGACCATCGCGCCGCGATGACTCCGACGAGGAGCGCCTTGGCCGTGTTGCTATACAGAAGGTCGGCATCCAGTTCCCGGATCCGATGAGCCAAGCGGCGCGCCAATCCGAACACCTCCGGTCCCGCGAGGGCCAGCTGAATCCATTGCGCCCGTTTCGTTTGGGACGCCGCCATGCCCCCAAGATGCTCCACCCGGCAAGCCACTCCGCGGGACTGCAACGCCTCCCGGAACGGCCCGTCCTCGAACAGAATCACCTCCACCTCGAGTTCCCTTCCCCCGGCCCCCGGCCCCTCACCCGGTGCCCCGGCCACGAGGTCCAACAACATGAGTTCCGCTCCTCCCAACTGCCCGGTCTGGTCAAGGAAACAGACCCGCAACGGACCTCCCCGGCGTTCCCCCGCCTGCCGGGCCCGGAACCATGCCGCCAGACATGCCCCCGTCGCGCTGCCCGCAAAAGCAGCCGTCAGATCCGCAAGGTCCGGACGCCGGCCGGGAATTCGAAATTGCGCCACCTCGATGCCCGCCGCCAGCAGAGTCCCCAGAACGACCGCCGCCAGCAGACGCATCCATGCTTTCCGGTCCCGGCCGGTCAGCCGGAAGATCACCATGCCCAACACGGCGAAAGCCCAAAAATTCAGCCACCAGTCATGCATGTCCAACCACTCCGCCCACTTGCCGGGCAACCAGGCGTTTCGTCCGCGGTCATCGATGGGAATCAAGGCATAGCAGAGCCCGGCCGCACAGACGGCAAGAAAGGGCCAAGCCGGAGAGACCTCGCGAGCTTTCCTGGAGCGGAGTATATTCAACCGTAGGCAAGCAGCAACCGCCGCGCCACCGTTTCCCATGCATGGGCCCGCCGCACATGATCCTCGCAGCCTGCGGCCCCGGGTAAAACAAGATCCCCGGCCATCACCGCCCCGATCCCTTGGACCAAGGCAGCAACCGAGCTTCCCCCCAGGACACACTCGGGCGCGAACGGGGAAACCACCTCCGGCATCCCGCCCACCGGCGTCACCAGCACCGGTGTGCCCGCCGCCCAGGATTCCAGAATCACCAACCCGAACCCCTCCAACGCCACCGACGGCACCACCGTGAAATCGGCGGCCCGATACGCCAGGGGCAGTTCCGCGTCCGGAACGAATCCAAGGAGACGCACGTGATTCTCCAGCCCGAGCCGCGCCACCCGCGCCCGAAGTTCGTCCAGAATCGCCCCCCTCCCCCCGATCATCACCAGCAGTTCCGGATGCCTCCCAGCCAGCGCGGAAACCGCGTCGATCAAATTTTCCAAGCCCATCCGGCGCGTGATCCGCCGCACGCAGAACACGATGCGCCGGTCCGGCTCCGGCGGCCAGCCCAAGCGCTCCCGCGCTTCCCTCCGGGACACTCCCGCCGTCCTTTTGCCGATCGCCTCCGCATCAATCCCGGCAGGCACCGCCGCGACCCGGTCGGGCCGCAACCCATAGCGGGAGATCGCCAGCCGGCGAAATGCTTCGGAGACGCTGATCACCTTGGCCGAACCATGGTAAACCCGCCGCTCCAAAAGCCGCTTGGCCAAGACCGCAAGCCGGGAGGCTCCTTCGGCTGCCGATTCATCGGCCCAGGGACCGTGAAAGTGACTCACCAAGCGCACTCCCCGGTGCCGCAAGGAGAGCACCGGCCATCCGTAGAGGGCGAAGTGGCTCGCAATGAGGGCCTTGGAAGGCTGGAGACCTGAAGCGGAAACCGCTTTGCGGATGAGTTGCCAGCGCTCGTGCAGGGGGGCCTCGGCAGAACCCAGGATCGTCGTCCCTGCCGGCAAGTCCGCAGCCTCATCCGCCACGCCCCTCCCGAACACCACCCCTCGATAGGACACCCCGCTCCGCTCAAACGCCCGGCAAAGGCCATCGAAATACCGATCCACCCCGCCGCCACAGCCGGCATGCATGCCAATTTGGAGGTGAGATCGCTCCACCATGATTGAAAATTGCCGATTTGTCGCAGCCGAATTCGGCTGCTTCAAGTCGCGCTGCCGAGCAGGAGAACCCGCTGCTTACTCCTGAAGCAAATCCGCGGCGAAATTCTCCAAAGAGTCGATCACATCCCGGTTACCGGCAGCCCACCGCGACAGCAGTGGCTTCAACCGATTGGGGTCAATGTCAAAATCATAGCTATGCCGGAACACATGGCGGAAACCGCGGAGATCACTGAGCAACCTCCGGGTTCTCTCATCCAATACCGCCGGACGAACCCCGGGGATCTCCAGAAACATTTTGTCGAGTAGCTCTTTGTGCCATTGCGCAGGATCCGTCACGTGATTCTCGCAGCTGCGGCTGATTTGCTCGAAACTGTTTTCCAGCGCGCTATAAAGATTGTGCAGCGTGTAGGCAACCGCCGCAAGGTCTCGATACTCAGGCTCCAATACATCCAACCCCTCGGCAAGGCCCGCTAGTTGACCATTCATTTTCGCAATCGCCCGAAGATCACGCTGCATCACCGCCCACAAGGTGGCCCGGACTTCTCGATCGCCCTGAATCACGGTGCAACCTCCCAGACGATCTTCCCTTTCACAATCTCCGATCGCAGAAAGTCAGAAGCATCCTCCCAACGCACCAGATCCACCGGCATCCGCAGCTGCGAATCGAGCTCCGACCACCCCGAATAAAGGTCATCTGGGTCCAGGCCCTCGACGGCAAAATCCAGGTCGGACCGCCAATCCGGGGCGCGGACTCCCTTCCCCACCGAACCGAAAAGCCACACCCGCACCACCCCGGGCTTCCCGGCCAAAAGACGCCGCGCCACCGCCACATCCGCCTCCACCACCTCTTCCGGAATCGTGTTTCGCTTTGTCCCCGCCATTTTATCGAGGCCACAGCTTTGCACAGACCGGCCCGATTGGCACGGAGAATGGATTCATCGAGCCGAATTCGTGAGAATTTGGCTCAGAGCTTCCGCGCCGGGTTTCCCGCCCAAATTTCCCCGGCCGGAACCGATTTCGTCAACACCGCCCCGGCTCCGAGGACCGCGCCGTCACCGAGAGTCAGGGTGCTGTTGGAACGCGCCACCACGATGCTGTGTGCGCCAATCACGACATCATCCCCCAGAATGATGAAGTCGTCCGAACCGATCACCGACTCCGCCGCCAAGGTGACGTGGTGATAAATGCGGCACCGGTCTCCGATCTTGACCTGGGGATGAATGACCACACCGAGCCCGTAATGTTCCAGAACCACGTCGCGCCCCACCGCTGCCTCGGCGGGCAAGAGACACTTGTGCAGCATGTAGTTGCAGGTTTTTACGAGGCGCGCCGGCCCTCGCCAACCGAGACGATGCAAGCGCCGGCTCAAAGCCCACAACTGCTCGGGGGTGCGGGGTCTCATGGGCGCGGGCCATCCTCCGGCTTTGAGATCGTGACATTCACCGTGGAGAGGGTGAAGCGGCAGAGCCAGGGAAACCACCCAAGCACCATGTAATACAGGGTCGCCAGAGGACTTTCCCGAAACCTTGCTTCCGGGAAAAAGCTGAATCTTGCCTCCGCGCCGAGGGCAAGGACTTCCCTCCGCAGCCGCCCCGGAACCAGGACATCCTCGTCCACTCCTTCCGCCACCCGGCGCCGATTGACCATCCGATGGATCAACCGATAGAGAAAGGGTGGAGCCGATGGTTCGTAAAGGAGCACGATTCTGCCGCCGGGCTTCAGAATCCGCAGCATCTCGGCCAGCGCGCCGTGAAACTTGTTCCCGAGACCGAAGTGGTGGAAAGACGCAAAGGTGAAGATCCGATCGAACTGCGCGTCTGCAAAGGGGAGGTTCCGGCAGTGGCAGGCCCATTTCCCATCCAGCGAGACCTCGAAGAGTTCCTCCCACCGGGCCGCGTGAGCCAGGGCATCGGCGAGCAGATCGGCAATCACCACGGTGCAATCCGGACGCCGGTGCTTGAGCATGACACCGGCCCAGCCATGACAGGCCCCCAATTCCAAGACGGTTTCTCCGCCCCGCAAATCCAACCTCGGTTCCAAGCCCCCGAACGTCTTGAGAAAAGCCGATTTGTCGAGGAGATCCCCACGGATCAAACTCTTCGGCGAAAGACCCTTCCGCGCCGCTTCATACGCATGGTTGGCGGTGAATTCCTTGCGGTCGCTCGAGCTCAGGTCTGCCTCGCGGATCCATGAACGCACGCCGCCGATCTCCAAAACCGCACCGCCCAAGCCATCGCGTAGGGTGATTCCCTTGGAAACGGTCCCCCCGGCGGACTTGGATCCCGCGGGCCCCGGAAGGGATTCACGGATGGCGGTCACGACGGCCTCCCGGGTGCAGCCTTCCTGACGCGTCCAGAATATCCTCAAGAAACGCCCCGACCCGCCGTCTCTGCTCCTCCTGGTCGAAAAGGTGTTTCAGGTCACGAATCCCCGAGCGCTTCGTCTCGATCCGTTCGCCATCGAGTTCCCGGAGCAACTCGTCCAGCGCGTGGAGATAACGCCCGTCCCATGGGGCCTCGCCCGGCAGACGCCACATCCATTCCAGCCCAATGTCGTAGGCCATCGGAATCTGGTTCGTGATCACGGGAAGACCACACGCCGCATATTCGGGAAGTTTCGTGGTATAACGGTAACCTCCGACATCATCGACGCTTTGCGGCAGGCTGCCGACATCCATCGCCTGAAGCACTTCCGTCACCCGGGAAAGCGGCACTGGTCCGGGCAGGAAAACCGTTTTCCCAAGGGCGTCACCCGCTGCTTTTTCCAGCCGCTCCAACCCGCTTCCCCCTCCCACGATCACGACCACGAGATCGTTCCTCGCCAGTTTCCTCGCCGCCAGCACCAAATCCATTCCGTAACACCAACGGTAGCGGTGATTCCACATCAGACTTCCGACCATCCCCACGACAATCGCCCCATCCGGCACCCCCCAGGATTTCCGGAGCGCCCTTGGATCGGCGGGAACTTCGGCACCTCCCCCGATGACCCAGCCGGGTGCGGTGACCGCGCGACGGGCTCCGAAAGCCAAAGCCCGCCCGGTCAGATAGGGGGTCCATCCGATGAATCCGCTCGCCATGCGGCAAAGCAATCGTTCATACCACGCATACAACGGTCCGGCCCACCCATGATGCGCGGAGAGGAAGGGCGCCACGGCGTCTCCGCTACTGAACACGAAGGGGATTCCGAGGAAACCGCGGACAAACATACAGACTAAGCCACCAGCAATTCCCGTGCCTTCCATCACAACAAGTGCCGGACGCTCCTCGCGGATTCTCTTCCACAAACCGAAAAAGCTCGCCAACTTTGCCGTTTTATCGAATGGCAACTCCACCCGGTTGGACAGGACTCCGGTCAAAAAACCGATCCGCAACGCCTCATTGCTCCCCGAGCCCTTGGTCGCGAACCAGGCGACTTTCGGCGGCTTGGCCCCCGGGACTTCCCTGCCTTCAGTCGAGCTCACGATACGCCTCCTCCGTCAACGTGGTCACCCGGTCCCAAGTGTATTCCGCCTCCACCCGCGCCCGACCGGCACGGCCCATCTCACGCAGTGTTTCTCGGTTCCCCATCAGGCTCCGCAGGGTCGCGGCAATTTGACCGACATCGTGTTCGATGAACTCTCCGGTCACTCCGGGCAGGATGAAATCCTCCGTGCCATTGATTTTGGTCGCGACGATCGGCAAACCGCAGGCTGCCGCCTCGATGGTGGCCAAACTGAAGGCTTCATACCAGCTCGGAAAAAGAAACAAGTCCGACGCCGCAAGCGCTTCCGGAATATCCCTGCGGAATCCTCCGAAGACCACGCGCCCGCCGATTCCCAGTTCAGCCGTGAGGCGCTCGAATGCACCCCGGTTCGGGTCATCTCCGGCCACAAACAATTTGAGCGGCACTTCCGGTTGCCCCTCCACCGCCCGGGCCACCGCCCGGATCGCGAAATCCAAGCCCTTCCGGGCCCACTCGCCTCCTGCAAAAATGGCCACCAGATCCTCCGCGGCCAGGCCGTTCCGCTCCCGCCAATCACACCGCCGATCCTCGTCCAGCACTCGGAAAACCTCGGTATCGGCCGCATTGGGCACGATCCGGACCTTGGCCGGGCCAATGTCGTAGTGGGCACGCAACTCGTCCGCCACCCCCCGGGATACGGGCAGGAACATCGGCGGCTGCCCACGCTTTTCCGCACTGCCGCGCCAGGTGTAAAGAGCCCGCTCCGCCGCACACGTGATCTGAAGGTAGGCCCATCGGGTGAATTGACGGGGCAGGGACACCCGCTCCTTCCCTGCCAGATCCCGTAAAAACCGCATCTTGGCGGGTTGCACATTCTGGATCGTGATCACATTCGCATGCGGCGCGTTGCAGCCGATGGAATGCCGCACCCGGAACCTCGCGGATTCTTTCCCCAATCCGGAGAGGAGAAAATCCGGGTTCACCATCGCGTGATAAGTCGCAAAATCCGCAACGTCCGGCCACGAAAGTCCCGGAACACGATGCCATCGCACGAGGGAGAGATCCAGATCTTCCGCTTTGCGGGCATAGAGGTGCACCTTGTGCCCCCGACGCGCCAACTGCTCCGCGACTTCGTTCACCGCGCGGGCACTCCCTTCGCGGCGGTTGCAATTAATCATGAAGAGGGCGGATTCCACGGGAGGGTCATTCAAAGCGCATTGTGGACGGAATCAAGCGCCGTCGTGGTCCGGCGCAGCGCAACCGGCTGCCGCATCCCACCGCGCATTCCCGGCATCAGCGGCAAAGCCACTCCACAGCCGAGCGCGAGCCAGAAAATGGAGAATCCGGTGAGCAGATCACCCGCGAAGCAGGCCGGGATCAGCGTGATCATCATCGCCCGCCCCAGCAGGACATGATCGTCCAGCATCGTCTTCCGCTTGAAACGGTGCTGCAGCAATCCCCAGGCCAGCACCAAGGCGGCGAACAACAGCAGGGTTCCGGGCACCCCGTAAGTGAGAACCACGTTGAAATAGCCGCCATCCACCACGGTATTTTTGGCCATGGACAGGCTGCCGGTATTCACCCGGGTCGCCAAGCCCACCGCCCCCAGGCCCAATCCCAAAGGACTCCGCGCGATGGTATCCATTCCCCCGGACATCACCATCACCCGGCCCTTGTAGGACTGATCCTCCTGAATCTCCGTAAGGCTCTCGAACCGTTTGATGACACGCTCCGCGTTGGGGATTCTCTCCATCCCCCACCACCCCGCCGCTCCCACGAGCAAAACCGCCGTGGCAATTTGGCGCGCCCCGCGCCCTTGGTTGACCAGGAGGTAGGTGCCGGTTCCGATCACCGCGAAAAGCAGCCCCCCGCGCGACAAGGTAAGCAAAATGGCCGAAAACACCAGAATCACCCCCAACCACCCGGTCAACCAGCTCCACCCGGCCATCGGCCGCCACTTTTTGGACACAATCATCGGCACCACGGCAAAACCAAGGAAGGCCGCCAACGGCCCCCGCTCCGCCATCGTGCTGAACACAGTCATTTGCATCGGCCGGGGCAATCCCATATAACCCACCATCTTTGTCTCCACCAACCACATGGCATCCCACGGAGGGATCGTCAGGTATTGATACCACCCATAGCCGCTCGCGAGAATCGCAGCCCAGCCGAAAGCCCGCATCCATCGGTCCTTCGTCGCCGCGACCGGTTGCTTCACCAGGACGAAGGCGAAGAGCCCCAGCGGAGCAAGACTCTCTGCCAACGCATAGACGGCAGCGAGCCGGACGCGAAAGAAACCGATGAGAAACGCATACCCGATGGCGGCCGACAAGACCAACAACACCACGCGCGACCGCAACGGAATCCGCCACAGACTGAACACCACGGGGATGAGCATGGAACTTGCCACCACCAACGGGGTCAGGCTGATCGGATTGAACGGGGTGAACTCGCCATGAAAGTAATAATCGACCATCCGGCGCAGCCCCCGGTTGAAGACGAAAACGAAGACCGTGTAATCGACCACCCAACTCGACTTCCGGACGGCCAGAATCATCCCGCAGATCCCGATCAGCACGGCCAGCACCCAGTCCCAGGCCACGGTTTCCGGCGCGCCGCCACGGCCCGCGGAACCAAACCAACCGTTCAGCAACCGGGTCAGCCAATCTTCATGGTGATGAAAGCTCATGCCCCATGCATGGTTCGCGGAGCCCGCCCGCCGGGTGGCGCCTGAAGGGGAGCGGGCATTCTCCGGTCAGCCCCTCCCATGTTCCTCTGACCAGCCGGAGGCAAGACCACCCCGCATCCCAAGGCCAGCCAAAAAATGGAGAACCCCGTGAGAAGATCCCCCACAAAACAGGTCGGCACGAGCGTCATCATCATCGCCCGGGCCAACAGCACGTGGTCGTCCCGCAGGTTGACGGAACGGAACCGTTGGTCCAAAAGCCGCCAGGCCGAAACCAGCGCCACCAACAACATTACCGTCCCCGGGATTCCGTAGGTCAACGCCAGGTTGAACCATCCCGCGTCCGACACGGTGACAGACTGGTCATTGGAGATCGTTCCCGTGTTCACCCGGGTGGCCAGGCCGACCGCTCCCAAACCCATTCCCATGGGGCGTTGCAAGAGCTCGCCGAACCCGCTCGACATGATCTGGACCCGCCCCTGGTAAGAGCCGTCCTCGTTCATCTCTCCCAATGTCTCGAATCGACTGGTGATCCGCTCCGCGTTGGGAATCCTCTCCATCCCGAAAGCGGCCGCCGCACCCACCAACGCCACCGCCAGGGCGATCTGCCGGGCCCCGCGCCCCCGATTGATCAGCAGGTAGGTCACGGCCCCGATGATCGCAAAGAGCAAACCGCCCCGGGACAACGTCAACAAGATCGCCGAAAAGACGAGAATCACCCCGGCCCAACCAAGAAATCCCGGCAGTGGACGCCACTTCTTGGACACGATCATCGGCACCACGGAAAACCCGAGGAAACCGGCCAACGGCCCGCGCTCCGCCATCGTGCTGAAGACCGTCATCTGCGTCGGAACCGGCACGCCCATGTATCCATACAACTTGGTCTCGATGAGCCAGAACTTGTCCCAGGGAGGAATCGTCAGATACTGATACCATCCATAGATGCTGGTGAGGATGGCCGCCCACGCGAAACTCCGCACCCAGCGGTCCTTGATCTTCGTGTCAGGACGCAACAAGAGCACGAAGGCAAACATCGCCAACGGGGAAAGACACTCCGCCAAGGCATAAAGCGCCGCCAGCTTCACGCGCACAAAACCGATCGCAAAGCTGTAGAGAATCGCCGCGGCAAGCAACCACAAGACCATCCCGATCCGGGGAGGAAACCGCCCCGCATGGAAGGTCACCGGGATCAACATCGCCCCCGCCACGATCAACGGCGTCAGACTGATGGGATTCAACGGAATGAACGCATCGTGAATATAATAGTCCACCATCCGGCGCAACCCCCGGTTGAAGACGAACACATAGACCGCGAAGTCGATGGCCCACGTCGAGCGGATCGTGGCCAGAGCCACTCCAGTGAAGCCGAGCCCCACCGTGATGATCCAATCCCAAACCATGTCGTTCGCCCATCCGCCCCCGCCGGGAACCAAAAAGAGCGCATCCAGGGTCGAGACCAACCAATCTTGATGACGATTGACCATCACTTTGCCGGAAAACTCATTCCGCCTCCCTTCCCTCCCTCCGCAAGACTTCCCATCCGGGGCCGGGGACCGGACCGGACTCGGCGCCTGCCGGCCTTCCCGCTCCCGCCGAACCCCGGACCGCGGGCGGCCGCTCGATCACGACGCTTCGCGCGAACCGGGGAGGCAACGAGATCCCGCACCCGAGCGCCAGCCAGAGAATCGAGTAGCCCGTGAGCAAATCCCCGGCAAAGCAACAGGGGAGCAGGGAGATGAGCATGGACCGGGCCAGCAAAACGTGCCGGTCGCGCAGCTCCGGTTGCCGGAAACGCCGGTTGAGCAACCTCCACGCGGAAACCAGCGCCACCAGCAACAAAGCCGTCCCCGGGATCCCGTAGACGAGGAAAATGATGAACCAGCCGGAGTCCGGCGTGATCCCCGCCCCCCCGGAGGACGCGTTCACCCGGGCCGCCAAGGCCCCCGCCGAGCCCAGGCCATGACCGAACGGTTGCTGCAAGACCGACCCCAAACCGCCGGACATGATTTCGACGCGCCCCTTGAGCGATCCATCCTCCTCCATCTCCCCAAGGGATTCGAAACGCTTCGTGACCCGCTCCGCATTCGGGATGCGCTCGATCCCGAACCATCCGGCGATTCCCAACACCGCGATCGCGAAGGCAACCTGCTTGGCGCCCCGCCCCCGATTGACGAGCAGGTAGGCGATCGTTCCAATCGCCGCGAAGAGCAGTCCGCCGCGCGACAAGGTGAGCAGGATGACTGAAAAGACCAGAACCACTCCCGCCCACCCCAAGAGCCCGGGCAGCGGCCGCCATGCCTTGGAAACGATCATCGGCACCACCCCCAGTCCGAGGAACCCGGCCAACACGCCCCGCTCCGCCATGGTGCTGAAAACCGTCATCTGGGTTGGCTCCGGTATTCCCATGTAACCATACATCTTGGTCTCGATGAGCCAGAACTTGTCCCATTCGGGAATGGTCAGGTATTGATACCACCCGTAGGCGCTGACCAGGATGGCCGCCCACGAAAAGCTCCGGATCCAGCGGTCCTTGACCCCGTTTTCCGGCTGCACCACGAGGACAAAGGCAAACATCCCCAAGGGCGCCAGCCCCTCCGCAAGGGCGTAGACCGCCGCGAAACGGACATTCACAAAACCGATGGCGAACGCATAAACCGCCGCCGCGCCCAACCACCACAGGATCATGCGGACCTTCCCTGGAAGCCGGTCCATGCGGATCAAAGCCACCAACAACATCGCCGCCGCCACCAGCAACGGCGCCAAACTGATCGGAGAGAGCGGATTGAACTCGTGGTGCACGTAAAAGTCCACGACCCGCCGCACCCCCCGGTTGAACACATACACAAACACCATGAAATCAACCACCCGGGTCGATCCCACCGAGGCCAGCGCGAGCCCGATGAAGCCAATGAAAAAGGTGAGGATCCAATCAAAGCTCATCGCGATTCCTCCCCGGTTCCAACCCTGGTGCCGCCATGCATCCAACGCCTCCGCGCCATTTCCGAAGGGCGGTCGATCAGCCACCAGATCGCTACCGCACCCGACATGGCCACGATCACGTTCCCGGTGAAGAGGATTCCATTGTGCCACCAGGGTTGCTCCCAATCCACCCAGCGGTAGTAAAGTTCCCGCGGAAGCCAGTGAAACAGAAACAGCGGATAGGCCAACTGTCCGAACCACCGGTCCCGCCCGTCCGACGCGTATCGCAAGTTTGCCGCGAGGAACGGCAACAGCAACAAACACCCGCACGCGCTGAACCACCAGACTCCGGCCGCGAGGTTGCCGTCGGTCGCCGTCGCGCCGCGCCGCCACAGAAGTTCCCGGGTGCCGGGCAACGCGGCCGCCGCGACAAAGAAAAGGACGCAGGCCCCGGCCGCAACCCACGCCTGGCGCGGCGACGGCTCCCAACCGAAGCGCTGCAGGCCGGCCCCGGTCAGAAAGAAGGCCAATTGCAAATCCAGCCGGGGCGTGTCCAGCGGAATCCCGGATGCGGCCCGCGAGGCCGACCATCCGAAACATCCGGCCACCGCCAAAACCGCCCCCCAACCCGGCAAGCGATGCCAGGCTGCCAGGAGAAACGGCGCCACGAGGTAGAATTGCATCTCCACGTCCAAGGTCCAGACGACTGGTAACAACCGGCCCGCGGAGGCCGATCCCACGACCGGAAGTTGCCTCAGCCACCAACCCGCCGGGTCCGCCGGAGGAGAAGCCGGAGACCATCCCGAAAGAGCCATGGCCCACGCGAGGAGGGAGCAGAAGAGAAACACCGGGCAGAGGCGCCACCAGCGCTCCGCCCAGAAACGGCACAGCCCCGGAATTCCGGCCTGCAAGGAGACGGACTTGGCGGAGATCCAAAAACCGCTGATGACAAAAAAGACGGAGACCGCCCACGCCCCGAGCCTGAGCGGAGCGCTGTGGTGAAGCACCACCACCATGGCCATCAAAAGCCGGAACAATCCCGGACCGATCATGATCTGGAAGAGAGCAAAACCGTTTCCCAGAGCGCCCCCACCGCTTCATCGCTGAAGCGCTCCCGGAAATAGGCGCGACATTCCCGCTTCAAGGTTGGATCCGGCCGCGGCCCGCCCGCCAAACGCGAGAGGGCCGATTCCACCCCTTCCTTGGGCACCACCTCGATGCAACCGGCGGCACCGCAACCGAACCCGGGGAAATCGAAGGCCCGCATGCCTCCGGCCCGGGTCACGACCACCGGAACTCCCGCGCCCAACGATTCCAAAATCACGGTGGGAATGCCCTCCAGTTCATCCTGGCTCGGCACCACGAGGTAATCGATGTCCGCGAAAAAGTCCGCGAGATAGGCCGCCCGGTCTCCGGCGGAAAAGGCCCCGTCAAAACGAACCTTGACCGGTTGCGGGGATTCCGAAAGCTCCTGAAACCTCTTGGCATAGTCCCCGGACCCGGCGACCCGGAGCGAACAACCGATCGGACAGGTCCCGGCGAACCGGGCCAAAACCGCACATCCCTTCCCCTCGTTCAAACGGCCGATGAAACCGAAACGAATCGGACCCCCGGAATTCACGGCCGTCGCTTCCCCCGGTTGCCAATCGATGGGCTGGGTGACCGAAAACGTCCGCATGCCCCTGCCCTCCGCCTCGCGCCACGCCCGTTCCGTGGCCGGGGAAATGAAGCCGGTCGCGGTGAAGAAATTGGCATAGAACCGAAGCGACGAGGCGACCCGGCGATTGAGATCATGGGTAATATGATAGTAGACCGACCTTTTGGCTCCAAGCACAACCGCCAGGATCGGAGAAAGATGGCGCATCCCCATGGCCAAAAAGACCGCTGGATGGCGCCACCGCATCAACGCGGCCCACTGCGAAGCCCGGGGAAAACCGGCCGCGCCATCCAACACGAGGATCTCGACCCCCATCATCCGCAACGCCTCCAACGCCGCGCGCGACGTCCCATGGCCGGGAATCTCCTTGACGACCACCAACACCCCATCAAACCACCGCCGCACCAACCGCACAATCCCGAGCGTGATGGTCGTGTGCCCGCCGACCTCGGGAAGACTCGTGAAAAAGACAAACCTCATCGCCATGCTCTCACGAAGGTCTCCACCGGTTATCGGCCGGATTCGACTTTAGGAAGCGAACCCCGAAACGTGGAGTCAGTTCCAAAGGGACGATTAGCCTTTACAGATTCCACCACCGGTCCGGCCAATTAGCCGGGCGCCTCCGCCGTTGCCATACCTATTCAACCTGAGTCCGTCCGTGAATCCACCGCCGCGAGTTGGTGAGTCATTGACTCCGCAATCGCCGCCCAACCAAAGTAATGTTCACTGAACGCCTCGATGCTAGCCCCAAGATCGGGGCGCAACGACTTTGTCCAGTCCACCACTTCGTTGGCAAACTCCTTCGCGGTTTTGGCCTTACTCAGCAGGACGCTTCCGATCGGTGCGTTACTGAAAACTTCGTCCGTCCATTCACGTTTTGTGGTCGCAACCGGCACCCCATTGGCCAGCGCGGCCATCACCGACCCGCGTCGGGTCGAAACGCCATCGATAAATGGTGACAGGAGGAGATCCATGGCTCGCAAACGATCCGCCACTTTGTCGGCCTCAAGTATCCCTTCGTATCGGACTGCCTGATCTCCGAAGATTTTTCTGAGTTCTCCGCCATCCGGCCCAACGTGAACCACTTGTGATTTCGGATATTCGGCCGAGATCGCGGTGGCCGTTTCGGCGATCCAATCCAAACGCCGACTGACATGGGCTCCGCCAAAGATCCCAATCACCAGAGACTCAGCCTCGAGGGAGAGCCGGACCTTCGCCGTTTGATGATCCAAAGTGCTACGGGGAATAT
>JAGWVU010000023.1 GCA_018970725.1 Verrucomicrobiota bacterium
CTGTTCACATGAAACAATCTACACCGTCGCGCAACAGGAAGTTCGAAGCTTCGCATCAACTGAACATCTGGAATCATGGTGTTCTTACGTGCAAATTACCTGACCCCATCATCTTCAACTCAGCACGGCACAGAGTTCGCTCGCGAGCTGATTCCAAACAGGTCGTGAAGAAGCGACCTCAGGGATGAGGGGCGTCGGCACGGCGTCGGGGAGTGCATCGAGTGCGCGCCTCAGCCCAATGCTCCGAGAGGCTTGGGAGGCATTCTCGTAGTCCGAACCATGAGCGAGCAGATGTGCCGTCTTGACCACGGCATAGATTCCTGCCCATGGCTCCCACACGGGATAGCGGACTGCTCCCGACGCTCTGTCAACAAAGAGGAATTCCCACTCCTCGCTGCGCAGTTGGAATCGCTTTTCCCGTCCGGTTCGGTGAACGACGATATGGCCGGAGAGCGCCATCTCATTGAGGACTCCTTGTACCGTCTTGGAGAAATAACCCAGTTCGCGGGCAAGAGATGCGGGACTGGCAGGTCCATTGAGGAGGAGCCAGGCGATGATCTCTGCTCGGGAATTGGTTCCGAAAAGGCTGCGCAGTTTGAAGAGAAGGTTCTCCGGGTGGGATGGAGAAGGGGCCTGGCTCATCTCCCGGGCGGTCCACTGGGACCGCGCCAAGTTCCACCTCACGAATCGAGGGTCGAGGTTGTCGTTCGGGGGCGGCATTGGATTTCCTGCCGCGTCGAGGAAAAACGGATCTAGGGCGACGTTCTGAATGGCAGGCCACAGCGCTGTGCCAAGCTTGCGCCACTTGGACAACGTGCTCCGATGTCCGGCCAGAACCTCGGCAACCGCGCCGAACACCCGAGGATCTGCCAAATGCCAAGTGGCCTCAAGGTTTTGGAGGCGTTGCAGGTTGATTCGTTCTCCGTTGTGGACCAACCAATCCAAAGCCTCGTCGAAGAGTCTCGCATCGTGGCGGCCAAACACAGTGGTGGTCAGCACCAGCGCCTCGGGGTCGATCAATCGTGGTGGACCTAGCCTGCTTCCCGATGCAGAGGAGCCAGCCACACCGAGGAAGGTCCACTGGCTCCAAAGATGGGCCAGCATCGCTTCCAAGAGCGTCCCTGTCTGTGTGGGGGCACTCATGAAGATTGAGCGTCGCTCTCCACCCAAAGAGCCTGAAAGCCGAGGTTACGGAAGGTCGCCTGGAGGCGTTCCAGCGATGCAAGTCCGTCCACATGTTTGAGAATCCATTGAGCGGCTGAGATTGCCTCGGATTCGGTCGGGGCCAGTGCCTGGAGATCTGCCCAGTCACGCATCTCCTCCCTCCCGCAAACTGCGTAGAGTTTCAGTAGGATCTGGCCTGTCCGACCGACAAAGCTGACCTCCAGTGAATCGCCGAACTCATGGTCGTGCAGAACGGTCCAGAACGATGACGGGAGAGTTGCCAAGTCGGGAAAAAACAGCGAGGTGCTCGCATTGAGCCAGTCTGCGCTCAAGCCCAGTTGTCGGGCGACATCCGATGCTGCCTCCTTCCGGGCGTCTGGCAGGGGGTAAGAAGGGCTCACCTCTCCCTCCAACTCGCGCCGGGCAAGGACATCGACATCCCGGGTGGAACGAGAGATGATGCCGCTGATCTGAAGCGCAGAGCCTCCGCACACGACTAGCCAAGCCGGGGCAATGCGGCGGATCTGCATCAACTCGGCGAGCAACTCAAGGGCTTGGAGGCCGGGAGAGGAATTCACTCGGATAATTTATACATCCGAAACGGATGAATCAAATATCTTTTAAGGTGCCGATTTTCGAAGTCACCCTCTTTTGAAGGCAAGGGTGTTTTCACTCTCAGCACTCATTCCGTCCTCGGCTTGCCGAGTTCGATCCAGGTGCCTTGACTGAACCCCCACCATCCCACGCCGACCGGTGACTCGTGGGCGGGCGGGCTCGAAAAGGAAAACCCTTTCAGTAGGACGTTGGAAGTGAACCATCATTCCGCTTGTTTCCCTCTGTGCTCCCGTTGTCCTCTGTGGTGAATCCAACCCTATGCCCCCCCTCCCCCTCTCCGGCCCGCACCTTCCCCTGCAGTAGACAGGCGGGTGGCCAGGCGGGAGGAGGATGGTTTTGCAGCCGGGACGGCTGTGTTCCGACCACAGCCTTGAAGCTTACGAACGCAGGAGCCCCGCCCTGAAAGGTGCGGTATCACCGGGTGAAAACCCCGTGGTTCCTGTTGCCAACTTGCGGGGTAAAGCCAGCCTCGACCCCGCCCTCACGGCACCAGCGGATCCGTCCCGGCCCGGACCTCATCTCCGTCCGGAATCGTGTCCCCGTCGGTATCGGCCAGAATTGGACTCGTCAACAGCCAGCCCGCCTCCACGAGATCGCACAAGCCATCGCCGTCCCGATCCAGCAGGGCGGTGTCCGCCAACAAGGCATCGATTCCATCCGGCCTGCCATTCGCATTGCCATCAGCCCTCCCGTTTCGCGGATCCAGCGGCAACGGATCGACTCCGTCCCGGAGAAAATCGCCATCCGAATCCCAAGTCAGTGGATTCGTCTTGGCGAGCCGCTCCGCCCGGTCCGTGAGCGAGTCCCCATCCGTATCCGGGGCGACCGGGTCCGTGCCCCAGGTCTGCTCCTCCAAGTTGTTCAGGAGATCGCCATCCAAATCGCCACGGGCGTTTTCCGAGGGGTTGCCGATGAAGGATCGTTCCCACCAGTCCCGCAGCCCGTCCCGGTCCCGATCGGTCAAAGAAACCCCGCGGTAAAATGCCGCCAGAACCTCTTCGACCGTCCTCCGATCCTCGTCGCTCAGGTCGCGGTCGTAGAACAAAAGATCGCCGATCCGGCCCTGGTAGCCGTTCGCCTCCCCCTCCCATCCTCCCAAAAAGCGGGGCCCCTGCACCACCGGACTCTTCGACAGCGCAGCGGTTCCCGCCGCACGCCGCACACCCCCGGTTTCCACCACCGGGATCCGGTTTTGCAGACGCACCGTGGCCAGAACCGCGGACTTCGGCATCGCTCCACCCGAATCTGACCGCGGAGCGGGGGCGCACACGGCCGGCTTCCAGAATTCCGCCAATTCGAAAACCCCGGCGGTCTCAGCCCCCAGGGAAAGACCGAAGCCGGAATTCCCCACCTTGGTGTAATCCATCCGGGGAACTCCTCCAAACGCGGGACTCGACGAATTCCCGCGCCAAGTGGTCGCGCTCACCCGATAGAATCGCTCCCGGGCAACAACCCGCCCGAACAACGTCGTCTCCGAGGTGGTGGTCGGCTCATAGTCCGTGCGGTAATTCGCGAAGTGTCTCCCCAAACCCGCCACGAAACGCCCGGCGACGGTTCCGGTCGATTCACCGCGCCGGATACCCGACGGCAGCGGACTGAAACGGAATCCGCTGGTGATGTCGTAACGCGAAGCCGCCACCGGGAAATCATAGGGACGCGTCCAACGCCAGTATTCCTCCCCGGACGGAGCGGCGAGGTAACCCGGGTGATAGCGAAAATCCGTCTGTTCCCATGTGGAAAAGACCCGGCTCGATGGCTTGGCCGGCGCATCATGGAGCAAGACCCGTTCCCCGGGAACGGTCGGCCCCGCCAGAAGATAACATTGCCCTTGCGCCCCTGCCGCCACTCCCGTCGTTCCCACCGTGGCAGGAGCCGGCGTCCGAACCCCGGTCGGCACGGCTACGAAACAGACACTGAACGTGTTGTCCGGCAGCACCGCACCCAACTCCATCTTCTCTTTTCCGCTGAACCGGATCCAGGTCCACCCGTTCTCAGTCACCCGCCGCGGCGCGGTCTCGGTCGGCGCCGTGGCTCCCGGGCCACCCGTCACCGGCAACCAACGGGTCACACCGCCGCCGGTTCCTCCCGTGGTCACTCCTTGATCCGGGCGGAACCAACGCACCAATCCGGTCGATGGCACGGAAAGATTCCCACTGACATGAACCGTCCAGACTCCATGGTAAAGCTGGATCAGCCCCCCGGTGCCTTTCACCCGCGCCGTCACACTTCCCTCGATCCGTCCCGTGTCCGCTCCGGCTTTGACATGGATCCGGGCCACTCCGGAAGAGTCGGTTCGCATCGCCAACGTCCGGCCCGCCCCGCTCTCGTCCCCCGCTACCGGGGACAACCAGCCATCCCCACGCGTGATCGCAAAGGTCACCGGCGCATCGGCGAGGGATCGGTTGCCCGCCAAGGCCCGCACCGCAATGGCCTGCCGCACCCACTGCCCGGGCGGCGTCACCGGACCATCGGTCAACGGATCCACGACAAAACGCACCGCCCGCCCATCGTAGTAATCCAGCGGATCCCGTCCGCTCGCCCGCAACTCGGCCCCGTCCGTCGTGCCGTCCCGGTCCGTGTCCCCCTTGGCCGGATCGGTATGGTAGACGAACTCTTCCTCCCAATCCGAGACCAGATCGCCGTCGCCATCCAGCGGCGTCAGCGCCACGGTCCGGTAAAACCGGGGCAATCTTTCCGCCGGATTCAGCGGCACCGGATCCTTCACCTCCCGGGCCGCCCCATCCCCGGTGACCGTCCCGCCGAGCTGCGTCCAGGCGGAAGCCCCGGCCATCCTCCGCTCCAACCGATACCGCGCCCCCTTCACCGTGCCCACCGTGAGCCATACCTCGCGGGCGCCCCCGGTTCCGGGCCGCACCTCCAACGAGGGCCGCCCCGGAGCATCAAAGAGCCGCGGATTCCCGCCCAACAGGCTTTCCGCCAGATTGCCCAGCCCATCCCCGTCCGGGTCCGCCCCCGGCAGCATCGAGAGATCCGCGCTCCCGTTCGCCCGCTCCCACCCGTCCGCCAACCGGTCCCGGTCCCGGTCGATGATCTGCCGGAATAACTTTCCGTCCGAGCGCACGGCCGAAGACATCGTCGGCAACTTCAACTCCATCCGCGGCAGCGCGGCCGGCCGGATCACGAAAAACGGAGCCCCGGGCGGCACCTTCACCGCCGCCGGATTCACCGGCCGCCCCAACCCGGATTTCCACCCCGCAGGCCGTGCCGTCTGGTAATGAAAGGACTCCCATGCCTGAATGTCCGGCGACCAAATCACCAGCCGGTCCGCCGTCGCCACACTCCGCCCGGACCTCAGCCCGGTGGCCGCCGAACGCCCGAAAATCCCCAGCGTCGATGCCAACGTAAAGCCACGCCCGTCCGGCCGGAACACCGGATTCCAGATCTCCTCCGTCGCTCCCGCCGGCGTCGGCTCAATCGGAAAAACCCCGCTGCCCAGCCGGGCCGAGCCAATGAAGGTCAACTGCCGCGGCGTGCCCGCCAAGGCACTGCGCCGATAAACCACGGGACGATTGACGTCCTGCACCACGGCCCCGCCGGCATCCCCCGCGTCCGGAGCTGATTCCGTGGAGACCACCCAACGGGCAGCCGCCCCGTCCGGCTTTGCCGCCCAAACCGATCCCCCGGGAAAACTCACTCCGTCGGCATCCCCTGGGGAAAGAGCCGTCTGTATGCCCTCCGCGTCCGCCCCCCCCACCAACTCGACGAGAGTCCACAGCGGAATCACGGCCAGCGAATCGCCCGCCTTCAATACCGAAGCCGCCGCCTCGCCGGCGAAGGGAGCCCCGCCGAACAACGCGGCGTAAGTCCAATCCCCGGAACCCGCCACCGGCCTGCCAAAAAACGTCCGGCCCGCCCCGAGCCCGCCCCGCGGCCACCAAACGGCTGTTTCCACCGGATCTGGAAACAGTCCGAACCATTCCGGTGTGATCCTTCCGGCATCGATCACCGTCCCAACCCTGCCTCCGCCGGTGGCCGATGGCAACAGCAACGGGACCAAGGGCTCGCTCTTCCCGGGGCTGACCTGAGCCTCCCAGAGGCCCACGATCTCACCAGAAACCTCTTGGGCGCGAAGCCGGGGTCCGTCGCTCAGGGCAACGGCGAGAAAGACAAACAACGCGGTGGGAGCCGGGAGGAGCCGCATCGGAACATGTCGGAACGCGCCGACACGCTTCCCGGCTTTATCTGGAATCCGTCGCGCTGGCAATCGAAAAAGCTACCACCGGGCAAGAATCCCCCTTTCCGCCGCTCAAGGATCGATCCGCCCGAGAAATTCACGGGCCAGATCCTCACGCCCCGCTTCCCGGCAGATCGCGGCGGCGCCCCCGGCGTATTCCCGGTTGCCCGGGTCCAACTCCAGCGCCTTCCGCAGAAAAGGGAGAGCCTCGTCAAAGGATCCGAGGGAATGGAAGCCGACCCCGATGAAGTAGTGCAGGTCCGCCCGTTCCGGCATCAGTTCCACCGCTTTGCGCAATGCCGCCACCCCTTCCTGATAACGCTTCGCCCGCACCAGAAACCGGCCCCACGCCTCGTGGGCATACCCGTCCTGCGGCTGCAAGGCGACCGCTTCCCGCAAAATCGGTTCCGCTTCGCTCAAGCGTCCGTTGGCATAAAGAAACTCCGCAAAATTTACCCGGGCCGGAACGAAGAGCGGATCCAGCGCCATCGCTTCACGGTAATTGGACTCCGCCTTGCCTCGGTCCCCTTTGGCCAGAAAGAACTCCGCCAGGGCCAGATGGGATTCCGGCACATCGGCGACCGCCTCCTGCATCTCGAGATACTCCGCCTCCGCACTCTCCAAAGCCCGCAACTCCACCTCGCCCAATCCTGCCCGGGAGCCCCCGGCCAGCACCCGCGCCGCCTCCACCCGCACCGCCCGCACCGGATCCGCCAACCTCCCGGACAAGACTTCCCAACGGCTTTCCATCGGCAGATGACCGAGGAATTTCACCGCCTGACGCCGCACCATTGGATCCGGGTCCCCCAACTTCTCCCGCGCCAAGGCCATCGACCGCTCCGTCGGAGCCTCTTCCAGCAACTCCAAAACACTGGCCCGCGCGATCGCCGGTGTCGCCCCGGCCCGCGCCAGCGCCGCCAATTCCTTCTCCCAAACCCGCACGTCGCGCCTCCCCTTGGCCAAAACCTCGCCGTAGACGGGGCGCGGCTTCTCCCCCCACCATTTCACAAACGCCTCCGCCGCCCACCCGGAGTCCTTGTCCTTATGGCAGTTGTTGCAGGCATTGGGCGTGCCATACTGAAGAGTCAAATCCGGCCGCGGAATCCGGAGGCTGTGATCGTGCCGCTTGTCCACCACCATGTAATACTTCGACGGCATGTGGCACTCCACACACGACGCCCCGGCCGACCCGGTCCCGTGGAAATGGTGCGCCGTGGCATCATACCGGGCCGCCTGATGACAACGCACACAAAGAAGATTCCCTTCGGCCAGCGGCCGCATCGTGTGGGGATGATGGCAGTCGGTGCATCGTACGTTGTTGTGATGCATCTTGCTTTGGATGAAGGAACCATACTCGTAAACCTCCTCATGGATCTGGCCGTCCCCGTGATAGTGCACCCTCGTCAACGGTGTCGGCACATAACTGTCAAGATACCCCTGCCCCGCCAGCTTCCGGGTCTGCAACGGCTGCCGGTGCGAGTGACAGGGCGCACAGGTTTCCAGTTGTGCTTGGGAGGTCAGGGCCGGAAAGCGCTTCGGTTGGCCGGTTTCCGCGTTCATCCCCCACGCCCCCGGTTGCGGCTCTTTCAAACGCACCAACAAACCCATCGCGGCCTCGTCCTTGGCCGGTTGCCCCGTCTGTTTTCCCGCCCACTCGATATGCCGTGACCCGGGACCATGACAGGCCTCGCAGGCCACATTCATGTCGGACCAGGTGGTCCGGTAGCCCCCAGCTTTGCCATCGTAATTCTTTGCCAGGTTGGTCGAATGGCAGTCCGCGCACATATAGTTCCAGTTGAAATGCCTCCGCGTCCAATGCAGGGCATCCCCGGGCGGCACTTCCTCGCCGGGATATAAATGAAACCACCTCTGCCCTCCCTCCCCGGCCGGGCGCGTGTCCCAACAAATCTGCAGCGCCTGCAACCGGCCACCGGGAAACTCAATCAGATACTGCTGCAATGGATCGATCCCGAACGTGTAAGCCACGCGGAAATCCTCCCTCACCCCCTCCCCATTCTCGGTGTTGACCCAAAAACCGCCGTCCTTTTGAAAGAACCGGGACTTGTGCCCGAAGTGCTCGAACTCCACTCCGCTGAAGTCCCCGAGCACGGTCTCCGGCGTCGCGTGCCCCATCGCCGCAAAATGGGTTGACTGGCGCCACTCGTCGTAGGCTTTCTCATGGCAGCTCCGGCAGGATTCCGCCCCGGCGTAAGCATAACCTTCGGACGGATCCCGCACCGGTTGCCGGAAAAGTTCCGCCACCAACGCCTGCTGGGAAAGTTCCGGCCCACTCGTGTTCTCCTTCTTCTCCTCCCGACAGGAGGTGAAAACCGAGATTGCGAGAAGGGGGAAAACCCAGTTCCGAAACGCCGTGGCAGCCATCACCGGACATTCTACGCCGCTCTCCGACGGACGCCAACCAAAGTCGGGTTTCCGCACGTCCTGCAGCCGTCCTTCATGCGATGAGTTGCCCGGGCAACCCCGGATTCAACCCTGCGAGACGTCCCGACGGTCTTCAAGGGATTGGTAGGATGTCTCGAACAGCGTCTGATCCACCACCCAGATATCCCCGGGAAACTCCACCTCACGGTCTCCCAGTTTCTTCAGCAGATAATCCCCCGGTTTTCCGGAAAGGACTCCCCAACTGGTGTGGACCACGAAATCATGATGCACCCGGGCCGCCATCACTCCGGCCCCTTCCGGCAGCGGAACAAACTCGGTCCATTCCACCCCGCGTTCATCCAGGGAACTCCGCCCGCTCTCCCCATACTTGGCGCGCAATGTCGCCTCAGTCTGAACCCAATGTTCTCCGGCCACCCCGAGGCACACAAAATCGCCCGGCTTCGCCAGCAACTCTCCCTCCAAGCTCGAGACCGTTTCCGGCACCACGACCCGGCGGACCCAAACCGGCACGACCTTGTGCGCGGCAAACCAAGCCCCGGAGCCATTGACCTCCTGCAGAATGGAAAGGTTATTGGGATGCATGCTCCTGGAAGTCTGCAAGGGGAATGACGAGAGGGCAAGACAAAACGACCCTCAGGCCGACTTGGCAGTCCGTCCCATGCGGCGTCCGATCAGCACGAAGCAGCCGACCGTCACCACCAACAACGGCACCCCGATCAACGGGCGGAAGGCCAGCCAGGCCAAGGCGATGGTGGCGCTGGAAAGCGCGCCGGCCAGCAGCAAGGCAATCATACCCGTCCCGGCCCCCACCAGATTCCCGGCCAGCGGAATCACACTGGCCAGCACCTTCAGCGGATTGAAAATCAGACTCAACCCAATCGCCATCACCACGAAAAAAACCAAACGCAGAATCCAAGTCCAAAACCGGTTCTCGTCATGCGCCATCTGGAACATGACCGGGGCGCTGTAAACCCCGTCTTCAATCAACTCCACCGACTTGTTCCTCGCAAGGACCGGCGCCAAGGTCCCTCCAATTTGCTGGGATACGACCGATACCTCATGCGGCCGCACCACCTCAAAGCCCACCCGATGATCCCCGATGGCCGGTTGCGCCGGGTCCGCCCCGAAATAGAGACGGTCTCCCGAAAGTTTCGCCTGCCCGCGCAAACCTTCCGGCAATGACTCCAACGCCGGGACCGGAAACGCCTCCCAGCCTCCGATCCCCGACACCAGACCGGGCGACAACCTGAACGCCCCGGCCGTGATGTCCGGCGCCACATGGGTTTCCGAGGGAAACCTCATCTCCCCCGGGTTCTCGTGCCCTGCCGCCTGTTTGAAATCGGACGAGTCGTTCACCCCGCTCTTCCACTCCTTGCTGTAGCGGTAAGTCGTCGTCGTGGTCGTTCCTCCACCCACCTTCTCCTGTGTCTTGCTCTCCCGCTTTTCCTCCCACTGATACATCTCCACCGTGCGCTTCAACTTCAACGCCCCCTCCGTGATCCCGAACATCTCGTCCCGCACCCCGGCCTTGGTCTCCGCCTTCGCACTGAAATGAATCGCCTTCCCCTCATTCGCCGGATCCAAGGTCCTCCCATCCACCGAAACCGTTTTTCCCGCCACCTCCTGCAAATCACGCGTCCGGTCGATCGATCGCTTCTCATTCCACGTCAACGCCGGAAACGCCCCGATGAACAGGACCAACCCGAACACAATGCCGCCAAACGCATTCCGGATGCGGGAAAACCAAGATTCTTCAGTAACTTCGGTGACCACGTCGCTCATATGAGAAGCCTAACATACCCTCAAAAAAACAAAAGCAAGGCAAAATATCCTGCCGCAGTTCCGGCCACCTTGCCTTGACAGGACCTGTTCCGGAGAAAGATTCAGGCATGCGCATCCTCAGCGGCATCCAACCCTCCGGCAGACTCCATCTCGGCAATTATTTCGGCATGATGCAGCCGGCCATCCACCTCCAGGACGAGGGTGAGGCTTTCTATTTCATCGCCGATTATCACTCCCTCACTTCCGTCACCAACCCCGCCGAACTCCGTCAAAACGTTCGCGAGGTCGCCATCGACTTCCTCGCCTGCGGACTCGATCCCGCCAAGGCCGTCTTCTTCCGCCAGTCCGACGTCCCCGAGGTCACCGAATTGAGCTGGATCCTCAGCTGCGTCTGCCCCATGGGCCTCCTCGAACGCTGCCATTCCTACAAGGACAAAACCGCCCGCGGTCTTGAGGCCAACCACGGCCTTTTCGCCTACCCCGTTCTCATGGCCGCGGATATCCTGATCTACGACAGCGACGTCGTCCCCGTCGGCAAGGACCAGAAGCAACACGTCGAGGTGACTCGCGATCTCGCCCTCAAGATGAATCATCTTTACGGCGAGGGCCTCCTCCGCATCCCCCAGCCCCGGATCCGCGAGACTTCCGCCACCGTTCCCGGCACCGACGGCGCCAAAATGAGCAAGAGCTACGACAACACCATCCCCCTCTTCGAGAGCGCCAAGGCCACCGAAAAACGGATCAAAGGCATCAAGACCGATTCCACCCCTGTCGAAGCCCCCAAAAATCCCGAGGGCTCCATCATCGTCGATCTCTACCGGCTCGTCGCCTCACCCGCCGATGTCGAGCTCATGGAAAACGATTTCCGCCGGGGCGGCATCGGCTATGGCGATTTCAAGAAACGCCTCTTCAGCGCCGTCTGGGAACACTTCGCCCCCATGCGCGAGCGCCGCGCCGAACTCGAGGCCAACCCCGATCAGGTCGAGGCCATCCTCCGTGCCGGGGCGGAAAAAGCCCGTTCCCAAGCCACCAGAGTCCTCTCACGGGTCCGCCAAGCCGTCGGCTTGTGAGCAAATCGCTTGCATCCCTTGACGCACGATTGCATATCGAACTCATCCAATTCCGTCCGGAAGAACCAGACCTCAGCCCATGTTCGGGAATCGTGACCACCAATCCTCGTCGGAGGAGCCGCTGCACACCGAGAAAATCATCACGGATCGCAAGATTTTTTTCCTCGATCTCAAAGAAAACGACCGGGGACGCTTCGTGAAAATCACCGAAGACGTCCGCGGTCGCCGTGACACCATCATGGTGCCCATGGAAAATCTCGACGAGTTCCTCGATGCCCTGAACAACATCCGGGATATCGAACAGGACCTCGGTTAAAACACCTGCGGTTTCGGGGCCGGACCTCCCTCAGGACTTCCCCCGGAATCCGGCCGGTTCTGCGGCTTGAGTTGCGCTTCCAACTTTTTGAAACCCTCGCGATAGGCCTCCGGGATCCGGGCCCGTTCGTCCTCGGTGTTCACCGGGCCGCTGAAGACTTCCTTGCCGTTGTCCGTCACCGTGAGGTGACGATGCTCCCCGTTTTCCACCAGGTTCAACGTGAGCTGGTTTTCCACCCAGGTCGCGTGACGCACCGTGACCCCGGGCGGACGCATCTCCCGTCCCGGCCCCCGGCCCTCGACCTCCCCGGGCAGACGCCCCCGGTCACGCCCGCCTTCTGCCGGGCCCTCGAACCGCCGGCGCATTTCCCTCGCCTCGTTCTCCATCCTCTCACGGGTCTCCTCCATCCGTTGCCGCGCCTCGCGGAACTGCTGCTCCCCCCGCTCGATGGCTTCACGCCAGGACGGATTGGGCGCCATCCAGGGCTGTCCTCCCATGTGCGGAAAACCCGGCCCCCTCACCGGCACCTCATGCTCTGCCAAAATCACCGCCGCGGTCTGCTCCTTGCCCCCGCGCAGGAAGGTGAGGTTTACGCTTTCCCCGGGTTTGGCATTTTCCACCAGAACCGCCAGCTGATCGTGGGAAACCAGAATCTGGTCGTTGAACTTGGTCAGGATGTCGTGCTCCTGCAAGGCTTTCCCCGCCGGACTTTCCTTCTCGACGTGCGCGATGTTCAGCCCCGTCCCCCGGGCGATCCCGAGTTGGGTGCGCACCGTGGGATCGAGCGGCGCGGTGGCCACCCCCAAAAACGTGCGCTTTTCCATCGGAGGTTTCGGGTCCCGCCGCCCCTCCTTGGGCCCGCCCTCCTTGGGAGCCCCATCCGGAACCGCCGCCTTCGGCACTGAGGGCGGTTGGGGAGGCGGTGGAGGTTGGGGCGCTTCAGGATTCTGGGCCAGACCCAGTTCCAATCCGGCAAGGGCTGTCAGGCCCCAGATCACGGTCTTTTTCATCGTCTGCATGGTTTTTTGTCTTGTAGGTTGGTTCGCAAATCCTTCAATTGTAGCTGACCGGTACGAAGATGATCCGTTCCTCGGGCTCGAAAAGCAGCCGGCTCGCCCCCTCCCCGTCCGACCACGCGGTCCGGCGGATGGTCTCGTAGCGCAGCTTCCACATCGGCCGGCCGTCACCGGAATCGACAATCCCCGCGACCTCACCCGCCCCCCACAAGGTTTCTTCCTCGACCTCGCCCGCCTCCGGCCTTTCGACCAAACTCACCGGAGCCCCCTCTTCCCGCACGGGAAGAGGGCCTGACCCCTGCCGCAGGGACCAGGCGAACGTGGCGAGGGCGACAGCAGCAGCCGCCCACGCGCCGATCCGGCTCGCCGGGCCCCACCACGGCGCGGTCCCGATGATGGCGCGTCCGCCCGGTTCCGCGACAGAAGCCGCAGAACGGATCCGTTCTTTGAGGCTTTCTCCGGGTTGGACCGGGCGGAGGCCGGCGAGTTCCCCTGCCAAGTTCTCCGAGCCTCGTGATGCATGGGAATCTGTTTTCAAGCGATCAATTCTTGTTTGTTCAGGATGGCTCCCAGGTTTTTGAGAGCGTAACGGTAACGGCTCGCTGCGGTGTTTTGGGAGATTCCCAGGGTGAGGCCGATCTCCCGGAAACTCAGGTTCCCCCAAATGTGCAAGACCAGCACCTCGCGCTGGTCCGCCGCCAGCCCGTGGAGCGCTCCCTCGATCTGCTCCCGGCGTTCCGCGCCCTCCAACGAGCACTCGAAAAGCGTCTCCGCAGGCCCAAAACAAGCCGCCGTCTCCTCCCGCCGCCCCACCCGCTCACGCTGGCGGACCTTGTCGAGCGCCGCCCACTTCACCGCCTGATAAAGAATCGGCACCGGCCGGTCCCCGAACGTCCGCGCGGACTTCAGAAGCCGCACGAAGGCGTCCTGCACCGCATCCTCGGCATCGCTGACCGACGTCACCCACTGCCGGGCATAAAGCACCAGCGCGGCGGCATGTTCGTCATAGAGCTGCTCCCAATTCGCTTGCACCATCTCCTCCCTCATCATCGTCGCCCGAACCCGCTTTTGTCTACGCAGACAAACTTTTCATCCCCTCCTCCGCGCCAAAGCCGCCAACCCGGGCGACTGCCCGGATTGCGGTCAGGAAGAGATTTTTACGAACCACGGAAGGAAATCTGCAACCGGCACCGCGATTCCCCCATCATTCTCCGCAGAATCCGCCCCGCCCTGCCCGCCCGGCATTAGCTTTTTGCTGCAAATTTGCCTTGCTTTTGCAGCAAATTTATGCAGTTTGGGAAGGTATGCGAATCAGCGTGGACATTGATGAATCGATTTTGGCGGAGGTCATGGCCCTGACTGGTGAAAGCCAGAAGAGTCCTGCCTTGTCCAAAGCCATCGTGGAATTCGTCTATCGCCGCCGGGCCCAGGAATTCGGGCGGTTGATTCGGGAGGGTGCCTTTGATTATCCTTCCCCGTCGCTCGTGGCGGAAGAGGATCCCGCAAATCCCGTCCCACCCCTGACAGAGGATTGAGCTGTGGTCTTGGTTGATTCTTCCGCCTGGATCGAGGGTTTGCGCCGTCGCGGTGACCTCAATGTCAAACTTGCGCTCGAAGGGCTGCTGGAAGTTTATGAGGCCCAGTGGTGCAGCCCCGTGCGCCTCGAAGTGCTGGGCGGAGCGCGTCAGGAAGAACGGGCGCGGCTCGGTCATCACTTTTCGATCATCCCATACCGGCCCGCCCGGGAAGACGATTACGAACGCGCCATCGCACTCGCTTGGCGCCTCCGTGACCGGGGATTGACCGTGCCGTGGCTCGACGTGCTCATCGCGGCCATTGCGATTCAGGATGATGTCAGGCTCTACGCCGTCGATGCCCATTTCCAGAAGATCGCCCAGTGGTCTGGATTGCGCCTATACCAGCCCGGTTATGGAGGGGTCTTCCATCCGGACCGCTGAGGCAGCCCGGGCGGATTCAGTCCAATGGGGGGCGCCGCTTCAGGGGAAGCGGCCCTGACACCGATGCAATCTTTGGAGGGATGGCGGGTCACTTGCACCGGGCTGCATTCACCAGGGCTGCGGCCCAAGCAGCATCTTCGGTGGAAAGAGGAGGCAGGGGCGGCAGGGAGTAGTCAATGTCATCGTAGCGCCCCGCAGTGGAAACCTTCGCAACCAGTTCTTGCAGGTCGAGCGGCACAGGGGCATCGCCGCGGCGCAAGGGAATGCTCAGGACGGGAAGGGGTTCCCGGAGAGGCATGGGATAAAGATCGATGCGTCTGTTATCCCAAGCGACGGATACGCAAGTGAGATAATCATCCCACACAGCGGCCGGGATCTGCAACTTCGGCAGCGCCAACACGCGTTCGCCGGCGCGCACGAGATCAATCTCCACCAGATTCGCCGTGGACGTGCGCACTTCGCGCTGTTTCTTGAGATAAAGTTCGTGGCTCGTTCCCCCGGACTTGTTTGCTGGACTGAGAAACTCGATCACGGTCACCACGGAATGTCCGCTCCGGTCGCTGATCTCGATCCAGCTCTCGGTGATGGGATCATTGGGTTTCTCAGGAATTCCCGGGAACAGTCGATTCCCATCCGGACAACCATCATCCCGCTTGCATGTTTGGTTGTCTCACTCAATTGGGCAGGACTACGCCGCTTGAGCCGCGATCATTGCCGCAGAACCATGGCGACGTAGGCTCCAAAGACGAGAGGCCGTTGAACAGGATGGTCCCGAGACCAATGTCACGCCGACCGCTCAGCTGGGCGATGACCGTGGTCACCAACTCCGGAACCGAAGTGCCCCCGGCCATGAGGCATCCCATCCCCCCAGACTAGCGGCAACCATGACGCCCCCGAACGACTCCTCCTCGAGCGGGGGCGAGGTCCGCCGCTGTTCGCGCGCCTCGATCAGGACGGAGACAGGCCAACCGACGAACACAAGCAGCAGCATGGATCCATCAACCTGACGGGTGACGCATTCCGGGTATGAGCGGGCGTCGATTCGGTGCTTGATCGAATCGTGCGGTTCCGTAAACTCCTCCCTTGATTTGCCTTTGCGTGGTGGTGCGGAAGTGGGTTCCAGCCCCGGCGCGCCAACCATGCCCTCTTGCCGTTCGTCGGATCGCCCTCCATGAAACGTCCCGCGAAGCAACTGCTGCAAGCCGCCGCGTTCGGTTTTTGCGCCTTGCCGCTTCATGGGGCGGACGACAAGGGAAAAGCCGCGATCGCCTTCTTCGAGTCGAAGATCCGCCCGGCCCTTGTCAAGCACTGTTACGAATGCCATTCCGAGGACTCGAAGAAGCTCGGAGGCAAGCTGCGCCTCGACACGAAGGAGCAAACGCTCAAGGGCGGTGAATCCGGCCCGGCACTCGTGGCTGGCAAGCCGGAGGAATCGCTCCTCATCTTCGCCCTGAAATGGGAGGACAATCTCGAGATGCCGCCGGACGAACCGCTCCCGCCCGCGGTCATCGCCGACTTCGAAAAATGGATCGCGATGGGCGCGCCCGATCCGCGCGTCGGACCGCCCGTGCCGGTCGCCCGGTTCGTCGAAACGAAGACGACCCACTGGTCCTTCCAACCCGTCAAAAACCCACCCGTGCCCCCGGTGAAAAACGCGGAGTGGCCGAAGTCGGAAGTGGACCGCTTTCTCCTGGCCGAAATCGAGAGGGCGGGTCTCAAACCCACCGGTGACGCCGCGCCGGAGGTGCTCATACGCCGTCTGAGCTTTGACCTGACCGGGTTGGCGCCGTCCTACGAACGGGTCCGCTCCTTCGTTGCCGATCACCGGGGCCGCGTGGATGAAGCGGTCGCCGCGCTCGTCGATGAACTGCTCGACTCGCCGCACTTCGGCGAACGCTGGGGGCGCCACTGGCTCGACGTCGCCCGCTACGGCGAGTCCAACGGGAACGACGGACTCAGCCGCAACGCAACCTTTCCCCATGCCTGGCGTTACCGCGACCACGTCATCGCCGCTTACAACGCGGACCAGCGGTTTGATGACTTCGTCAGGGAACAGGTCGCCGGCGACCTCATGACCGCGGCGGATGACGCCGGTCGCGACCGCCAGCTCGTCGCGACCGGATTTCTTGCCCTCGGCGCGAAGCCCGCCAAGGCGATGAACGAGAATTTCGAGATGGATGTCGTCGACGACCAGATCGCCGTGGTCGGTTCCGGCCTGCTCGGTCTCAGCATCGCCTGCGCGCGCTGCCACGATCACAAGCACGATCCCATCCCGGCCCGGGACTACTACGCCCTCGCCGGTATCTTCAAGAGCACCGAGACGATGTGGGGCATGGCCGCTTATGAGGGGCTCACCGCGCCTTCGACCGACCTGCATGTGCTCAGGGCCGCGCCGAAGTGGTCGCCTCCGGCTGGCTTCGTCGAGACCGTCGTGCCAATCCAATCGGACACGGGCAAACCCCGGGCGATTCCGAAATCGAAATGGCCCGATGGAACTCCGCTTGCGATGGGCGCGCGCGACCGCCCCGCGCCGGAGGACGCCCGCATCAACCTGAAGGGCGAATCGGGGAAACCCGGCGACCGCGTCCCGCGAGGCTTCCTCAGCGCCTGCGTCATGCCCGGTGGGAAGGTCGTGGAAAAGAAGAGCGACAGCGGACGCCTCGAGCTCGCGGAGTGGATCACGCGACCCGATCACCCGCTCACCGCGCGGGTTTACGTGAACCGCGTCTGGCAACATCTCTTCGGCGAGGGGATCGTCGCCACGCCGGATGATTTCGGGATCTACGGAGCGAAGCCGAGCCACCCCGACCTGCTCGATTTCCTCGCGGCGCGTTTTGTGAAGGAACTCCGCTGGTCGACGAAGGCTCTGATCCGCGAGCTCGTTCTGACCCGTGCCTACCAACTCGACAGCGCGGCGGGTCCGGAATTGGTCGAGGCCGACCCCGAGAACCGGCTCCTCACCCGCCATTTGCGCCGGCGCCTCGATGCCGAGGCGATCCGTGACCGTCTCCTCACCGCCACGGGCGAACTCGACCTGACGCCTCCGCACGGTTCCGTCATCCGCCACCGTGATATCATGGTGCAACTCGCGGGGAATCTGCACGAGCCGAGCCGGCACCGCAGTGTTTACCTCTGTTACCTCCGCAACTCGCCGCCGCCCGAACTCGCGCCGTTCGACCTCCCGGATTCCCTCGCCGTGGCCGGCAAACGCGAGTCGAGCGCCTCGCCCGCCCAGTCACTCTTTTTCCTCAACAGCCCCTTTGTCGTCGCGCGGTCGCGTCTCCTCGCCCGCAAGCTCGCCGGCCCGGACCGGAGCGACGAGGCCATCGCGACCGACGCGATCCGCAGGACCCTGGCCCGCGACGCCCGGGACGGCGAGGTCGCCCGGGCCGTCAGCCTGGTCCGGGACGCGGACGCGCAATTTTCCCAGCTCCAGCCCGATGCGACAACACGTCGTGAATGGGCCTGGGCCACCGCCTGCCAAGCGCTTCTGGCCACCAACGAGTTCCGTTATGTCGACTAATCCGCCCTTCTCCCGCCGCTCGCTCCTCCGTCAGGCCTCCTGCGGATTCGGCTACCTCGCCTTTTCGGCATTGTGTCAGGAACGGGTCCTTGCCGCCTCTTCCGACCTGTCCGCCAAGCCCACCCGTTTTCCAGCCCGGGCGAAACGGGTCATCTTCCTCTGCATGAGCGGCGGCCCCGCCCAGCTCGACACCTTCGACTACAAACCGCAGACCGGACACAAGAAGCATCCCGGTTCCGTCTTCCCGTTCTCCCGGCACGGCCGGAGCGGGCTCTGGATCTCCGAACTGATGCCCGAGACCGCGAAGCACGCCGACAAGCTCTGCCTCCTCAACGGCATGCACGCCGACACCGGGAACCACGCCCAGAGCTTTCACCAACTCCATACCGGCGACCGGCTCCGCAAGCGCCCCAGCCTTGGGGCTTGGATCAGCTACGGACTCGGCACGGAAAACCAGGACCTGCCCGGCTTCGTCAGTCTCAACACCGCGAAACCCCAAGTCTATTCGAGCGCCTTCCTGCCCACCGTCCACTCGGGGACCCCGCTCGGGATCAATGGTGAGAACATGAGCCGGGCGACGATCCCGAACATCTCCGGCGATCACCTGCCCGCCGCTCTCAAACGCCGCCAGCTCGACCTCGTCCAAGCGATGAACCGCGAGCATGCTTCACTCCGCGCCGGGGATGAAGCCCTTGAATCCGTGATCGCCTCGATGGAACTCGGTTTCCGCATGCAGACCGAGGCCCCCGGCCTCCTTGACACCCGAACCGAGCCTGCCGGGGTGCTGGCCCGATACCGGGTCGGCCACAGCGTTTCCGAAGGCACCTGCAAACCTTCCGATTTCGGACGGCAATGCCTTCTGGCACGCCGTTTCATCGAGGCCGGAGTCCGTTTCGTGGAGGTGAACCACGGCAGTTGGGACCAACACCAGAACCACCGCCGCGATCTCAAGGCAAACTGCGAGGCGACCGACGCGCCCATCGCCGCCCTGCTCGAGGACCTCGACCAGCGCGGACTTCTCGAGGACACCCTCGTGGTCTGGGGCGGTGAATTCGGACGCCCCGGCCTGACCCCCGGCGATGGCAAGAACGAGACCGGCCACAACGCCAATGGTTTCACCTTCTGGCTCGCCGGCGGCGGCGTGAAGGGCGGCCACGTCCACGGTCGGACCGACGAGACCGGAGCGCGCGCGGTCGAGGGCAAGGTCCATTTCCGCGATCTTCATGCCACGATCCTCCACCTCATGGGCCTTGCACCGAACGAACTGACCTATCGCCATGAAGGCCGCGCCCATCGGCTGACCGGGCCGGAGGGCGGCCAAGTGGTGAAGGAAATTCTGGCGTGAGAAAAGAGAGCCCCCAGCTTGTCGGTTCCCTTCTCCGAACCTCATACCTCCCGCAACCCGGCGGCAAAGAGGAAGATCGCGGTGCGCCGCAAATGCCGGGCCCCATTTATTGCACCAAGCCGGCGGCGGTGTCCACGACGGCAGGTTGCGGCAATCCCTGCGGTTCCGCCGTGACGGGAGCGGGCTTTCCGGGGGCGCTCGGAGCCACGCCCTCGGCCAAGCCCGACGGCACGCGGATGGTGTTCCCCGCCACGATGAAGTCGCTGGTGAGTTGGTTCGCCGCCTTGATCTCCTTGACCGAAGTCTTGTAGGCCCGGGCGATGGTCCAGAGGGAATCTCCCTCCTGAATCTTGTAATCGACCAGCGGTTTATCGGAAGGCACGGCAGCGGGTGCCGCCCCCTGAACCCCGGGACCGGCAGACGGAGCCGGCATCGCGGCGGCCCCTTGCGGCGGCAATTTCCCGCCTCCCCCGCACGCGCAGAGGGCCAGGGCGGTGATCAGCGAAAGACCGATTGAAACGGTGGTCGGGAAGGGAGGCAGGCTGGACATGGCAGTTTCATAGCACAAACTCCATGCATCGGGAAAATTTTTCCTGACACTTCGTGCCTTGACTTCCCGTGATGGGGAGGGTTAACCCGATCTCCGCCATGCCCGCGCCCCGCTTGTCCAGCCTTTTCCTGTTCTGCAGCCTGCTCACCCTCCAGGCCGCCGATGTCCGGCACGCCGCGCCCCGCACCCTGAACGGCGAGTTCCCCTTCCACCCGGTGGCCTCCGCGGAAGCCTGGGAAGCCCGTCGCGACGATATCGCTTCCCGCATCCAAGTCGCCGCCGGACTCTGGCCGATGCCCTCGAAGGCTTCGCTGAACGCGGTGATCCATGGCACGGTTGACCGGGGCGACCACCAGGTGGATCGCGTCTTCTTCGAATCGCTTCCGGGCCATTTCGTCTCCGGCTCCCTCTACCGGCCGGCCGGGGCCTCCCTCGCTCATGGTCTCAAGGAGGGCAAAAGGGCCGCGGTCCTTTGCCCGCACGGCCATTGGAACAACGGACGCTTTTATGACGCCGGCGACGCCAGGGGACAGGAGGAGATCCGGGTCGGGGCCGAGGTTCTCATCAACCCCGCCCGCTTCCCGGTGCAAGCCCGCTGCGTGCAACTGGCCCGGATGGGCTGCGTCGTCTTTCTTTATGACATGATCGGTTACGCCGATTCCCTTCAGTTCCCGGAGCATCGCAACGGTCCCCGCCCGGAGATGACGTCGCCCGCGCCCGGCCAGTGGGGCTTCGTCAGTCCTCAGGCGACCGCCCGGCTCCAGACGAACTTCGGCCTCCAGACGTGGAACAGCGTGCGGGCGCTCGACTTCCTCCTCGGATTGCCGGGGATCGACACGGACCGGGTGCTGGTCACCGGCGCCAGCGGTGGGGCCACCCAAACGATGATGCTGGGCGCGATCGACCACCGGGTCCGCTCCGCCTTTCCCTGCGTCATGGTCTCGACCGCGATGCAAGGCGGTTGCACCTGTGAGAATGGTCTCCTCCTGCGGATCGGTCAGGGCAACATCGACATTGCTGCCGCCCTCGCCCCACGCCCTCTCGGCCTGACTGCGGCCGATGACTGGACGATCGACCTGGAGCGGAAAGGCCACCCCGACCTCCTCCATCTTTATCAGATGCTCGGGGCCGCGGACCGCTATGAGGCCCACTTCGACATCCAGTTCAAGCACAACTACAACCACGTCGCGCGCACGCACCTCTACCAGTTCGCGAACCGGCACCTTGCCCTCGGCCTGGCATCGCCGGTGAGCGAGAGTGATTTCCAACCTCTTTCCAAGGAGGAACTCACGGTTTGGACCGCGGCCCACCCGGCCCCGTCCGGCGACAAGGTCGGACCGACGCATGAAAAAGCGGTCTGCCTCTGGTGGGAGCAAGACTCCGCCCGGCAAATCGACCCTCTGCTGCGTCCATCGGATGCGGACAGCCTGCGCCGTGCCCGGGAAGTGCTCGGGACCGCCACCCGCGTCATGATCGGTCGGGACTTGCCCGCGGCGGCAAGCTGTGAGTTCGAGATCACCGGGAAACGCCAACAGGCGGACCACACCCGGCTCGCCGGGCTCATCAGGCTCCCTTCCCGCGGCGAGGAAGTTCCCGCCGTCTTCCTCCACCCCTCCGGTTGGAATGGCACGGTGGTTCTTTGGATGACCCCGCGTGGCACCGCCGCCCTGGAAGCCGACCCCTCCGTGACCCGGTTGCTGAATGAAGGATACTGCGTGGCCGGCATCGATCTCTTCGGCACCACAGACCCCAAGGTCACCGAAAATCCCAACACCCCTTATTCGGCCAACGCGAACAAGCCCGGGGAGGGTTGGCAACTTTCTCCAGTCTACTACTACGGCTACAACGACTCCCTCTTCGCCCGCCGGGTGCACGATCTCCTCACCACGATCTCTTTCGTGCGCCATCATCCCGATTGGAAAGTCCAATCGGTCGCCGTGGCCGGAATGGAGGGGGCCGGTCACTGGGTGGCCGCAGCCCGCGCCATCGCCGGTCCGGCCATCGATCGCTGCGCCGTCGACACCGGAACTTTCCGCTTTGCCGATCTTCCTGATTTCTGGCACGCGGATTTCCTGCCCGGCTCCGTCAAGTATGGCGACGTGGAAGGACTGCTCGTTCAGTCTGCGCCGCATCCGCTCTGGGTGCGCAACCCGGCCGGGAAAACCAGTGCGGCTCTCCGGGCGACCTACGGTGTGACCAACAGCGAAGGATCACTCCACTTCGGAGACTCCGATGTGGTCGACTTCCTGACCGCCAAATGATTCCGGTTAACCGCCGGGCTTGGTCAGCAAGATCTGCACCGTGGCCCCGCTGCGCAGGGTCAGCTTGGGGTTGTCGATGACGAGTTGGATCCGGACCGTGGCGGTGGCCGGATCAATGACCGGGGAAACGAACTCCACGGACCCGCGCACCACCACCGGCGCACCGTCCTCGACCCGCAGGTTGAGGGAATCACCCTTCTTGAGGCCCCGGGCGAAAGCGGCCGGCACATGCCCGATGCACTTGAGCCGGTCGATCTCGACCACCCGGACGAGGTAGTCATCCGGGCGCGCGGAAGCGAGGGAGACCGATTCTGCGATGTCCTTGGAAATATCCACGACGATGCCATCGATCGGGGAGGTCAACACCCTTCGCTTCAGTTCCGCCTCGATCTGGCGCACCTCAAGCCGGAAACTTTTCTGCTCTTCCTCGGCGATAATCTGGTTTCCCTTGGCTTGAACCAAGAGCGCCTTTTGGCGGGCCAGCTCCGCGGAGTTGGACGTGCCACTGGTCACCAAACGTTCCAGTTGATCGTGCCGTTGCTGTTGCAAGTCGACCTCGGCCTGGGTCGCCATCAATTTGCCAACTCCCTCCGCATTGATCCGGGCAATGGCGAGCCGGGACTCCGTGATCTCGTTGTCGAGAAGGAGCAGGACATCCCCGGGAGCCACGTGATCCCCTTCCTTGACCCGGATTTCCGAAATGATGCCAGTCTCGATCGACGAAATCTCGATGGATCGGTAGGGCTCGAGATAGGAGAGGACCTCGTCCTCCGCCCGGGCCGGCCCGAGGAAGAGATGGAGGCAGAGGGCGCAGAGGAAAAACCGGCGTTGCATCATGGGAAGTTCGGGGGCGGAAAAGGTCACGCGAGGTTGGATTTGATTTCGTCAAGCCACTTGTCCCGTTGCGCCAAGGCGAGGCGGGAATCATAACGCAGGCGTTCGACGGCCTGCTGCAGTCCATCGATCATTTCGCTGAATTTTCCAGAGACTTCGCCGGAACCATCCGCCCGGGCCTTGCGGATCTTTTCGGATAGCCGGGGGGCATAGTGCTCCAGAAGATAGTCATCCGCGCTCACAAAAACCTGGGCGCTCCCGGGTTGCCCCTGACGCGCCCCCCGGCCGATCAACTGCCGGTCGATCCGAACCGATTCATTCCGCTCCACCGCGATCACATGCAGACCGCCGGCCGCGAGGGAGGCCGGGTCCAAGTCGATATGCGTTCCCCGTCCCGCCATGTTGGTGGCCAGCAAGACATGGCCGGGATCCCCCGCCCGGGCCACGATCTCGCTTTCCTCCGCATCTTGCTTGGCGGTGAGCAGGGTGAACGGCAGGCCCGCCTGCGAGAACACCTCCGCCAACGCCTCGCTGGCCCGGATGGTCCGCGTGCCCACCAAAACCGGCTGCCCGCGCCGATGCCGCGTCATCACTTCCCCGAGCACCGCCCGATACGCGGCTTCACGGGAGCTGAAGATCCGCTCCGGGAGCATCACCCGTTGGCCGGGCTTGTGCAAAGGCACCGTCTCCACCCCCATCCCGAAGAAATGCCAGAATTCCCCGGCGCTCTCGGCCGCCGTGCCCGTCAACCCGCAGATGGTGTCGTAGAGCCCGAAGTAACGCTGCCTCGTCACCGTCGCGGCGGAATCGTTCTCCGCCCGGATTTCCACGCATTCCTTGGCCTCAACCGCCTGATGCAAACCGTCACGCCAGGTCCGTTCACTGAATCGCCGCCCCGTGAACTCGTCGATGATGCAGACTTTTTCCTCTTCATCGATCACGTAGCTGCCGTCACGCAAAAAGAAGTGCTCGGCGCGGAGCGCATTCAACACATAGGTCTGCCAAGGACGTCGCAACAGGTCCCAGGGAATGCCGGGGGCCTGATGGATGAGTTCAAAGCCTTCCCGGGTCAACGTCACGCCCCGCCGCGAGAGATCCAGGACAAAGTGCTCCTCCTCCCGCAGGTCCGCCGCCAGATCGCGGGCCGCATGATACGCCGCCTCACCTTCATTGCGTCCCGGCCCGGCCTCGCTGATGACCAGCGGGGAGCCGGCCTCATCGATCAACACGGAATCAACCTCGTCAATGATCGCGAAGTGCAAGCCGCGCTGGACGATTGCCGGTTCAGGATTTTCCAGGCCCATCAGCGCGTTGCGCAACCGCTCCCGGGGACCGGAACGCGGCGAGCGAAGCAACACGAGATGATCCCGCAGGTAATCAAACCCGAACTCATAACCTACACCGTAGGTCACATCGGCCGCGTAGGCCGCGCGTTTGGCTTCCGGCGTCCCGTCCTTGCCCTCGGGCAAATGGCGCACCGTCAACCCGAGATATTCAAAGATCGGAGTGGAGAATTCACAATCGCGCTTCGCCAAGTAACTGTTCACGGTCACGCAATGCACTCCCTTTCCAAAGAGCGAAAACGCGAAGGCCGGCAGCGACACCGCCAAAGTCTTCCCCTCCCCGGTCGCCATCTCCGCCACGGCCCCGCGCACCAGAATCAAACCTCCGATCAACTGCTCCGGGTAATGATACAAACCGGTCGTCCGCCGGGATGCCTCGCGAACCATCGCGAAGACTTCTTCCACCGTCTCTTCCAGATCCAGTTTCCCCGCCTTGGCCAGGGAACGCCAATGCCCGACCCGGGCCAGCATGTCCTCCCGGGACCGCCGGGCCATCGGCGCGGCCAAGGCCTCGATCCCTTGCAACCGCTCCGCATCGGTCTTGTTCTTCTTCGCATCGGTGAACCGCTCCCAGCCACGCTTGAACTTCGCGCCGAGGAAAGCGCGCTTGTCATACTGGGAACCCAAACGGACGGCCATACGATTCAGTCGGGGGCGAGTTGCCCCCCCCAACTTTGCAACCTTGACCTTTTCTTGGACGTGAGTCGAGCGCGCATTGCTCAAGGTCGTGGTTCTCCGAGACAAAGAAACCCGCCCCCTTCCAATTGCGGACGTCAGAAGCTGGATCTGAGGAAGACCGGAGGTCCTCAGAAGGTAGCGGTCACGCCGGCATTAAGCCGGAAATCCTCGACCGGTGTGCCGACGGGCAAATCCTCGTCGATCGGGAATCCGAGATCGAGACGCAGCCGGAGCCATTCGTTGTAGGTCCACCGCAAACCGACACCCAGGCTGAAGAGGCTGGTGGAGTCCATGGCCCCGGGCAGGAGGTTGGTGGCTCCGACCGTGCCATAATCCGCGAAAACGAGGAACTGAAGCTCGTCATTCGTGGAGCGCCAGTCGAACCAATCGCCCAAGGAATAGGTGGGGCTGTAAATTTCTCCGCTGAGGAGAAAGCCATGGTCCCCCCGGGTCACGCTGGTCGCGTAACCGCGGACGGTGGATGGCCCCCCGATCCCCAGCTGTTCACTGGCCAGAAGGTTTTCATTGGCCATCTGGCCTTGGGTCCGCAGCCGGAAACTGAATTCCCGGGGCAGCCGCTGGGTGTGTTCGACCCCGGCGGTGAGATACCCGTATTTCGAATTGGCCCCGAAATTGGTGGCATCAAAGGTCAGATCCTGATTGTGGGAGTCCACGCCTCCGGGGCTAAGATATCCGGTGAGATCGAGCCGGGTGGCGGCGTTTTTCCACTGGCGCAGGGCGTTGTAGCCCATGCTCCATTGGTAGATGTGGGTCGTCACATCAAAGAACCCCTGTCCTCCGAAGGCGAGGTCGTTGTTGCTCGACTTGAAATCAAAACCGAATTCAATCTCGTGGTTCATTCCTTCCGGCGCCCGGCGCAAGGGAATGGTGTAGCGAGGGCTGAGTTGCCAGGAGGTTCCGCCCGTCTCCAGGGGAACGCCGCCGGCATCGATCGTGGCCGCCGTGTCCACGTAGGCCCCGAGGAGCGTCATATAGTGCCGCCATGGCAGGGGCGCACTGTAAACCAACGTATGGCTCACCAAGCGATCGAATCGGAAGTCGGTCGTGAGTTGATAGTTCAGGTTCCGGTCAGGCCCGAAGGCCTCGGTCCAGTTTAAGCCCATCAGAAACCGCTCCTCGCCCAGCAACCTGTTCCCCGAGTTTTCCGCACCGATGTAAAACTCGATCGGGTCCACCTGATTGGTCTTCAAGATGATGTCCGTCTCGCCGAATTTGTAACCAGGGGCATACACCATGTCGACACGGCGGTTCGGACTGCGGTTCATCCACGACAGATCGCCCATCACTTCGCTCGAATAGAGCACCTCGCCCTTTTCAGTTTTGATCTGGCTGCGCAAATACTCCTCATCCCCACGCTTCGCCCCCTGGACCCGGACGGCACCCAACCGGCCCTCGACGACCACCAATTGCACCACCCCGGAGGTGATGTCCTGCTCCGGCACCAACACGTCCACCACCGGGCGGTCACTCGCGCGGTAGGCCCGGATCGTGTCCTTCACCATCGCATCCAGCGAAGCGAGGGAAACCGGCTGGCCGATGTAGGCGTTGATCGCGTTCCCGGCGCGAGGAGGGAAATCCTCAAGGTCATGCCACACGCCCTCCACCCCCGGAATCCCGCTCAGGACCACATCACCGGGAGTCGGCACCAATACCACGCCCCGGAGCCGCCCGACCAAGGACTCCTGGCTCAGCCCGGTCTGCTGTGGAGCCAGATAGGAGCCGGACTTGGAACGCGGTGCCGCGGAAGGCACCGAGGCACTGGCGGTGCCCGAGGGCGGCGAAACCTTCGGCGCGGACGGCTTTCTGGCACTCGATCCAATGGATTTCACCAGTTCCGGGGCATACTCGGTTCCGAACTGGTCCACCACCACGTCCTGAGCGTGCAACGAAGCCGCCCCGAGGAGAATGGCCGCTCCGAAGGTCGTGAGGAGGGAATAAGATGGGTTCGTCATTGCGCTTCCTAAAGTCACCGATCCAAGCCGAAACAACTAGCGAAAGGCCCCGGGTCCGTCCAGACAATTGCGAGTTTTTTTAAATTTCGTTAATTTCCGTCAGCTATCACGTTGTCTTAACGAACCGGCCCCTTGCCTTTCCCTGCGGGAACATATTGCTTCAAGACCCGCTCCCCCACGTTCCGCGTCGCCACCGGATTCCCGTCCGGACCAAGCGGCACCCGTTCCCGGGTCGACTCGAAGGTGAGCGGCGGGTGGGGCGACTTCGCCATGTAGATCTCGTCGAACAAATCCTTTTTCCGGTCCGCGGCGGACTTGAGTTCTTCCGGCGTCGGTTCGACTTGGGCGGGTTCTTGGGGTTTCCGCCGGTCCTCGCGGATTTCCACCGGAGTGAACTGCTTCAATTCCTCCCCGCGGGCCGTGGCCAAGCTGCCCTTCGACATCGCGGCGCGGCTGTATTGATCCTCCGGAACGAACTCCGGCATCCCGAATTTGGGGTTATACGGGGACCGGGCATCGAGCACCGGCGGGGCGACCTTGGAGGTCCGGTTGGCATTCGACGGAATGCGCACCTCCGCCTGTCCGCCACCAGCCTGCCCGCCGGTTCCAAAGGGATTGCCCTCTCCCGGCCGCGCACCACGAGGCGGCATCACCGGAGCGGAGACCACTTCCCCCGGAGGTGTCTCCTGAGCCCGGCCGCCCTTCAGCAAACCCTTCAGCCCGTTCCGTCCGCCGCCCTCCTGAGCCTCCACCGGAGCCGCCAGAATCGAACAGAAGAGAAAGCCGACGCCAAAAAAACAGAGATGGTTCGAGAATCCCATGGCCAATTTTTTCTTATAGCGCGTGCGAGGCGGATTCGTCCACTTCTTTCTCCACTGCTCTGGCTTGAATTCCGCGCGGCCGGTCAATCCACCCGTTCGCCCTCGTCGATCGCCAAGAATGCCAGCAATCGGTCGTCGTCAAGCTCCCACCAATCCGCCGCCATCCCGTCGGATGTCCCCAAGCAATCCGCCAGCCGCTGCTTTTCCGCGAGCATCGCGTCGATCCGGTCCTCCAAGGTTCCCGGACAAACGAATTTGTGGACCAGCACGGCGCGTTTTTGTCCGATGCGATAGGCCCGGTCCGTGGCCTGGTTCTCCACCGCCGGATTCCACCAACGGTCGAAGTGGACGACGTGTGAGGCGGCGGTCAGGTTGAGGCCGGTCCCGCCCGCGCGCAGGGAGATGACGAAAAAGGGAGGGCCGAGGGCCGACTGGAATCCGTCGACCAAAGCCGCCCGGCGCCCGACCGGGGTTCCCCCGTGCAAGACGAGGCCGGGCCGTTTGAAAACGGATTGCAAGGATCCGGCGATGGCGGTGGTCATCTCGCGGAATTGGGTGAACACGATGAGTTTTTCGCCCCGGGCGGCGATCTCGGCGGAGAGGGTTCGCAGCCGCATCAGCTTGCCACTGGAACCGGGGTCGAAGTTTCCGCTCCCGGTGAGGAGCGCGGGATGGTCACAAATCCGTTTCAGTCGGGTCAAGGTCTGCAGGACCAAGGCCTTCCGCTCTTGATCCGACTCCACCGGTTGCGCGAGACGGGCGGCGAGATGGCGCACTTCCGTCTCATACAAGGCGGCCTGCCCCTTGGTCAGGGCACACCCCGTCCTCATTTCGATCTTGGGCGGCAAATCCCCCGCCACCGCCGGATCCGTCTTGAGGCGACGCAGCAGGAATGGCCCCAGCAAGGTGCGGAGCGCCTGGAATCCTTCGCCCCCCATCCCCTCCATGGTTTGCTGGAAACGCTCCCGCCCGCCGAGCAAGCCCGGATTGAGAAAATCGAAAATCGACCACAGGTCCCCCAGTCCGTTTTCAATCGGCGTTCCGGTCAGAGCAATCCGTCCCCGGGCCGGTACCGCTTTGGCCGCGAGGGTCTGGCGGGCGGCCGGATTCTTGATGGCCTGGGCTTCGTCGAGAACGAGCAAGTCCCAGGTCCGGCTGGCGAATACCTCCAGACGGCTCAGCATGGTGTAGGTCGTCAACACGACATCCACCCCGTCCAGACTGGCGGACAAGCCGGCAAATCCGTCCCGACCCATCGCGGAGCGGTGGGCACAAAGCATCCGGAGCCCCGGCGCGAAGCGAGCCAATTCGGCACGCCAGTTCCCGAGGAGCGAGGCCGGAGCGACGACGAGGCTCCGATGCCCCGACCCCTGCCGCGCCACGAGCAGGGCGATGATCTGCAAGGTCTTGCCCAGCCCCATGTCATCCGCCAGACAGGCCCCCAGCCCCGCCTCCTGCAAGCGGTGCAACCAATTCAGCCCGGTCTGCTGGTAGTCGCGCAAGGTCGCCCGCAAACCCGGACCGGGATCGATGAATGGCGCGGAGCGCACGTCCCGCAAGGCCCCGATCCAGTTCCGCAACTCCCCCACCGCCCGGACCTCGGACCAACCGGCTGGATCTCCGGCTCCGGGCGCATCCCCGGCGGTTCTTTCCCTCATCCCGGCCATCCAGCGCATCCCCTCCACGAATCCAATCCGCCCTTCCTCCGCCGCGGTCTCCACCTTGCGCCAGTGCCGCAGGGCCTGCTCCAGCTTCCGGGCATCGACCTCCACCCATTTCCCGCGGATCGAGACCAAACCCGCCCCGGCCTCGACCAACCGGAGCCATTCTTCCTCGGTGAGTTCCTCCCCGGCCATCGCCACCTTGGCCCGGAACCGCAGCAGGCAGCCCGCCCCCACCGCGGATGGTTTGCCTGCCTGCACTTCCACGACCACCTGGGGACGCGAGGGACGCCCCCGATCCCACCAATCCGGCACCTTGACCACGACCCCGGCCCTTTGCAGGGAGGGAATGGCCTGCAAAAACGCGTGAGCTTGGGAGGGCGTCCAAGGCAACGGCTGGTAAACGCGGCCGCCTTCCACCAAATCCCGGATAAAGGGATCCGCTTCGGACGCGAGGCGCACCGGTTCAAGGAGCCCGCGCAACGCCTCCTGATCCCCCCGCGCTGAAACCTCCTTCAACACCCGGCCCAGCGGAGCATGCTGCAACTGCTGGCCGTCGGAAAGACGCGTCGTGTAGGTCGCCAAAAACGCGAACGGATGCGTTGCCGACCGCGGATTCTCCGCCAGATGAAAAGTGACCCGCCCGAGGAGGCGCCAGGACGGCCCGAGACTCTGCAACCAAGCCGCCGGGTCTCCGCCCGCCCCGGCGATCCCCCGCCGGGCAGCCTCCTCCATCTGTTCCCAAAGCGCCGCGAAGGCGCCTTCGTTCCAGTATTCCATCCCCGGTCCCGCAGGGGCCCCGGCCAAAAAGGAGCGGAGGAATTCCGCGTCCGGCAGCGGCACGGGACGCCCCTCGACGGCGCCACTCCGGCAGAAGCGGGTGAGATACTCCCGGCCGAGTCGCCACCAGTGGGACGTGAGCGGGGAAACCACCCACTCCGGGGCCAGGTTGGCCAGCGCGATCAACCCGTCCCCGCTCCCCGACGCGAAGGCGGCGGAGACTTTCCCCGGCAAACCGGCGGACGCGGCATCGAGAGTCACGCCATCCGCAAGCAACCTGACGCCCTCGATCACGCCGGTTCAGTTCGGGGTCACGGCCCGGGCAAGCACATAGCGGAAGCCGACGCCGTCCTCACGGGCATTGCTGGCGAGGGAACGGCGGTAAGTCGAGAGCAGCTCCCGTTCGGAAGAGGTGGTGTATCCCCCGCCCCGGATGGTCCCGGACGTGCCGGTGCCAACCCCGCCAAGAAAGTTGTCGCTGACCCACTCCCAGACATTTCCGGGGATGTGATACAAACCGTTGCGGTTGGGTTGCAATTCATTGACCCAGGCCAACCCGGGAAAGGTATCGTCGTATCCCGGAATCACAGAGGGTCCGGGAATCACAGGATCGCTCACCCCGTTCCTCGCCTCGTAGTCCCGGCGCAAGCTGAGGTCGGCCAGATTGGCCGCCCCTTCCGGCGGAGGCCAGTCGTAGCCCCACGGAAACACCCCGCCGATGGAGGCGTTCCGGGCTGCAGGAGTCGTCCCCCGCTCGCCCGGCAAGCCCGCGGCGAGACTCCATTCCACATCACTGGGCAATCGATATTCGTAGCGGGCCGTCAAGTCCCCGGAACCCCTCTCCAACGTGGTCAACCATTGGCAAAAGGCCTCGGCGTCCTCCCGGGAAATCCGGTGGACCGGATGCATGTCCGGGGTGGGATAGAGGGGCTCCATCGGCTCATCATGCCCGGTCTCCTTGCAGAACCTGGCGTAATCGATTCTCGGCGTCTCCGTGGTGGCCATGAGAAAGTCCCCCACCGGAGCAAGGTCGCGCCCGAGGGAATTCTGCCATGGCTTGCCCATCTCCACCGCCACCCCGGGCTCCAACCGCGCGAACAACTCGAGCAACCCGTTCGGCTCCACCGCATTGGACAAATAGACGGTGCGATGGTCGTTCATGCGGATTTCGAAAGTCACCGACCCGCTGCGAATCCGGGAAACCTCGAAGGGCGTGGTCCCCAAATAGTCGCCCTTGCCATCAAAAACCTCCGCCCCGGTCGGTTCGGAGCGGATCACAAGGCTGCCGTAGCTGGGCCGGTCCACGTAGACCAGAAAGGGACTGATGGCCACCTTGGACCGATCGTAATCCAAGGCCCGGTTCGGCCAATGCAAGGTCTCATCCTGGAGCGTCTCCGCCCGGTAAGTGGACTCGGTCCCGATGAATCCCGCCGCCTGATCCCTCGCCTGCAGCCACTCGGCGAAAGCCTTCGCCTCACGCGCCGAAACGATCGGGATCGGATACGGTTTGCCCCGGATCGTCTGCATGACGATCTCCCCCTCGAACTGGCGCTTCGCCTCGATCGAGAACGCCATGAAAAGATCCGCGTGGACCGGTAGATCGAGCCGGTGCCCCGTCATGGTCGGCTTGAATTCCAGCCCGAGGCTGTCCACCCACGTGGCTCCGGGTTGCGGAAACCGGGTATCCTCCAACTTGAGGTGGATCGTCCGGCGCGGATCTGATTTGCCCGCGTAGTCGATCACCTCGTTGCGGAATCCGCTCAGCATCACCTCGTAGGTGACGCCCTCGGTCGGTCTCTTGTCCAGAAGCAACGGAGTCGTTCCCAAGCGCAACTCCCCCGCAAAGACCTCCGCCCCGGCCGGTTCGGTGGTGATCGAAAGATTGTCCAACACCGCCTGCCGCCGCGCCCCGAGAATGCCCGCGAGAATCAGACCCGCCACCGCCGCGCTCCCCGCCCAGACCGGCCATCGGGATCTGGCCGGAACCTCTTGTCCCCGCAGCGCCACCGCCATGTCCCGGGCGCAGGCATAGCGGCTTTCCGCCCTCCGGGAACAGGCCCGGCAAACCACCCGGTTGATCCGCCGCCAGATTTCACGCTGGCTGTTCTCCCGCAAGCTCGAGGGAACGTCGGGAAAATCGAGCCGGTCCTTGCCGGTCGCCAGCTCGTAAAGGACCATTCCCAAGCTGAAAATGTCCGCGGCCGGCGTTCCCGCCCCCTCCGGCGGCACATAGCCTTCCGTGCCGACGAAGCTCCGGTCCCCCAACGCCGCGACCAACCCGATGTCGGCCAGTTTGGCCCGACCGTGAACCACGATGGCGTTGGAAAGTTTGACGTCCCGGTGAATCAGGTTGCGCTCATGCAGGTGTTGCAGGGCTTCCGCCAACTGGGCCCCCTGTTCCGCCACGGTATCGAGCCGCACCTTGCACCCCTCCTGAAGCGCCGAACGGAAGGTGTGGGCCACGTAGGTCTCCGGCTCGATGGTCTGCCCGTGATAAAGATCGTCGGCGACCTCCATCACATAGTAATAGAAGGCGGCCTTCTGATCCCGCCCGACCTGGAGGACATTGACCAAACCCGGGTGTTGCCGGGAGATTGGTTCGTAGCGCCGGATCGCCTCGAATTCGCGTTCGAAATCCCGTTCGTTGTCGAAATCCTCCCTCCGGATGACCTTCACGGCCCGGTAGACCCCCGTCACGGTGCGGGCCAGCCAGACCTCACCGAAGGCACCGCGACCAATCATTCGCAATACCTCGTGGTCCGGGATGATGGGGGGTTCGCATCCTCGCTTCGCCATGATGTCAGGCTTTAAGTCCCTCCGCGGCCGGAAACGCTCAAACTACGAGCGGACCCGGTCCGCCTCCGGGGTCCCGCCACCCGCCTGCCGCGGGAAATGAAGGAGCCCGCATTCAGATCAGCCCCAGCTTCATGCGACCTTCCTCCGTGATCATGTCCTGGCTCCACGGAGGATCCCAGACCAACTCGACCTTGGCATCGTCCACCACGCCGATCGCCATGATCTTGGCCTGGGCATCGGCCGCGATCGCCGGTCCCATCCCACACCCCGGAGCCGTCAGGGTCATCTTCACGTTGACGAATTGACGTCCCTCGACCTCTTGCACCTGGCAGTCGTAGACCAGCCCGAGATTTACGATGTCCACCGGGATCTCCGGATCGAAAACGGTCTTCAGGGATTCCCAAACCGCCCCTTCCAGATCCCCGGCGGCCACTTTCTCGGCCAAGGCCCGGGCCGCCTCGCTCCCCTTCGCCTCAATTCCCAAGGCATCCGCGTCCTTCTCCCGGATGCGGGCCAACCCGAAGTCCGTCGCGACGGTGTAGGATCCACCCAACGACTGGGTGATCATGACCCTCGTGCCGATCGGCAGGATGATCTCATCCCCCCGGGGAATCTGGATGGCTTCAACTTCGCGGCTCAGGAAGATTTCTTGGTGCATGGGACGGAGTTCAATCGAGCTTGACGATGCGCAACTTCTGCCCTGCAGAAACGCCGGAAGTCGCGAGACTGTCAAGCAGCGTCGCCGCGGCGGGTCCCCCGGGACCTTCGATTGCGCCCCCGGCGGGCTCCCCGGCTTCCGCGCGCAGCGCTTCCCGGAGCGCTCCCTCGACCATCTGGCCGCAATGCATTTTCATCGGAGGCAATGGCCCAAGGGGCTCGCTCAGGTCTCCGGCTCCAAGGCTCCGCGCCTCCTCCACCGTTTTGCCGGCCAACAACTCGGTCGCCAACGAGGCCACCGCGATGGCAGTCTGACAGCCGAAACTTTGGAAACTGGCCCGGTCGATGACCTTCCTGCCGTCCTTCTCCGAAAACTTCAGCCACATCCGCACCATGTCCCCGCAATCCGCGCTCCCCACCGTGCCCACCGCATCCGCGTCGCTCATCTCCCCCATGTTCTTCGGGTTGGCGATGGCGTCGCGGACCTTTTCCTCAAACGAATCGGACATGACCCATCCTAAAACAGGGTGGACGGGTTCGCGAATGATTTCGCGCCCCCGCCACCCCGGACCGGGGCCGGTCAGCGGCGGAAGACGAGCCGGTCCCCTTCAAGCTTGCCGTGGACCGTGTCCCCCTCCTTGAACTTGCCCTCCAGCACTTCAAGGCTCAAGGGATCGAGCACCAGCCTCTGGATGGTCCGCTTCAAGGGCCTTGCCCCATAAACCGGGTCGTAGCCCTCGCGAGCCAGGAAATCGAGCTCGGCATCGCTCAGTTCCAGGCCGATTCCCTGGCCGGCGAGACGCTGCCGCACCCGCTGCAACTGGATCCTCACGATGTGCCGCAAGTCCTCCTCCGTGAGGCGATCGAAGATCACGGTTTCATCCAAGCGGTTGAGAAACTCCGGCCGGAAGAACTCGCGCAGGGCGTTCTGGACCAATTTTTCCCTGCGGACCGGGTCCTCTTCGCGGATGATGGCCTCGCTGCCCATGTTGCTCGTCATGATGATCACCGTGTTGCGGAAGTCCACCGTGCGGCCCTGCCCATCCGTGATCCGTCCGTCATCCAGCACCTGGAGCAGCACGTTGAATACATCCGGATGCGCTTTTTCCACTTCGTCGAAGAGGACCACGCTGTAGGGACGCCGGCGAACCGTCTCGCTGAGCTGACCGCCTTCCTCGTATCCGACGTATCCGGGCGGCGCCCCGATGAGCCGGGCCACCGAATGTTTCTCCATGTATTCGCTCATGTCGATCCGGACCATGGCGTTCTCGTCGTCGAACAGGAATTCCGCCAGGGCGCGGGCCAGTTCCGTCTTGCCGACCCCGGTCGGTCCGAGAAAGAGGAAGGAGCCCAGCGGACGGTTTTCATCCTGCAGCCCCGCCCGGGCGCGGCGCACCGCGTTGGCCACCGCCACGATGGCCTTGCGCTGGCCGATCACCCGTTCCCCAAGACGCCCTTCCATCTTGACGAGCTTCGCCCGCTCTCCTTCCTGGAGACGACTCACCGGAATCCCCGTCCATGACGCCACCACCTGAGCCACGTCCTCCTCCGTGACTTCTTCCTTGAGAATCCGACTCGTCTTCTGGACCTCGGAAAGGCGTGCGTTCTCCGCGGCCAGACGCTTCTGCAGATCCGGCAGAACCCCATACTGGATCTGGCTGGCCTGCCCCAGATCCCCACGGCGCTGCGCCTGCTCCAACTCGGTCTTGCGCGCCTCGATCTCTTCCTGGATCTTGCGCACTTCGTCGATCACCCCCTTCTCGTTCTGCCAACGGGCCCGCAGTTCCGAGGACTGCTCGCGGACATCGGCCAACTCCCGCACCACCTTTTCCAGGCGTTGCTTCGAAGCGTCGTCCTTCTCCTTGGCCAGAGCCTGCCGCTCCATCTCAAGCTGCATCGCCTGCCGCTCGAATTGGTCAATCTCCGTCGGCAGGGAGTCGAGCTCGATCTTCAAACGGGACGCCGCCTCATCCACCAGATCGACGGCCTTGTCCGGAAGGAACCGATCGGAGATGTAGCGGTTGGAAAGCGTCGCGGCGGCCACTAAGGCCGCATCCTGGATGCGCACGCCGTGATGCACCTCATACTTCTCCTTGATGCCGCGGAGAATCGCGATGGTGTCTTCGACGCTCGGTTCGCCCACCGTCACCGGTTGGAAACGCCGCTCCAACGCAGCGTCCTTTTCGATGTATTTCCGGTATTCGTCGAGCGTGGTCGCGCCGATGGTGCGCAGTTCGCCCCGGGCCAGCTGCGGTTTCAGCAGATTGGAGGCGTCCACCGCCCCCTCGCTGGCCCCGGCCCCGACGAGGGTGTGCAACTCATCGATGAACAGAATGATCTGCCCCTCGCTGGAGGTCACCTCCTTGAGGAAGGCCTTGAGCCGTTCCTCAAACTCCCCCCGATACTTCGCCCCGGCGATCATCCCTCCGAGATCCATGGCCACCAAACGCTTGTTCTTGAGGCTCTCCGGAACGTCTCCGCTCACGATCCGCCGCGCCAGCCCCTCCGCGATCGCGGTCTTGCCCACCCCGGGTTCCCCGATCAGCACCGGATTGTTCTTGGTCCGCCGGGACAGAATCTGCATGACCCGGCGGATCTCCTCATCCCGCCCGATGATCGGATCGATCTTTCCGCGGCGCGCCAAAGCGGTCAGGTCCGTTCCATACTTTTCCAGAGCCTGATATTTGCCCTCCGGATCCTGATCCACCACGCGCTGGCTCCCGCGGACTTCCTTGAGCGCCTTTTCCAGCTGGGAGCGATCGGCCCCGGCCTTCCGCAGGAGATCACCAGCGGCGGAGCGCCCCTCCGCCAAGGCGAGGAGGACGTGCTCCACGCTGAGAAACTCGTCCTGCATGGTTTCCCGACGCTGGTCCGCCGCCCGCAAGGTATCGCTCAACTCCCGCCCGACCTGCGGTTGTCCCGTGGCCCCGTGAACCCGGGGCAAGCGCGTCAGCTGCGCCCGGGCCTGATCGCGCAGACCGGGCAGATCGACCCCGGCCTTTTCGAAAAGCGGCCGGGCCAAGCCGCCCTCTTGATCAAGCAGGGCGACCAGAAGATGAACGGGCCCGACCTCGGGTTGACCGGAAGTGCTGGCAAGCTCGAGCGCTTCCTGAACGGCTTCCTGAAGCTTGGCGGTGAATTTTTGGGGTGACATGGGTTTTTGGGGTTGATGGGGTTTCCCAGAAGAGGAGCAAGAGCCATTCCAAGGTTTTTTCCCCGTCCCGAACGCCCCGAAGGCACTCCATTGCGCCAAATTGACCCAAAAAGAAGATCCTCAATGAGTGCCAATTTGACTCTTTCGAAAATGTTCACAAAACTCTGCTTCCACGATCGTGACATTTTCGTAACAGTGGCCCCTCCTTCTTTCCCATGAGCGACGGTTCCAAATACTTCATTGGCTTTGATCTCGGTGGCACCAAGATGATGGCCTGCCTTTTCGATGACAAATTTAAGGTGATGGCGCGCCGCCGCCGGCCGTCCAAAGGACAGGAGGGTGCGGATCAAGGGCTCGAACGGATGATGGAGGCGATGCAGGGGATTCTGGATGAAACCAAGGTCTCCCCGGAGCAGGTCGCCGCCATCGGGGTGGCCTGCCCCGGGGTGGTCAACCTCTCCAATGGAGTTCTTCGCCATGCTCCCAACCTCGGTTGGACCGAGGTGCCGGTCGGCCAGGTGATCCGCAACCGCTTCGGGGCCCCGACCAGGGTGCTCAACGACGTCGACGCAGGAGCTTACGGCGAATACAAACTAGGGGCCGGAAAAGGAGCGTCCACCTTGGTCGCCGTCTTCCCGGGAACCGGCGTCGGAGCCGGTTGCGTCATCGAGGGCCGTCTCCTCACCGGGAAAAACGCCTCCTGCATGGAGCTCGGCCATACCCGGGTCCACGTCGCGCATCTCGGGACCGAACGCGGGGATCCCCCCGTGATGGAAAGCATCTGCGGTCGCCTCGGGATCGCCAGCGCGGCCATCGCCGAGGCCTATCGGGGAAACGCCCCGTTCCTGTTGAAGGAAGCCGGCACCGACCTTGAGAACGTGAAGAGCGGTGCCCTCGCCCGCTCCATCGAGGCGGGCGATCCCGCCACCCGGCGCATCATGGAAAACTCGATCCACTACCTCGGAGTCGCCGTTTCCAATGTCGTCGACCTCCTCGGACCGGATGTGGTGGTGTTGGGCGGCGGGTTGGTGGAGCGATTTCCCAAGCTCTACCTGAGGGGGGTGACCGCGGCGATCCAGAAATATGCCAGCGCCGCCCTCGCCCAGGAAGTGGAGGTCCGTCAGGCCAAGCTGGGAGACGACGCCGTGGCGGCGGGTGCCGCGGCCTTTGCCATGAGCCAAACGCTGGAAGCCGCGCCCAAGTGATCGACATCCCTTTCCGCAGCAAGGAGGTCAGTTGGCTCTCCTTCAATTCCCGGGTGCTTCAAGAGGCCCGCCTTCCCGGGACGCCTCTCCTCGAGCGGGTGAAATTCCTCGGCATTTATTCATCTAACCTCGACGAATTCTTCCGGATCCGGATCGCCACCTTGCGGCGTCTCGCCCGGCTCGGATTGCCCCCGGAGAAACTGGGCATCCCGGATCCCTCGGAGACGCTCCAGAGGGTCAATCAAACGCTCAAGGCGGAGTCACGCCTTTTCAACGAAGTTTACGAGCAGGTCTTCCAGTCCCTCCGGGAGGAACGGATCCGGGTGATCACGGACAAGGAGGTGCCTCCCGCGCTGGAAGAACATCTTCGCAGGTATTTTTCCCGCGAGGTGCTCCCCCGCCTCATGCCGATCGTCATCAAGAGCACCTCGGTGCTCCGGGACCTTCAGGATCAACCCATGTATCTGGCGGTCAAACTCGGTCGCCGGGTCGGGAGCGGACGCCCCCTCCACGCCCTGATCGAGATCCCGACCGACATCCCCCGCTTCCATGTTCTCCCCAAGATCGGCGAGGAGCAGCTGGTGATGTATCTGGACGACGTGATCCGCTTCGGTCTCCCCATGGTTTTCGAACCGACGCACTACGATTCGTTCGAGGCCTACGCCGTGAAGTTCACCCGCGACGCCGAGATGGAGTTCGACAACGACTTCATGGACAGCCTCTACGAGCAACTCAGCGAGGGGCTCAAGGCGCGGCAGGAGGGAGATCCGGTCCGGATCAACTACGATGCCAACATGCCGAAACCCTTTCTCCGGCTTGTCATGCACGCCCTCGACGTCGTCGGGGACGAGGACTCCAAATTCCCCGGAGCCCGCTACCACAACCGCAAGGATCTGATGAAGTTCCCCACCCTGGGTCGCGGGGATTTGCAGTATCCTCCCCTGCAGCCGGTTCTCCCGCCCCGTGTCGATGCGGAGGACAACAACCTCTTCCGCTCGATCCGGGCGCGCGACATCCTGCTGCACATCCCGTATCACAGTTTCCACCACTTCCTCGATCTGCTGCGTCAGGCCAGCATCGATCCGCTGGTGAAAACCATCCGCATGACGCAATACCGTCTGGCCAAGGATTCCTTCGTCGCCCGCGCCTTGATCAACGCCGTGCGCAATGGCAAGGAAGTGACCGTCCTCGTGGAACCCACCGCCAGATTCGACGAGCAGAACAACATGACCTGGGCCAGCCGGTATCGCGACGCCGGGATCCGGGTCATTTGGGGGGTTCCCGGCCTCAAGGTGCACGCCAAGCTCTGCCTCATCGAACGCATCGAATTGGGCATCCTCCGCAGTTACAGCGTCGTCGGATCGGGAAACTTCAATGAGGCCACGGCCAAGGTCTACACGGACCACATGCTCTTCACCGCCAACCCGGAGTTTGGAGAAGATCTGCTCCAAATCTTCCGGTTCTTCGATCGCAACTACGAAACGCCGAAACTCCGGCACCTCGTTTGCGCCCCGTTCACCCTCCGCTCCACGATCTACGAAGCCATCGACCGGGAAATCGCCGCCGCCCAAGCCGGCGAGACCGCCCAGATCTGGATCAAGATCAACAATCTTTCCGATGTCGAGGTGGTCCGCCGCCTCTACCGCGCCGCTGCCGCCGGGGTCGATATCCGGCTCATCGTCCGCGGCATGTTCTCCCTGAACACCGGGGAACCGGATTGCGCCAATCACCTCGCCGCCATCGGAATCGTCGACCAGTTGCTCGAGCACGCCCGCATCCTGATCTTCTACAATCGCGGCAAACGCCGCTTTTACCTCAGTTCCGCAGACTTTCTTCCGCGCAACTTCGACAGCCGTTGTGAAGTGCTCTGCCCGATCCTCGATCCCTGGCTTCAGGAACAGCTTGCTCGTTATGTCGAAATCCAGTGGTCGGATACCGTGAAAGCCCGGGTTCTCGACTCCAGCCTCAGCAACCAACTCCGCGAACCTTCCGGCTCCGCTCCACCGATCCGCGCTCAAGCCGCCATTCGGGAGTATCTTTCAAAACTGGATTCTCTGGATCCCCAGGGCTCATGACCCCACCGCTCCCCGGACGCCACGGCATCCTCTGCGTCGTCGGCCCGCTCAGGATCGACCACTTCGCCCGGCTGGAAACCTTGCCTCTTCCGGGCGGGACCGCGCCCGCCTCGGATCTTCTCTACCGGCGGACCGGCAAAGGTGCGGACCAAGCGTTGGCAGCGGTTCGTCAAGGTGCCTCGGTCTCCCTCATCGGCGCCGTCGGCGGGGATCCCCACGGCGGGGCCATCCGGGCCGATCTTCTGGCCGGGGGCGTTACCCTCACCCACCTCCTCAGCCTCCCCGGACCGACCGCCGCCAGATTCGTCCAGTGCCCGTCGTCCGGCGATCCAACGACCGTCGTTTTTCCCGGAGCCAACCAGGCCTTGACCCCGGAACACATTCGCCAAGCCTCCGGCACCATCGAGGCGGCAGCCATCCTCTTGATCCAACTCGACCTTCCCCTCCGGACCGCCCTGACCGCGATCCAACTCGCCAACCGCGCGGAGACCCGGGTGGTTTTCAATCCGTCCCCCTTCTCCCCGGAGTTCCCTTGGGAGGAAGTCTTCGTTGATGTCTTGATCGTGAACGAGGTCGAGGCGGAACAACTCGATGCCAATGTCCCCCCGGGAACCGATCTCCCCGTCGGGTGCCTCATCATCACCCACGCCTGCGGAACGGTCGAAGTCATCGCGCCGGAGGGGGATTTTCAACTCCCGCCGTCCCCCACCGCCGCAGGAGACCGGCCCGGACTGTTCTCCGAAGACACCTTCGCGGGCACGCTCGCCGCCCGGCTGGCCCTTGGCACCCCCTTGCGGGAGGCCGTCACCCTCGCGAGGTCTCTGGCAGGAAATCAAGAGGGATAGCCGGAGCACGGCGTTCTTGCCATCCGGCCAAAAGGGGCCATACTACCTCTCCGACGGCCTGCCCGGGGCGCGGGCACCGAAGCAGCCGGGCCAAAACATCGGCCGCGCCCATCTTTCGCTCCCTTAGCTCAGCTGGATAGAGCAACGGATTTCTAATCCGTGGGTCACAGGTTCGAGTCCTGTAGGGAGTGTCAAAACCGGAAAACTCAGAGGGCTCAGAGTCAGCTTCCCTGACCCTTGTCCCTGTTCCCGAAGATCCGCTTGCGGAGCGGTTGCCGTTCTTTGGCCGGTGCCGGCTTCTCTTCCACCTTTGGGGCCTTGGAAAAGCGGGGCCGCGCTGCGGGACCGTTGACGTGAAGGTTCTGATGGGCGACGGCGGCAGCGTGGTGAAAGGGGCCGGTGGAAACGGAACCGGGAGTTTCGATCCGAGCCTCCGCGATGCCTCCCAAAAGAACAAAAAGGCCAAGTGTGGTGGGAAGGGAGGTTTTCATGGTGTGACGATCTTGGCGATCTCCTTGACAGGATGCGGTGCGTCATTGGCAAAGTCAATCCGAAAGCAGGTTCCCCGGGTTTCGGCCGGGGCATGCCAACCGCCTGCCCGATTCTTTCGGGACGCATCAGCGAAAGGTGCGTCTGGCCGAAAGACGCCTCTTGCCGCCCGCACCGCTCTCTGCTAAGGACTCCCGTGAAGGTATTTCTTTGCTATCGGGCCGCGGACATGAGCGGTCAGGCACCGCCTTTCGCCGGGAAAATCGTGCAACGGCTCAAGGCCGCTTATGGTCCAAACGCGGTGGTTCTGGACCCAGGCCTGCTGCCGCCCGGTGGGGATGCCGCCACTTTCCTGAGTGGTTTTGTGCGTCAGGCGGATGTTTTCGTCATCCTGATCGGGCCGCAGTGGGCCGAACTGATGCGCCGGCATGCCAACGATCCGCAGGATCTGGTGCGGTTGCAAATCGAAGCGGCCCTGCGGCTCGCCATGCCCGTGATGCCGGTGGTGGTTGACACCACGCCGATGCCCGGTCCGGAAGAGTTGCCGGCTTCGGTCGCCAAACTCGTGGAGGCCCCCCGTTTTCGTTTGGCTTCCGAGGCCAACTTCGGCGCCCAGATGGGCCAACTGATGCAGCACATGGAGTCGGCCGCCCCCAAGGCGACGGTTCCGGTGGTTCACCCGGCGGAGGCGAAGCAGGTTGTGCGGACCGACCGGCCGGTGAAGAGCAAACCGGGTTGGCTGGGAATGATGGGCTGGTTGTTGGTCCTGCCCTTCGCCGCCTTCCTCTACCTCGCCGCTTTCAAGGCGTTCCAAGGGAAAGAGCAACTGCCGCCCCGCGACACGAAGAACGATTTCCTGAACTCGATCGGGGACAAAATGGTCTGGTGTGCCCCGGGCAAGTTTCAGATGGGAAGCCCGGCCTCTGAACCAGGGCGCTCGGACGACGAGACGCTCCATGAGGTGACCCTGACCCGCGGTTTTTGGATTGGCGCCCATGAGATCACCCAAGCCCAGTGGAAACTGGTGATGGGCTCGCCGCACCCGAGTTTCCGCAAGCAGTTCGGAAAAGATTGCCCGGTGACCCATGTCAGCTGGCAGGAGGCTTTGGACTTCTGTGAGAAACTTTCCGCCAACGAAGGCGGCGTCTACCAACTCCCCACGGAAGCCCAGTGGGAGTATGCTTGCCGGGCAGGCCGCACCGAGCCTTACAGCAACGGCCGGGGCGATATCGGGGCCTTTGCCTGGCACGCCGGCAACAGTCAGGGCCAGCCGCACCTCGTCGGGGAAAAGGACCGGAACCCCTGGGGCTTGCAAGATAATCACGGGAACGTCTTCGAGTGGTGTGCCGACTGGTATGCCTCTTACCCGACGGAACCGGCAACCGATCCCGTCGGACCGACCACCGGGGCCGCCAAGGTTTACCGTTCCGGGGCGTTCGATGTCCCGGCTTCCTCCCATCGCTCCGCTTTCCGCGGCTCGCTCGACCCCGCGCGGAACGCCTCCAACCTCGGGTTCAGGGTCGCCTGCGTGACCAAACCCGCCACCGTGGCCAGAGGAAAGCGTGAGAACAGGGACGAGCGGACTTCCGACCCGTCCATGACCGCCAGCATCCGGGAAGAAGAAATCGCTCCCGACATCAAGGTCCGCTTCATCCAGTGCCCGCCCGGAAAGTTCACCATGGGCGAGGGATCCAACGCCCGGGAGATCACCTTAACCCAAAGTTTCTGGCTCGGCGAAGCGGAGATCACCCGGGCCCAGTGGATCGGAGTGATGGGCAGGAAGGGAACGCCGCCGGGACCGAATCGCGGCAACCGGGTGCCGATCGATCAGGTCGGCTGGGATGACATTCAAGGCCGGGGGGGATTCCTCGAGAAAATCCAGCCCCGGGCACCGGCCGGATTCGCCTTCGCCCTGCCCACCGAGGCCCAGTGGGAATACGCGTGTCGCGCAGGAACCACAAGCCAGTATTGGTGGGGGGACGGCTTTGTCTCCGGAGGTGCCAACGTGGCCAACGCGCCCGGCACACCGGAGGCGGGGCAAGTGGCCTTCTTCGAAGCCAAGGGACTGCCCACCGGCGGGAGCATGACGATCAAGTCGCTCAAGGCAAATCCGTGGGGATTTTACGACATGACCGGCAACCTTTGGGAATGGTGTCAGGATTGGTATGAGGAGTCCCCCACCGGACCGTTGGTCGATCCGCAAGGCCCGGCCGGGGGCGATCTCAAGGTCCTCAAGGGCGGAGCATGGAGCGACCCTGAAACCGAGACTCGCTCGGCGGCGCGGCTCCGGTATTTCCCCGCTTTCCGTGGCGCGAGCTTCGGGTTCCGGCTGGCCCTCATTCCGAAACCTTGATGGGCCGCACCCGGGCGGGATCGCGCCCGCCCGGCCTGGGAACCCTGGCCCGAGCGGATGCATCAAGGTGAGGACCGATGCGCCGCCGCAACGCGGTCAGGGCTCGGTGGGTCTCCGCAGCGAAAAGAGAGTTCCCGGCATCCGCCTCCGAAGTCTTGTGCAGGGTGGCGCGGAGTCCCGGTTCGGCCAGAATGGCCCGCGCAAGTTCGCCCCTGTTTCCCCAGCTGAAGTGATTGAGATATTCCACGAGCTGTTGGCCGGCGCGGAAGGATTTAAGGCGCAAACTGGGGACCGGTCCCCCGGAGGTGGGGTAGAACAGGGAAAGGGTGTCCGGCTCCGTCCATGACTTGTCGTTGCCGACCGTTTGCCAAGGAACCACCCCGTCCGCGCCCAGCGCCCACGTTTCGACACACCAAGCCGCTGGCACGGCATTCGACGTTCCGATCGGGTTGGAGGAACCATACATGTAAACCAGATTGCCAAACTGATCCGCGCGCCCGATCACCCGGTCCCGGTAAGCCCGGAGAGCCCCGCTGACGACTTCCACGCTGGTGACTCCGTCGAGGAGATCGCGTTGCCATTCCGGACGGGAAATGTCCACCCGGAACTCGAAACAACCGCGCGACGCATGGGGCGCCACCCCTTTCCAAAACTCCAGTCCAAAGCGACGCAGGGCCCAGAAGTCCTGGGTGTGCATCGGTTCATCGAAAATCCAAGGGGCGGAACACGCGTTCCATCGGTTGCCCCGGTCACGTTTGAAGTAGATTTTGTTGTTGAGATAGAACTCGAACATGGTGCCGGACCAACGCTTCTCCTCCACATGCCGGGCGAACCTGCCCGCGGACTCCCGGAAACGAGTCCAATACTCGTCCGGGTAGGCCGCCTCCACCCAGTAACCGCCCTTGAAAAGCGATTCATGGTCCATCGGCCAGTTCTCATTCAGCGGGAGGTAGAAGGCCTCGATCGGCACCGGTCCCCTGGGCAGGTCCGCAAAGGCCGAGCCGTCGAAGAGCGGACCGTAGGTCGCGTCCCACTTTGACCAATCCCATTCCCCACCGGGCCGGATTTCCGGAGCGGACCGCACTTTGCCGGTCCATCCGTAGGGCAGACAATTCAACACCGCGCGGTGCTCCTGAGCTAGGCGGTAGTAAGCCAATTCCCGCCCCTCAGGCAGTCCGTAACAGTTCATCTGCGGGAGAAACGAGAGACGGTCCGGCATGACAAACTCCCCGACGGTCACGACCACCGGCGCCTCGGTTTTCCCGACCTTGAGGATTCCCTCGATCCGACCCGGACGCGACGTTTTGGGAATCCGGAGATCGACGAAGGTCCCTCCATTCTCCAAGCCGGTCGGACCTCCAACCCAACCGACGGGAATCAGGGGATCCAGCTTGCCTCCCACTTTCGGCATGGCGTAGAGCGTGGCAAAGGTTCCGGGGAGTTCCATCCGAACATCCGCCGGATTGGCACCGGTCACGGAGAAACCAATCGTCTCGCCGCGGGTCGCGAAAAATTCCAACGCCCCGAGGGGCTCGCCAAACTCGTCCCGACACTCGAACGGAGGCCGCCCGGGCTCCTGACGGGGCAGCGCTTCCGGATCGGGCCACTTGAATTCCCCGGAAATTCCCGGGGGCCCGGTCCGGTCCGAAGCCGGGGCGGGCACCGGCCCGGTCTTCCCGCGCTCGAGCCACAGGGTGAAGTAGGGCCTGAAATTCTTCGCCCCCTCCCGGCTTGCCACATAACGGTTCGGGAATTGCTTGTAATCGATGAAATCGCCCTTGCGGCTGTATTCGCTCCCCACATCGTCCATCACAAAGAAACCGTGGCTCCGCCCCTCGATCCTCTCTTGGATGACCTTGGGGTCGATCGGAACCACCTGCCATCCGGACGCATCCGGCGGGGAGGGATCGCCGAAGCTCCAGATGGTTCCCGCCTGCCCGAGGATCGATCCCGTCACATCGACATCACGCCACCGTTGTTCCCCGAGACGCAACCAGAGGAAGGAAGTGGCCCCGGGAATCCTGGCATAACCGGTGCCCGGGCCTTCGACCCAGTTTTCCGCCACGGTGGAGACGGTGAGCCGTCCGAGAATGGCGGCGTCTTCCGGATGAAGATGCAGCCGGGCCTTCACACAACGCCAGCCCTGCAACGGAGCGGGATCGAAATCCAGCAGGAAGAACTCCTGGATGCCCTTGAGTTTGAGCCTCGGCGACCCGCCGTTGTTGCCCTCGCGCTCGCTGTCATAGGCGGAGATCCAGAGATCACGCGAAACTTCGATCCGGCGCGCTTCCTGGGCGTGGAGGGTCAAAGCAAGCAGAAGGGAGATAAACCAACGATGCATTTTCCCGGCTTGGCACGTCGCCACAAGCCCGCTTTATTCAAACCAATGATCAGAATCGGCTTCCTTCTCCTCGTCCTCTGCGTGCCAACCCGGGGCGCCGAGCGGCTCAATGTGCTGTTCGTTTTCGCGGACGACTGGGGCCGCTACGCCAGCGCCTACGCGAAGATCGATGGCCGCCCTTCGCCAAACGACGTCATTTCCACGCCGAACGTCGACCGTCTCGCCCGGGAAGGCCTGCTTTTCCGCCGGGCCTTTGTCAATTCCCCCAGTTGCACCCCCTGCCGATCCTCGCTGCTCTCCGGGCGCTACTTTTTCAACACCGGCCGGGGAGCCATCCTCAACGGCGCGGCATGGGATCCCGCGATTCCCTCTTACCCGCTCCTGATGCGGGACGCAGGCTATCACATCGGCAAGAGTTACAAGATCTGGAGCCCCGGCACCCCCGCGGACGCGCCGTTCGGCGAACAACGCCATGCCTACGAAGCCTCCGGCCGCGCGCCGAACAACTTCTCCGAAGAGACCGGGAAACTCCTGGCGCAAGGCCTGACCGTTCCCCAAGCCCGCGAACGCATCCTCGATCAGGTCCGCGGGAACTTCGAAGCCTTCCTGGCCGACCGTCGGCCGGATCAGCCGTGGCTCTATCAATTCGGCACCACAACCACCCACCGCGCTTGGATCAAGGGCTCGGGCAAGGCGCATTGGGGGATCGAACCCGACAGCCTCAAGGGAAAAATGCCGGGATTCCTGCCCGATGTCCCGGAGGTCCGTGAGGACGTGGCCGATTATCTGGGCGAATGTCAGGCGGTCGATGCCTGCATCGGCGTCTTCCTCGCCAAGCTGGAGGCCATCGGCGAGTTGGACCGCACCGTCATCGTGGCCAGCGGAGACCATGGCATGCCCGGTGTGCCCCAAGGCAAATGCAACCTCTACGACCACGGCTCCTCCGTCACCCTGGCCATCCGTTTTCCCGGCGGAAAACCCGGGCGGGTGATCGACGACGTGGTCAGAATCCCCGACCTCTGTCCCACCTTCCTCGAACTCGCCGGCGTTGCACCGCCTCCGGGACTTTATGGACGCTCGCTCCTTCCACTCCTGCGGTCCGACGAGCAAGGACAGGTCGATCCTTCCCGCGACTGGGCGATTCTCGGCCGTGAACGCCACGTGGCCAGTGCGAGGGAGGGCAACCTCCCCTACCCGATGCGCGCCCTGCGGAAGACCAACTTTCTCTATGTCCGCAATTTTGAGCCGGATCGTTGGCCGATGGGCACGCCGCCGGATGGGGAGACCGCAGATTTGGGGGCGGACACGCGCGCCGGTTTTGCCGACATGGACGCCAGCCCGACCAAGGCATGGGTCATTGCCCATCAAAAGGATCCGCATTGGGCCTCAACCTTCGAGCGCGCCTTCGGCAAGCGTCCGGCGGAAGAACTCTACGATCTCGCGAAAGACCCCGATCAACTGCACAATCTGGTCGACAACCCGGAGTATTCGGAAACGAAGAAAGCGCTGGCCGCGGAACTGCTCGGCAAACTCGAGGCGGCCGGGGATCCCCGCCTCACGGCGGATCCGGTCTTCGAACACCCTCCCTTCACCCTGACGGAACCGGAGGGACCGGGCAAGGCGCGGGGCAAAAAGAAATAAAGCCGGCGCAGGCTCACAAACCGCCCAAAAACAAACCGAGTTTTTCCGGCCAGTCCTGAACGCTGGCCGGGCGGTCCGGCTTCAATCCGAACCCGTGTCCTCCCTGCGCGGGATGGGAAAACTCATGGCGGATTCCGCCCTCCTGACAAGCCTTCGCGTAGGCAAAGGAGGCCGGGGCATGCTTGTCATCCCCAGCCACATAGAGAAACACCGGACCGGACCGGGGCCACACGTCTTCCCGGCATTTTCCTTGGTCGTCAAGGTAGGCGGGATAGATCAGGGCCACAAAGGCCAGCTCACCGGGGGCGGTTTCGTGCGCCAGTCGCGCGCAAAGATGCCCGCCCGCCGAGAAACCGATCAAGCCGACCCGGGTGGCCTCAAGCCCGAAATCCGCCCCTTTCGTCCGCACCAAGCGGAGCGCCGCCCGGGCATCCGCAAGGGCCAGTTCACGAGTGGGTTCGCCAGCCCCCACATGATACAACAGGACCACCGCGTCCCATCCGGCCGAGTTGAACCAGCGGGCCACTTCCCGACCTTCGTGAGCCACCGCCAGAATCGAATAGCCGCCCCCGGGCGCGATGATCACCGTGCCCTTCCCTCCCTGGGCTGCCGCCGGATACAATTCCAAGACCGGTTCCGCCAACTTCCGGATCCGGACAATTCCGTCCTTGCCCGTCTCTTCCCCGGGACCCTGGGTCCGGGCACTGCCGTCGAGGGCGATTCGCCGGATTTCATCGGCCGGCGCCACGCGGATCAGAAGAACGCCCACAAGGGAAAGCAGCAGACAGAAGCTCAATTTCATCCCCTCCCTTGACCGTTCCCCCCCGGGGTTGGACATCCAAAAAGGGGGGAACCGAACCGGGCATGGGGCGATTCCTCCTAGGACCCTGTTTCTTTCGGGTGCCCCGACACCGGTTGCTGCTGGGTCAGGCAATGCACCGCCCCGCCCTCGTAGACGAAATCCCGGGCGTCGATGCCCTCGATCACCCGGCCGGGAAAGCATTCCCGCAGGATGCCCAGGGCACGATCGTCGTTCACCGGTTGCCCGAAGACGGGTACGATCACGGCGCCGTTGGTGATCAGGAAATTCGCATAGCTCGCGGGCAGACGGTCCAACCGCCAGTCGCCACCGGCCACCTCGAGCCGGTCGGGCATCGGCAGATCGCGGACTTCCACCCGGAGGTCACGGAGTCGCTCGCGGTTTTCCTCGAGGATGGCATGATTGGGATCCTCCGGATGCGATTCCACCGCGAGCAGCACTTTGTCCGGGGCGTGGAAGCGGCAGAAATCGTCCACATGGCCGTCGGTGTCATCGCCCTCAATGCCCCGGGCCAGCCAAAAGACGCGTTCCACGCCGAGGAGCCGCCGCAGTTCGTTTTCGATTTCCTCCCGCGTCCAGCCGGGATTGCGGTTGGGATTGAGAAGGACGGCCTCGGTGGTGAGGAGCAGCCCGGCCCCGTTGCCCTCGATGCCGCCGCCTTCGAGGACCAGGCGGCTGGTCTCGCGCGGCAACGCGAGCGATTCCGCCACCCGCGCCGGAACGGCATCGTCGAGATCCCAAGGGGGAAACTTCCCTCCCCAGGCATTGTAAGTCCAGTCGGTGACGGTCAGGCCGGAGCCGTCCCGCGCGTTGACAAAAATCGGTCCATGATCGCGGCACCAGACGTCGTTGGTGGGATGGTCAAAGAGCTCGACACCCGCCGGATCGACGCGGGCATGGTGCAAGCATTTCCGAATCGAGGCATGAGCCGCTCCCGCGGCATTGATCCTCACGGGCACATGCCGGGAGATGAGGGCGGCCAGCTCGCCGAAACGCGCCTGCAAATGCCTCAGGCGCCCGGGCCAAGTCGCCGGATTGAGCGGCCATGAAATCCAAACCGCCTCCTGTTCTTCCCATTCGGCCGGGAAACGCCATGGCGAGGGCTTCATGAGGGCTCGGGCAGGTCGAGGAAACGGCTCGTGAGAGGTCCGTAGGTTTCAATCCGGCGATCGCGGAAAAAGGGCCAGATCCGGCGAAAGTCTTCCACCTGCCCGAGATCACACTCCACCAGCAAATTGGTTTCGGTATCGACCGGGGCCTTGGCGAGGATTTGTCCGTAAGGATCCGCTACGAAGGATTGTCCCCAGAACTCCGTTTCCCCCTCGATCCCGACGCGATTGACGGCCGCCACATAACAGCCGTTGGCCACGGCATGGCCGCATTGGACGGTTTGCCAGGCGTGATGCTGCGCGGTTCCCAGGGCTGCCTTTTCTGAAGGCAACCAGCCGATGGCCGTGGGGTAGATCAGAATATCGGCCCCGGTCAACGCGGTGAGACGCGCCGCCTCGGGATACCATTGATCCCAGCAAATCAAAACACCAATCCGGCCATAACGCGTCTGCCAACTCCGGTAAGGCAAGTCTCCCGGGGTGAAATAGAACTTCTCGTGGAATCCCGGATCCTCGGGAATATGCATCTTGCGATATTTGCCGAGGTAACGGCCATCGGCGTCGATGACCGCGGCCGTATTGTGATAGAGCCCGGCGGCACGCCGCTCGAACAAGGATACCACCAGCACCACTCCCAGTTCACCGGCCAGTTTTCCCAGCTCTTCGGTGGTCGGACCGGGGACGGGTTCCGCCGCATCGAACCATCGCGGATCCTCACTCCGGCAAAAATACGGGGTCAGGAAAAGTTCCTGGAGCACGATCACCCGGGCCCCGTCTGACGCGGCGGCGCGGATCCGGTCGATGTGCCAAGCAAGTGATTCGGCGGAAGAAGCAAAGCCTCTCCCCTGAATCAGACCCAACGTGATGCGGCGGCTCAATCCCATTTCGCCCCCACCATGCACCCGCCTTCCAAGGAGGCAAGGCGCTTCCCATCCCGGCGCTCATAACAAGCGACCGGGGAGCGCTCAGAAAGAACCCGAGGCCGGATTCCCCTGACACCACGCCTCCACCCGGGACCGGATCCGGTCCCGGATTTGGCGCGTCCCGGCGAGCCGCTCCTCCGCCGTGCCCGTCAGAGCGGAGGGATCCGGAAATCCCCAGTGCAACCGTTCCACCGATCCCGGGACATAAGGACAACGCTCGGCACTGGCTTCGTCGCAAACCGTGATCACGGTGTCGAACCGCTCTCCGGAGGCGATGATTGCGTCCACGCTTTTGGTGGCATTTCCCGAGATATCGATCCCCACCTCCTCCATGGCCTGGACCACCACCGGATTCAGGCGCCCCGGCTCGATGCCGGCGCTGAAAGCGCGGTGGGAGCCGGGGCAGCACTCGGCCAGGAAGGCCTCGGCCATCTGGCTCCGGGCGCTGTTGTGGATGCAAACGAAGAGAACGTGCTTCATCGGCGGCGCGGGCGGTTCTTCGGGGCCGGAGCGGAGGGCGCGGCGGCTGCGGGAGCAGTCTCCGGAGAGCGGATGAGATGGCAGGCGGCCACCCCGAGGGCCGCACCGGCGAAGGTGGCGGTGAGATAAATCCAGAGATGCTCCAACTTCCCGGAAACCACCGCAGGCCCAAGGGAGCGCGCCGGGTTCATCGAGGCCCCGGAGACGGGACCTCCGAGGAGAACTTCCCAGGTGATGACGGCTCCGATGACCACCCCGGCGGTGATCCCCCTATCCCTGCCCCCCTGGGTCACGTTGAGGACGACAAACACCAGAAACGCGGTCAGGATCACCTCGATGGCGAAACTCTGCTGCGGGCTCCCGGAAGGCAAGGTGGCTCCGAGCGTTTCGTGCGCGGGGAAAAACCAGTGGAGGGCGGCGCTGGCCGCGAGCGCACCGAGGCACTGGGCGATGACATAGGGAGCGAGCGAGGACCAGGGGAAGCGTTTGGCGAGGCAGAGCCCGAAGCTCACGGCCGGATTGATGTGGGCTCCCGACACATCACCAATCGCATAAATCATCGAAAGGACGATCAACCCAAAAGCGAGCGCGATCCCGACGAGGGTGACCACACCGTTGTTGGTGTCGTTGACAATGGCACTGCCGGTTCCGGCAAAGACGAGAGTGAAGGTGCCGAGAAACTCGGCCACGAGGGGTTTTCTACCTGGCATGATTGTCTCCTGCCACGAACGGCGGAAGATCTCAAGAAGGAAACGGCGAACCCTTGACCGGTAATTTGCAAAGTTTAAGGAATCGCCCTATCCTAGAAGGCGCCGATGACCACCGCCGCCAAGTCGAAACCAGTTCTCACCGTGGCCAGCGCGAGGGTCATCGCCTGGCACGGAGACCTCCTCAGCGTGGTGCTTCGCGAGGGCCGCAAACGTCTCCGTGACGGCGGCGTGCGGTGGGTGCTGCCCGGCGGCAAAATCGGCCGGCGCCAGACCTTCACGGAGGTCATCCGGGAGGAGATGCTCGAAGAACTCGGTCTGCCGCCCGCCGCCTCCTTGAACCCGGTCACCGTTCTACACATGGTCAACCGGGAAACCTGGTATTCCGCCCGCAAGTGGCGCAAACTCGGTTACGGTCTGCCGGGAAAGGTCGCCGGAAGCACCCGGATCCTTCTGGCCAACCCCGTGGCCCACATCTACGCTGCTCAAGTCGACACCCCGCCTCCGGAGTGCCATGCGGGACGCCAGTTGCGCCTCATCGATTTGCGCGACGAACGCACCTTGGATACGGTGAAACCGAGTCACGCCACGGTGCTGGCCCACTGGCGCGAATCCGTTCTCGCGGGCCGCTCCATGCCCCGGGAAGTCCACTGGACGGACTCCATCCTGGCCGGCTGAGAAATCAGGCGATGATCGATTGCACCACCTCGCCGTGGACATCGGTGAGGCGGAAGTCCCTCCCGGCGTACCGATAGGTCAGCTTGGTGTGGTCGAACCCCAACAAGTGGAGAATCGTGGCGTGCAAGTCGTGGACATGGACCGGTTGCTCGACCGCCTTGAACCCGAACTCGTCCGTGGCCCCGTGCACATGCCCGCCTTTCACCCCTCCCCCGGCCATCCACATGCTGAACCCGTAATGATTGTGGTCCCGGCCCAAAGCCGTGTTGTTGTCGTTCAATCCCGGGGTCGGCAGTTCCACGGTCGGAGTCCGGCCGAATTCCCCGCCCCAGACCACCAGGGTCTCTTCGAGCAGGCCGGTCCGCTTCAGATCGCGCAGCAGGGCCCCGATCGCCTTGTCGCACTCGGCGGCCAACCGACCGTGATTCTTGCCGATCTCGGAGTGACTGTCCCAAGGTTGCCCGGCCCCATGCCAAACCTGGACGAAACGGACACCGCGCTCGACGAGACGGCGCGCGATCAGCATCTGCCGGCCTTGGACATCGCGACCGTATTCGTCCTGGATCCAATCGGGTTCGGCCGCGGCGTTGAAAGCGTCGCTCGCCTCCATCTGCATGCGGTAAGCCAACTCGAAACTCTGCATGCGGGCCTCTAGCTTGGCGTCCCGGGCCCGTTCTTCCAAATGCTTGCGGTTCAGTTCCTGGACAAGATCGAGTTGCGCCCGCTGCCGGTTCATCGGAATCCGGGGGTTGCGGATGTTGCGGATCAATTCATCGATCGACTTGTATTTGGTGTCGATATGGGTCCCTTGGTAGGCACCGGGCAGAAAGGCGGAGCGCCAGTTCTGGGTCTCCACAATGGGAACTCCATTGGGACAAAGGGCCACGAAACCGGGCAGATTGTCGTTGAGGGTCCCCAGCCCGTAGGTGACCCAGGCTCCGAGGCTGGGCCTGGGCTGCAACGAATCCCCCGTGTTCATGAGCATCAGGGACGGCTCATGGTTGGGCACGTTGGCGTGCATCGACCGGATGACACAAAGCTCGTCCGCCGATTGCGCCACATGGGTGAAGAGATCGCTGACGGGAAGTCCGCTCTTGCCGTAACGTTTGAAGGCGAACGGGGACTTCATCGCTCCTCCGGTCTTGCGCTCCGTCTGCCGGTAATCCCCGGGCAGGGCTTTGCCGTCGTATTTGGTCAGGGCCTCCTTCGGGTCGAACGTGTCCACTTGGGAAGGTCCACCGTTCATGAAGAGGTGGATCACATGCTTGGCCCGCGCCGGAAAATGCGGGGCCCGGGGAGCCAGCGGATTCAGCTCAAGGGAACTTCCTTCCCCGGCAACCCCGGCCGAGGGAAAAAGGTGCGCCGCCGCGACCCCGGCCATCCCCATGCCGCAACGCCGCAGAATCTGCCGCCGGCTGATGCCTCTCCCGATTTCCTCGTAGTCCATGATTACCTTCGATCGCCCAAAGCCACGAAGGGTTCAAACCGGATTCGAGAAAGGTCGCTCATTTGCCTTCCGGGAAGAAGGGATTGTGCCGCTTTTCCTCCGCCACGGTGGACATCGGCCCGTGCCCGGGACAGAGGACGGTCTCATCAGGCAGGCTGAGAATCGCCTCGCGATTGGTGCGCAAGGCGTCCGCATAAGAAACCATCCCTCCGCCCATCGAACCGGCGAAAAGGGCGTCCCCCACCACCGCCACCGGCACTTCAAGGCCGGTGATGACATACGTGGTGCCTCCCTTGGAATGTCCCCAGGTGGACCGCGCCTCCACCCGGAGGCTGCCGAGCGGAAAAACCGTCCCCGACTCGAAGGTAAGGCTGCCGGGGAGCGGCTCCTGGCTGGAGGAACGCACCTCCAGCCCCAAACGACGACGCAGGGCGTCGACCTCCGCAATGTGATCGGGATGGGTGTGGGTGACGAAAAGCGTTCCGACCTTGAGACCCAGTTCCACGCTCCGGTCCACGATGGGCAACGCATCGGTGCTGGTGTCGAACACCGCCGCCTCGCGCGTCACCGGATCGAACACGAGGAAGGCGTTCACCGTCATGGAGGCCCGGTAGACACTGGTGAACATTTCCAGCCCGGCGACCTCCACGGGCCGGGGCCGGTAGAGTTTCAAGGCGGATCGCAGCAGAGCCTGGGGATCGAGGTCCAGCGCCGGGGCAACGCGCGGCAGGGAGGTCTCGTCCAGTTGCCCCCGGCAAAGCGCGTGGATGATCTCCACGGACACGCCGGAGCGGCGGGACAATTCCTTGTCACTGAGACGAAGGCCGCTCATGGCCTTGTTCAAGATGTCGTTGAAATCGTCCTCGAGGGGAATCGGCTTCATCGGGGAATCGTTCACTTCACAGGGAGAAGGGCGATCACCCGGTCGGTCAAATCAAACGCCCCCGGAGCCTCGATCACCTGGGGCAACCCGTCCCGCGACAAGGCGGAGGCATCGAGGACGACCGCATACTTCCCGTTGTTGGCCGTCGCGACCAGTTCCCGGACCTTGCTGGCCAATTCCGGCAGGACCGCCTCCTGCCGGTCCGCAATGGTTTGGCGGGTGTTGGCCTGAACCTCGATCATGGATTGCCGGATTTCCATGCCACGCTCCTCAAGATCACGGAACGCCTGCCTATTCTCCTCGGTATCGCCCTCCTTGGTCTTGAGCGGCACGGAGGCCTTTTGCAGTTTGATTTGCAATTCACTCAACTCTCGCTGCTTCGCCTCGAACACCTTTCTGGCATTCTCCTGAGTGGCCCGCAGTTCCGCCTCCAGCTCCCTGGCCTTGGGATGGGAGGCGAGCGCCTTTTTGAAATCCACAACGGCGATCACGGGATCGGCCGCCTGCACGGGGACGCACAGCCAAAGAAGGAGAACCGGGACGAGACGTAACATATCGATACCAAGCATGATTCCCGCCCCGGGGTCAAGCTTGCTTCCTGCGCCAAACGGGCGTTTGTTCTCCGGAAAATGAGTTCCCCACGCATCCGGGCCGGAGCCGCCTGCCTCAACCAAACCCCGTTGGACTGGCCGGGAAACACCCGTCGCATCCTGCAAGCCATCACCGGGGCCCGGGCCGCGGGAATCGACCTGCTTTGTCTCCCGGAACTCTGCATCACCGGCTACGGTTGCGAGGACGCGTTCCTCTCCCCGGCGGTGATCGAACGGGCTTGGCAGGCCTTGCAGGAGATCGCCCCACAAACCTCCGGCCTCGCCGTCGCCGTCGGCTTGCCCATTTTTCACCGGGGCGGGGTCTACAACGCGGCGGCCCTTCTGGTCGACGGTCGAATCACCGGTCTCGCCGCGAAACAGAACCTCGCGGGGGACGGTCTCCACTATGAACCACGCTGGTTCAAACCTTGGCCGAAGGGAACGACGGCCCGGATCGAACCCGGGGGCATTCCGCTGGGCGACCTCCTTTTCGACCTGGGCGGGGTCCGTCTCGGATTTGAAATCTGCGAGGACGCCTGGGTCCCGGATCCTCCAGGCATCGATCTGGCCCGGCGCGGCCTCGACATCATCCTCAACCCCAGCGCAAGCCATTTCGCCTTCGGGAAACAGCAGGTGAGGAAAGGCTTCGTGCTGGACAATTCCAGGGCGCTCGGAGCGGGCTACATCTACGCCAACCTCGTGGGCAACGAAGCGGGTCGTTCGGTCTATGACGGAGGGGCCATGATCGCCGCGGGGGGACGCCTCCTCGCCGAAGGTCCCCGGCTCTTTTTCCATGATTTTCATCTCACCTCCGCGGTCATCGATCTCAGCCGGACACGATCCCTCCAATCCCGCATCGTCAGCCGCGATCTCGATCCCGGCCACGCCCCGGAGGTCGCAATCCCCTTTTCCTTCGCTCACCCCGCCCCGCAGCCTTCCGCCCCGCTTCCCACCCCGGAGTGGACCAAGGAACGGGAGTTCACCCATGCCGTCGCCCTCGGACTGTTCGATTACCTTCGCAAGAGCCGCAGCCGCGGCTTCGTGCTCTCCCTCAGCGGCGGCGCGGACTCCGGCGCCATCGCCTGCCTTGTTTCACTCATGCAGCGGATCGGCACTGCGGAATTGGGCGAGGCCGGGTTCCGCGAAAAACTGGGCGGCTGGCTCGGTCCGGACCCCGCTTCTTGGATGAAAACTCTTCTCGTCTGCGTCTACCAAGCCTCTGAGAACAGCGGTCCGGTGACGGAAGAGGCGGCCCGGGGGCTCGCGGAAGCCATCGGCGCGGAGTTTCACCGCTGGGATATCGGGGATTTCGTGAGGGGTTACTCCGGTCTGGCCGCTTCCGCGCTGGGCCGTGAACTGTCCTGGGAACAGGACGATGTGGCCCTGCAAAACATCCAGGCCCGGGTCCGCGCCCCCGGCGTCTGGATGCTGGCCAACCTCCGCGGCGCTCTTCTGGTGTCCACCAGCAACCGTTCCGAGGCGGCGGTCGGTTATGCCACCATGGACGGTGACACCTGCGGCGGCCTGAGCCCGATCGCCGGCATCGACAAGGCGTTCCTCCGCCACTGGCTCCGTTGGCTCGAGCTGACCGGTTGCCCGGCCGACGGAATCGACCCCATCCCGGTCCTGAGCCGGATCAACCAACAAGCGCCCACCGCCGAACTCCGCCCCTCTTCCCGGCATCAAACCGACGAGGACGACCTGATGCCCTACCCGGTCCTCGATGCCATCGAGCGGTTCGCGATCCGGGACAAACTCCCGCCCGCCGCCGTCTTCGAGGCCATCCAAGTCGACTGCCCCGGCCACGAGGCGCCCCGCTTGCTGGCCTGGGTGGTCCGCTTCTTCCGGCTCTGGTCCCGCAACCAATGGAAACGCGAGCGCTATGCCCCCTCCTTCCATCTCGACGATGAGAATCTCGACCCCAAGACCTGGTGCCGTTTTCCGATTCTGTCCGGTGGATTCGAGGAAGAACTGCGGGATCTGGAGGGAAGCGGCCAACTTCACCAGTTGGCGCTTGATCCAGCCCGCGATCTTGACTAGCCTGCGCCGCGCCCGGAGCCCGGGAGGAACCATCAATGACACCCGCGGAAATCGCCAGACAATTCAATGTGAGGGGCCAACTCGTGGCGGTCACCGCCCTCGGCTCCGGCAATGTGAACGACACCTACCGGGCTATTTTCCGAACCACCTCGGATGAACAGCAGTTCGTCCTGCAGCGGATCAACCGCCACGTCTTCCCCCAACCCGAAAAGGTCATGGCCAACATGCGCGCCGTGACGGAATACGCCCATCGCCGGATCCGGGTCGAAGCGGAACACGCCGACCGCATTTGGCAGCTCCCCCGCGTCATCTCCACGCGCGGAGGGCAGGATTGTTTCAAGGATCCGGAAAGCGGCGATGTCTGGCGCGCCCTCAGCATGATTGCCTCCGCCTACTCCCACGACAGGGTCGAGACCGTCGAACATGCGGTCGAAGCCGGTCAGGTTCTCGGACATTTCCAGCGGATCATCTCCGACTTTGCGGTCGACCAGATGGAGGATACCCTGCCCGGTTTCCACATCGCCCCGCGATACCTCGCGCATTTTGATGCGGTCGTCGCCACCGAAGCGGGCAAACGACGTCGCGACGCCACCGCGGAATCGCGCCGGCTCGCCAAGTTCGTCGAGGAACGGCGTGCCTTTATCCCCGTGTTGGAGGACGCGTGGCGACGTGGCGAACTGAAACAGCGGCCGATCCACGGAGATCCCAAGATCACCAACATCATGATCGACGAGATCACCGGCAAGGGAACCGCCATCGTCGATCTCGATACCGTCAAGCCGGGGCTGATCCATTACGATTTTGGCGACGCCGCCCGGAGCGCCTGCAATCCCGCCGGAGAGGAGCCGGAGAATCTCGAGGATGTCTTTTTCGATACGGATCTCTTCGAGGGGTTGGTGCGCGGTTACTTCCGGGAGGCGGCCCCGTTTCTCACGGCGGCGGACCGGGCTTATCTCTTCGACAGCGTGCGCCTCATCACTTTGGAACTGGGGATGCGTTTTTACACGGATTACCTCGAGGGCAACCGCTATTTCAAAGTGAAACACGAGTTGCAAAACCTCGAGCGAGCCCGGGTGCAGCTGAAACTCTGCGAGAGTATCGAAGCCCGCGAGGGCGCCGTCCGACGAATTCTCGGCCGATACGACGCAGGTTGATCACTCCGATCCCGGGCGCTGCCCTCTCCCCGCCTTCTCCCGTGGACGCTTCTTCGGCTTGGGCGTGATCTCCGGGGGAGGAGTCATGCCGTCGTCCGGCTGGTTCCAAAGCCGGTAAGGATCCTCCCAATGACGCATTTCCACTAGCAACCTGTCCCGCATCTCCCTCAGTTTCCCTTCATATACCGGGTCTTCGGATAGGTCGCGCTGAGGCTCGGCGGGATCGATCCCGGTCGCCCGCCTGACCTCCGGCCGATGGTGGGCGGATACCCATTCGTTTGGATTTTCCTTGAGATTGAAGAGCTGGGACCGGCGCACCGTCCCGTCAAGCACATCGTATTCAATCAACTTCCAATCGCCCATGCGCAGACTGCGCATTCCAGGCTTGGTGCCGCCGTTGTATACGCCATAGACCACATCCCGCACCATGGGCTCACCGCCTTGCAAAACCTTTCGGAAGCTGAGCCCCTCGTTGGTCTCCGGAGCCGGAATGCCTGCCAAATCACAAAATGTCGCAAGGATATCCAAAAGATAGATGTTTCCCTGGACTCTCGCCCCTGCCTGAATCCCCGGGCCCTTGACGATGAAGGGCACCCGCCAGGTATGCTCGTAAAGGTTCTGTTTGCCTTGAAACGCATGTCGACCAATCGCAATGCCATGGTCGGCAGTGTAGACAATATAGGTGTTCGCCAACTCCCCCATCGCCTCGAGCCGGGCGATCACCCTTCCCACCTGGGTGTCAATGTTTTCCGCGCAAGCGAATTGACGACCGAGTTCGTTGCGGATCGTCGCTTCATCCCGCCGATGCCAGACGCCGCTCACCGTGGTCTCATCACGCAATCCCGGGTGACCATCCGGAAAGGGCTTCTCCGGCAACCAATTCGGCGGCAACTTGGGCTGGGCCGGATTGATCGAGGGCAGCGAGTCTGGATCCGCATGATTGACCGCCCCGTAATGCGCCAGATACTCCGGTTTGCCGTCCCGGGTATCGTGCGGATGGGAAAATCCAAACTCGATCAGGAACGGTCGCTTCTCTCCGCTCTTCTCCCGCTCCTCAAGGTATTGCAGGACTTGTTCCGCATGCCACGCGCTCCCGGTCTCATCGGTCCCTCCCCGCTTATCGGCATCACGCCGCACCGTGAAAAGACGGTTCGCGGCTTCGTAACTGTTGCCGGTTTTGCTGGTCCGCATCGTCTGGTAGCCGGCGCGATTGAAAACGGCCGGCAACGACTGGTTCTCAATCCCGGCCGGGCAGTTCTTCGCCGCCGTGGGCCCGATCGGCAAATGCCAGAGCGTCCGCCCGGTCATGATCATGTGACGCGAGGGCGTGCAGACAGCGCCGAGGAATGAGCCCATGTGATAGGCTCCTTCGAACACCATCCCTTCCGCCGCCAAACGATCCAGATTCGGCGAACGCAACTCGGACGCCGGATTGTAAAACCCGAAGTCCCAGGGCGATTGGTCATCGACGAGGATCAAGAGAAAGTTCGGATGTCCGGCCTCGGCCGCGAGGGCCCGGCCACCCGCCACCCCCAACCAACAACAAAAGAGCACGAAGCGTTTCATGAGGATTCCCCCCGCTTTCCACGGCACCAGGGAAAGCGGACTTTCCGAACGCCAACACCCCGCCACCCGCTCAAAAAAGCGCGTGAAGACTTGAGCAACTCCCCTCTCCGCCCTACAAAGGCTCCATGAAGAATCCGACCGCTTTCTGGGTCCTCTCCCTCCTTGCTCTCCACGCCGCGGCCGAAGCCGCGGATCGCTTGGTTCTCTTGGGAGCCTCCTACGGGAAGAACGTCCTCGCGGTCTGCGAAGCCGACGGCACCGTCCTCTGGAAGCAACAAACCGCCGGACCGGCAAAGGGCCATGCGGGACATCATGACATTCATCTCCTCCCCTCCGGAAACATCCTCTATCACGACTCGTGGACCCTCACGAGGGAAATCAATCTGGCCCGACAGGTGGTCTGGGAATACGACTCCGCCTCGCGCAACGGGAACACAGGAAAAGCCGTGGATGTCCACGCCTTCACCCGGCTCCCTGACGGTAGCACCATGATCGCGGAAAGCGGGGTGGGCCGAATCATTCAGGTCCATGCCTCGGGCGAATTGCAACACAGTCTTCCTCTGGCCGACGGCGGGCGCGCCCACACCCGTTTGGTGCGCCTCCTCGCGGATGGACATTATCTCGCTTGCGCCGAGAATCCCGGCGTCGTCACGGAATATGACGCCACAGGCAAGGTGGTTTGGGAATACCCGACCGGCACCCGTGTCTACGGGGCCATCCGGTTGCGGAACGGGAACACCTTGATCGCGACCGGCAGTGGTCACGGGGTTCTCGAGGTGTCTCCCGCCAAGGAAACGGTCTGGGAGATCCGCGAGACTGTTCCCGGAACCCCGATCAAGCTGGCGTGGACCACCATGTTGCAGGAACTGCCCAACGGAAACCGGGTGATTGGCAACTGCCACGCCGGGGAAGGGCAACCCCAGATTTTCGAGATCACCCGGGACAAAAAGGTGGTCTGGCAGTTCGATGCCTGGGATCTCGTCGGCAACGGCCTCGCGTGTTGGGAGATCCTCGAAGGGGAAAAAGCGGCCCTGGTCCGCTCAAAATTGACCACCGCCCCCTGACCACCGGCGGCCGGTCAAGGAAGACGCCACTCCACAAGGAGAAACTCCGGAGCCGGACCGTTCCAAGGTTTCGGTTCCTCGCCCGCCGCGTCAACGTGCGCACAAAGCCCGAGTTGATCAAGCTCGCGCCAAGTCGACGGACTTCCTTCGCCGGAAGTGAAGTCGCTCAACCCGAATTCGAGCACCTGCGGCGTCTCCGCCCCAGGGATCAACCGATGACAGACGAACGTGCGCCGCGGTCCGCGGTAGCCACGCCACTCGTTTTGCTGGAGGACGATGCTGAGCCGGTTCTCCCGCGGCATCTTCAGGGTGACGACCAATCCGGCTCCATCGGGGCCGCGGTAAAGCGGATCCGTCACCTTCCTTGTCCACATTTGCCGATGAGTCGGATTCCCCTCGTTGAGCACATACCAATCCCGCGCCCCCGTAGAGAAATCGGCGATCCGCAAGGATGGAGCGGCCCGGAGCGCCGGGTTGGCAGAGCGCACTTCATCGGAGGAATGTGAATGAAGAAGGCTGCTGAGACAGACCTCGGTCACCGGCTTCGCATACCCCGGCAACACGGCAAGGGATTCCGGTCGCGGCAGGGTGTGATAGACGTTCGCGAAGGCAAAGAGCGGCAGCCCGGGGTCATGGATCGGGAGCCGGCCCCGATAACCTTCCCGGGTGCCAATCACCTCCGCACTTCGCCAAAACCGGGCCCGCGGATCGGGATCGACGCTGTAAAAAATCTCGACCCGCGCGATGGGAAGAGTCTTGCCATCCGGCCTGACAAGCAACTCCGGCTCCGGCGCCAGGGTCAGGGAGGTTTCTGGTGTGTCGGGCAGTGCGGGGCCGTTTTTCAGGAAGTGATCGAACCACAACGGCATCGTGACCGCGCTCTCGGGTTCCAACCGATGGTTCAGGTGGACGGACCAACTGGAACGCACGGGCTGATTCTTGATCCGGGCGTTCGTCCGGTAAACATCATCCATCCAACCGTGAAAATCGTTGGTGGCGCTGCGGTGCAACAACGGACAGCGGATCAAGGGAGCGTAATTCTCAAAACCCAAGGCATCGGCAAACCGGGCGGCGTCACCCCGGACCTGCTCGGGTTGGGCCGTGCCTCCAAGGAACGCATGCGGTTCCCCGCGCCATCCCGCTCCCCCCACGGCGGGAACCGCCGCCTTCACCCGGTCATCGCTGCCGGCCACATACAGGGTGAGGTTGCCCCCCATGGAAAACCCGTGGACACCCAAGCGTCCCGGATCGACCTCCTTCTGCCTCTCCAAAAACGTGAGCCCCCGGCGACACCCCAACGTGAGCAGATACCAATTGCAATTTTTCGGGTTCTCCCGGTCCTCATCAAACTGTTTCGGCCCCGGCAGGATGGAGTGATACCCGGGCACGTTGAGCTGCGAGGGATCGACCGCCCCCCAATCTGTGTTCGGATCCCCAGGCTCCGCCCCGTCCGGCGCATGGAACGGTGGTTTGCCATTGCCGCTCCCTCCCCAGTTCACCGACAACGCCGCATAGCCGCGACCGACGAGGAACTTCACTTCATGGAGAGAGGCCCGTTGCCCGCCGCCGTGAATGTGCATCACCGCCGGCAACTTCGCTCCGGCGCCCTCGGGAAATCCATAGATCGCCGCCATCCTCGCCGGGCGGCCCTTGAAGATGCCCACCAGAAAGCGCACCTGACGGAACACCGCGCCTTCCTCCCTCCACTCACGGATCACCTCTTCCTCCAAAGGATCCTTCCGCGGGTCGAAGTCCGCCCATAACTCCACCACCGCAGGGGAAACCGGCTCCTCCGGGAATCCGACCTCCGGAACCAAGGAGAAGCAGGCCAAGAACCCCAAGGCCGGAAAAACATCGCGTCCACGCATCATGGCAAACCCATCGCCGCGGACCCAGTAAGTTCCAAGGGCCCCTTGGAAAGGGAACCCAAACCCGCGGAAAGTGGACAGGCTGGGACTCGAACCCAGGACCAATTGGTTAAAAGCCAACTGCTCTACCGACTGAGCTACCTGTCCTTTAAGGGGCCGGATCCGGCCCGGTCAGGGAGGGGCGAACCAAAAGGCATTACGCCTTTTTATCAAGTGGAGATTTGAATCTAAATTCAGAAACGACGGCTCACCCCCGGACCGCGACGATCGCCGCCAACCTGCTGAGGGTCCACTGCTCCATGAGAAAATCCGCCAGATGATCGAGCGAATTCGTGCCGCACCAATCCTCCAGCCCCGGAAAATCGTCGTCACTCAAGCCAATCGCCCAATCCCACCAATCCCGGACGACCGACGACGGCCCGGGCACCTCCTCCTCGACCCCGCCGAGATCGGCGAAGTTGCGCAGATCACTGATCGCGGCGTCGCGGAGCGATTCAAGCTCCCCGCGCTTGCGCCGCAAGGGGTGGTTCACCGGGACCCGCCCGAGAAAATCAGCCAGTTGGCCCGCCCAGACCGCATGGACGTCAGGAATGGCCTCGATGGCTTCCCGCAAGGCCCCCGCACTCTGCCAGTTCCCCAACTCCGCACCATATTGATGGAGCCCCAGCGAGATCCGGCTGGCCCGATGCAACTTGCGCTCCAAGGCCCCCAGATCAATCGGGCCGGACACGTCACGGAGGCGACGAATGTCCGAATCGACGCTTTCCATCAGCGCTTCCAATTCGTCCAGCTGGCCCAACGCGGCTCCCTTGTCACGGGGAACCGCCACCTCGTTCTTTTCCACCGGCACCGCAGCGGTCTGCGGAGGGACGACGTCCGACGGCAAAGCCCCGGGTGATTGTGGCTCAGCCCCGGCGGTCGACTGCTTGGCATTGGAAGCGTGTTGCCTCAGCCCATCAAACGCCCCCGGGTTTTCAGCGAGAAACCGGTTCACCGCCTCGATCAGGAGCGCTTCGTTCCCCTCCTGCAAGAGGGTGGTCTCCAATCGCTCCCGCACCCCATCCAACGAACCCGCACCGGCCACGCAACGGAGCAACTCCTCGCCATCGACACCGGACTGCCGGCTCCAGTTTTCAAAAAGATCGCTGCAGAACCGTCCCTTGGCGGCCAGAACAACCACTTTGGCCCTCTCCTCCGGAGAGAGTTGTTTGTAGGCAACGCGCAAGCGCTCGATCGCGACAGAGTCAAACGAAGAGGGAAGATTCATGGGGAGATGGGAAGGAGACTAATAACCTTTCCCATTATACCCAAGAATCGTTAATTATCAACTCTCCACATTTCCGTATGCCTCCGAGGTCGCGTCGGGCTCGCCCGAATCCTCGATTTCCGGGACGGTCTCCACGGCATCGACTTGGGCCACCGGGTCCGGAGCGATCTCCTCTGGGGGAGGGACTTCCCCGGGAGGCCCGCTCTCCACCGCTTCCCCGGCAACGCCGGATGCGGCTCTGTCCGGCCTTCGCCTCGACTTTGATCTGGACTTCGCCCCCGCCCGCTCCTTGTCTTCCCCGGCGGCGGCCTCAAACGGCTGCACGCCGAGAAACAGGGCACTGGAAGCGTATTCGATGATGAAACCTTCATCGATGAGCCAATGCAGGTCGGAGAGCACGGAGGTTTCCTCGGGTGTATACTCTCCCTGAGGCACTTCGACCTCAGCGGCGCGCGGCGCAATCTCCGCCACCAGGTCCTTCACCAGAATCCCGGGGGAGGCGGTGACACGGTCGGTGATCCGGCGAATGGATTCGGACAAGGCCACCGCAGGATCCAAAGCCCGGGGACGGCTTTTGCAGACAAAGAGCTTCTTCCCATGGCGCCTGAAGATCTTCAATCCCTTGGACTCGAGTTGCCCGCAGAGAATCTTAACCAGCGGGAACGGCCCCGTGCGCAACGGTTCAACGGCTTGGCGCAGCAGGGTCAGCAAACCAGGAGCCAGATGCCCCCCCGGAATCCCTCCCGGCACGGTCGCCTTGTTGACTTTCTGGACGATCTCATCCGCAAGTTGCGTCATCGCGTGCCGCTCCAAGGCTTCGATCGACTCCAAACAGATCTGGCTTTCCCCTTCGGCAACTTCCTTAGGGTAGAGATAATGGGTGACCTTGCTCTCCGCTTCCTTCCACTTGGCCACCATCTCCTCGCTGGTCTCGGTCTTGATCCGTGACTTGAACCGATCCAGGGACATGTTGGAAAACCGGCGCTTGTGCAGCCGCACCACCGCATTCTGGTAGCTGTGATGGTTCGGCGGCCCCAGGATCACGCCACTCATCCCGCAGACCGCCACCGCGCGGAACTCCCCCTTCGGCGGCTCCACCTCCCGGTGCTCCACCAGATAAAGGCTCTCCAGGTTGCCCTGCTCCAGAAAATGCCGCAAGGCCTGCTCCTTGGAAAGCCAGACGGAACCATCCGGCCGGCACCGGAAAAGCTGCGTTTCCACCCCCGGTTCGACGGCAAACTCGATCACGTAGCGCTCGCGCCCGGCCAAAACGATTTTCGCCACATCGAAAAGCCCGAAGGCCCGGCCGGATTTCTTGATCTGGAGCACCAAGGCGTCGACCGCCTGTGGGGACGGCTTCACCGTGGCGCTCACGCCCTCCGGCGCCGCGTCGAAACGGGGTTCCCGGTCCCGGGGACCACGCCCCATCTCCCGCCCGCCGTCCCTGCGCTCCCGCCGATCCGGCCCGCCGCCCCGTTCCGGCCGATCCCGGCCGTCCCGTCCGTCCCGGCCGCCGCGACCGTCCCGCTCACGGGGCCTTCCCGCGCCTCCGAAGCGATCCCGACCACCTGGCGGGCGGCCGCCGCGCCCCCGCGGTTCCTCCGAATCCCCGCCCTCGTCCCGAAACACCGGCTTGGGAGCGGAATCCAGGTTCGCCACCCAATCGGGCATCAATTGCAATCCCGAAAGATCAAGTTTGTCTGGGGCATCACTGGGCTCTGACATGTCCTTACGGCTTCTTGGCTCGCGCATGTTACAGCACGACCGCCCGACTGTCTCTACGGAATTCATCGGGAAACCGTGATTCGTTCGACAGATGGCCACCAACCTGCCACATTATCTCTTCGTTGCGCCGTCCAACGATCCGCATCATCCCCCTTCTGTGCCCGGAAGAAAAGGGGTCCGGAAATCATGCGAAGCCAACCGTCCACTCAAGTTCCCGCCCCGGCCCAACGACCTTCACCGGGTCAGCGGGATTCCCAGAAGACTTTCCCGCCCGGATTCCCACGCCTCGCCGCCATCGCGATTCTCTTCCTCTGCCTGCCCGGAGCCCCCTTCCCCGCCGCTTCACTCGCCATCGGCATGCGGGATGACGTCCCGGCCGCCGACTACCTCGCCCTGGCCAACAACGAGGCCCCGTTCCCTCCCGGGAAATTCCCCGATTTCCTTCCAGTCGCCGCCGTCGGCACCCTCGGTCGCGACGGCGAATTCGAAATCGTCGGGTCCGGAACCCTCATCGCCCCGGAATGGGTCCTGACAGCGGCGCACGTGGCGCTTTCCGGGAAACGCGGTCAGGATTTCGAATCCAACCTCGAAGTTCGTTTTGGCCCGCGAGCCCGCGCGCCCCGCTCCCGCCACCGCGTCACCGGCGTTGCCACCCCCCTGCCGCCCAGTGCCTTGCGTTCCCTCCTCCGCACCGGCCCCAAAGTGTCCGAGAGTGAAGTCATTCACGCGGAGTTTCACGACCTCGCCCTTCTGCACCTCGCGACGCCCGTCCCGGACATCACGCCCTCCCCCTTGGAGGCATCGGCCGAGCCGCTCTCCGGGAAACGGATTTTCATCGCGGGTTATGGCGATGCGGCAACCGGCAACAACCCCAAGGCCCGGACCTGGACTCAGGCAGACCTCAAACGCGCCGCCGAAAACCGGGTCGACCGGGAAATCGCACGCAACCCTTACAACCCCCGGACCGTCGGCGCGATCCTGCTCTTTGACTTCGATAACGGAACCGAGGAGCGCAACAGCTTGAACCGGAGATCCAAGTCTTGGGAGCATCTCTTCGGCCAAGGAAAAAGCGAGGCCGCGCCGACCCCGATGGAAGGGGCTTCGTATCCCGGAGACAGCGGCGGCCCCGCCTTCGCCCAATCCTCAAAGGGCGATTGGGCGGTCGTCGGCATCAGCGGCTACGGCACCGGTTTCCCTCCGGACCGACGCCGGACCAGCATCCAATACGGCGAGATCCTCGTCTACACCCGCGTTTCCCCTCACCTCGACTGGATCCGGAGCCACCTCGCCCCCCCGAATCCCGCCCCTCCCTCCGCCAGCGTCTCCCGGGCCGGACCGGCCGCCGAGGTCGGTGCTCCCGACGCTTCCAGCCGCGTCACCGCCACCGCCTCTCCCGTTTCCGCGGAGGCCCCTCCCCCCATTTTCCGCCCCCCTCCGGCTCCCCCGGCCCCCGGGCCCATGGCGCATTGACCGTTTGACAACCGCCCGCCTTCCCTTCTAGCCTCCCGGTGTGTCCCCTCGCTTCGTTCTCTGTCTGCTTCTCTGCACCGGCTCCCTCCCCGCCGCGATCGACGAACCGCTGAAGAAAATCCTCGAAGTCGGTCGCGAAGGCAACGGGAATGCCTCCGCCGCGGAAGGCCTCGCCGCTCTTTCCGCTTCCACCTTGGACGATTTGCCCGTCCTGATCAAAGCACTCGCCACCGCCAACCCGCTAGCCGGAAACTACATCCGGGCCGCCATCGACACCCTGGTGGACCGCGAGACGACCGCCGGCCGTTCCCTTCCCCTCGCCCCCTTGGCCGACATCCTCCTCGACCCCGGTGTCGGCGACCAGCCCCGCAGCCTCGCCTTCGACTTGATCCGCCGCGCCTCCCCGAAGGCGGCCGAACGGATGATCCCCGGATTTCTCTCCGACCCCAACACCGAATTGCGGCGCTTGGCTGTGGAGAACCTCATCCAAACCGCACGGGATACCGAAACCTCCGGGCTCAAGGACGACGCCACCCTGCTCTACGGCCAGGCCTCCGCCGCCGCTCGCGACGTCGATCAGATCCGCTCCCTCGCCGATATCCTGGCCAAACGCGGCCAACCGGTCGACATCCCCCGGCGGATGGGTTTTCTCATGCACTGGGATATCATCGGACCCTTCGACAACACCGCCCTCCAGGGGTTCGCCAAGGCCTATCCGCCCGAATCCGAATGGAAAGCCGACGCCGTCTACTCTGGAAAATCGGGCGAGGTCCGCTGGCAGCCTCTGGTCACCTCGGATTCGTACGGCAAGGTCGATTTCAACCCGCCCTTCGGTATGCTCAAGGAAACGACGGCGTATGCCCGGACCACCTTTCTCTCGGACCGGGATCAGGCTGTCGAGCTCAGGCTCGGTTGCAAGAACGCTTGGAAAATCTGGGTGAACGGGCAGCTCCTCTTCGGACGGGACGAATACCACCGGGGCCAGCGGATCGACCAATACATCCTCCCCACCAAGTTTCGCACCGGCCCCAATGTGATCCTCGTGAAGTGTTGCCAAAATGAGCAGACTCAGGATTGGACGGTCCAGTGGGAGTTCCAACTCCGGGTTTGCGACCAGACCGGAAACGCCATACTCGCCACCGACCGCCCTCCCACTCCCAAGCCCCAGGAAGCCCGCCGCCGCCCGGCTCCAACCCAATGACCGCCCCATGAATCCGTCCGCCTTCCGCCTGCTCGCCATCGCCCTCCCGGGCCTGCTTTTCTCCCCGGTCCACGCCGCCGACTGGCTCCAATTCCGCGGCCCGTACGGCGCTGGCGTGGCCGACGCCTCGGAAACCACCGTTCCGGTGACGTTCAGCCCGGCTTCGGTCGCGTGGAAGGTCCCCTTGCCCGGCCGGGGTCTCTCAAGCCCGATTGTGATCGCGGACCATGTGATCGTGACCTGCTCCAGCGGCCCGGATCAGGATCGCCTCCATGTCTTCGCGATCCATGCCGCCACCGGCAAGGTCCGCTGGGAACGCCGCTTCCGCGCCACCGGACGGACCATGACCCACTCCAAAACGAACGTGGCGGCTCCCACTCCTTGCAGCGACGGTTCCCTCATCTTCGCGCTTTTCTCCACCAACGACCTGTTCTGCCTCGACCTCGAGGGCAACCTCCGTTGGCTCCGCGGCCTGACCTACGACTATCCCAACGCCAGCAACAGCCTCGGCCTCGCCTCCTCACCCCTCATCGCGGACAACACCCTCGTGGTGCAAAGCGAGAACGATAGCGAGTCCTTTGTCGCCGGGCTCTCCCCTGGGGATGGCTCCAACCGCTGGTTGAAACCAAGGCGCAAGGCGGCCAACTGGACCTCGGCCCTCACCCTCGGGGGAGAGGTCACTACCGTGGCGCTCCAATCGACCAGCGGCATCCTCGGGATCGCCCCGTCCACCGGCAGCGAATTATGGGAATACCGGGACGGAGCCTCCACCATCCCCTCCGCCGCCCTCGAGGGTGTGACCCTGTATGTGCCTTCGTTCGGCATGACCGCCCTGCGGAGCGAGGGGACCACCGTCAAAAAGATTTGGCGCAACGAACAGGCCCGCCCCAAAACCAGCAGCCCGGTAGCTTGGAAAGGACAAATCTACTTCCCCGAGGGCGGCGTGGTCACCGCTCTTCAGGCGGATACGGGAGAACGTCTCTGGAAAACCCGGGTCCAGGGTGACTTCAGCGCTTCCCCCGTCATCGCGAACGGCCACCTCTACCTCTTCAGTGAGAGCGGCACCGCCTTCGCCATCCCGGTCGGCCCGGACCTCAAAGAACCAAGCGTCGCCGGCCAAATGGAACTCGGCGAACCCGTGCTCTGCACCCCGGCGATCTCGGGAGGGGCCATCTACGTCCGCTCGGACGCCCACCTCTGGAAACTGGCGACCCCCTCCTCGTAGTCTTCTCCCCGTCGGAGCCCCAGCCCCGCGGCGATGGCTTCAGGCCGCTACCCGCCCGATCGCCCAGCTCACCACTTTGAGCAATTTTTCGGCACTGTAAGGCTTGGGCAGGATCCCGGTGAAACCCTTGCGCTGCGCGGCCTGAGCCGCCGACTCGTCGAAATAGCCACTCGAAGCCACCACCCGGATTTCACTCCCCATCTGCTTCAGCCTCTCCAGCATTTCCATCCCGGTCATCCCGCCCGGAAGCGTCAGGTCCAGGATGATCAGGGAAATCTCCCGCCCCGCACCGGACTCCGCTTCACAGATGACCAACGCCTCGTCGGCACTTCTGGTTTCGATCACCTGAAAACCGGCTCCTTGGAGCACCGTTCGGGCGATCGTCAAGACGGCGGGATCGTCATCGACAACCAAGACACGATATCGGTGATTCAGGGGATCTGTGGTCAGGTTCATACTGGCTGGATCAGTTGGGAGTTTGGTTTTAGGCCGGCCGCCTCAGTAGGCCAACCCACGGATCTCATCAAAGGTTGTCTGTCCGGCGACCACTTGGTGGAGTCCCTCCTGGTAAAGACTCAACAACCCGTTGCGCGAAGCCGCCGCGCGGATCTGCGCCATGGGGGCGCCATCGGAAATGAGATCCTTGATCTCGGCGTTCACTTCCGTGATCTCCATCAGGGCGATCCGCCCCTTGAAACCGGTATTCATGCACTCCATGCAACCCACCTTCCGATAGACCGGGCTATCCACCGGACCGCTCACGATCCCCTGGCGCACCAGAATCTCAAACATCTCCTCCGTCATCGCCTCCGGCCTCTTGCAATAGTTGCAGAGCCTCCTCACCAGACGTTGCGCCTGGGACAACACCAACGAGTCCGCCAACAGGTAATCCGGAACGCCCATCGACGTGATCCGGGAAATCGCGCGCAACGAATCGTTCGCGTGCAAGGTGGTCAGCACAAGGTGCCCGGTCATGGCGGAAGTTACCGCCGCCATCGCCGTCTCCTCGTCCCGGCACTCACCGATCAGAATCACATCGGGATCCGACCGCAGCAGCGCCCGCAAACCGGTGGCGAAAGTGATCCGGTTGACCGGGTCCGTCTGCGTCTGATTGATGCCCTCGATGCGATACTCGATCGGATCCTCGATCGTGTGCAGATTCAAGTTGTCATCGTTCACGCTATTGAGCAGCGCATACAACGTGGTCGTCTTTCCGCTACCAGTCGGGCCCGTGATGAGGACCAAGCCCTGGTCGCGGGCCATCGCTTGATCGAAAAGCCGCGACTGCCGCTGGCTCAAATTCAAGTCCACCAGCGACTTCATGCCGCCGTCCTTATCGAGGAACCGCATGATCACCTTTTGGAACTCACGCCGACACGGTACCGCCGCCACCCGGACGTCAATCCGGCGCTTCCCGATCGCCATCCCGAACCGTCCATCCTGGGCCTCCTGCCGGCTCTGGCCAAGGTTCGCGAAATTCTTGATGATCGCCACATAGCGCATCAACATCTCTTCCGAGGCCGAATAAATCACCCGCAACTCCCCGTCGATCCGGGCGCGGAACCGAACGGTGTTGTAATACTTCTCCAAATGCAGGTCGCTCGCCCGCATCTGCAGCGCGTGATACAGCACCCACTTGAGCATCACCTCGGGCGGGTTGTTGACATTCCTCGGGTCGATCGACAAAACATCCTCGGCCACGATCTCCACCAAGGTCGCGTCGTCCGAAACCTCATAACCGCCCTCGCCAACCTCAACCGTGAAGGAGTGACTCGCCGCGGAATACCGGTTCAACGCCTTGCGGATGACCGCTTGATCGGCCAACACCGTCACGACATCGATCGGATCGTGTCCCGAAGACAGCCACTCATCCTCAAACAAATAGATATCGGTTTCGGCTGACAGAAGATAGACCCGCTGTTTTCCGCAATGGACCGGGAAGACCCCATGCTTTTCGAGCAACGCCAAAGGGAACATGTCCTGAGGAGGTGCCTCATCCGGGTTGAAGGCCAGCACCGGCCCGACGGATGACAACACCTTCAGCGCAACACCAAGGTGCTGCTGCAACAGATTGAACGCGGCCACCGAGGGGTCCGGATCACGCTGGACCAACTCCCGATACGCCCGCTCCAGACTCGAGCGCTGGCTATCAGAAAAAGGATACTCCTTCACCAACCACTCAAACGCCCCCTTGAGATCCCCGGCGGCTATCGGCGGACGCAACAGAGACTCATAAGGACTCCGCTCCCGGATCGGACGCGTGGACACCCTCATGACCAAATCCTGCCGGATCGTCTCATACTGGTCGGCGGATATCACCACCTTGACCGAGAGGAAATCCGGGACCCCCCAATTATCCTCGCACCGCGGGTTGTGATGCGCCAGGATCACCAAGGGACCAAGCGTCGATACCGGCAGCCACGGTGAGGCGGTATGCGGCGCCCGCCCGAGCAAACGAACCAGATTCTCGGCGTCCGCCGTGCAGGTCAAACGCGGCAGTTCAACGGGAAGAATCCCAAACTGAACCGCGGTCCCCTCGATCGAGACCAAGGAGTCGCCGAAGGGATCATCCGGCGCAAGATATGCCCCCCCGGATGCGGTAACCCTACCGTGCGTGGAGGGAAGAACAACGGGAGCGGAATTCATGCAAACACCAGTTAAAAACCACTGAGAGGAACGTAACCCTGCGGAAACGTAGCCACCGTCCCCAAGTCCGAACCATCAAAATCGACGAGCAGACCACCCCCGGCCTCACCGGGACTCTTCAGCTCGAAAAACACACCATTCCAGACCGCCCGGTAATCGCTGCTGCTCGTAGACGCGACAGGATTGTAGTGAACCCGCAGATAGGGAGCCCCTGGATCTGGATCCGTAGATGAATCCCACTGCAGGGCACGAACTATCGCCAACTCCTCGGCACCGCTCGCATTGTTGGCTGAAACCCGACGGATTGCAGCCCCGTTCAGCTGGCTGTACTTGATGACCGCCGTGTTCAGCGTCTCCACCAACTCCCGCGCAACCGTCGCCTTCGAACTAGGCACGACCCGACCAATAGATGGCAAAGCCACCGCGGCCAGAATCCCCACCACCGCAATGGCAACGAGCACCTCGACCAAGGAAAATCCATGAGGACGGCCAATCATTCGAAGCAGAAAGACGTCAGTAATAGATCCGGTTGACATCATCGTCTGTAACTCCGGGTGGGGCGTGCAACTCAACCTTCGACAAGCTGGAAATGGAAGTAGGCAGGACGATCCCGTAACTTCCCGGCATATAATCGTCGAAAGCGTTGGGGGCGAAGGCGAGATAAGGCTTGATCAAAGCGTAGCGACCGGTCGCATTCGCAGCCCCCGTCCATGCGGTGGCGGCCGCCGTCCTTCCTTGAGCCTGCACCAAGGAAGCGATGGCCATATTCACCGCCTCTGCCCGGGCAACCGCCAAGTTCACCTCACTATCCTCCTTCATCCGCACGATGTTCGGGATCGCGATGAATGACAAAATGCCGAGGAGCACCACGGCCGTGAGGACCTCAACCAGAGAAAATGCCTTGAATGAAGTCCGCATTGAGATTCGCTAAAAAGATTTCAAGACCGAACCAAGTCCACCTTCGGGTAAGAACCACTCGTCCAGTCAGGCAGGGAAATGTACCACCCCAGCCTCCGCGTGGCAGCTGACTCAACCCGGTTGGCGGGCGAGGTGCTCTCGGAGACAAAGTGACCGTAACTCACATCATCAAGATAGTCGCGAATCAGCGTCAACCTCGCCTCACTCCCCAACACTGCGTTGTAGGCCGCCCTGACCTCAGCAACCGTCAGATTCCCGGTAAGCCGGCCGCAAACCCACGCATTTACCGCACTCTGAACCGTCGCCTGTTGCTGGCGAGCAACAATCTCCCTGGCATCAGTTGCCCCATTCGAGAAGGCGCTGATTGCAAGCGCGGACATCACCCCGATGACAGCGACCACAATAATCACCTCAAGAAAGGTGAAACCGCTTGAGAACCGCTTCGGAGACATACCCAACCCCATCAAAACTCTAACACAAAAAAGGCGGAAGGCCCTCCTCAGACCTTCCGCCACAGACAGCAATATTAAAGACCCGAGTTGTAGACCAACATGCCGTTGGACAAAGCCAGGTAGGCATTCGCCGCAGCACGCTCAGTGGCCGAGATGTTAGGCACCCCGAAATACTGATTGTAGAACGGACTGGTGGAGTCGGTGACGCTCGCCCCGGTAATGATCCTCGTGGTAACGGCATCAACGGTCGCCGCAGTGGTGGGCGTCGTCACGAAGTCATAGCCCGCGGCAGAAGCAGCGCTGTAAACAGATGCCAGCTGCTGCGCATTCCGGCGATCCTTGGAGAGTTCCGCCGCGTTGTTGATCCGCCCAATGTTCGGGACGGCAATCGCCGCAAGAATCCCGATGACCGCAATGACAACGAGCATCTCAACAAGAGAGAAGCCCGAGCCCGAGTTACGCAATGTAGTGTTTTTCATTTTCGACTATGTGTGTGTTTGTGTGTTGGAAGCAATCCCAACATAAAATACCCCAAGCCGCCCCCCGTTCAACAATTTTTGTTCATAATCTGAGACACTAAACTTCACGATCCAGCCATTATTTTCTATTTACTGATAGTTGTGTATAAATTGTGTCTCAGTTTTGTATGTCTTGTGTTTCCTTGCTTTTTAACCCCACGCAAACCAAGGGGAAATCCGGAGCAGACGCAGCTTTTCCAGAGCCGATGAAGCAACACTACTCTCTGAACCCTTCGAAGGTAATGGTGGGGCGTTGCGCCGTCCCATCCCGAATGTATTGACCCTTCCAAGAAACTGGGATTTACAGGCCTACTCCTCCAATCGCCTCTGCACCAGACCCTGCCTAGCGCCCCTGAACCAATCCAAAGTCCGAGTCCCTTCCGGGCCCTGGAGCCACCTTTCGGCACCCGCGACCCCTGGGAGACTCAGTGGCGCCCGGCACCACCGGAAACCGCCCACCCCGATCAATCAACGAAAATAGAGACACCAAAAACAAAAAACCCCGCCACTGCTGGCGAGGTCTCCCGTGAAAACAAGTTGCGACCGAAAGAACGCACGAAACCGGACTACAACCCAGAGTTATAAGTCAGGATCCCGTTGCTGATTGACAGATAGGTAGAAGCAGATGTCCGCTCATTGGCCGAAAGGTTCGGCAAACCAAAGAACTGATTGTAGAATGGACTCGTCGAATCAGCCACCGTAGCGCCAGTGGATACACGCCCTACCACGACACTCACCGTCCCAGTCGATGGCGTATTCACGAAGTCGTACCCAGCAGCCGCCGCAGCACTACAAATCTGCACAAGATTCTGCGCATTCCGCCGATCTTTCGAATTCTCGGCCGCTGCGTTGATCCGACCAATATTAGGCACCGCAATGGCAGCCAAAATACCGATCACAGCAACGACCACCAACATCTCAACAAGAGAGAAGCCAATAAAACTACGCGGTTTCAACCGCGAAGTGCAATTGAAAGATGAATAATAAGGCGAGCTGGGCTATCTGGTTCACCGAACGATTCTCAGTTGCACGATGGCCAGATACACCCAACTCACCGAAGGAGAGCGTAACCAGATTTACGTCTTGCGCAAGCACGGGTATACCCTGAAGTCGATCGCCCGGGCGATCGGGCGGAGCGCGGGCACCGTCAGCCGCGAGTTGCGGCGGAATGAGGGAGAACGGGGCTACCGGCCCGCTCAGGCCCAAAGAATGGCGCGGGAGCGCCGAAGGCGCGCGTGCTCGCATCCGAAGATGACGCCCGAGGTCGTCTCCTATGTGGAGGAACGCCTGCGCCAGGAGTGGAGCCCGGAGCAGATCAGCGGAAGGATGAAGATGGAGACCGGCGCGCGGGTCAGCCACGAGCGGATCTACCAGCACGTGCGCGCGGACCGCAAGGCCGGCGGCAGCCTGCACCTGCACCTGCGCCATGGACAACGCCGCCGGAAGCGGCGCTGCCACCCGAATCCGAACGGTGGCGGGCGCGGACAAATCCGGAACCGCCGTGACATCTCGGAACGCCCCGCGTCGGTGAGGTTCCGTACGGAGATCGGGCATTGGGAGATCGACACGATCATCGGCAAGGGGCACCGAGGGGCGGCGGTGACCATCGTGGACCGAGCCAGCCGCTACACCCTCGTCCGGAGCGTGAAGCGGCGCACGGCGGATGAAGTGACCTGGGCCACCATCAGTTTGCTCACCCCGTTCGCCCTCTCCGTCCGGAGCATTACGGCCGACAACGGAAAGGAGTTCGCGTGGCACGAACTGATCGCGGGGTTGCTGGAGGCGGATTTCTACTTCGCGACGCCATACCGTTCCTGGGAACGGGGATGTCCCTGCCACCGTTAAATCTCAGGAGGGAAGGTTGATCGGGTGGCTGTAGGTGTAGGGTAGGTTTTTCAAGGATTCAAGGAGTCTTTGCTTTCATTCCGCCGCCACCCCGGTGCGGAGGCCGGGGTGGCGGCGTGCGCTCCGCGCAGCGCGATGGCCAGATCCTCCAGCCGCTGGTGGCCGCGCACCCGCCGGAAGCCGCTTTG
>JAGWVU010000100.1 GCA_018970725.1 Verrucomicrobiota bacterium
CTGCGCCCCAATCCTTTCGCTTCTCTTGCCAATGCCCCCATTTCTTTTCCTGACGGAAAAACTTAGCTTGCATTTTTTTTGTTCTGCGTAACTGACGGAGACAAATGCGGCAGTTGGCCAAAAAGCCGTTAGGAAAAACAATGAAACTTAAGCAGATAAGATTCATTTTATTTGGGTTTGCCAAAAGAAACCTAACGGGTCATCAGGTTGCAGCCGCAGCGCCATCACTTAACCCAGCCGGGCTCATCGCCATTTTCCTGGCGTTTTCCCTTGGATCGGTCAGGGCGCAATTTGCAGGGGAGCGAAAGCCGGGTTATTTGGGCGGCCAGACTGCCAGTGTCGAATTCACCAGTCCAGACGCCAATGCCACCGCTTCCGGCATTCCGGGCTGGTTTCAAGGGGTTCAGCGCACCTCCTCGCCGATCGCGGGTGATCTCCACCGGATCACTGTCAGCTGGTCCTACGCCGACAACTGGCTTCCCGGTCAGGAGACCGCGACCCGTTCCGCGACCATTACCGCCGGCTCTTACTCGGAAACCATCGAGCAGGCCGGTGTCGACAACACTTACACCTTTTCCATCCCGTCCCAACGGATCGACACGGATCCCGTGGCCAGGGAGATCGAATTCCGGGTCTATGGCAATGTCGGTGGCTCTCCCTTTGCCATGAGCAGGGAGGCCGGTTGGTTTACGGCGGGTTCCTCGCTGATGCAGAATGCCCTCATCTACGTTGTGCCTGCCGACGACCCCCAGTATGGTCTCCGGCGTGTTTACAGTGCGATTCGCCTCAATGTTGAGGGAAATCATGCGCCGGACGCCGTCACCACCGCGCGCGAGGCGGTTCTTCGGATCGGTCCGCCCGGAGAGCCCGGCGCAAGCATCACGGTCCATCAGGCCGGTGTCGACAACACGTATCAAGTGCTCCTTCCTCCTGCGCTTCCCGGCGGTGGCGGGGATGAGTTCGTCGTGGTCGATGCCGCCATCTCCGGTTCGGGATACACCCATGCCTCCAGCAGTCCGTGGTTGGCGGTTTTGCCGTCCCGTTCCTACCAAACTATCGCTTACCCAAGAACGGATGGTTCGGGTCGTTTCTTCGATCAATTCGGGGTTCGGGCCGAGGATCAAGGGGATGACAAAACCAAGTGGTATGAACCCCGGACCGGCACCATTCTGATCCAAGGCAAGCCCTACGCCATCGAACAACTCGGCGCAGGAGCCAAATTCGAGTCTGTCTCCGTCGAGTCCAACTCGCAAGTCGCGATTTCCTATCGTCTCGGGCATCAATCTCCGGCGAGCTTCGTTGCGCTGGAATACAGTCTGGATGGCACCGCTTACACCTCGATTCCCCTTGAGAGCTGTTTCGGCGCCTCCGGCCACCTTGGCGAAGGGGTCGACCCCGGTGTCCACAGCTTCGTGTGGGATGCCCGTGGTCTCGTCGCCACCCTGTTCGAGGAGGAGGATGAAGTCACCCTCCGCGTGGTGGCCACGGGCGGGTGGCAGGCCACTTCGGAGGCCTTCACCCTCCAGCGCCATTGTGAATGCGGCGACTGTCCGCCGGGCAGAGTCACCGCGGCGGCCCGGCAATCCATCAGCATCGAGATCCCCCTCGGCGCGGATTCCCTGGGTCGCTCCTTCGGGCGCTTCCGCATTCATGAGGAGACCGCCACGACCGCCCTTGGCACACCCGCCGTCCTCGAGCGGCAGGCCCTCAACGGCGCCCGCACCTTTCCCGCCAACGCGAAGCGCCCCACCCAGTTTCTCACCCCGGCCATTCTCGCGGAGATTTCCGATCCCGATCCCAACGACCAGACCTGGTCGCTTCGTTTTTACGACCGCGCCACGCAGCTCGGCCCCTTCGTTCCCGGCCCGGGGCTTTACAATCAAGCCGCGGCCACTCCCTTCCAGCAGATCACGTTCAGTCTCGTCCGGACGGAGGGCCGGTTCATCCAATCCTTCAATGTCACGGAAACCGGGGTCTTCGGGGAGCGCACCCACGCCTTTCCTTGGACGAACCCCAATCTGATGAGTTGTCGTTGGGACTTGCGCCAGACCGGGCCCGGCATCGTGCCGCCGCCGTCCGCTGTCCGGCGGGAATCCATCTCTGAGGAGGTCTCTCCGGACGGTCGCATCCGCACCAAGGAGCGCCGGATCACCAGTGGGGACAATGTCCTTGCCAGTCGCTCCGTCTCCACCTCCGAGACCTTTGCGTTCGGCACGCGCCGGACCCGGATCGAACGTTCGATCGTTCAGCCCGACGGTTCCTCCAGCGGTTCGCGCTCCAGCTTCTTTGTCTACGAGGAGGACGCGACCAAGCCCGGTTATGGCCGGATCACGGAAACCTACACCGACTACGATGCTTCCTGGACCGCGCACCGCTACAATGCAAGCGGCCGGTCGACCATCCTCCGGCCTTATCGCTCCGCCGGCCGTGGCTCGCCCGAGGCCGCGCTCGACGTGACCCGCATTTCCAAGCATACCGGCAACTTCGGCCTCGGTCCTCTCGAAGACCATGCCCGCATCACCAGTCGTTCCTTGGCGGACGAAGTCGTTTCGCGCACGGTGACGATCTCCTATCAGGACGTTCTCGGTTCCACCCTGAGCGATGGCGCCACCCCGTTCAACTACCGGGAGAAGTGGACCATTCAAGTGCTGGATCCCGACGTTGTCACCGCCGGGGAAGCGCTCGCCTCACCGGTCTCCCTCATCACGAGGCAACGCATTTATGCCGATGGGGATTTCGCGGGCGAAACCCGCAGCCTCCTGTTTCCTGACGGCACCATCTCCATCTTTGAATACAAGGCGGATGAAACGGTCCAGTGGTCCGGTGTTCCTTCCGCGGACGGTCGTTCCATCACCCAAGGCATCCGGGAGACGGAGACAACCAACGCCTTCGGTCAGCTTGTGGCCTATCAAGCCGTGGCCATTCCCGAGAATCTCGTGATCGATGAACAAGTCGTCCTCGAGCAGGACGAACTCGGTCGGGCCACCAAAATCCGGCATCTCGACGGCTCGATTTCACGCCGTCAATATAGTTGCTGCGGGCTGATCTCCGAGACCGGGCGGGATGGCGTCACCACCTCCCATATTCGCGATCATCTCGGCCGCCTTTGGTCTTCCACCAGCCTCGGCAAGACCACGGCCTACCAACTCTCTCCGCTCGGCTCGGTTCGGTCCGTGACCCAAAGTGGCGGAACGCTCTCCATCCAGCGCGCCACCCTGGAAAGCGACAGCCTCGGCATCGACCGGCGTTCCACCGCGCCCGGCAATCGCGTGACCCGCACGGTGCAAAGCCACGATGCCAACGGCCAGCGCCAGGAAACCCTCACCCGGCCGGACGGCGGCACCGTCGTCCAGCGGTATTTCCGGGACGGCAGGCTCCAGTCCGTCTCCGGCACCGCCA
>JAGWVU010000065.1 GCA_018970725.1 Verrucomicrobiota bacterium
GGAACCTCTCTTTGGCGACGTCGTCAAAGATCATCTTCCGGTCCAAAGCCCGGGAGATGAGATGAACGACAATGAGCGAAGAGTTGACGGGCTGAAAAATGCGCAGCGGTCTCATGAACTGTGTTCACATGAAACAATCTACACTGTCGCGCAACAGGAAGTTCGAAGCTTCGCATCAACTGAACATCTGGAATCATGGTGTTCTTACGTGCAAATTGCCTGACCCCATCAACGCCTGGTGAGTTTGATGGGCTGGAACGGTGATTTCCTCGGGGGCTTTTTCCCGGCCGCCAAGGCCCACGGGTTGTCGCGGTTGAGACAATATCAACGGACCTGCGACCCCGCCTTCGGGCTCCGGATGGCGCGGGAATTGATTTCAGCGCGTCTCTACAACCAGCGGCGCGTCCTCCAACGGTTGGCGGCAAACCGTGGCCCGGAGACGGTGAAGCGTTTGGCGCCGGATCTCGATTGGTTGGAATCGTGTTTCATTTCGATCCGGAGGATGGGAAGCATCGATGAATTGCGGGGGATCGAGGGGGCGGCGACCGCGCGCTATTTCAAGGCGTGGGCGGGTTTTTTGCCGGAGGCCTTTCCGTTCGAGCGGCGGTCGACGCGTCCGCCGTTGAATGCGGTCAACGCCTGCATTTCCTACGGGGCGACGCTGCTTTATCAGGAGATGTTGACGGCGATCCACGCGCGGGGATTGGACCCGGCGTTGGGTTTGTTGCATGCCACCGAGAACGGCCGGTGGTCGCTGGCGTTGGACTTGCTGGAACCGTTTCGCCCCTGTCTGGTGGAAGCCTTGGCTTTGGATCTGTTCTCCCACCAGCACCTCTCGGAGCGTCATTTCGAGCCTCGGAACGGCGGGATCTATTTGAACGCAGAGGGCCGGCGGCGCTTTCACCTGCAATACGAGCGGCGGATGGACCGGCAGTTTCTTTCGGAAGTTCGGGAGCATCGGACCACCTTGCGCCAGGAGGTGGAGCGCCATGCGGTGCTCTACAAGGCGGTGCTCGAAGATCCGGAAGAGAAAGACTTCGAGCCGTTTATCATGAACTGAAGCCGGAGAATTCCCGATGTGGTGGAACGATGCCTTTCCCCAGGTTCCCTATGCCCGGTCCGCGCCGGGCGGCAAAGATATGTTGACCTTGGTTGCCTACGATATCACCTCCCCGAAACGCTTGGCGAAAGTGGCCAAGGTGTGTGAGGATTTCGGGTTGCGGGTCCAGTACAGCCTCTTCGAATGCCATCTCGAGGAGCGCGAGTTCCAGCGGCTTTGGAAGCGGTTGCTGGAGGAGATCGATGCCGGGGAGGACCGGATCGTGGCCTACAAGATCGACGCCCGTTCGGCAAGGGAGACGATGACGGCGGGGACGATGGTTTGCGCGGAGAAGGTGGTTTGTTATCTGGTGTAGGGTGGCGAGGCGGTGGCGATTCCATTTTCCCGCTCATTTCGTAATTGCTTTGCCATGGTGCCGGGTTAGTATCGCCCCATGGCAAATCGAGGGGGTAGTCCCATGTTTCGGAGTGGAACCCTTGCCTCCGCGGCTTCGGGCGCGGAGACAATGACGGTTTCGGGTGCGGTCAACAAGACGGCGCTCTTGTTGACTTTGGCGGTGGTTTCCGCGGGATTGACGTGGAACGTGGTGGCGGCGAACCCGGTCCTGGGGGCGCCGTTGCTGTGGACCGGAGCGATCGGCGGGTTGGTGTTGTCGCTGGTCACCTGCTTCAAGCCGGTTTGGAGTCCGGTGACGGCCCCGGTCTACGCGTTGCTCGAGGGCTTGTTCCTCGGGGTGATTTCGTTGACCTACGGTTCGCTGTTCGACGGCATCGTGTTCCAGGCGGTGGTTTTGACCTTGGCGGTGACCTTGGCGATGCTGGCACTTTACAGCATGGGGGTGATCCGTCCGACGGCCCGGTTCCGGGCGATCATTTTCGCGGCGACCCTCGGGATGGCTCTTTTCTATCTGGTGGCCATGGTTCTGCGGTTGGCCTTCCACTTTGAGATTCCGCTCATTCACTCGAACGGTCCGATCGGGATTGGGTTCAGTCTCTTCGTCGTGGCGCTGGCGGCCTTCAACCTGATCGTCGACTTCGGTGATTTTGAAGATGGCGAGCGGTCGGGAGCGCCGCGCTACATGGAGTGGTATTGCGGCTTCGCCCTGCTGGTGACCTTGGTCTGGCTCTACATCGAGATCCTGCGCTTGCTCTCAAAGTTGCGGAGCAACGACTGACAGGGCCGTGGTTCAGTGGCCTTGACAGGGCCGTGGTTCAGTGGCCTTGACAGGGCCGTGGGCCGGGGGAGGGTGAGGGTCAAGTGACACCTCGTTTCAGCATCGGCATCGACCTCGGGACCACGAATTCGGCGATTGCGGCCGTTTCGTTGGAAGACAAGGCCGCCTCGACGGAGGTGGTGGAAGTGCCCCAGTGGGAAAGCCTCGGGGCCGCCGCCTCCGATGCCACGCTGCCGTCCTTCCTTTACCGGCCCTTGAAGGAGGAGTTGGCGGCGCTGGCCCGGGAGAGCGGGGGCGCACCGGGCCGGGACTGGGTGGCGGGTCGGTTTGCGCGGACCCAGGCGGGACGGGTTCCCGGCCGGGTGGTGCATTCCGCCAAGTCCTGGCTGGCCTGTCACGGGATGGACCGGACCGTGCCTTTTTTGCCGTGGGGATCGGGGGATTTGACCCCTGAGGAGAAGATTTCTCCGGTGGCGGCCTCGGCATTGATTCTGGCGCATTTGCGGGAGGCCTGGGACCGGCGGCATCCGGAAGCGCCGTTCCGCGGGCAGCGCATCACCGTGACCGTGCCGGCCTCGTTCGATGCTTTGGCGCAAAGGCTGACGCTGGAGGCCGCGTCCGAAGCCGGGTTTCCGGCCGGGACCGCTTTGCTGGAGGAACCGCAGGCGGCGTTTTACCGGTGGTTGGAAGCGCACGAGACGGTGGGCAGTCTGGAAAGCCAGTTGGAAAGGCTGCGGGAGCGGACGCACCACGTGCTGGTGGTGGATGTGGGGGGAGGCACGACGGACTTCAGTCTCTTCGCGATCCGGCTCGGCAAGAACCGGCGGTTGCCGGAGATCCGCCGGGTGGCGGTGAGCGACCATCTTTTGTTGGGCGGGGATAACATCGATCTGGCGCTGGCGCATCGGATCGAGCCGCGGCTCGGGGCGGCAGATTCCCTCTCGGCGGACCAGTGGGGGCACTTGGTGGCACAGTGCCGGCAGGCCAAGGAGTCGGTGCTCGCGACGCCTGACTTGGAAACCTGTGAGATTTCCATTCCGTCCCGGGGAGCGAAACTTTTCGGGGGGACATTGCGGGCCACGGTGGGTGCCGGGGAAGTGCGGGCGTTGTTGCTGGAGGGGTTCTACCCGGAGTGCGAGTCCGCGGCGCGGCCGGAAACAGCGGGAACGGCGTTGCGGGAGATGGGTTTGCCCTATGCGGCCGACAGTGCGGTGACCCGGCATCTGGCGGCCTTTTTGGAGGGGCAGCCGGAGGTCGACGCCCTGTTGTGCAATGGCGGGAGCCTGTCGCCGGAGATGGTCCGGGAGCGGTTGCGGGCGCAAGTGGGGTATTGGCAGGGGGGGCGGGAAGTGGTGCTGCTGGACAATCCCGAATTGTCATTGGCCGTGGCCCGTGGGGCGGCCCGGTTCGGGCAGCTGTTGCACCAGAACGCGCGCCGCATCCAGGCCGGGGCGGCGCGATCCGTCTATGTGGAGGCGGCGGCGGAGGGGAAGGGGAAGATGCTGCTCTGCCTGCTGCCCAAGGGCACGCCGCCGGAGACGGAGACCGTGGTGGACGTGCCGGGGCTGAAGGTGCGGGTGCAGCGCCCGGTGCAATTTCGCGCGTATTCCTCGACCCATCGTTCCCGCGATGCGGCGGGCGACCGGGTTCCCTGGGACGACCGGAATTTTCTGGCGCTCCCGCCGTTGCAGACGGTGATCCGGCCGGCGGACGGCTCGACCGGGGATCGTCCGGTGCGGCTCGGGACCCGTCTCAACGCGCTGGGGTGGCTGCAAGTGGAATGCATCGATGCCCTTGATCCCGCGGCGCGCTGGCCCTTGGAATTCAATTTGCACGAGGAGACGGGGGAAGGGACCGCGGCCCCGCGTCCGGTGATGGAGCCCGGGGTCTCCGGGGAAAAGCAAGAAGAGGCGCGGGAGCGGATCACCGGCTGGCTCCGGGCCCCGTTCAGCAAGCGGGATCCGATCAGCCCGACGCGGATGATCCAGAGTTTGGAGAAGATTCTCGGGCAGCCGAAGAACGCATGGAACGCGGCGTTGCTCCGGCTGCTGTGGCCTGCTTTGGATGAATGTTTTGCGGACCGGGAACATTCCTTCGAGCACGAGGAGACATGGGTCGGCCTGGCGGGGTTGCTCCTGCGGCCCGGTTATGGCGTGGCGTTCGACGAGGCACGGATCGACCGGCTCTGGGCCTTCCATGAGGATGGATTCTGGTATCCCGGCAAGGCGATGCAGGTGAACGCGGACGTCTTGTGGAGACGGGTCGCCGGAGGTTTGGGGGCGGAGCGGCAACGGACGCTTCACGAGGAGACGTTTCCCCGGGTGCGGGACTCTCCGAAAAAGGCTCCGCCGGAAGCGGTGCGTTTGCTGGGGGCGTTGGAACGGCTCGATCGGGGACGCAAAACGGAGTTGGCCGGGTTGTTTTTGGAGCGGTTGCGCGAACCGGGGATGTATCGGGAACCCTACCTTGTTTCGCTTGGCCGTCTGTTGAGCCGGGTGCCGATGTATGGCGGAGCGGAGTCCGTCCTGCCGCCCGCGCTGGTGGAGCAAGCGTATAAACAACTGGGGGAACACGATTGGGCGCAACCGGAGTGGAGCGAGGCGCAGACGGTGTTTTTGCGGGCCGCCCGCCTGGTCGGCGACCGGGCGCTCGACCTTCCCGGGAACGTGAGGGGGGAGATCGCCGGCCGCCTGCGCAAGGCCGGGGTGCCGGGGCCGCGGATCGTGCCGTTGGAGAGTGTCGTCCGGGTGCAGCAAGCGGACCGCGCGAGTTTGTTCGGGGAGTCTTTGCCTGCCGGGTTGGTCCTGGATTGAGCGGGCGGGCATTTCGGGGATTGATCCCGGGAACGGATTTGGTTACGATCCGGGCAAAACCATTGTAACCAACCGATGAAGAACCTGCTGCCCCTGACCGCCTGCGCCTGCGTGCTGGCCCTTTCCGTTCCATCCATCCCGGCCGCCGAGGCGGCTCCCGCTCCCTCCGGGGCGACCGCGACCCAAGTGGAGACGACGCCCCCGCCCACCGGGATCCACAAGGTCGGCCGCTTTTTCAAGGGCGCGGCCAAGGTGGTGGGCGGAGGTTTGAAGAAGACCGGCCAGGTGGTCGGGAAAGCCGCGGGCAAGGCGGGCAAGGGGATCGGCCGGGTGCTGGGCAAGAAAGGCGCCGGGCCGGCTCCGGCTCCGAGTCCGGCACCGGTGCAATGATCCGGGTCGGGGCGTTCTCTTTCTCGCCATCCGGCCCGTGCTGTGGTGAAATGGGGGGAAGATGAGCCCTGAATTTGATCCGGAGTTGATCGGGCGCGCGGTGGCGCTGGCCGCCCGCCTCCAGCACCGTGCCCGGGCGCTGCAGACCGGGGCGGAGCGGAGGCAACAGGCGGAATTGGACCGGATGTGCGGCACGCCCGAGGACAAGGCGACCCTGGTGCAGCTGACCGACCAAGCCTTCCGGTCCCGACGGGCGGCCCGGGTGGCGGGGCAGTTCACCCACATCCTCGACGTGCAGGGGATCCCGCGGTTTTTCAGTCCGTTGGACCAGATGCTGTTGCGCGGGTTCCAGACGTTTGGCGGCTGGTTGCCCGGGGTGACGGTGCCGTTGGTCAAGGAGCACATGAGGCATGAGACCGCGAACGTGGTGCTGCCGGCGGAACGCGAACACCTGACCACCCACCTGCGGGCGCGGCAGGGGGAAGGCGTGCGCATGAACCTGAACTTTCTGGGGGAAGCGGTGCTCGGGGAGGAGGAGGCGAACCGCCGTCTCCAGCTCTATCTCGAAGCGTTGCAACTGCCGGAGGTGGAGGTGATCTCGGTGAAGATCAGCACGGTGTATTCCCAAGTGTCCGCCCTGGCCCGGGAACACACCTTGGGCATCTTGGGCGACCGTCTGGAGTTGTTGTATCGGGAGGCGGCGCACGTCCGCTTTGTGCGGCCGGATGGCGCGGAGGTGTCCAAGTTCGTCTACTTGGACATGGAGGAATACCGCGATCTCTGGCTCACCGCGGAGGCTTTCATGCGCACGCTTTCCCGCCCCGGGCTGGAGGGGGTCGGAGCCGGGATCGCGTTGCAGGCGTATCTGCCGGATTCCCTCGCGGTTCTCCGGAGGATCCGGGATTGGGCGATCGATCGGGTGGGGCGCGGTGGAGCGCCGGTCACGGTCCGCTTGGTGAAGGGGGCCAATCTGGAAATGGAACGGGTCGAGGCCGCGCATCGGGACTGGCCGCAGGCCCCCTACCGGCACAAGCGGGAGACGGACGCCCATTACAAGCGGATGTTGCACGAAGCTCTGGCGGGGGGCGCGGCCTTGCGGATCGGCATCGCTTCGCACAATCTTTTTGATCTTTCGTATGCCCTTGTCCTCGGCGCGGAGGCGGGGGCCGTGGACCGGATCCAGTTCGAGATGCTGGAGGGCATGGCGAACCATCAACGGCGCGCCCTCATGGAGGAGGCGGTGGCGCTCCTGCTCTACGCCCCGGCCTGCCGGCGCGAGGAATTCGTGAGCGCGATCGGTTATCTCATCCGGCGGATGGATGAAAACACCGGGGAAGAAAACTTTTTGCGGCACGCGTTCCGCTTGGAGGTGGGATCGGCGGACTGGGAATTCCTGGAACAATCGTTCCGGGAATCCTTCACCTGGCCGCCCCCGGAGGCGCCGCGCCGGGTCCAGGATCGGAACACCGAATCCTTCCTTGAGCCGCTTCCGGAGATGCCGTGGCACGCGCTGCGGAATGAGCCGGACACCGATTGGGCCTTGCCCCAAAACGGGCGTTGGGCGGAGTTCCTCCTCCAGCCGGGGGAGGTGGTCTCGGTTCCGTTGGTGATCGACGGGGAGATCGTGGAGCGGCCAGCGACGCGCGAGCATCGTGATCCCTCCCGTCCGGGCGTTGTGGTGGCCCGTTCCGTCGAGGGAACGCTGGAAGATGTGGAGCGCGCGGTGCGGTGTGCCGCGCTCGACCCGGACGGGTGGAGGGGGCTGGAGCCGGAGGAGCGGAGCCAGATTCTCGGCCGGGCGGCCATGGAGTTGCGCCGGGCCCGGGGCGCGTTGATGCGCAGTGCACTCGTGGTCGGGGGCAAAACGTTGGCGGAGAGTGATCCCGAGGTCTCCGAGGCGATCGATTTTGTGGAATTTTATCGGGCCGGAGCGTCGGGATTTGCCGCGTTGGACGGGGTGACGGTGGAACCGCGCGGCGTGGTGGCGGTGATCCCGCCGTGGAATTTTCCGATTGCGATTCCCTGTGGCGGGGTGGCGGCGGCGCTGGCGGCGGGAAACACGGTGATCCTCAAGCCGGCATCGGACACGGTGCCGGTGGCGCTGGAAATCTGCCATTGTTTCTGGCGGGCCGGGGTTTCGCGGAAGGTGTTGCAGTTCCTGCCCGGCCCGGGTTCGGGGCCTGGGGCGGCGTTGGCAGCGCATCCGAACGTGGATGCGGTGATTCTGACCGGAGGGACCGCGACGGCGTTGCGGATGCTGGAGGCGAGGCCTGGGATGCGGTTGTTCGCGGAGACGGGGGGAAAGAACGCCACCATCATCAGCGCGCTGAGTGACCGGGAACTGGCGATCAAACACGTGGTGCACAGTGCGTTCAGCCACTCCGGACAGAAGTGCTCGGCCACCTCGCTGCTGCTCTTGGAACGGGAGATCCACGAGGACGAGATATTCCGGCGGATGTTGCGGGATGCGGTGGAGAGCTTGCGGTGCGGGAGTGCCTGGGATCCGGCCACCCGGGTCGGTCCCCTGATCCGGCCGCCCTCGGGGGACCTTGAGACCGCCCTGAAGACCTTGGAGCCCGGGGAGTCGTGGTTGGTCATGCCCCGCCCGGTGGATGGGAACCCGAACCTTTGGAGTCCCGGGGTGAAGTGGGGTGTGCAGCGGGGAAGTTTCACCCACCTCACCGAGTTTTTCGGACCGTTGCTCGCGGTGATGGCTTATGATTCCTTGGAAGAAGCGATCGAACTGGTCAACGAGACCGGTTACGGCCTGACCAGTGCCCTTCATTCCCTCGATGACCGGGAGATCACGATCTGGCGGGACCGGATCGAGGCGGGAAATTTGTATATCAATCGTGGCACCACGGGGGCGATCGTCTTGCGCCAGCCGTTCGGAGGGATGGGCAAATCCTGCTTCGGGCCCGGGATGAAGGCGGGTGGTCCGAACTATCTGGCGCAACTCCTCCGCTTCACGGAGCGGGATGACCGGCAGGCGCGGGGAAGCGGCATCGAAGTGCACGAACCGATGATCGCGGCCTTGCTCGAGGAGGTTTCCGGGGAGCGGGTGCGATGGCTCCGGATGGCGAGGAGTTATCAGCAAGCGTGGGACTTGGAGTTCCGTCGGGAACACGATCACTTCCGGTTGCCCGGGCAGGATAATCTGAGACGTTACCTGCCGGCCGTGGAGGTGCGGGTGCGGCTTCACCCGCGGGACACGGATTTTGAGATTGTCGCCCGGGTGATCGCGGCGCGGATGACCGGGGCCCGGGTCCTGGTCAGCGCCCCCCCCGGCTTGGAAAAGGAAATCGTGGATTGGTTGGACCGGAATACCGCCGCTTGGGCCGGGGGCATTGAGTTTGCGGTGGAGAGCGACCGGGCGTTGGCGCGGGCGTTGCGTCCCGGAGACCGGGTGCGTTATGCGGCCCCGGACCGGGTCCCGGCGCGGATCCACCGCTCTGCGGCCGAAGTGGCGGCGGTCATCGCGGATGAACCGGTCTCAGCCGAGGGAAGGATCGAGTTGTTGTGGTATCTGCGGGAGCAGAGTGTGAGTTGGGATTACCATCGCTATGGCAATCTGGGGGGGCGGGCCGGGGAGGCGCGGCGCGAACCGGACTGAGCCGGGAGGCTGGGCTTTCTTTTTCGGGTGAACGGCTTTGGGAGACCATCAAGCCGTTTCCAGGACGAAGGTGGGGAGGTTGATTCCCTTGAACGGTTGGAAATTGCCGCGCACCTGACAGAAGTGCAATTCACAATTTTTCGCCCCCCAGTCATACATCTTCCGGACCAGCGTGGGTCGGTCCATCGGAACAAGAAAGACCGGGGAGCGCCCGCGGTGGCGATCGAGTTCCCTGCCGATGAGGGCGATGGCCGCATCGTCGGTGCGGCAGACGCCGGGGCCGAGGAGGTTTCCGGCGGGATGTGAGGAGGAACCGAGGAATCCTTCGAGACAGCCGGAAGGGCCCTCACAGACGCTCAAGGACATGAAGCCGAGCGGATTTTCGATGCAGAAACGGTAATCCTCCTCACGGCTCACCCCGCTCAGCTCCAGTTCCAAGGCCACCAGCGCCGGGAGATCGTCAAGGGTGGCGTCCCGGACCCGGTCGCGTCCTGGAATCGTCACGGCCAGACCCTCCGGCGGGACGTGGAGGAAGAGGTCCTGGTAGGCGCAGCGGGGAACGAACCCGGCCGTGTTATAGAGGGAAAACGAGTCGAGGTTCAGCGCGCTTTGGGTGAGGCGGATGGCGGGATATCCGCGGGAGTCGGCGAACTCGATGACGGCTTGAAGCAAGGCACGTCCCACGCCCTGGCGGAAATAATTGGGATGAACGCTCATGATCCCCAGTCCCACATGGGTTTGGCGGGGATGATAGAAGCAGACGCCCATGATGCGACCGGTGGCTTCGCTCTCCGCGATCATGGCGCATCCGGGCGTGATGGCATGGTAGACGTCCTGGAAGATCGTGGTCAGGGAGGGATCCCCGTTGAAGATCCGGGGCATCCCGCGGAGTTGATACCACGCGTTCACCGAGGCGTGGATCAGATCGGCAACTTCGAATCGGTCGTCGGGGGAGATGGAGCGGAGGCGCATGAGTCAGGTCCTTGGAAGAGAAATCGAGGGAGGGTCAGTCGTGCTCTTGCTCCGGAGAACCAAGGGTCTCCAGCAGGCGGGAGGCCTCCGCCGGATCGATGACGGCGAGGGAGAGGCCGGCGTGAACGAGAATATAATCGAGGGCCCGGGCCCCGGGCGTGCAGACGAGGTGGATTTCCTTCACCGCGCCCCCGAACGAGACGAGACCGGTTCGGGAGAGGGGATCCGTTCCGCGGATTTCGAGGATCCGCCCCGGAATCGCAAGGCACATGGGTTAGTCCTCTACTTCGATGTTGCGCAGGAGGATCTGCTGGGCGTCGGGATCATGGATATCCGTGGAGAGCGTGATGTGAAGTTTGGCTCCTTCGGCCAACGTGCCCTTTGAGGATTCGAGATAGTGTTCGGTGAAATGATCCGGGGACATATGGGAGAGGGCACCGAGCCAGACATCGATGGCGACGGCTTTGCGGGCATGGTGATCCTTGACGACCGTTTCAATTTTGGTCATCAGATCCTTCATCAGGGAGTGTTCGTGCATATCAGGAGATTTCGTTGCGGATGAGCTGCAAAACTTCAGAGATTCCTTTTTCCGCCGCCGGGGTCAGGCCGGTGCCGTGCTCGAAACTCCCGCCCTCGATGCCGAACACAATGACCGTGTCCGGGAGAGAAGCAAGGGAGCGCGCCATTTCGATGGCCTCGGCCACGCTGAACGCATGGGTGGAGGTATGGAAATAGAGGGAAGGCAGGGGGGCGCGGCTGGCATCGAATCGTTGCACCGTGCCCGGTGGGATTCCGGTGGAGGAGGCATCGATGAGGATCACCCGGCCGGCCCCGGCCCATCGTTCCATCAAGGAAAGCGCTTCCCCGGAAGATTCATGGACGACGATTTCGTCCGGGGCCAGATCTCTGAGACGGCGGGCCGCGACCCGTCCGGCGGCGTCGTCCCCGCGGAATTCATTGCCCACGCCGATCACCACGGTCCGGTTCACGAAGGCACCTCCTCCTTTTTAATTTTGAGGAAGTGGGTGGCGCAGGAGATGCAGGGATCATAGTTCCGGATGGCTTGCTCGCACCGCCATTGCAATTCGGCATCGGTCAGGTGGAGGGCCAGCGGAACGATCTTCCGGAGATCATCCTCGATCTGTTTTTGGTTTTGCGAGGTGGGAGGTACGATTTTGGCTTGGGAAATGAGTCCGTCCGGACCGATATCATAACGATGGTAGAGGAGGCCGCGGGGAGCCTCGGTGCAACCCCAGCCGGTGCAAGCTTCGGTGATGGTCACGGGAATGTCCGGGGAGTCCGGTTCCTCGTATTCGGTGATGACGCGCAAGGCCTCCTCACAAGCGTAAAGAATCTCAAGGGCGCGGACGATGATGCTCTGGAAGGGATTGTGGCACACCTTGCCCAAACCGGCGCGGGAGGCGGCCGCGAGGGTCCGGGGGCTGAGGTGGTCGTGATTCAAGGCATAACGGGCCATGGGGCCGACAAAATAGGCGCCGTGGCCGCGGTGGATGGAATGAAGCGCGTTAGTGTAAGGCACGTGTTCCTCTTCAAAGTGATCCTCGTATTCCGCCACCTCGATATCAAGACCGCGGTTGGATAGGATCCTGCCCTCGTTCATGGGGTACTCGTCAGGGTGGGACAAGCCGACATATTCATAGTCCCCGGCAAACTCGGGGAAGGGCAGGGCCGCAACCCAATCCACGGTCTTCTCCGCGGCATCGGCGGCGCGGAGCAAATCTTCGGCCAGAGGGGTGAAGTCCGCCTTGCGCGGTGCTTTGTAAAATCCACCGACCTTGACATTGATCGGGTGGATTTCGCGTCCGCCGAGGAAGGTGCCGATGTCGTTCCCGGTTTTCTTGAGTTTCAAGCCCATTTGGACGACCTCACGGTGATCCTTGGCCATGGCGATGGCGCTCTCATATCCGAGGAAGTCCGGTGCATGGAGCATGAAGAGATGGAGGCAATGGCTTTCGATCCATTCGCCGCAATAGAGGAGTCGGCGCAATTCCCGGAGGGGGCGGGGCAGGGTGACTCCGGCGGCCCGTTCGACGGCATGGCAGGCGCTCATCTGATAGGCTACGGGACAGATGCCACAAATGCGGGCGGTGAGATCCGGAGCCTCGCGGAAGTGCCTTCCCCGGAGGAAGGCCTCGAAGAAGCGGGGCGGCTCGAAGATCTTCAGTTTCACGTCTTCGACGCGTCCCTCGCGGATGCCAAGGTGGAGGGCGCCTTCGCCTTCGACGCGGGCGAGGTAATCGACCTTGATGGTTCGGGTGTGGCGGGGCGGGTCCGGATCACTCATGGCGCAGACTTTCGATGCGGAAGGCTTCGGCGTAGCCGTTGAAGGAGCGGAAGGCCCGTGAGATTTCCGCCGGAGAGGCACCCAACGTCTTCCATTGGGCAGCGAGGGCGGCGGTGTTGGGGGTCTCTTTGGGACCGAAACAACCATGGCATCCACGGTCGTAGGCGGGGCAGATGGCACCGCAACCCGCGTGGGTCACCGGGCCGAGGCAAGGGGTGCCATGCGCGGTCATGACACAGACATTTCCCCGGAGTTTGCACTCCACACAGACGCTTTCCGCGGAAACCAAGGGTTTGCGGCGATGGAGAAAGGCGAGGATGACCTCGAGAAGTTGCCGTTTGTTGATCGGGCAACCCCGCAATTCGAAATCCACCTTCACGTGGTCGGAGATCGGCGTCGAGGTCGCGAGGGTATCGATATATTGCGGGGAAGCATAGACCACGGAGGCCATCTCCCTGACATCACGGAAATTCCGCAACGCTTGAATGCCTCCGGCGGTGGCACAGGCTCCGATGGTGATGAGACGGCGTGATTGGGCCCGGACCTCGCGGATGCGGGTGGCGTCGTGTGGAGTCGTGATGGACCCCTCGACGAGGGAAAGATCGTAAGGGCCGGGTTCAAAGTGGCGGGTGGCCTCGGCGAAGTTCGCGATCTCCACCGCATCCGCGATGGCGAGGAGTTCGTCCTCACAATCGAGCAAACTGAGCTGGCAACCGTCGCAGGAGGCGAATTTCCAGACGGCGAGTTTGGGTTTCGGGGGCATGGCGGGGTCAGACTTCACGTTGGGTCAGCCAGAAGGCGATGCGGTCCAAAGGGTAGACGGGACCCTCCCGGCAGATGAAGTGCGGTCCGATCTGGCAGTGGCCGCAATGAGCCAACGCACACTTCATGTTGCGTTCCATGGTGACGTGGATGGCCGCCGCTGGAAGCCCTTTTTCCCGCAAGGCCGTGGCTGTGTAACGCATCATGATTTCCGGGCCGCAGATCAGGGCGGCGCTGTTCCCCGGGTCCAGCGGCAGCGGCGGGATCAGTTTGGTCACGACCCCGACGTGTCCATTCCAAGCGGCGGTTCCCCGGTCCACGGTCACCTCACGGAAGACGCCGGGGATTTCTTGCCAGTTTGCGAGTTCCGCCGCGTAGAGCAGATCCGCCGGGGAACGCGCACCGACGAGGATCCGGATGGATCCGTAATCCGCCCGGAACCGCAAGGCGTGGTAGATGGCGGGACGGAGCGGGGCGAGACCGATGCCGCCGGCGACGAAGATCAGGTCCCTGCCCTTGAGATCGGTCATCGGCCAGCTGGTTCCGAAGGGCCCGCGCAAGCCCACCTGATCTCCGGGGCGGAGCCGGGCGAGCGCGGACGTCACGGTGCCGACCTTGCGAACGGTATGGAGTCTGCGGCCGGGGAGGGAGGGATCCCCGCTGATGGAGAGGGCGCTCTCGCCCGCCCCGAAGGCGTAAAGCATGTTGAATTGGCCGGGCTTGAAACCGGGCGGTTCTCCGGGCCGGGAAGGTTCAAGGGCGACGGTGAACGTATCCGCGGTTTCATCCCAACGTTCCGCGACCCGCCACGGGATGGGCATCATGGGATCGGGATTCACGGCGGTTCCGGGGAGGGAAAATCATGGGGCCCGGCCCTGTAAAGATCGAGCAACTGGAGTCGGGTGGCGGCGAGCCGGGCGGCCATGACCCGCGAAAAGCGTTTCATCAGGTCGTAGCCGAGGCGCGGGTCGGCCTCGCACTTGCCGCGCAGGCAGAGACCGTCCAGAGCCAGGGCGTGGACTTCGCTCACCGCGGTGACATCGAACTGCCAGAGGTGCGGCGGGAACAACCAGGACCAGCCGATGACATCGCCGGCGTCGAGCGTCTCGATGGTGATCGTTCCGCCCCGGGGGGAGGGGATGCCGAGGGCGGCGCGCCCGGTGCGCAGCAGGTAAAAGACATCCGCGGACCGGCCTTCACGGGCCAGGGGTTGGCCGGGGGCAAAGCGAACGTTGCGAGCGCAACCGGTGAGCAGGGTCAGGGCGGCGTCGTCGAGGCCGGCGAAGAAGGGATGTTGGCGGAGAACCGGCTCGAGCGAGGTCATGGGGCACGAAGGGCGCGGGCTTCTTCGGTGAGGTCAATGCCGACGGGGCACCAGCTGATGCAGCGGCCGCAGCCGACGCAGCCGGAGGAGCCGAATTGCTCATGCCAGGTGGCCAGTTTGTGGGTCAGCCATTGGCGATAGCGTGAACGGGCGGACTGCCGGGCCGGGCCGCCGTGCATCCAGGTGAAATCGAGATTGAAACAGGAATCCCAACGGCGCCAGCGTTCCGCGTGATCTCCGGTGAGGCTGGTCACGTCCTCCACGGTGGTGCAAAAGCAGGTGGGGCAAACCATGGTGCAATTCGCGCAGTTGAGGCACCGGTCCGCCACCTGCTGCCACCTCGGGTGATCCAGATTCTGCAGCATGGTTTCCGCGAGCCCCTGCGTCTCGAGGGATCGCCCCATCTGGCTCGCCGTGTTGTCCAGCAGGGTCCGGGCAGCGCGCAACTCCCGGGTTGTGACCTCCCGGACCGGCAATTCGTCGAGCAGGGCGGTTCCGGTCTGGCTGCCCGCTTCCAGAAGGAACCGGTGGCCGGAATCATCCAGCAGTTCGGTGAGCGAGAGGTCGAACGGAGTTCGCCGGCCATCGACGGACGGCCCGGTGTTCATCGAGACGCAGAAACAGGTTCCGCCGGCCCGGCCACAGTTGGTTGCGATGATCAACACGTTGGCGCGGCGCTTGGCGTAATGGGGATCCACGAAGGTGCCCCCGAGAAACACGCGGTCCTGGATCGCGATGGCATGCAATTCACACGAACGGGCCCCGAGGAAAGCCAGTTTCGGGGGCTCGGCGTCATCGCCCGGGGTGAAGTGGAGGTTTCCCTCCCCGTCCCGGCCGGCTCCGAGCAGTTTGAGGCGTTTGGGATGAAGCCATTCCTTCCATGAATTGGTGGGCACGGTGAACCCGAAGAGCGCTTTGTCCGGCCGCCGCCGGAGGCGGTAGGAGCCCGCTTCCGGCACATCTTCCCATCCCTCCGGCAGATCGGAGGCGGCCCGCAAGGCCTCGCAGACGATGGCCCGATCCCGGACCGTGGGGCCGATCACGGTATAGCCGCGGCGGTGCAAGACATCGAACAAATCTTGCAGACGGTCGCGCTCGAGGATCGACTGAACCGACGGTGGGGACATGGAGGGCCAACTCACCAAGGACTCTCGCCGGGGAACGCGCAATCCCTGAATTGCGGCAAATGCCGCGTATCATGGGGTCCGGGGTTCCCCGGGGAGAAATTGCACGGCGTCGGCGATGACATGGCCCTGGGTTTCCGCGTTGCCGATCTCGACCCAGCCCGTGGTGCCCGCGGCAAAAGGGAAAGAGCCAAGCGGGTGGAAGGAACCCGGGCCGTCCGGTTTCCGCCGTTGGTCGACGGTGAGCCGGGTTTCCCCGTCCGCGTGGTGAATCGTGATGGGGACATTGGAGGCGCGATTGGCGAGGGCCCCGTAACTGATGGAGACGCGGTAGGTGCCCGCCCGGGGAAGATTGGGGATGAACCGGGCCGTTTGAGTGCCCTTGAGGGAATCTCCGTCGTGGCGGTAACCCGCTTCCACAAAGCCGGGGGCGGTGTGGCCGACGGCGTCGAATCCGGTGAGACGGGCCTCCTGATCATCCACGATGATTCCGGGCAGGGAAGACTTGGGGGAGCCGGTGGGGACCGGGGTGGGCGGGGATTCGAAATCGAGGACCTGACCGTCCTCGAGGAGGCGTTCCTTGAGTTTGGCGAGGTCGATTTCCTGAACGCTTTTTTCCTGTTCGATGGCATGGACGGCGGCGGTGGCGGCGCTTTGGCCGAGCACCATGAACACGGGTTCCATGCGGATGCTTCCGTAGGCGATGTGGCTGGCGCTCAGGCAGACCGGCACGAGGAGGTTCGCACACTGGGCCGCCTTGGGCCGGAGGCTGCGATAACTCACCGGATACGGGCGGCTGGGGACTTGGACGTCGCCCTCGTTCCTGACGAACCCTTCCTTGGTCACATAACGCTGCACATGATGGGAATCCATGTTGTAGGCGCCCATGCCGACGCTGTCTGCGACGACTTCCTCGCGCTTGCAGTTCTTCTCGGTCATCACATGGTCGGAGATCATGCGGCGGGCCTCGCGGATGTAGAGTTGGCGGGGCCAGTTTTCATTTTCGGTGAACTCATCCCTGGCGAGTCCAAGATTCCGGTAGACGGCGCGGATGGCTTCCGGGACCCGCGGGTGGTGGGCATACGTCCAGAGCAAGCCTTTTTGCCAATCCTCGTGGGCCTTGCGGATCTTTTCCCGTTCGGCGTATCCGGCCTCCGCATACGGCCAATTCATGCCGATGAAATCGGTGCTTACCGCGAAGTTGTTGTTCGTGTCGGTTTTGCGATTGGGCATCCAGGCCGGGGCCCAGGAGATCCGTTGGTCCCCGGCCTCCACATTGCGCAAAGCAAGTTCAAACCAGCGCTCGTCGTAGGTCTCGGGTTTCGTCCACGGCCGGCGGTTTTCGGGGACGTCCGTGGTGCACATCCGGAAGTTGTAGGCCTGCACCTTGTGATCTCCGGCGAACTCTTCCCCGGGTTCCTTCCCGATCCCGGGGAGCAAGCCGCTGGAGGGATCCCCAGGGACAATGTAAGGATCGACCTCCCTGTTGAACTGGTGATGCACGGCGCGGGTGGTTTGCACGCCGTTGAGCGTTTCCCCATAAACCCGGTTGGCTTCCCTGCCGATATGGGAATCAACCCCGGCCCCGGCCATCAGATCTCCTTCATAAGTGGCATCAATATAGATGGAACCGGAGAATTCCCGGCCGCTCTCCATCACGATCTTGCGGATGCGGGTGGCGCTTTTCACCACGCCTTTTTCCAAGTCGAGACGTTCACCGTGAACGATCGAGATGCGGTCCCCCGCTTCGCGGAGCATGGCGGCATAGATCTCCGACGCGACGTGTGGTTCGAAAGTCCACATGGTGGTTTCCGCGGTGCTGTTCCCGTGCGGTTTGCGTGAAAAGTAGGCGTCCCGGGTTTCATGGCGCCACTTGGCAGGGTCCTTGTAGTAGCGGTGGACGTTCGCGTAAAATTCCCGGGAGATCCCGCCGATCGCCTTTTTGTTCCCGATGTCCGTGGCGCCGAGACCTCCGGTGGTCAGGCCGCCGAGGAATCGTGTCGGTTCGATGAGGATGGCCGTCCGGTGCATCCTGGCGGTTTGGATGGCGGCGGTGATCCCCGCCGGGGTTCCTCCATAGATGACGACATCGGCGGCGGTCAGGGCCGGTGGGAGGAGAACGAGAGAAAGGAGAAGCCGGGGGATCATGGGGGCGGGGATTCAGCTCAGACACAGACCGTGATCCGCCGGATCCGTTTGGTTTCCGGCAGGGTGACCAGTTCCTCGCGCACCTTGCGCAGGGCCTGCCAGCGCGCTTCTTGGAAAGCGTTGCGGAAGGACGGTGTCAGGGCGGCGCAGTCGAGCAGTGTCTGCTCACGGATCATCATGACCCTGACCTTGCGCTGGCGGATGATGGCGTCCGGGTCGTTCTCACAGGTCAGGAAAAGGAGGTAGGTCTGTTCCTGCCCGCCCAAACCCGATTCGTGCCTGACGAAACCATCCGCGAAGAGTTCGGAGATGGCGTTGAGGATAGGGTTCAGGTAATACCAGTAGGTTTCCTCCGGGAGGTCGAGGAAGGGGGATGGTCCCCGCCGGGCGCAGGCTTGCTGCACCGTCCGGGACATCTCGGCGTTCCGGAAGATTTCCATGGTGCTCCGTTCGAGCAAGGTCCGGATCTTGAATTCCCCGTCCTCGACGTAGTTCAGGGAAACCGTGATGCGGTCGAAAAAGGAGCGGTCGGCGAAGCGTTTCCAGGCCCTCCAACGGCCGATGAGACTTCCGATGAAGAGGGACGCGAGCGAGGCGAGCGCTTCGGTCCAGTGTTCTTGCAGCCAGGTGATGATCGCTGACATCGCGGACGAGGGTATCAGGAACCGCCCCCTCCGTCAACGCATCGGTCAGGAGCGGGTGTGAATGGAACGGGTGGGCATCCAGTGGCTGGGCACCCCGGCCGTTACCCCCCAGCCCGAAACTCGATTCCAGCCCGACAGGCTCCTGTCGGTAGGGTTGTTCTTGTCAGCGCAATCGCCTTGACCGGTCCCTTGCGAAGCGAGGGAGCCTGGTCCGTCTCGCAGAAAGCGGGTATGCCGGCAGCCAGCGGTGACGGGCTCGTCCGGGACCCATGCGGTGGTCCCCAAGGGTTGGTGCGGCCGCTGCTAACGGATACGGACTGAAAGGGGGCATGGCGATGACCGAGATCGAAGGGGACTTGGCGTCCATCTAGGCTGCGCTTCTCCCAGAGGCAGAACGGGATGACTGTTGCCTACGTGCGATCTGGGAACGACCGCTCGCCATAATGAGTTGCCACTTAGGCGCAGCCGATACGCCCTCCGTGGAGACCGCCGCTCCCTCCTCCGCCACCGCCCGTTGCCCAAGAGCCAGCCGGATTCGGGCATGGGCGACTCATCGGCCGCCGAGATTCACTCCGGCGGCTTTTCGGTCACCAGCAAGGACCGGTAAACCGCCAGCCACCGGTGGCGGACGAGGTAGTCCGTGGAGACGGTCCACCGGGGTCACTGCTCCTTCCAAAGCACGCTGACATGAGGCATCTGCTCGAAGTGACGATCCTGAGTCAGCAAGGTAGCGTCCACTTCCAACGCGCAGGATGCGATCCAGATGTCGTTCTCGGGGATTGGCGTCCCGTTGTTCCTCAGGTAGGACTTCAAACGCGCATAGTGCCGACTGGTCCGTTCCCCCACGGCGCTGACCCGTACCACCGGGCTCTCCAGGAAGTCTTCCAGTTTCCGCTCGTTGGCAGCTGCCCGGCTTCCTCGGGAGAATCCAAACCTCAGTTCCCCCAACACGATCACCGAGACGAAAACCTCCTCTGCCGCCGAAATAATCTCACCCCACTCCCCGGTCTTCCGCCAGTCCGAATAGGCGTTCGTGTCCAAGGCCACCCTCACTGCCAGTCCTCCGGATCGACCCGCGCGCACTCGCGCATGGCCTCATCCCAATCCGGGCCGAATGCATCGGGCGAATCCCCTGCAAACTTTTCCAATCCGTTCGACCCTTTCCCCACCGCAACTCCCAGGCCTTTCGCCAACGCTTCCACCAAGATGGCATTCATGGACACGCCCCGCCTCCCGGCCTCGGCCTTGGCCTTGGCCACCCATGCCTCGTCGACATTTCTGACGGTTACCTGAGTCATGCATGCATTTTCCCTTTCGGATGCATGCAGTCAAGCCCATCCTTCCAGCGGTCAGGGGCGGAGAAGGGATCGCGGATGCTGAGGTTTCGTGGCGGAGAGCGGACGAATCCGTGTCGTCGGGACCCGGCGGATCAGGTTCCGAAACGCCGACGCCTCAGCGCAGATCCTCCGGATCGACGCCGGGGCTGAAGGAATTCTGCACACGCAGTCCTTCGATTTCCAGGCCGTCCTGGAGGGCCTCGGTGAGGTGCCGGGAGGAGGGGAGAGTAGGGAAGTGGCGGGGATCGGTCAGGGATAGGTCGTCGGGCCAGAACTGACGGCCTGGCATGGCGAGCAGGCCGTTCAGCTGGGCGCGTGCGGTGTTCGGGTTGCCTGGTCCGTGCGTGGACCCCGGGCATCCGAGAATGCGGAGGACTCCGCTTTCTGTGAGGGGGCAGATCGCCTAACTGTAAGAGTGGGTATGATGGAAGAGCCGGGATGCCGGACCATGATGGACATGGGTGGTGTCCAGCAAGGCGAGCAGCATGTTCACATGGAGCAAGGCGATATGGGGCGTCTTGTCATGCGATGTTTTCTTTGACTCCACTGGCGAGGCGGCACGGCAAGCCGGTTCTGGAGATTGCTTCCCGGTTCTCCGGTCCCGGAAGTAAGGCGCGGCGCGGAGATCCCGGTCCAGATCGGTCTGGGCCGGGGCAGGCAAGGCGTGGAAGCAGGATAGCCGGAATGCGAGAGCGACTCAGCGCGAACGATCGGCGGGAGTGGGTCCGGACGGCGCTTGATAGACGGGTGTTTTCAGCGAGGCGTCCCGGCTGATGAGTTTTCCGGCGCGCACGTCTTCTTCCCG
>JAGWVU010000002.1 GCA_018970725.1 Verrucomicrobiota bacterium
TCAAAACTATCAAGCAGGTTGATTGTTCCTGCGGGGTCTGAGGCGTCCCCGGGGGCGCGAAAAGATAATCAATCAGCTTGATCGGGCTGGGGCCCCGCGTCGTCAGGATGACCGGTGTAACAGTAAAGCAGGTTGATCAGGGATCGCTCCAACCATGGCCCGGACGGACGGGAAGGGGCGAAAGGGTGGCGGAGGGCTGGCATCTGCTCCATCATGCCAAGCTCGTGACGCGCCGCGATCTCCTCATGCATCCTCCGGCAGGGGTCGGCCCTTGGTCTCCGGGAGGAAGGCGAGCGCGACGAGGCCGAGGAGGAAAACGACACTCATCCACTGGCAGGCGGAGCGGAACGCGAGCAACTTCTCCGCTGCGTTGGTGGCTCCCTTGGCCAGATGTTGTTGCAACAAGCCGAGCGTGAAGGGACCGCTGGCCGCGATGAACCGACCCACGTTATAACAGAAGCTCGTGCCGGTGCTGCGCAACTGGGTGGGGAAAAGTTCCGGGAGATAGATGGCAAACCCGGCGAAGAGAGCGAGCTGGAAGAAACCCATGACGGCGCTCATCCAGATATCGCCCACCCCGTTGAAGAAGAGGAAATATCCGTAAGTGGTCACCAAGGCACCGACGAAACCGACGGCGAAGGCGGGTTTGCGACCCATTTTTTCCGCAAGTGCGGTGAAGGCCATCATGCCGAAAAAGGCACCGAGGTTTTGCACGATGCTGTTGATGCCTTTGAACTTGGTGGCCTCGGCCTGAACCTGTTGGTCCGCCAGCCCCTGGGCTTTGAGAGAGCCGGTGATGACATCGCCCACCAGTTCCGGGGCGAAGAAGCCGATCCCCCAGAGGCCGATCACGCCGGCGATGCAAAGCATCATGCCGAGAAGGGCGGGACGACGCCAGCGCTCCATTCCGAGCAGGCTGACGTAGGAACCCAGCTTGGTGGCGCTGCCCGAGCTGGCACTGGCGGCACGGGCCTTGACCCATTTTTCCGGCTCCTTCAGTCGCATTTGGATGAACACGCAGAGAAACGCGGGCACCGCCCCGATCAGGAAGGCGAATTTCCAGGAATGCTCCGCGCTCACGGTTCCGGCCTTGATCATGCCACCCATCCACATGCTGATGAGACCGGCGGTGATGTTCCCCACCGCGGACAATGCCTGAAGCAGGCCGAGAGCTCCGGGGCGCGCCCGATCCGGAAGCGTGTCCGCCACCAAGGCCACCGCCAACCCGAAAACGCCGCCCACTCCGAGCCCGGTGATGAAACGATAAATGGCAAAATCCAGCCAGCCCACCGAAAGCGCCGACAAACCGGTGAACAAAGAATAGAGCAGAACCGTCACCGTCAACATCCGCGCCCGCCCGAAGCGGTCCCCCAAGGAACCAAAAATCAGGCCGCCCGTCGCCCAGCCCATCACGAAGATCGAGGTCGCGTAACCCCCGAACTTCTTGATCACGGTCATGTCCGTCCCGTCCGGCATGAGGTGCTCGAGGGCGGACTGCCGAAACAACAGGAAGATCTGTTGGTCCAAACAATCGAACAACCACGCGGCCGAAGCCATGGCGAAAACGAACCAGTGGTAAGGGGTCAATTCCTTCCACCAAGCTTGGGACGGGGATTTCTGCTCGTGCATGACGGGAGGCCACCCTGCGTGATTCCCACCGTCCGGACAACGTCAAAGTTTGGTCTTCCCCGTTTTTCCCCTTCGAGCGCCCGCGACGATCCTTTGCAACCTCCCGAATCCGTGGTTGGATGAGCCTTCAAGCACTCCTTCCCGCCGATGAACCAGCCCTTCCTCACGACCGCCTTTGAAATCCCGTGGTCCGCCCTGACGCCGGAACACGTCGTCGCCGATATCCGGACCGCCATCGCGGAAGCAAAGGCCAATCTCGAACAGATCGCCGCCCTATCCGCGGGCGAGGTGACCATGGAGAACACCCTGCTCGCCTTTGAATCCTCCACGGACGCTTTGAACACGGCGTGGGGGTTGGTGGCCCACCTCAAGTCGGTCCGCGAATCCGCGCCGTTGCGGGAAGCCTACAACACGGTGCTGCCCGAAGTCACCGAGTTCATGTCCGGCATCTATCTGAACGAGCCGGTCTGGCACGCCATCAAGGCTTTTTCCCAAACCCCGGAGGCCGCCGCCCTGACGGGAGTGCGAAAGCGGTTGCTCGACGAAACCATGGCCGACTTCCGCCAGAGCGGAATCGATCTCCCGGCGGAACAAAAGGCGCGACTTGTTCAAGTGCAGGCCCGCCTCGCCGAGGTGACCGAAAAATACGGGGAGAACGTGCTCGATTCCACCAACGCGTGGGATTGGATTCTCACGGACCCGGCGCTGCTCGACGGCCTCCCGCCGAGCAATCTGGACGCTGCCCGAGCCAGCGCCAAGGCCAAGGGTCACGAGAACGCCTGGCGTCTCACCCTGCACGCCCCTTCGATGATCCCGGTGCTGGAGCACGTCACCGTCGAACAAACACGCCGCACGGTCTGGGAAGCCAGCACCACCATCGGCCTCAAGGAACCATGGGACAACACGGCGTTGATCTGGGAAATCCTCGCGCTGCGCCGCGAAATGGCCCGCCTTCTGGGCAAGGCCGGGTTTGCGGATTATGTGCTCGAGCGCCGCATGGCCCGGGACGAGGCGACCGCGCTCCACTTCGTCGAGGACCTCCATCACCGCGTCAAAAAGCGGTTCGACGCGGAGTGCGCGGAACTGGTCGACTATCGCGCCGCCAAGCTCGGCGTGGCTCCGGCCGCGATGCAACCGTGGGACGTCGCCTTCTGGGCCGAGCGGATGCGTCAGGAGAAATACGCGTTCGACGACGAACAGTTGCGCCCCTATTTCCCGATCGATCGCGTGCTCGAGGGAATGTTCGAGATCGCGCAACGCATCTTTGCGGTGAGGATCACGGAACGTTCCGGGGAGGTCTGGCATCCGGAGGTCAAATACTATGATCTCTGGGACGGCTCGGGCGAGCACCTCGGCTCGTTTTACGCAGACTGGCATCCCCGCGAGGACAAGCGCCAGGGTGCGTGGATGAATTTTCTGAAGACCGGCACCCCACCTTCACCCGGCCACGCGCGGGTCCCGCATCTCGGCTTGATTTGCGGAAACCTCAGCCCCGCCGTCGAGGGCCGGCCCGCCCTGCTCCGGCACAGCGAGGTGGAAACCATTTTCCACGAGTTCGGCCACCTCATCCACCACCTCTTCGGCGAGGTGCCGGTGAAGTCGCTCAACGGGATCCACGTCGCCTGGGATTTCGTGGAGCTTCCCTCGCAAATCATGGAGAACTTCTGCTGGGACCGGCAGTGTCTGGACTTCTTCGCCCGGCACCATGAGACCGGAGAGCCGATCCCCGAACCCTTGTTCCAGAAAATGATCGCGGCGCGCAATTTCCGTTCCGCTTCGTTCATGATGCGCCAGCTCGCCTTTGGGAAACTCGATTTCGGCCTGCACCGCCACGAGGGCGAGACCCGCGATCTGGAAGCGGTGGCGGAACGGATTCTCGATGGGTATCTCGCGCCCCTCGCAACCAAGGCCCCGACCATGGCGCGCCGTTTCACCCATTTGTTCTCCAATCCGACCGGTTATGCCTGCGGATATTACTCCTACAAGTGGGCCGAAGTCCTCGACGCCGACGCCTTCACCCGCTTCCAGAAAGAAGGCGTCCTCAACCCCAAAACGGGCCGCGAATTCCGCGACAAAATCCTGAGCCAGGGCAATTCGCGCGAACCGGCGGAACTCTTCCGCGACTTCATGGGCCGCGACCCGGATCCGGAAGCGCTTTTGGCCCGCAGCGGCCTGCAATGAACCGGGGCCAGAGCGGTGGGGACCTCATGATTTCCGCGGTCATTGTCCCGGGGCACCGGGTCGCTTCCGGCACGAACGGCAACCCGCGTTTCCCCGGGGGAACCATCCGGATGCAGCTGCCGCACTTCCGCGCACGCGGCCTCGATTTGGATGCGTTTTACCCGGGAACGCTGAACGTCAGCATCGCTCCGCGGCGGTTCCGGGTCTTGTCGCCGCGGCAAACCGTGCCCGCCCTGAAGTGGCACCCCGAAGACCCGCCGGAAGACTTTTCGTTTTTCGATGTCACGGTGCATCGGACCGGCACCCCGCCGGTGCGCGGCTTGATCTACCACCCGCACCCCGAGACCAAACCGACGCATTTCCAGACGCCGGACGTGCTGGAGTTGCTCTTGCCTTGGACGGAGGGACTGGCCTACGGAACGCGCCTTGAGCTGGAAGTGCCCGCCGGCCAGATGACTTTCTCCGGCGATTGATCCGCCACCGCCCTCAATTCACATGCCGCAAGGCATCGATGGGGTTCATCGCGGCCGCCTTTCCGGCCGGGTAGAGACCGAAGACCACGCCGACGAAAACGGAGATGCCGAACGCCAGCGGAATGGACCATGGAACGATGATGGGGACCATCGAGAGGATTGATTCCGGTGCGTTTTTCATGGCTTCCGGGAAAGCGGTCTGGAGGAACCCGCGGAGACCCACCACGCCCGGGGCGGCGAGGAACCCGGCGATGATGCCCACGAGGCCGCCGACCACGGAGAGGACGATCGTTTCGACGAGAAACTGGCGGGTGATGTCGCGTTGTTTGGCGCCCAAGGCGCGACGGATGCCGATTTCCCTGGTGCGTTCGGTGACGGTGGCCAGCATAATGTTCATGATCCCGATCCCGCCCACGACGAGGGAAATGGCGGCGACCATGCCGAGCATGGCGATGAACATGATGCGTGAACTCTGGGCCCGTTGCAGGAGTTCCAGGGGGACGACGACATTGAAGTCATCCTTGGCGTGGGTCTCGGAAAGATGGCGGCGGATGATCTCGGCGGTTTCGCGGATCGCTTCCTGGCTGGAGACTTGGAAGGTCACCTCCGTGACGGTGGGTTGGCCGACGTCATCCCGGGCATAGATGTCGTAAATGTTCTGCCAATAGGTCGACAGTGGGATGAACATGGTGACGGAATCGCCCTCGTCCGGATTGGCCACTCCTTCGGGCTCGATCACGCCGATCACGCGGTAATAATCACTCCCGTAATAGCGGTGGACATGCACCGTCTTGTCGATGGGATCGTGATAGGAGAACAGCCTTTTGGCAAGGCTGACGCCGAGAACGCAGACTTTCTCCTGCCGGAGGACATGGGCCTCGGTGATGAAGCCGCCCCGGACCATGCGGATCCGTTTCAGGGCGGCATACGCGGCCGTCACGCCCTTGAGCGGCTTTTCCTCCTGCCTTCCCTCGAACCGGTAGGTGGCGCGTTCGGTGGATCGTTCGGGAATCACCCGGGTGATGGAAGGGACGGTGGTCTGGAGGATTTCGTAGTCCGCCCGCGTCACCCCGTAGAGGCGGTCGTAGGGATTCTTGGGGTTGCGCGGGGGTTCCACGGAGGTCACGATGATGTTGGTGGCCCCCAGCCGGGCAATTTCCTCCTGCGCCTTGGCACTGATGCCCTCCCCGATGGCGAGGAGCCAGATCACGGAGGCGACCCCGATGAAAATTCCGAGCACGGTGAGGATGGAGCGCATCGGATGCAGGTGCAGGCTCTTGACTCCGAGGGCCCAGGGCCGCAGAAACTGGCGCCACCAAGTCTCCAAACGGTCCCGGGGCGACACCCGGACGGGCGGTGTTTCGGCCGCGTCCGCCCCGGGATGCCAGGCGATCTCCCGGTGCCGGACATCCGAACGGATCACGCCGTCCCGCAAGCGAACGATGCGCCGGGCGCGTTGGGCCACTTCCTCCTCATGAGTCACCATCACGATGGTCTTGCCCTCGGAATTGAGTTCATCGAGGAGATCGAGGATTTCCCCGGTGGTCACGGAGTCGAGGTTTCCGGTGGCTTCATCAGCCAGAATGAAGCTGGGATCATTGATCAGGGAGCGGGCGATGCCGGCCCTCTGCTGCTGCCCTCCGGAGAGTTGGGGCGGACGATGATCCATGCGATGGGACAACCCGACGCGCTCGGCGAGGGCAAGGGCCCGTTTCCGGTCCGCCTCGCTGATCTGGCCCAGGTAAAAAAGCGGGGCCTGGATGTTCTCCTCCACGGTCAGGGAGGGAATCAGATTGTAACTCTGGAAGACGAAGCCGATGTGCTTGGCGCGGATTTCCGCGAGCCGGTCGTCGCTCAGATTGCGGATCTCCTCGCCCCCGAGGAGAAACTCTCCCGAGGTGGCCTGGTCGAGGCAGCCGAGGATATTCAGGAAGGTGCTCTTCCCGGAACCGGAGGGCCCCATGATGGCCACGTAATCGCCCACGGGAACCTCGAGGTCGATCCCCTTGAGGACCGGCAGGGTCTCACCTCCGACGACATACTCCTTGCGGAGCCCGCGGATTTCGAGGGCGAGCCGGGTCACGATGGGTTGGCCCCGGGCGCGGGAGCCTGCCGTTGCGGTTCCCGGCGCGCGATCAATTCACTGGCGTCCGGCAGGGTGAGCCGATCGATGAAGGTGGAAGGGCTGAGGGCGACCTGTTCCCCCTCCTGCAAACCGGCCTCGATGACGATGGCCTGCTGGTTGGCGGAGCCGATGGCCACCTCGCGGACGCGGAGCGGACCCCCGGCGGCCCCGGCCACGACGCAGAAGAAACGTCCGTCCCGTTCGACCACGGCGGGGATGGGCACCTGGAGGGCCTTGGCATCCTCGGAGAGGAGAATGGTGGCCTCGGCGGTCATCCCGGGCCGGAGGCCCTCGGGGGGATTGTCGATGAGGATCGTGGCGCCGTAGTTCTTGATGTGGGAAACGTAGACGTTGGCGGAGCGGACCGGGTATTCGGTCAACTTGACCAGTTCCCCCGTCAGATCACCGCCGGGAAGGGCTTCCACCCGGATGCGGACCGGCATGCCGGGACGGACCTTGTCGATGCGTGATTCATTGACCTGGGCCCGCATCTGCATCCGCTTGGGATCGGGAAGGCGGAAGAGGATCTGCATTTCGCGGACCATTTTGCCTTCCTGGATCAGGGGCGTCTCCGCTGAGGGATCGTTGGCGTAGACAACCTGCCCGGCCGAAGGGGCGCGGATCACACAGAGCTTCAGCTGCGTCTCGACATCGTCGAGTTGCGCCTTGTCGATCTCATACGCCTTCTGGGCCGAGGAAAGTTGCACGGCGGAGGTCTCGATTTTGGCGGTGAAGCCGCTCAGCATTTTCTCCTTGGTGTATTTGCGGAGCACGTCCAGCCGGGTCCGGGCCACGGCGAGTTCCTTGGACGCCTTCTCCAAGGCGAAACGATCCGCCTCGAGCTGGACGGCGGAGACGTAACCTTTGGCAGCCAAATTCTCGCTGTATTGGAGATATTCCTCGGCGCGGCGCAAGTTTTCCCGGGCCACGAACTCTTCGCTCTCGAGCTTCTCCTCTTCTTCCCGGAACAGCCCGGACTCGTATTCCTGCAACTCGAGCTTGGCGTTTTCCAGATCCGCCCTGGCCTGGGCCAGCGCGGCCTGGGACATGTTCACATCGATCTGGCGGGTGATCAGCCGCTCCTTCAGATTGCTGTCATCGACCCGGGCCAGGAAATCACCCGGCTTGACGTAGGTTCCTTCCGGGACCACCTCAAGCAGCGCAATCCCGGCCGAGCCGGTGCCGACCTGGCAACGCACTTCCACGTTGCTCGAGCTTTCGATTTCCCCGGACTCGACAATCTCCTCGACGAAGGGTCCGACCAGGGCCGGAGCGGTGAGGATCTCTCCGGAGAGCGCTTGATCCCCGTCGGAAGACCGTTTCCGGAGACTCCAAAGGGCTCCCCCGGCCACGAGGGCGATGATGAGGAGGCAGACGACTGTTTTTGGCGAACGGTTCCGTGTCTCTTTCATGGGTTTCTCGTTGGCTTGGTTTCACTTCCGCAACAAACCGGGGCGTCGCGAAGGTTCGCGGCGGGAGGGCGGAGCCGAATTTGGATCGGCGGAAACCTCCGGCCGCTCATGGTTCACGCCCCCGACCGCCACCGGCTTTCGCTTTTCTGGCATTTCCGGGATCTTTTCCCGAACCGCCACCGCTTCCAGGTGGTCGGGACCGAATTCCCCCGGGTCGACCCACATCCCTTTTTCGTCCAAACGCATGGTTCCCAACTCGTAATCCAGCAACATCCGGATCACTTCATAGGCCACCCAGACGTTGAGGAAATCGTTCTGCGCATCGAGCAGATCCCCGACCGCGGAGACCAAGTCCCGCGCCGTGGTGGCCCCGAACTGGGCGCCCGCGGCCCCCGGTTTGGGCGGTTCGTTGAGGCGGAGGCGGGCCAGTTCCACCTGGGCGATGGCGACCCGGACGGCGGCCCGTTTGACTTCGAAGTTGACCTGGCTCAACCGGACGATGCGGAGGGTGTTGCGCAGGCTCTGCCCGACCTGATCCTCGAATTGCATGTAGCGGCGCCGCGCCTGTTCGTAGGCGATGAGCGCTTCCCGGTAGTTGTTGCGCTCCACGAGACGGCGGAACGGGGAATCGAACTGCAGTCCGAGCCGCAGGAAACCGGTCTCCCCGCTGTAGGCGAACGTTTGGTTCCCGACGGTGGGCACCTGCCCGCGGACGATGAGGTCAAGCCCCGTTTTGAGCGGCTCGCCTTCCACGGCCAGGCCCCGCCAGGCATCGACCAGCGCGGCTCGGGCATTCATCCAATCCAACCGATTGACCCCGGCCAACCCGATGGCCCGGTCATACGACATCGTGAGCGGCGGCAAGCTGACCGATTCCAAGCGGGCCGAAGCCTGGATCAGCGAAAGCTGCAGAAGATGACCGGACAGGGCGGTCAGGGCCGCCACCGCATGTTCCCGGGCGCGATCGAGCTGCCCTTCGGGAACCGGGACGGAGACGGTCGCTTGGAGATTCGCCTGGGCCGCGGTGATCTGCGTTTCCAAGGCGGTCAGTTCCGAGGAGCGGCGCGCGTGCAGGCCCTCGAAGGCGCGGGGATCGAACAACGAGGGGTCGATGTGGACGTTCTCCAGTTCCGGACGGTCCCGCAATGCATTGACCTGCGCCACCCGTCCGGGCAAGGCCCGCTGCAACCCTTCCAGATCCCTCTTGGCCCGGCCCACCTGAACCGCGGCCTCTTCCGGCGTGGTCCGGAGCCTGGCCATCTCCGCCATCAGTTCCGCCTCCGTCCGCAAGACCTGCGGGTCCCGGACCCGCTCGAGAATTCCGGCCACCCGCGCCTGGAGGGAACTCATGGTCGGATCGATCAGATCAAAGGCCTCCAGCAGCGCGTCATCCACCCGCACCGGAAGCTCCGGGGGAAGCCCGAGGGAAACCTTGTAGGCATCGGTGGCGGTGTCGAAGGCCGCGTAGGCGGTGAGCAGGGAACTCTGCCCGCTGTAAACCGCCTGACGCGCCTGATCGACCTGGAGCCGGTTGCTGATCCGCCCGGCATCGAAGGCCGCCTGCAACTGGGCCAACGAATCCTGCAGCGCGGCCACGCTCTCCTCGCTGTTGCGGATCTGCTGCCGGCGTTGCAAAAGGCCGATGTATCCGCCCGCGGTGAAGGAGTTCGCGGGAGGACTCGCGGTGATCGGCGCGGTCGACCCGGCGGAGGCATTGCGCGCCGGACCGTCCGTCAGCGGCACCCCCGCCGTGGTGGCGATGTAAAACGCCTGCTGGTATTGCTTCATCCGCCTCACGTTGGCCAACAGGGTCCGCTCGGATTGGGTCAACTCCTCGAGGATGAATTCCCGCGCCCGGAACCGGAGCAACGGTTGGAGGATGCTCACGTCCACCACCGACGACACCGAGGCCCGGGCATTGGCCGAAAAATCGATGAGCACGGCGTTCGCCAGGCTTGCCGCCAGATCCGCTCCGGTGGCGAAGCGGCGCTGCAGGGAGAGATCCGAATCCACCCGGAGACTGTCCTCCAACCCCGGCCGGTCCCGGGCATTCCGTGTGTTCTGGGCCAAACTGCCCAACGTCACCCGGTCGCGAAACCGGAAACGCTGCTCGGTGACATCCAGCGCGGCCAGATAAAGCTCCTCGCGGGCGGACTGATACCGCCGGGAATGCAGCAGACCAAGCCGCACCGCGTTTTCCAGGTTCAAGGCCACTACGCCATCCCGGTCCCGCGGAAGCACGTTTTCCCAGGCTCCCGATTCCACCGGGCTCGGCTCCCCGGTTTGCGCCCAAAGCGCGCCACCCGGTTTGCCATCCACCTCGCGCATCAACCGCGCGGAAGCCTCGTCGTCACGCGGTGCCGGCGCATTGTTCGGAAAGGAGGGGTTGCGATACCGGGAATCCGGGTGGGGAACCAGGAAGAACGGGTCCAAGCTCCAAGCCGCGTCCTCCGCCTTGCCCCGGATGATCGCCTCCACTTCACGGTCCGCCATCTTGCGGTAACGCGAGTGATCCGGAGGGCTGGGACCCTCCGCATGGGATTGGACCGGCAGCAGCACGCAAAGAAGCGCGGACAACCGGCGGGCGATGGCAGGTTTCATGTTTCGAAGGGGAGGCCGGGACCCGCACCGGCGTGGAGAGGTCACTTGGCGGGCCACGGTCATCTATCAGCGGATTCCCATACCAGCCCCTGCGGGTGCCAACCACCCCAGCAGGATACGGCCGGGAATCTGTTCGCCGAACTCGTTCGCATGGACCCGGTCGCGATAAAACACATGCGGATGCCGACCCGAGGATCGGATCGCTTCCACCCACGGCGTGGTCATGTCCAGATAGGCGCACCCTGTCTCCGCCGCCAACAACCGCAGCATCGCCCCATAGCCGGACATGGCGGAATGCGGAGCCCGGGCCATCGCCGCCGGGTCCCGCGGATCCACGGTGCCGAAGACACCGGTCGCGAGGACGATCTCGCACTGCGGCAAACCTTCCCGGATCTGGCCGATGACTTCCCGGATCGGCTCCGGATCGAGCCCTTGGCTGATGCCTCCGATCAGCACCAGATCGGGCCGCAACGGCACCAGATGGTTGGCGATCCGACCCTCTTCCCGAAAATGGCGGCAGCCTCCCCCGCCCCGCACGTAGACCGTGGCCCGGATCCGGGTGCGCGGGCAGGCCTCCCGCAACCGCACGATCCAACCGCTGCGCATCGCGTCGTTCACGATGCTGTCCCCCAACGCCAACAAATGCAGATCCCCTCCCTCGAGCAACGCCTTCCGGGTGCGCGCCAGGTTCTTCCAATCCTGCCCGGGAGGCGCAAACCTCACCTTCGGCATCGCCGCCTCGATCGCCCCGATCTGGGCCGCCGAGCGGCAGGGGGACCCGAACAACAGAAAATCCGCTTCCACCGGATACCGCTCCACCTCCACGTCCGGCGGGAAAAGGGGCGGCAGGGCGCCTTTCTCAGGAAAAACCACCGGGGAATCCGCCAGCATCCCCGCGCGGGCCGGGGCGGCGGCGGCGCTGTTGACGGCGTTCCGGTCCCGGGGTGCCGCATCCTGGGCCACGACGGAGAGCCCGGCAAACACCGGGAGAGTCAGGAGGAGGGAAAATCGCAGGTTCACCGGACTCCTTTCCCTTTTCCCGCCCGGATCGGAAACCGAATGCACGGGAATCAAGATCCGCCTTGCCTTCCCCGCGCATCCCGCTAGCGGTAGCCTTCATGAAAAAGCTCCTTTCCCTGTGGACCGCCCTTTCCCTCACCGCCGCCTTTGCCGGACCGGATGCCGAAGGCTTCACCGAACTGCTCAACGGCAAAGATCTCACCGGGTGGAAAGCCTCGGAAAACCCCGCCTCCTTCAAAGTGGAAAACGGGGAACTCATCGCCTTCGGCAACCGCGCCCACCTCTTTTACGTGGGCGACTTCCACGGGGCGGACTTCACCGATTTCGAGGCCAAGCTCAAGGTGATGACCAAGCCGTCCGCCAACGCCGGTTTCTATTTCCACACCGCCTTCCAGGATGAGGGCTGGCCTTCCAAGGGTTACGAGTGCCAGATCAACGCCACCCACAAGGATCCCAAGAAAACCGGCAGCCTCTACGGCATCGTCAATGTCATGGACACCGCTCCGCACATCGACAACGAGTGGTTCGACTACCACATCATCGTCAAGGGCAAGACCATCACCATCAAGGTCAACGGCAAGGAAACCGTGACCTACACCGAACCCGCCGATGGCTCCCTGCCCGACCCCAAGAGCCCCGGCCGCAAACTCTCCAACGGCACCTTCGCCATCCAAGCGCACGACCCGGGCAGCGAAGTCCACATCAAGAGCATCCGCATCAAGCCCCTCTGAAGACCGCGCCCTGACCCGCGGCGCCCATTGTCAGGGTTGGCTGCACGGGTAGACGCCCGTGATGGGACGGATTGGGCGACGGAACGACCCCAAGAAAAGCGACCGCGGAGTGCGGCGCGACACCTGCATCGGGGGCGATTGGAAGTGCGCGCACATCCAGCTCCCGGCGTTGGCGTCATTCACGGCGGCTCGGGAATCGCGCAAATTCGCGGACGGTGCCTTGCTGAAAGGTTTCAAAGACCCACACGCCTGATGGATTGCCGCCCATCTCAAATTTGACGTGGAAAGGCTACTCAAAGCCCCAGGTCGATTGATTGTTGGGGTCTTCGACGATCTCGTGGATGAAGCCGAGGCATGAGCCCTCGTTCCACCAGATGTGATCGCCCATGGAAACAGGGGTTCCGTCGGCGTGGATCATTTCCCTGCGTTTGGATCAGCGGTGGCGCGGGCCCAGCGGGCGTCAAGGAGGAGGGAATGCGCGGAGAAACTGTCATTCGGAACGCGGATGTCCCCGTGCTCCAGATCATACTTGGCGATCAAGACCTCGCGCAGCGCCGGCGGGACCTCGTTGAGCCGCAGGATGGTCATGCTCCAGTCGTAAAACAACGGGGATACGGACTGATCATAGGAAAGCAACTCAAAGCGGGAATGCCGCTTGTCCGCGATGATCCGCGCCATCAACTCGTTCACGAAACCGACCGGACCTTCGAGGACTTGGAGAAAGCGGTGGCCGGAAAGAACCAGCAAGCCGGTGATGCCGGCGGCGGCATTCCGCTCCGCGGCGCGATCCACAAGCCCGGCGAGCACGGTCCCCTCGAGCAGGGAGGGAGCGGCCACACTGCGGTAAACCAATCGACATCTTTTCATCGCCCCGGGCGAACCTGGCACTCTTATTCCGGCCGGGCATAGGCGGCATAGGCGGCGGCCACCCCGGCTTGTTCCGGAGTTCCCTTATGCAGGAAAAAGCGATAGCGCAAGCGCAGAGACTCTCCGGGAGCGATGGAAAACTCGCCCTCGGGCTTCTCCTTCTTTTCGAAATGCCGGATACCGAAAGGATTGGCACAGAAGAGTCCGTAGTCCCGGGCGTGCCACCAGGTGGGGTGCCGCAGGTTTTCCGGGTGATCGAAAATGGCCACGCCGACGGCGTTCCCCTTGCGATCGGTCCCGAAGTAATCGACCCAAGGGGCGCGCTTGCCCCAGGCTTCCTCGTCCCGCGCACCGGTCGCGGTGAGGATGCTCCCGCCGCCCCGTTTCCCCTTGTCCTCGGCAGAGACGAGTTGCAAGCCGGGGATGACCCGGATGGCCATGGTGCCGTCTTTGTCATCGCCAAACACGACGGGGCCCGACGCCGGTTTCAGGGTGAGATCCCAGTCCATGAAAAACTCTCCGGCCGGGGTCTTAGTGAAGGTGAAGGTGCGCGCATCCTCGCAGATTTTGGCTCCATCCGGTCCGAGCCAGTCGTTGCGCACGGTGAATTGGGCCGGGTTCGTCCCCATCTTCATCGAACCGAAACCGGTGTGGACGATTTTGCCGAGCTTGGTCCCCGGAGGTTTTTTGCCGGCCGGCCAGGTGTTTTCCTCGCTCCAGAAATCGACACCATTGACGCCCTTGTGCCCGAACCAGAGGGAGCGGTGGTGGTAATGATCCTTGGCCTCACCCTCATGCCACTCCATGGGATAGCCACGCGTCAGATGATCCCCGCCGGGACCGATGAGGGGGTAGAAGAAGGGACGCGGCACGTTCTCATGATGGTATTTGGTGACGAGAACGCCGTCGCAGAGGATTTGCATGGCGGGATCCTTCTCCTCCTTGACGATGCTCCAGTTTTGCGCCTTGAGAGTGGCGGCGGCGCACAGGGAAAGGAGAAGGGAGGCGGAAAGCGTCTGCAGGTTCATGGAAGGTTTCGGGCCGCGCGGGAGTTGACCGCGGCGATGGCACTAGGAAGGGACAGGGCGGGCCGCGGGGGCGTTCGAAAACAAGCCCGGGCTTGTTTTGCCAAGCTCCGGTGCCATCTTGGAGGAAGATGTTCGAAGTTCGGGAAAAGCCCAATCAGGTCGAGCGCGCCATGCTCATCGGCTTTTATTTCGAGCGCCGGGAAGCCGCCAACGCCGCCGACCTGCTGCGCGAACTTCGTGAACTGGTGGATACCCTGGGCATCGGCGTGGCCGGGGAACAACTCGTCTTTGTCCGTGATTCCCACAAAGCCTTCCACTGCGGCACCGGGAAGAAGGACGAACTGCTCCACCTCGCCGCCGAATTGCGCTGCGATTGCCTCATTTTCGACAACGGCCTTTCCCCGATGCAACAACGCGCCTGGGAACAGGAGGCGAAGATGGCCGTGATCGACCGCGAGGAGGTGATCCTCGACATCTTCGCGATGCGCGCCCATACCCGGGAAGCCCGGCTCCAGGTCGATCTGGCCCGGATGGAATACGCCCTCCCGCGCATGGCCCGGATGTGGGGGCACCTTGATCGTCAGGGCGGCGGTTCCGGGGGCGGAAAGGGCGGGGGCGGCGCCGCCCGGGGCGAGGGGGAAAAGCAGATTGAAGTCGACCGCCGCCTCGCCCGCGACCGGATCGAGCGGGCGAAGGCCGAGCTGGCCGTGGTGCGGCGCCAACGGGCCACCCAAAGGAAGGAGCGGGAGCGCAATCCAGTGCCGCACGCCGCGATCGTGGGTTATACCAACGCCGGAAAGTCCACCCTGCTGAACACCCTTTGCGGCAGCGAAGTGCTGGCCAAGGACATGCTCTTCGCGACGCTGGACCCAACCACCCGCCGCCTCCAGCTTCCCGACGGCCAACCCCTTCTCCTGACGGACACGGTAGGCTTTGTACGCAATCTGCCGCACCGCTTGGTGGAGGCGTTCAAATCGACTCTGGAGGAAGCGGTCCTCGCCGACTTCCTCATCCACGTGCTCGATGCCAGTTCCCCGTGCGTCCTCGCGTTGGCCGAAACCACTTGCAAGGTGCTGACCGAACTCGGTGCGGTCGAGAAACCGACCCTGACAGTGCTCAACAAGATCGATCTCGCGGAAGATCCCCAAAGGGTGGCGGAGTTGCATCGTTCCTTCCCGAACTCCGTGGCCGTCTCCCTCAAAACCGGAGAAGGAATGACGGACCTGATCCACGCGATCAACGACATGCTGCTCGACCGGGTCGGACGCATCGAACTCCGCATCCCCCAAGCCCGCGCCGATCTTGTGCACCTGCTGCACCGGGAAGGCAAGATTCTCTCGGAGAAATACGAGGGCAACGATATCCTGATTTCCGCGGTCATCCCCCACCCCGTGCGGCACCGCTACGAAACCTTCGTCTCCTGAGGGCCGGGGCTCACGCCAGCGCAAGGATTTCCCCGGCGGATCACTTGCGGAGGGCGGCGAGCTGGCGGCGGAAAGACTCCGAGACCGCGCCCTTGGACTCAAAGTGAATCTTCTGGCCGGTGCCGGCCCGGCGGCTCGCCGCAATCCAACGCGCCAGGGCGGATTCGATGAGCATGAAAAGGAACGCGCCCACCGCGAGCGGTTTCCAGAGTTCTTCCCCGAAGGATTTGCCGGTGAGGATCTGCAAGGCCTCCTCCACAGTCTCGGGATAGAGCAGGCCCAGATACCGTCCGAGGAACTCGCGGTCCGCGGGGCTCAGGGGCACCAAACGGCTTTCCGCCGGGTCGCGGGTGACCGTGAACGGAATGGTCTTGGCATCCTCCGCAAGCAATTCCCCCACCTTGAGGCGGTCCGCATCGGGAACCCGGATGCGGTAAAGCCCGGCAGCGACGTCGCCCTGGATCTTGGCGACGGCCCCTTCGGCACTGCCTGTCACCTGGGCCTTACGGATCTCACCCAGGGGTCCCTCGACCTGAAACGTCGCCAACGGCGTGCCCCCCTTGGGCGTAGTGATCGACCGAAAAGCGGACGGAGGCACAATCTGCCTGGGTAGCTGGTCGCTGCTCCAATAGAGGACGGCCATGGCGCGACCGGTGCGTTCCCGGAAATCCGCCCGGAAATCGTGGAGACGGTTCGCCTCCAGCCAAACCTCCCGGTTCCGTTGGCGGCCTTCCTCGGAGCGGAGGACATTGCGGCCGTCGACCGATACCTCGAGGGAATCATCGGCATCGGCCTCGAAACGATAATTTCCGGAGCGCGGAGGCTGGATTTTGCCGGTCCACCGCACCTTGAAATCTTCCGCGGGAATGCCGTCCGCCGGGGCGCCCTCGCGCCAGGTGAACTGGATGGCGGGATCGAGCCGGTTGACCGGTTTGAGCCGGGAGCCGGAGAGGGCGTGCTCGTAGGTGCCGTTCACCCCGTTGCCGGCAAAGGCGTCCCCACGGCCGGAGAGTGGCAGCGCCAGCTCCCATTTGGGTTCCAGATTGAGTTCGATGCGGCGGGGATTGGCCAGAAAATAGACCAGCTCGTGGAGCAGCGGGAGGAAGGCCTCACGGCTTGGCAGGTTCCCGGAACGCAGATCCAGGGAGGAGGCCAGCTGCACGATCTGACCCGCGCCCTCGCGACGGCTGATGACCCATGGATCCCCGTTGTTGAGGCGGCCGCCGACGACCGCTCCGGCGGTTTCTTCCGGTTCCAAGCGCCAATAATGGGAGAAGTTCAGGCTCGGCAAATCGCTCTGGTCCCGGTCCGCCACCAAGCGGAGGGCAGGGTGCCGGAACGTATCCAGCGCGGCCGTCACGGGATCCTTGGACCCGTCGGGGATCTTTGCCTCCTTGAGGCGACCCGGCAGCCAAGGCTGTCCGTTCGCCGTCAGCCAACCGTTGTAGAAATCCGCCTGGGCCTTCGGGCCGGTGGCGATGAGCACTCCGCCGCCCCCGGCCACGTAAGTCTGGAGCAAGACCGCTTTTTCCTGGGGCAGGCGCGGCACATCGGCGAGGATGATGGCATCGTATTCCCCGAAAGAAATGACCGGCAGGTTCTGGGCCGGGACCACTTCGGGCTCGACGAGGAAGCGCATTTTTTCTGGCTCGGGGCCGGAGGCGAGCGCGCCGGGAGCCAGGGCCAGCGAGGCGAAGGAGGCCGCCCGTTCGAAAAACGGTCCGGCCGGATTGCCGTCCACGAGGAGGACGCGGAGTTTCCGGATCACCGCCTCGGCGGTCACCGCCTCGTTATCCTGGATGATTTCGTCTTCCACGTCCAAGCGGGCACGGATCTCCTGGGCTCCGGGGGTGGAGAACTGGTGGACGAATTCCACGGTCTCTTCCGTGCCGGGCAGGATTTGCCCCAAGGTCCGGTCCACCAGTTTCTTGCGCCCGATCTGCAGTTCCACGGCCCGGGGGGAAACCGCTTCGGAACCCGTGTTCTCCACCGTGACCCGGACCCTGACCGGGCGGTCGACACCGACCACGTCCCGGGACAAGGCGATGCGGGCGATGGAGAGATTGCGCAAACCGGGGGGCAACGGCATCTCCCGGATGACCACCTTGGGGTTGGCGGGCAAATTGTCGAAGGCATCCCGGAGGAACTGCCACCGGGCGGCTTTCCCCGTCTCCCAACCGATGTTCTGGTTGTCGGTGAGGACCACGATTTGCTTGGCCACCTGACTGCCCTGGGCTAGCGCCAGCGAGGCCAGGGTGAAACAATCATAGGCGGCCATCGCTCCGTTGAGCGGTTTCGCGTCCTCCAGATTCCGGAGGATCAGGTCCCGGTCGGCGGTCGGGGCCAGAACCCTCGCGGAGGGGGTGGGGCCGCCGAGGATCAGGCTGAAGTTGGTCCCCCGGGGGGCGCGCCGGACCAGATCCCGCGCCTCATCGACGGCCCGGGAGAAGTTCGATTGCCCGCCGATCTCCAACGCCATCGACGTGGAGGCATCGAGGATCAGGACCACGTCCTGGCGGTCGCCACCGCTGAACCGGCTCAGGTTGAACCATTTCTCAAACAAGACCAGGGAAACGGCCGCCCCGCCGAGGAGCGCCGCCGCCGCGAGGAGGCTCCAGCGCCAGCGCCGCAGTTCCCAGAGCACCACCGCCACCGCTCCGGCGACGATCGCCCCCAGCGCCATGGGCAGCACGAGGAACCATGGCACTGCGGAACCCGGCGGGATGAAAGGGCGGGCCAAGGCCAGGGCCAGAAGCCCCACGAGCAAGCACCGGGCCGCCATGAGAAGGGCGTCCTCAAGGTGGATGCGCCGGTTCCTCGTCACGAGGGAGTCCCGCAGGAAGTTCATCGCGCCCCAGTCGATGGTTTGCCCGGTCTGCCGGGTCAGGAGATGAATGAGGATGGGGACGGCGATCCCGGCCAGACCGAGCAACATCCATGGGTTCAACGGCAGCATGGGGAGGCGGGGTCAACGGCCGAGGGAATCGCGACGGCCGGAAAGGTAGTTGGCCAGGGTTTGGGGCACCGGGTTCTTCGTGTTCACGGCCACATAGTCCGCCTTCATCTGGCCGCAGGCCCGCTCGATGGTGTCAATGAAGGACCGGACCCGCTCGAGATATTGGGACCGCAGGGCCAACGGATCGACCCTGAGCTGTTGGTTGTTGATCTCGAGGCTGCGGAAGTCGGTGAACTTGCGGAAGGGAAAGGTGATCTCCTCCTCCGCCATGAGGTGGAAGAGGACGATCTCGTGGTAGCGGAATTGGAAGTGATGCAAGGCCTCCGTGATGCGCACCGGATCATCGAAGAGATCGCTGAAAATGAGGACCAGACCCCGCCGGGGGATCCGCTCCGCCACCTCGTGAAAAACCGCGGCCGCCGCCGTGTCCTCCCCCGGCTGGGTTCGGGCCAGTTCCTCAAGGATGACCCGGACCTGGCTCGCCTTGCTGGCGGGCGGCCGGTAATGACGGACCGCGGTATCGAAGGTGACCAAGCCCGCGGCGTCCTGTTGGCGGACCAGCAGATAGGTGAGGGCGGCGGCGAGATACCGGGCGTATGCAAACTTGCTCAACGCCTTGCCCTCCATGCGGGTGGCGGCATCCCCGGTGTATTTCATCGAACCGGAGGCATCGACAATCAGGGTGGCCCGGAGGTTGGTCTCCTCGATATATTGCTTGATGTAGTAGCGGTCCGTCCTGCCGAAAACCCGCCAGTCGAGGTCCCGCAAGTCATCGCCCGCTGCATACTCCCGGTGCTCGGCAAATTCCACCGAGAAGCCCTTGTGCGGACTGGCGTGACGGCCGCTGATGGTCCCTTCCTTCTTGGTCCGGGCCAAAAATTCAAGCCGCCCCAAGGTGGCGGTCAATTCGGGCGGCAAGAGGCGGAGGTAGTCGTTCGCGCCGGGCCCGGAGTTGGCTGGTTTTGGCGACATCGCTTCAAACCCCTTTCATGCCCGGAAGACGCTGCTGTTCGATTAGCATCCGGATGATGTCGTCACTGCTGACCCCGGCCGCCTCCGCGTTGAACGTGGTCAGGACCCGGTGCCGGAGCACGGGAAAGGCCACCGCCTGGATGTCCCCGGTGGTGACATGGTAGCGACCGTGGAGGATCGCGCGCGCCTTGGCCGCAAGCACCAGGTAAATCCCAGCCCGGGGTCCGGCGCCCCAGGAGACCATTTCCCGGACGAAATCGGGCGCTTCGGGTTGCTTCGGCCGGGTCGCACGGGCCAGACTGGCGGCGTAAGCCACGACTCCGTCCGCCACCGGGACGCGGCGGACGACTTCCTGGAGCCGGAGCACATCCGCCGCGCTGAGCTGGCGGGTCGGATGGGCCGAATAGGTGCTCGTGACCCTTTTGATGATGAGTTGTTCCTCCTCCGCGGTGGGATACCCGACCCGGATGTTGAAGATGAACCGGTCCAATTGCGCCTCGGGCAACGGATAGGTCCCCTCCTGCTCGATCGGATTCTGGGTGGCCAGAACGAAGAAGGGACGGGGCAGCTCATGGGTGGCTTCCCCGATGGTGACATGCCGCTCCTGCATCGCCTCCAGCAGCGCCGCCTGGGTCTTGGGCGGGGTCCGGTTGATCTCGTCCGCCAAAACCATGTTGGCGAAGATGGGGCCATGCACGAAACGGTAGGCGCGCCCGCCCGTGGTCCGGTCTTGCTCGAGCACCTCCGTGCCGGTGATGTCCGCCGGCATCAGGTCCGGGGTGAACTGGATCCGCTTGAAGGACAGCTCGAGAACGTTACTGATGGTGCTCACCAAGAGCGTCTTGGCCAGCCCGGGGACCCCCACCAAAAGCGCGTGGGACTTGCAGAAGATGGCCATCAACACTTCCTCGATGACCTCATGCTGGCCGACGATGACCTGGCTGATCTCCGCGACCAACCGCTCGTAGGTGGCCCGCAGTTCGTCGATCGTGGCCTTGTCTCCGGCGGAAAGCTCGGTCTGGGCCGGCACTTCCTGCCGCATGGCCGCCCGCAGCGTCGGGGCCGGGCCCGCGGGGGGAAGGGAAGGCGCCTCCGCCGCGGAGAGCCGGAACCGGAAGGCGGCGGTGCCCAGCCGGACCAAATCCCCCTGGGCCAGTTGCGTCTCGCGCACCGGCTGCTCATTGACCGTGGTTCCCTGTTTGCTGCGAAGGTCCCGGAGAACCCAATTCCCGCGTTCGTGCTGCAGGGTGAGGTGCTTGGGTGAGACCCCCTCGTCGGCCACTTGAAGTTCACAGCGGTCGCTCGAACCGAGCGTGGCTCCGAGGGCATCAAGCTCGAAGGTCTGGCCTTGGAGGGATCCCTCCAAAAACTGGATGGTGGGCATGGCGGCGGGCGGCTGGGGACTGCAAAGGTTGGAGAACGGACCTGCGGTTAGAGGGGGCCCGTGTCCCGGCGTTCAATCCCCGCGCGTTCCAGCGCGGCATTTCTCCATGGGGCTTCTCAGGGTTCACCGAGGTCCCGCGTTCCCTGGAACGCCGGGCCGCCGGCGCCGACATATCCGTGGCTGGCTCCGCCCTCGTCCGAAGTGACCCAGAAGGCGTAAAGCGCGCCCTTGCCGAGATGGAAGCGGAATCGGATCGGCATCCCGGCGAAGGCCGCAAGATCCGCGCGCCCGGTCCACCCGATCCGACGCTTGGTCGAGTCCACGGTCTGGGGCGGAGACTCCGCAAGGAGTTTTCCTTCCTCATCCAGCACTTCCACCCGCACCTCGCCATCCAGGTTCATGAAGAGATGTTTCCCTTGGAATTTGACCGGGCGCGTCGTCAGCCGGCCGGGCCCATCGAGACTCGCGAACCCGTCGCGGCGCAGGGTAGCCAGACCGATGCCAGCCCCGCTATACATCCCGCGCCGGCCATCCGGGGCGAGACCGGAAAAGCCGCAATACGGAAACACGAGCGCGTCATCGAGGATCACCATCACGCCCGCCGTCCCGTGCAGGTAGGCGCGATCCCAGGCTCCGTCGACCCGTGATCCCCGGAGGAAGCCGCGGCGATCCGGGCGATCCCAGTGAAAGCCGTCGCGGCTGAAGCCCAATTCGAGATCCGTCAACTTGGGGAAACCGCCTTGGGAGCAAATCCCGTTTTCCGGTCCGCGATGGATGGCGTGGAGACCGATCATGAGGCTCTCGTAAGCGACCGCGTTCAAGGTGTAGAGTTGTGGCGCGTCCCCCGCCCCGGGATAGCCGCCCAGGGGTTCGGGCGCATCCAGACGGTCGGCGCCCGTCCAATACACGTCCCGTTGCCAGTCTCCGCCCTGGAGGAAGTCGTCGCTCTCGAAGTAAAAGCGGCTGCGTCCGCGCGAGGTTCCCCTCTTGATGCTGAAGACCCACTTGCCGCGGAACGGATTGTGGAAAAACGAGCAATAGTCTCCCGCCGCGGAGGTGGTCGGCACCGCGTCCGACCACGTCTTGCCGTCCGAGACTTGCAACGAGTGGTGGAATCCCGGGGGCCGCTGTGCCACGGGGACATGCTCCCAGCAGGTCAGGTATTTCAGGCGCTCCTCCGGGGTCCTGGCGTTCAGATCCAGCCAGACGCAGTTGTCCGAGCCGCCCCCGGCCGGCCGCGGTCCCGTCCAGCGCAAGCCCTCCGGCAGGAGTTCCCCCTGACGCGTCCAGGTCTTCAGGTCCGGACTCGTCGCCAGCGAAAACGGCCCGCGCCATCCGGCGGTGTAAAAGAGCTGGAACCGGCGTTCTCCCGGATCGAAGAACAGCCCGCCATGCCCGAGGTAGGTCACCGCCCCGTTGGCCGGCTCGCCACCCCCCGTGGAGGAACCCAGCTCGCGCGGCGTCTCCGCCCGGAACACCGGGTTGCCCCCGAACTTCTCCGCCTGATGGAAGGTCCGCCGGAGCGTGGTCTCCTCGATCAGAAAATCGTCCGTGAACAACTGGCGGCCGACGTCGATCGGGATGACCGGTGGTGGATCCCGCAGATACGGCACCGGCATCGGCTCGGCCGAGTCCGGTTCGCGGTGATCCGGGGGCCAGACCTTCGGCAGCACGATTCCGTTCGGGAGCGTCTCGCCGTCGTTGGCGGCCCAGGGGCCCGGGGGCGCCGCTTCCCGGCCGGCGAGTTCGGCGCCTGGACCCGCGATCAATACGACCATCTTGGCGAAGCGGAGCCGCTCGCCGGCCCCGGCCTCTTTGCGGTAGAGGGTCACGCGATTGATCTCGCCGGGAAAGAGTTGGGTTTCGGTGCCCTCAACCTTCGTGAAGCCGGCCCTCAGCAACGCCGCCTCCTGGCTGGCGGCTCCGGGGCGCGGAGTCGGACTGAGCGCGAACAGCGTTCCGGCCCGCTTCACCTCCACCTCGGTTTTCTCAATACCGGTGCGATGGAAAGGCAGATCCCGGACGGCATCGGGCAGCGCGGCGATGACGTATTCGCGGTCCGTGAAGAGCTTCACTCCGGGCTTCATCAGGGCCGGCGGCGGCGGTGGCGGCGCGGGCCACCGGATGCGCTGAAGGCCTTTTTGCGCTTCGAATTCCCCGGTTGTTTCCAGCTTGCCGAACATGATCCGGTCGGAGGACCCGCCGTGATCGCTTTGGGTCACGCTGAGCCAGATCGTTCCCTCATGCTCGTGAAACGTGGGATATTGGAACGAGTGCGGGGTCTCGAACCGGTATTTGCGTTGCCAGGTTTTGCCGTCGCGGGAAATGTCCACGTTGAAGACGCTGCGGTTGCAGTTCCCGATCCTCGTATTCTCCTGCCAGCCGAGATAATAGACCCCGCCGAATCGGTCGAAGGTCGGTTTGGAGTTCAGTCCGTTGGGGACGAAGGGCTTCGGCTCCGCGACGGTCCAGGTTTTGCCGTCCCGGCTCGTGGTGAAATGGTAGTTCCCCGAGTCGTCGCGGCAGATGGCCATCCACGTGCCATCCGGCAGGCGATTCACCGCGGACTCGCTGAGCTGGCGGCTCAATGGTTCGTTGTAGTGGCCGATGACTTCGAACGTGGCGTAGTCGTCTTGCAAGACCGCCAAGGCGTTCTGTTTCCCCGGGAAATTGTTGAGCGCCACGTGGATCCGGCCGTCGAACTCCTTGAACGAATCAAAGATATAGAGGCCGTTGTTCACCGCCGGTTTCGTGAAGCCCCGGGCCGCGGCGTCGGCATGGAAATGACGCGGCTCCATGTCAAAGGTGCCGGCCGACGTCTTCAGGCGGGCCTTGTGGATCTCCGGCGCGAAGGCGTTCGCGCGCAGATCGAAATCGCGATACCAGGTCACCGCTTGTTCCCTGGCGGGCTGGCTGCAAAAATAGGTGCGCAAGGTGTGCTCGTCCTTGCGGATGACGCGCGGGACGAAGATCTCGGCATTGGGCAGGGTGACATTGGCAAATCGCTCGCCCGCCTTCGCCAGAGGATAGGTTTTCTCCACCCGCAGGGTCTTCAGGTTCACCACCGTGAGCACGCAATACATCGCCGCCCCCGCCCCGTGCCCCGGCTCAAGGTCGTTGTCGTGCTCCACGATATAGGCCCGCTCTCCCACGCAAACGAACTCCGCGTCGTGCGCTCCTTTGGCCTGCGGCGGGGTGACGCGGATGAGCCGACCCATCACCCGATCACCCGCCAGCGCCGGATCCCAGCCCCGGGGCACGAGGGACGGCTTGTCGAGCCGGTTCACCACTTGCTTCAACCTGACCGCGCCCGAAACATCCCGGCCGGCCCGGACATCCTCCTCCTTGAAGGTGGCCAAAAGGATCTCCCCCGCCCCGCCGCGATCGCGGTCGTAGGTGATCCGGATCAACCCGTCCCGGTCCTCAGCTCCGTCGGGATAGGAAACGCCCGCCCGTTCATCGAGCAGGAGTCCGTCGTTCCACGTCGCGCCATCGTCGGTGGAGAGCCTCGCCGTGAGGTGGCTGCGCCCGCTGAACCGGTGGTGATTCACCAGCAACAGATTGCCCGAGGCCAGCCTGCGGATGAAAAACCGCGAGCCGGGGCTGGCGATTTCGCTGGGCCGGCCGGCGCTCCAGGTGCGACCCTTGTCGGCGGAATGGCTCTGCCACAGCACGCCGGCGCTCGTGCGGATCAGCATCCAGAGCCGGCCGTCTTTCAGCTCGACGATCATGTTTTCCAAGGCCCATGGCCTCGATTTGACGGCACCGTGCAACTTCCAGATTTTGCCCTCGTCGGTGGAGATCCCCACCCCGTGCAAAGTGGGCTCCTGACGGTCGTCGTAGCCGGTGCTCCACGCGTGGACCGGGTTGCGGGCCAGCGTCACCGGCATTACCCACTCCCCGGACGAAAGCACCGTGACCTTGTTCATCCGGAAGGCGAAGGGCACGTCATAACCCACCCGGAACTCCGCCCCGAAGACCGGCCTCTCCGCGTCCGGCTCCGCACAAATCCGCGCCCGGACGTCGTGCTGCGCCGTGTCCTTGTTCCCGCGGTTGAAAATATACCAGAGCCTTCCCTTGGGATCGATCCAGAGCGTCGGGTCGTAACAGCGGCTGCCGTCCACCGGCGCCGCCATCACCTGCGGCGCGTTGAAGGTCTTCGCGCCGTCATCGCTCCAGCAGAGCAAGACCTCGTTCTCCGGAGCCGGTTCCTTCGGCCCGCCCGAGAACCAGGAGAGGAAGACCCGCCCGCCCGCGCTCCGTTCCAGCCCCGGGATTCCCTGCCACACGCGGTCAGGATCGGCCGGACGCTCCGCCCGCGCCACCGGGGAGGAGAGGGCAGCGAGGCATCCGCAGAGAATGAGGAGGTGTTTCATGGGAGCGGAGAATATCGCCGCCGCCTCCGTTGGAACAGTCCGCTTTTGTGTTATCGTAACACGCTTGAACCCGAAACCCCCGGCCACGCTCAAGGACATCGCCCTCGCGGCCGGGGTGTCCTCCATGACCGTTTCCCGCGTGCTTCGCGGATCACCGAAGGTCAGGGAAGCGACGAGGGCCCGCGTGGAAGCGGCCGCCAGACGGCTCAACTACCAGCCGGACCCGCACTTCACGCGCATGATGCAGCTCGTCCGGGGGAGAAAACAGGGCCGGGTGCGGGCGGTCATCGCCGTCATCCGCGAGCATGTGCCGGAAGATCATTTGCTGGGTGATTCCTACCAATACGTGCCCATCGAGCCGATCCGGGCCAGGGCGCACGGCCACGGCTACGCCGTCGAGGAATTCACCCTCGGCAAAGACGGGCTGACCCCGGAGAAACTGCAGAAAGTCCTCCACGCCCGGGGGTGTGAGGGGGTCATCGTCTCGCCTCAAAGCGTCCGGCTCCCCTGCGCGGAACTCGACTACGCGCCTTTTGCGGCCGTGGCCTTTGGCTACGCGATGAGGGAACCCGCCCTGCACATGACGGCGGGAAACATGACCCTGGGCATCCAGACCGCCGTTGCGGAGTTGGTCGCACGGGGTTACCGGCGGATTGGCGTGGCGGTCACCCGTTGGATCGTCAACCGTTCACAATTCGGCTACAGCGGCGGGCTGTTCCACTGGCAACAGGAAATCCCGCCGCGGAACCGGGTGCCGTTGCTCCTGATGCCGCACAACGACCTCCGGCTGGGATTCGACGCCTTTGCCACCTGGATGAGCACCCATGAGCCGGACGCCCTCATCTCGTTCGACACCCACATTCCGGGATGGCTCGAGCGCCTTGGGCTCAAGATCCCGCGGGACATCGGCTTCGTGGTCCACGATTGGATCCCGCGGATGCGCGCCTTCGCCGGCATCTACCAGCGCCGGGAACACCTGGCGGCGGCGGCGGTGGATTTGGTGGTCACCCAACTCTCCCAACACGAGCACGGGGTGCCGGAAGTGCCCCGGCAAATCATGATCCCCCCGCAATGGGTCGATGGCCCGAGCGTGCGTTCCGCGAACCCATGACCGAAAGCTCCGTCCCCTGACTCTCAGGCTCCAAAACCCTTGACGGAAGAGTCGGGAATCGTTGGGTTTCGGTTGTGTGGCAGACCGGCCCCTGCCGCCCGTTGAGTCCCCAACCTCCCGCGCCGATCGGTGACGCGCGGGCGGGAGAGCGGAAGCGCCGACGCCCCCCCGGAAGGGTCATGAAAAATCCCCTCCAAAGGCGATAGGAATGCGATTCCGCTTGTGATTAAGTAAGGGCCAAATCATCTCGAAGATGCTGACTGTCGCAACTTGCAACTCCCTCTTCATCGTCGGCCTGCTGGCGCTGACCACCCCGCGCCTTTGCCTTGGCAACGACGGCAAGGAATCGAAAAAGCCCGAAAAGCACGCGGAACACGCGGAGCACGAGGAGGAAGTCGAACTCGTCGCCACGAGCCCGAAGTCCACGGACGTCACGATCACCCAGCCATACGTCTGCCAGATCCATGCGCGGCGTCACATTGAAATCCGCGCCTTGGTCGAGGGCTATCTGGAGGAAGTCAAGGTCAAGGAAGGCCAGATGGTGCAGCAAGGGGAGGTGATCTTCCAGCTCTACCCACCCCTTTACGAAGCCAAATTGGCCGCGGCCCAAGCGGAAGCGCTGCGCGCCCAGGTCGAATACGACAACACCATGAACCTGTTCGGCAAGGGGGTCGTTTCGGAACAGGAAGTGAAACTGAAAAAGGCCGAACTGGCCAAAGCCGAGGCGGAAGTGAAGCTGGCGCAGGCCGAGTTGGGCTTTGCCTCGATCAAGGCCCCATTCCCCGGCCTCATCGACCGCCAGTATCAACAACAGGGCAGCCTCGTCAAAGAAGAGGACCTCCTCACCAGCCTGTCCGATACCAGCGTCATGTGGGTCTATTTCAACGTCCCCGAGGCCCGCTACTTTGAATTCCTCGCAATTCAGGGCAAGACGACGGACCGCTCCCGCATCGAACTGAAAAACTCGACCATCGAGCTGCGCCTTGCCGACGGCAACACTTTCAACCACAATCCCGGCAACTCCGTCACGGTCGAAGGTCAGTTCAACAACGAGACCGGAAACATTCCCTTCCGGGCCGATTTTCCCAATCCCGATGGCGTGCTCCGTCATGGCCAGACAGGCACCATTCTGATTCACCGCAATCTGCAAAAGGCCATCGTCATCCCGCAACGCGCGACGTTCGAGATTCTGGACAAGCAGTTCGTGTGGCGCATCGATGAACACGATGTCGTCCATCAACAACCCATCGCCATCGCCCACGAACTGGAGGACGTTTTTGTTCTCAAGGAAGGTCTCTCGCTGGAGGACAAGTTTATCCTCGACGGCGTGCGTCATGTTCACGAAGGGCAGAAGGTCAAATACGACTTCCACAAGCCGGACGAAGTGTTGACGCATCAGAAGTTCCACGCGGAATAAGCATCCCATCCGACCCTCGACCCACTCGGAAAACCGGGAGACTTTCCACATCATGTTCACGCAGATCCTCTATCGGCCCGCGCTGGCCATTGTCATTTCCATCATCCTCCTGTTCCTGGGTATGTTGGGGATCAAAACCCTGCCCATCGCCCAGTTTCCTGACATCGCGCCTCCGACCGTGATGGTCTCCATCGCCTATCCGGGCGCCAGCGCCAACGTCTTGGTGGACGCCGTGCTCATCCCCCTGGAACAGTCGATCAATGGCGTTCAGGACATGCGCTACATGGTATCCTCCGCCACCAGCGCCGGCGAGGCGACGATCACGATCTATTTCGAACCCGGCACGGACCCGAACATCAACGTCGTCAACGTGCAGAACCGGGTCAACATCATGTTGAGCCGTCTGCCGCCCCTGGTGGTTCGGGAAGGGATCCTCGTCAGTCAGGTGGTCCCCAGCATGTTGATGTATGTCAACTTGTTCAGCACGGATCCCAACGCCGACCAGAAGGATCTCTACAATTACGCCAACGTCTACATCATGCCCGAGCTGAAGCGGATCCAGGGCATGGGTTTGCCCCGCAACCTGGGCAATCGGAGCTTTGCCATGCGCATCTGGCTGAATCCGGAGCGGATGCGGGCCTACAACATCTCGGTTGAAGACGTCATGAAGGCGGTGGGCGAGCAAAGCATCATCGGTTCACCCGGCCGCCTCGGGCAGGCCACCGGGATGACCTCGCAATCCACGGAGTATGTTCTCACCTACATAGGACGATACAACAAACCCGAGCAATACGGGGACATCATTCTGCGCGCCAACCCCAACGGCGAGATCCTGCGCCTCAAGGATGTCTGCGTGCCGCCAAAGGCGCGTCCGGATTACGTAGGCGTGCCGGAGCCCAACGGCGACCCGAAAACCCACAAGCATGAGCACGCCGGAATCGAGTTGGGTTCGGAGTTCTTCGATATCTACTCGGACATCAACGGGCACCCGACCGCTTCCATCGTGCTCAAGCAAGCGCCCGGTTCCAACGCCGCCGAGGTGATTGAGCGGATCAAGGAACAGCTGGAGGAGATGAAGAAGTCGTTTCCCCCGGGCATGGATTACGAGTTAGCCTATGATGTTTCCAATTTCTTGGATGCCTCCATCGAAAAGGTCGTCCACACCCTGATCGAGGCCTTCATTCTGGTGTCCCTGGTGGTGTTCATGTTCCTCGGGGATCTCAGGTCCACCCTCATCCCCACTCTGGCAGTCCCGGTCTCTCTCATTGCCACCTTTTTCTTCCTCCAGCTGATGGGCCTTTCCATCAACCTTATCACGCTGTTCGCCATGGTTCTGGCCATCGGGGTCGTCGTGGATGACGCCATCGTGGTGGTCGAAGCCGTTCACGCCAAAATGGCGGCGAAACACCTGTCTCCCTACCGGGCCACCATGGAGGTGCTCCACGAAATCAGCGGGGCGATCATTGCCATCACGCTCGTGATGACCGCCGTGTTCGTTCCGGTAACCTTCATCCCGGGCCCGGTCGGGCAGTTCTACAAGCAGTTCGGGATCACGATGGCCACGTCCATCATCCTCTCCGGCGTCGTCGCCCTGACGCTTACCCCGGTGCTCTGCGCGATGATTCTCAAACCGCACGACACGACCGGGGACGGGCATGCCCCGAAACCCAAGAGCTTGGCAACCAAAATCCTCTTCGGGGCGGGCGGATTGCTGGTTCTGGGCGGGGTGACCTATCTCGCCTACCACCTCTGGGGGCCGCTCGGTTTCCTCTTCATTCTCCTCCCCTTCCTCCGCAAACCTTTCGATTTCGCCGTGGAGAAGGTCACGCTCGGCTACGCCGCCGTCGTCCGCGGAATCGCTACGCGCCGGGTCCTTACCCTTGCGATCATCGGAGCCTTCGTCGCGGCTTTGGTCATGGTGAACCTGCAGCTGCCCACCGGCTTCATTCCGGGAGAGGACCAGGGCATCATCTACGCCGTTCTCCAGACACCCGCGGGTTCCACCCTCGAATACACCAACGCCAAGTCTCAGGAGTTGGAAAAGATCGCCCGTGAATTGGAGGAGGTCACCTCCGTCACCTCCCTGGCCGGTTACGAAGTCCTGACCGAAGGCCGGGGATCGAACGCCGGAACCTGTATTCTCAACCTCAAGGATTGGAACGAGCGCAAGAAGACCGCCCGCCAGATCATCGAGGAGCTTGAGGAAAAGTGTCAGCGCCTCTCCAACGTCAAGCTCGAGTTCTTTGAACCGCCCGCCGTTCCCGGCTTTGGCACCGCCGGGGGCTTCTCCCTCGTGCTTCTCGACAAGACCCAGTCCAGTGTGGCGGACTACGCCAAACTCGGTCAGGTGACGGAAGACTTCATCGCCGCGCTGAAACAGCGGAAGGAACTAAAGAACCTTTTCACCTTTTATTCCGCGAATTACCCGCAATACGAACTGCTCATCAACAACGACGTGGCCATGCAGAAGGGCGTTTCCATTGAAACGGCTCTGGACAACCTGAACATCCTTATCGGCAGCACCTACGAACAAGGTTTCATCCTCTTCAACCAGTTCTACAAAGTCTACGTGCAGTCCTGGCCCGAATTCCGGCGCATGCCGGAGGATCTGAGCAACATGTTCGTCAAAAACGACAAGGGTGACATGGTGCCCTACTCCGCCTTCATGACGATCAAAAAGCGCCAGGGCCTGAATGAGATCAACCGCTTCAATCTCTATCCCGCCGCAGTCATTCAGGGGGCGCCGGCACCGGGATTCAGCACCGGTCAGGCCATCAAAGCTGTCCAGGAGGTGGCCGCCGACACCAGCGTCGTTCCTCGTGGGTATGCGATCGACTGGTCCGGCCTTTCCTATGATGAGTCCCGGAAAGGTAACGAGGCTATTTACATCTTCCTCATCGTCGTTGCCTTTGTGTATCTCGTGCTCGTCGGGCAATACGAGAGTTTCATCATCCCCTTTTCAGTCATCTTCTCGCTGCCGGTGGGCGTCTTCGGATCATTTTTCTTCCTCAAGGCCATGGGATTGGCCAACGACGTTTACGCGCAGATCGGCTTGATCATGCTCGTGGGTCTCCTCGCGAAGAACGCGATCCTGATCGTCGAGTTTGCCGTGCAACGCCGCCGGGAGGGCTTGTCCCTCATCGACGCGGCAGTGGAAGGAGCGAAGTTGCGTTTCCGGCCCATCCAGATGACTTCCTTCGCCTTCATCGCGGGCCTCATCCCGCTGGTGTTCGCGACCGGGGCCGGGGCGATCGGAAACCGCACCATCGGAACCACCGGTGCCGGCGGGATGATCCTCGGAACCGTCGTTGGCGTGCTGGTCATCCCCGGCTTGTATTATCTCTTTGGGAAGATGGCTGATGGGAGGAAGATTTTGAAGGATGAAGTGGACGAACCGCTCAGCGAGACGCTCGAACACGCGGTTCCGGAAAGCCACCACGATGCCCAACGGGATTGAGTCCGCCGCAACGGCCCTGCCAACCCCTAAGGAGACTTAATCGTTTGGCAGGCTTGACATTTCCACAACTTGAGGCTTTGTCAGGACAAGGGGAGGTTCTTCTAAAAATTTCCTTGCCAAGACATCGCGAAGGTCGCAAGGAACCCAGACTGCGGACATTTGAAATCATAAAAAGGCCGAAGCCATGATCGGGAACTTTCCAGCGCACATCGGTCTGAACCATTCCTTCGCTCCGGCGCCTCTTCACGGGGGGCAGCGCGGCGGGTCCAAGACCACCATCGGTGCCGCGGCCCTGGGCCTCCTGGCTTTGTTCGGCACTGTCGGCTGCTCAGTGCTTCATGTGTGTGAACCCGGCCAGCCGGCCCAGCCTTCCAGCGAGGCCCCGGTCCCGGCCAACTACCCGTCTGGCGGTGGTGCCAAAAACTCGGCGTCCCTGTCATGGGAGGAATTTTTTGCCGATCCGGTGTTAACCGGCCTGATCCGGGCTTCCTTGGACAACAATCAGGAGCTGAATATCCTCCTTCAAGAGATCGCCGCCGCCAAAGCCGAGGTCATCGGTCGCAAGGGTGCGTATCTTCCCTTCGTGACCCTCGGGGGCGGTGCCGGCCTCGAGAAACCAGGACGCTTCACGCGGGACGGGGCTGTCGAGGAGAATTTGCCGATCAAACCCGGCAAGGAGTTCCCCGAGCCCCTCTCCGAACTCGGCTTGGGAGCTGGGTTCAGTTGGGAGGTCGATATCTGGCGCAAACTCCGCAATGAACGGGACGCCGCCATTCTGCGTTTCCTCGCCACGAAAGAGGGCCGGGGTTTCATGGTGACCAAGCTGGTCTCGGAGATGGCGGAGACCTACTACGAATTGCTGGCGCTCGACAACCAACTGGCCTTCATCAAGCAAACCATCCAAATCCAGCAGGACGCGCTGAAGGCCGTGCAGCAGCAAAAGGCGGCCGCGAAGGCCACCGAATTGGCCGTGCGACGCTTTGAGGCCGAGGTGCTCAAAAACCAAAGTCACCTTTACGCCATCCAGCAGGATATCGTGGTGAAAGAGAACCACCTCAACTTCCTGGCCGGCCGCTATCCCCAACCGATCGAGCGCAATCCGGCCCTGTTCGTGAGCAAGCAGTTTCAAGCGATCAATGCCGGAACACCCGTGGAGTTGCTCAGCAAGCGTCCGGACATCATCCAGGCGGAATTGGAACTCGCGGCCGCCGGTCTGGATGTCAAGTCCGCCCGTGCCCGGTTTTATCCCTCCTTGGACGTGATGGGAGCCCTCGGCTTGGAGTCCTACCGGGCGGCGTCCATTCTGACCACCCCGGAGTCCGTCGCCTACCGGGCCGCAGCGGACGTCGTGGGGCCGTTAATCAATCGCAGTGCCATCAAGGCCGCCTACAAAGGAGCCACCGCCTCACAGGTGGCCTCCATTTACAATTACCAGCAGACCGTCCTGGCCGCCTACGTCGAGGTTCTCAACGAACTCTCACAAATTCAGAATTACACCGCGAGCTTCGAATTGAAGAGCAAGCAAGTCCAAGCCCTGACAGACTCCGTGGGCATCGCCGGGCAGCTCTTCAATTCTGCCCGGGCGGATTACACCGAAGTCCTGTTCACCCAGCGGGATGCCCTCGAGTCCAGAATGGATCTGGTGGAACTGAAGCAGCAACAACTCAGTGCCTACGTCAAGGCCTACCGGGCGTTGGGCGGCGGTTACGAGCGCAGCTCTGTCACCGGGCTGGAGGATCTGCACGTCAAGACCCCCGTCTTGGCGAAGCAATCCAAGGGCAATTGATCTCCTCCGCCCTCCTTCCGGGCGCTTGCCATCCTCGCCAGAGATCGGGTGGGTCCCCCACCCCGCCCGTCACAGGTAGTCCTCCACATACTCCTCCACGATCCGCCGCAACGACGGCGGTTGCGGTAGTCCCAAGGCGGCGGCACGGGAGCCGTCCACCGCTTGCGGCCAGTTGTCGACGATCCCTTGGATCCGGGCATCGAAGGCATCCATGATCCGGCCCGCCCTCAAGCCGCGTTCCCCGGCCACCTCGCGCACGACGGCCTCCGCCGCTTCCGGGGTAACTCGATGGGCCGGCAGCACATACGCCCGGTCGTCCCCCAGCTTCTCCTCCGGCACTTCATGGAGGGCGATCAGGGAGTCGATCACCGTGCGGTATCCCGTCATCGGGTGGCACTGGGTGCGCCGCACCGGGAGCGGACAATCGATGCCGCTGAGCGGCTCCCGAAACATCCCGCTCGCCCAGCTGGAGGCGGCGGCATTCGGTTTGCCCGGCCGGACAATGACCGTGGGGAGACGAGCCGAGCGACCGTCGAAATGGCCCTTGCGCGAGTGATCGTTGACCAGGAGTTCGCAAATCGCTTTGGTCATCCCGTAGGTGGTCCGCGGCGTCAGCTTGGTGCGGTCATGGTTTTCCTCGACCATGGCCTCCCCGCCATACGTGGCGATGCTGCTGGCGAACACCACCCGCGGTTTCCCCGTCATGGCCCGGGCCGCTTCGAACACGTTGCGCCCGCCATCCAGATTCACCCGGAGGGCATCGTCAAAACGCTCCTCGCACTCCCCGCTCACCATCGAGGCCAGGTGGAAAATCGCGTCGGCATCGGGTCCGACGGCCGCAAACACCGCCTCCCGGCTCGCAATGTCCGCCGCCATCTGCCGGACCCGCGGATCGTCGGACGGCCGCGCGAAGAACGCGTCGAACAGCACGATCTCCCGGATCGATTCCGCCCGCCCGGACGCGCCGGTGAGCGTGCCCCGCTCGAGAAGTTTCGCGCAAAGCCGCGAGCCGAGGAAACCGCCGCCACCGGTGATGATGATTTTCATGCTGAAACCCTTTATGAAACGTCCCCACGAACCGGGGTCAAGCCGAATCCGGGCGGAAGCGGTCCGCGGATTTGGATCCCCTCCCCCATGGTTCACGGGGCGGGCATCCGGATTTCCGCACGATTGCCTTGGAGAGACGCGGATAAGGTTTTGACTGATGAAATTCCGTGTGGGAGGGACGGGTCGTTCCCTGATTCCGATGAAGCAACATTTCAGAAACTGGAAGGTTCTGGCCATGGCCTTAGCGCTCGGAACACCGAGATCGGCCGAGCCTTGCACCGGAATTTCGCTCCGGGCGTCCGATGGCTCCGTGATCTGCGCACGCACCGTGGAATGGGCCTTGGGTGACGCGCACCACGACACCCTTGTGGTCTTCCCGAGGGCCGAGAAGTTCACCGGTCTGACCCCGGGGGGCGAGAACGGGCTGCGCTGGACGGGGCGTTATGGCTTCATTTCCCTGACGGCGTATGGTGAAGAATACGGGCCGGACGCCATCAACGAGATGGGCCTCTACGTGGGGGTCTACTACTTTCCGGGGTATGCCTCGTTCGCCGCTTACGATGCGGCACTGGCCGACCGCTCCCTGAGCGTGGGGGACTTCATGCGGTGGTTGCTCTCCTCCTTCAAAAGCGTCGAAGAAGTGCGGGCGCGCCTCAGGGACGTGCGGGTGGTCAATGTGGAAGACCCGCGTTTTGGCGGCGCTCCCCTGCCGTTTCATTGGAAGATCGCGGATGAGACGGGCGCCTGCATCGTGGTGGAGATTGTCAACGGTGGCGAGATCAAGGTCTACGACGCGTTGCGCGGAGTCATCAGCAACTCGCCCGAATACGACTGGCACCTGACGAACTTGCGCAATTATCTCGGTTTGTCGGGTGCTCCCAAACAGGCGGTGACCCTCGATGGGCTGCCGTTGGCCCCGCTGGGCGGCGGATCCGGATTGATGGGGCTTCCCGGGGACTTCACCCCTCCGTCCCGATTCGTCCGCGCTCTGGCACTCACCGCTTCGGCCCGCCCACTCGAGAAGGCGGAGGACGCGGTATTCGAAGCCTTCCGGATCCTTGACAACTTCAACATCCCCGTCGGGGCGACGGCGGCCCCGGAGAAAATCGCCCGGGACATCGCCAGCGCCACCCAAATCACCACGGCCTCCGACCTCAAGAACCGGGCCCTCTACTTCCATACCATGGACAACCGCCAGATCCAGAAGCTCGATTTGAAAAAGATCGATTTCAGCACGGTGAAGCGGCAGCTGCTGCAAGGGGGGGCGCGGCGGCGGCAGGAAATCCACGAAATCAGACCACAACCTTGAAGGAATGACGTCAAATGGGTCGCAGATCCGCTGGATGGGGTCTCGGCCGCCGATCCGGTCCCCTATTCAGACCGGCTCACCGGAGACTGGGGCGGGGTGCGCAGCCACCTCGCGGAGCGCGGCTTTGCGTTCAACCTTGACTACACGGAGTTCGCCCAAGGGCTGCTCTCCCAAAAAGATCCGAACGGCTGGGGTGAAGCGGGACGCGCCGATTTGCTCATCAATCTGGATACCGAAAAACTCGGGCTCTGGACAGGCGGCGGGATCGTCACAATGCGGCATTTGCCCACTGGGTCGTATCCCACCATCCCGCGCCGCCCGGCGACTCGCGGGCGGGCGGGTTCGTACAAGGCAATTTCCTGCGGTTAGGGGAACCGATCGCAACCAATGCGCGGAGAAGCGCAACGCAATCCTCTTGATTTCACCGATCTCCCCGGGCATGATGGTCAGGTGATGGGTCGCGCCCTCCAGATCCTGCTGATCCCGGCCTTGCTGCTGCTCCAGTGCGCTCCCCTTGCCGCCGGATCTCCGTGCGCCTCCGATGAATCCGGGTGCGGCAGGTGTCCGCTGCCGTGCTGTCAGGAATCCGGTCCGGATGCGCCGGGATGCTGCTGCCATCACGCTCCGGACCGGGAGCGCGGGCCGGAGCCCGCCCCTTGGCCGCCGGTTTCGAGTCCCCGTGATCCGGTCCCGCCGGCGGTTTGGACGGAGGTTGCGCCCGGTTTCCCGTGCGCTCCGTTATCCTCCGGAGGAAACGCCCCTTTCACGAGGCCCGGCCCTCCCCTGCCGGGACGCGCGCTTCCAGCCGTGCGGTTGCCGTTGCTGTTCTGCACCTTGCTCACCTGATCCCGGCAAGGCTCCGCCCCTTCCTGCCCTCAGGCCGTGATTTCTTCACGGTATCCCCTGCCCCGCGGGCTCGATCCGCCCCGGTCTCCGACTCCGGTTCCCCGTGAAATTTCCTTCATCCCATTTCCTCTTTCTTCTGGTTTCCGCGCTTCTCCCGGCCGCGGGGCTCGGTGCAAGCAACGGTCCCGCGCCGGGCCAACGGGTGGTTTCCTACGACCTGCACATCTCCGGGGATTGGCAGAGCCCCGCCGGAAAAGCGGTCCGGGTGCTGGCCATCAACGGAGCGATCCCCGGCCCGGTGTTGCGTTTCCGGGAAGGTGACTTCGCGAGGATCACGGTGCACAATGATCTCGAACGCGAGGAGACCTCCATCCACTGGCACGGCTTGCTGCTGCCGAACCCGGAAGACGGCGTGCCCGGGGTCACCACCCCGCCGATCGCCCCGGGGCAATCGCGCCTCTTCCAATTCACGCTGCGGCAGGGCGGCACCTACTGGTATCACTCGCACACCCATCTTCAGGAGCAGAGCGGCGTCTTCGGCGGCATCGTGGTCGAACCGCGCGGCGGTGAACCGGTGGCAGCGGACCGCGATCAGGTCCTGATCCTCTCCGACTGGACCGACACCGATCCCAAGGAAGTGATGCGCATGCTGATGCGCGGGAGCGACTACTTCGGCCTGATGCGGCGCAATTCCCAATCCATCCTCGGCGCCCTGCAATCCGGAAACTTCAAGGACTACGTCAAACGCGAGTGGAACCGGATGCTGCCGATGGATGTGTCCGACGTCGGCTATCACGCCTTCCTGATCAACGGACGGCGCGAGGCGAAGATCGAAGGCCGGCCCGGGGAACGGGTGCGGCTGCGCGTCATCAACGCCTCGGCGGCCACCTATTACCACCTCGCTTCCTCCGCCGGTCCGCTCACCATCATCGCCGCCGATGGCCCGCCGGTGCAACCGGTGAGCCTGCCGATGTTCCTGATGGCCATCGCCGAGACCTATGATCTGCTCCTGACCATTCCGGAACACGGGGAACACGAGCTCCGGTTCACGGCGCTGGATGGCAGCGGTCACAGCAGCGCCCGGTTCGGCGCGGGAGAGCCTCACGAGGCGGCGGTGCCTCCCAGACCGAATCTCTACCAGATGGACGAGATGCTGAATCTCGCGCTTGAGGAACAGGAGGAGGATCCGATGGCCTCGATGCGGCTGCCGCGGCCCGGCTCACCCTACCGGTTGCTCCGTTCCCTCGAAGATACTTCCCTTCCGTCCGGCTTGCCCCGGCGGAAGATCACCCTGCATCTGACCGGGGACATGAACCGCTATATCTGGAGCTTCGACGGCAAGACCATTGCCGCGCAACCCTATGTCTACATCAAGAGGGGTGAGATCATCGAATTGGAACTGGTCAACGATACCATGATGCATCATCCGATCCACTTGCACGGCCACTTCTTCCGCCTGCTGATGGGCCAGGGGGCGCGTGCACCGCTCAAACACACCGTCGATGTGCCTCCGATGAGCCGGCGCACCGTCGAGTTCGAGGCGAACGAGGAACTCGATTGGATGTTCCACTGCCACATCCTCTATCACATGATGAGCGGCATGGCCCGCGTCTTCCGCTATGAGGAAGAAACCCTGCCACACGCCGAAGCCTCCTCACCGCCCCGCCATCACCTCGCCGGGCCCGGAGGTCTCGGCGAACACGCCCATGACCCGGGCTATATCTGGGGCGCCGCCTCCCTGCAATCGCACATGAGCGAGGGTCTGCTCACCTGGATGAATCCCGGGAACGATCTGATGCTCGCCTGGGAAACCGGCTGGGCGCAGGTCGATACCACGGAATACGAGGTCGACTTCCTCTACCAACGCTATTTCAACATGAACTTCCAGGCCTTCGCGGGCTATCGGATCACCAACATGGAAGACGCCCGGGACCGGGCCCTCGCCGGGATCAACTACCGCTTGCCCCTGATGCTCTGGCTGAACTCCAGCATCGATTCCGACGGCGAGGCCCGGTTCACCCTGTCCAAACGCTTTCAACTCACCCCGCGGCTCGGCCTGTGGGGCGATCTGTTTTATGATACCGGCAGCCGCTGGGAGTGGAGCACCGGGGCGGACTTTACCCTGACACGCAATCTGGCGATCACCACCTCGCACCATTCCGACTATGGCACCGGCGCCGGCGTGCTGCTTCGTTTTTGAGGAAAAACACCAACAAACCAACCAGAATAGACAAGCGATGAAAACCAAACCGATCCACCCTTCGTTCACCACCGCGCTGCTCGCCCTCGGGCTCGCGTTCACCTCGGTCACCGGAGTGGCCGTCGCCGCCAAGACCAAGCCGTATCCGCTCAAGGTCTGCCTTGTCAGCGGCAACGAACTCGACAGCATGGGCGGGCCAGTCAGCAAGGTCTACAACGGGCAGGAGATCAAATTCTGCTGCAAACCCTGCGTGAAAAAATTCGAGGCCAACCAACAGAAATACCTCGCGAAACTCAAGTGACCCGCAAGGGATTCCTATCGCAACGCCTCGCGGATCGAGACGAGGGTCAGGTCCGCCGGATGTCCGGCCCGGCGGATCTTGCCTGACCGATCCACGAGGAGCGCGTAAGGAATGCCACTGACCTTGAATTGAGGGGCCAGACGGTTACCGGGGTCGCAAAGCAACATGGCCGCGTCTGGGTCCGCTTCGCCAGCAACACTTCGGCCAGCGGGATCACGCGCGTGAAGCCACTTGGATCCTACCGCTCCTTCACCGAAGAACCGTCAAGCGGGATGATGGTTCTTTCATTTGATGTCTTGTCCCCAATCGGTGTGGTCGGGGCCATTCCATTCATCCACGTGGGTGCGCCGCGCCCAACCGTTCCAAGCCGCTTCGAGCCGGGACGCGATCCCGGGATGCAGCCCGATCAGGTCGTGTTGTTCGGTGCGGTCCGCCTCCAGATCGAAGAGTTGCCAGGCAGCCTTGTGGCGCTGCACGAGCTTCCATTTTCCCTCGCGCACCGCCTTGTTGCCCTCATGCTCCCAAAAGAGCGGCCCGGGGCGGGCGAGGGGTTTGCCGTCGAACGCGGGGCGCAGACTCACGCCTTGCAGCGGTTCGATTTGGCGTCCGCTGACCTCCGCCGGATATTCCACCCCCGCAAGATCCAGACACGTCGCCATGATGTCCACGAGGTGACCCGGCTGTGGTTCGAGCGCGCCGTGTCGCGACGAGGCGATCCCCGCGGGCCAATGGGCGATCAGCGGCGTGCTGATGCCGCCCTCGTGCGTGAAATGCTTATAGCGCGCGAATGGCGTGTTGTTCAGCATCGCCCAGCTCATGCCGAGCAGCACGTAGCTCCGGGGACTGCCGATCGCGCCGGGGCCTTTGGTGGTGCCGTTCGGGCCGCCCTCGGCATTCCCACCATTGTCCTGCAGGAAGAGGATCAGGGTGTTGCCGAGTTCGCCTCGTTCCTCGAGACCCGCGACCAGGCGGCCGACGGAGGCGTCGATGCGATCCACCATGGCCGCATAAGTCGCCATCATCTGATCGAAACGATCCCGCTGGGTTTCATGGAGCGACTCCCAGGCCGCGACCTCGGGTGGGCGCGGCGCCAGGGTCCATTTCGGGTCCACGATGCCGAGTTCCTTCTGCTTCGCATGGCGCTGCTCGCGTAGTTTGTCCCAGCCGACCATGTATTTCCCGCGATACTTCGCGATCACCTCCGTCGGGGCGCGCAGCGGGAAATGCGCGGCGCCTTGGGCGATGTAGAGGAAGAAGGGCTTCTTTGCCGCCCGCGCCTCGTCCACGAACTTCAGGCCCCAGTCGGTAAAGAGGTCGGTCGAATACCAGTTACGGTCCGTTCCGACGACGATCTCCGGCGCATCCTTCGGGAGTTCGCGCCCGTTGAGGTAGAGCATCCTGGTGCCCGGCTTGTCGTCCTCGCGCGGGAAAAAGACCTCTCCGAATTTTGAATTCAGCGAGCGCATGAACCCGCGCTCCCAAGGCGGGGTGCCGTTTTGCTGGCCGAGGTGCCACTTCCCGGTCATCGCGGTGAAGTAGCCCGCATCGCGCAGCACCTCGGCGATTGTCACGCATCGGGGCAGCAATTTTCCATGGAAGCCCTTGGACTGCGGCTCGACCTTGCTGTCGAGCCAGCCCATGCCGGCCTGATGAGGATACAACCCGGTGAGGAGGGAGGCGCGGGTGGTGCTGCACCGCGCCGTGTTGTAAAACTGCGTGAAACGCACGCCCCCGCTCGCAAGCCGGTCAAGATTCGGCGTCGGAATCTCGCTGCCGTAGCAACCGAGGTCGGAAAACCCGACATCGTCCACCAGGATGACGACGATGTTCGGGGGGGTGTCCGCGCCAGCCGCAACCGCGGGGAGGAACACAGCGGCGATCAAGGCCAGAGCGCGGCGTTGGAGCATCATCATGGCATGCATGGGGCAAGGCAGGCGACCGGCGCTCCTTTTCCTGCGCTGGAACGCCATCCGTTGCATGGTTCAAAGCCTTGGATACGCCAAGCCCGAACGTCAAGCCTGACGAGGCGATGCTGGAGAAATGCGGGATAAAAGTTGCGCTCCGTCCGGACTTCGGTTGGGGTGGAGGGGATCAACCATGGAAAAAGTGCTTGCAGGAGAAAAGATCGGATTCGTTGGACTCGGCAACATGGGTTGGCCGATGGCCCGGCATTTGCACGGGGCCGGAGCGGAGGTGACGGTCTGGAACCGGAGTCCGGAGCGCCTCGAGGCGGCCCGGGCCCATGGTTTGCAAACGGCGGCGACCTTGCCGGAACTGGCTCGCGCGGTCGGGTCCGGGATCATCGGGATCAACCTCACCCAAACGGAGGTGGTGGAAGCGGTCGTCTTCGGCCCGGACGGCTTGATCGAGGGGCTGGATCCGGGAGCCTTGGTGATCGATTTCGGCACCACCGGGGTTCCGGCCACGCGGAGCTTCGCGGCCCGGTTGAACTGGGTGGACGCCCCGGTCTCCGGTGGTCAGGTGGGGGCGGAGGCGGCCAATCTGACGATCATGGCGGGCGGTTCCCCCGAGCATTTCGCCCGGGCGCTCCCGGTGCTCCGGACGGTCGGCAAACGGATCACACGGCTCGGGCCGCCCGGTTCCGGCCAAGTCACCAAGCTGGCCAACCAACTGATCGTAGCCCAGACGATCGACGCCGTGGCCCAGGCCCTGCGCCTTGCCGAGTTAGCCGGGTTGGACGGCGCCGAGGTCCGCCAAGCGCTCCTCGGCGGATTTGCGGACAGCCGGATCCTGGACTTGCATGGCGACCGCATGGTGCGGCGGGACTTTGCACCGGGTGGCCGTTCGGCCCTACAACTCAAGGACGTGCGGCTGATCTGCGAATTGGCGGAGTCACTGGGATTCGACTCCCCCACCCTGCGCAATTGCCGGGCCCAATGGGAACATTTCGTGCACGATTGCCACGGGGGTGAGTTGGATCACTCCGGCCTGTTCCGGTTGTATGAGGCGGGTTGATTCCCGGGCCGCCGCCACCTCAGAGGGTGCCGGGCCACCAGGTGTCGAGCTTGGCCCGCAGGGTTTGGACCCGGGCGGCTTCCGGTGCGACGAGGTTTTTCTCCTCGTGAGGATCCGCAGCAAGGTGATAGAGTTCCGGAGCACCGGCCTCATTTTGCGGGGCGGGAACGATCAACTTCCAACCGTCCTCCAGAATCCAGCGCCATCGCAGGCTGGTGGCCGGGTTTTCGATATCGACGAAGTTGTGGGTGAAACATTCCCCGGTCAGGGTTTTGCGGGCCTCGACTGCGGCGGTGTCGGCGAGGTCGATCCCGGGCAAACCCTCCGGAAGGGGCAGCCCGCAAGCCTTGAGGATGGTGGGAAAGAGATCGAGGCTGATGACCGGGACATCGCTGCTTTTCGGCGCGAAGGCAGCGTTCGCGGGCCAGCGCACCAGGATCGGCGTCCGCAAACCGCCGTCGTAGGGAGACTGCTTGGATTTCGGCGCGTATCGCCCGTTCACCGGATCGGTGATCCAGCCGTTGTCGGTGATGTAAACGACGATGGTGTTCTCCGCGAGGCCTTCGCGCTCGAGGTGGCCGAGCAGGTCCCCGCAGGTTTCATCAAACCACTCGACCATGGCCCAGTATTTGGCCACCGGCAGACTGGGGGTTTTGGCGCGGTATTTGTCGAGGAGCCGCGCGGGCGGCGTGTGGGGATCGTGCGGCATCATGGGGGCATACCAGAGGAAAAAAGGCTTCTCCTGACGCCGCGCCATGCCGATGAAATCGTAGATGGGTTGCATGGTTTTGCGGCCGATGTCGAGTCCGTCGTCCCCGTGACGGCCGCCCTTGGACATGCCATGGGTGAACCCGCCGTGGGAAAAATCCCCGAGCCACCATTTCCCGGTCTGGAAGCTGAGGTAACCGGCCTGCCCGAGCTGTTTGGGCAGGGTGGGCCAAGCCTCGAGATGTTCGATCATCCGCTGGCGGCCTTGGAGAAACGCCGGGGAAGACTGAAACGCGGCGGGTTTGATCCCGGGAGGCTTGGCCGGATCATTACTGGTGATATGGTGCTCGTGGGGGTAGCGGCCGGTGATGATGGTGGCCAAGCTGGGGCAGCAGAGGCTGGAGGGCACGTAACCGTGGCGGAACGTCAGGCTTTGCGCCGCCAGGCGGTCGAGATGCGGCGTGTGGACTTGCGGATGTCCCATGAATCCGTAGTCCTGCCAGTGCTGGTCATCGGACAGGATGAGCACCACGTTCGGCGGGGCGTCGGCGGCTTTGGCCGTGGCGGGAAGCAGGAGCGCCAGAAGCAGGGGGATCCGGTTCATCCCGGCCAGTCTATTCTCCACCCGCCCGGTCCGCAACGAGGCTTTCCGGGAGTGGACAACGCGCCCCGGATGTGGCATACACCGCGTCGCCCATGCCCGCCGACCAGATCTTCGTCCTTGTCCTGGTCTTCGCCACCATGGCCCTTTTCGTCTGGGAGAAGATCCCGCCGGATCTGGTCTCGCTGAGCGTGCTCTTCCTGCTTTTGGTCGTGCCCTTTGACGGTCATCCGGTGCTCCTGCCGGGAAACAAAGCGGAACGGCTGGCGATCCTGGGAGGGATTTTCGCAAACTCCGCGATCCTGACCGTGAGCTTCATGTTCATCGTGGGAGCCGCGGTGGAACGAACCGGGTTGGTGGATGTGCTGGGCCGATGGTTCGGGCAGGTGGCGGGCGGGACCGAGACGAGAACCCTCGTCATCCTCGGGCTTTTGACGGTGTTCACCTCCGCGTTTCTGAACAACACGACGGTCGTGGTGGTATTTCTGCCGATGCTGCTCGGCCTCTGCCGCAAGGCGAAGCTGGTGCCGTCCCGGCTTCTCATCCCGCTCTCTTACTTTGCCATCATGGGCGGGATGTGCACGATCATCGGCACCAGCACCAACCTTGTGGCCAACGGGGTTCTGAAACAGAAGGGGCTGGAACCGTTCTCCATCTTTGAAATCACCCCGATCGGGATCTGCCTCGCGACCGGGGCGGGGGCCTACCTCATCCTCCTGGCGCCGAGGCTCCTGCCCAAGCGGGAGAGCCTCGCCACGCTGATCGATGCCGAGGACGGGCGCGAGTTCCTCACGGCGGCCATCGTGAGCGAGGATTCCCCGTTGGTGGGCAAGACGATCGGGGAGGCGGGGCTGGCGAAGCGACGCGAGTTGCGGGTCATCGAGGTGCGGCGGCGGGGCAACCGGGTCAACACGCCCTTGCCGAAGCTCCGGTTCGAGGCCGGGGACCGGGTGATCCTGAAGAGCCATGTCTCCGGAGTGATGGGGCTCAATGACCTTCCCGGGCTGGACGTGAGCACCAAGGCCGCGCTCGGCCTGAGTTACGTCCAGACGGAAAAGGCGGTCATCATGGAAGGGATGATCGGCCCGAAGAGCCATTTCGTGGGCCGCAGTTTGCGGGAGTTGAACTTCCGCCAGCAATATGGATTGATCGTGCTGGCGATGCATCGCCAGGGGGAAAACCTCCGGGAGAACTTCGAGAAGGTGCCGCTGGAGATGGGGGACACCCTGTTGTTGGAAGGATCCGCGGAACGGATGAAGCAACTCTTCGCGGAGCGGGCGTTCATCAACCTGAGTTCACCCAAGCAGGGGAGCCTGGTCCGGGTGGGTCGGCAATGGATTGCCCTGGCCGCCTTGGCGGCGGTGGTGGGGTTCGGCTCTCTGGACCTGGTTCCGTTCGAGTGGGTGGCCTTGGGCGCCGCTCTCCTGGTCAGTCTAGGTGGCTGCCTGAGCAGCGACGAGGTCTACCAATCGGTGGATTGGCGGGTCATCACGATGATCCTCGGGATGCTCGGGTTGGGGGCGGCGATGGACCAGACCGGGGCGGCGCACACCCTGGCGAACTCGTTCATGCAGGTCGCCCGCGGCTGGAACCCTGCCCTCATCCTCTCGACGGTCCTCCTCCTGACCATCATTCTGACTGAACTGCTAAGCAACAACGCGGTCGCCGCCCTGCTGACCCCGCTCGCGATTGAACTGGCGGGGCAACTCGGGCTCGAGGCCAGACCCTTCGCCGTGGCGGTGATGCTGGGTGCCAGTTGCGGTTTCGCGGTCCCCACGGGCTACCAAACCCACCTCTTGGTCTACGGAGCGGGAGGCTATCGGTTCGCCGATTTCCTCAAGGTCGGCATCCCGCTCGATCTCCTGACCTGGCTTCTCGGCAGCTGGCTGATCCCGGTTTTCTGGAAACTCTCCCCCTGAGAGGTCCGCTTGCACTCCTCCCGCGACGACGCGCGGGATGACGGTCATCCTGCTTGAATGTTCGGCGGGAGACGCGAACGACACTGGACTTCCGCACTCCCTTCAGCTTTGTTCGCGGCATGCGACTTCTCGACCAAGTCATTCTCATCACCGGCAGCACCACGGGCATCGGCGAACACATGGCGCGCCGCTTTGTGGCGGAGGGAGCCAAGGTGCTGCTGCACGGCCGCGACGCAGTGCGGGGGGAGGCCCTGCGCGGTGAGTTGGGGCCGGAACGCTCCAGCTTTCACTGCGGGGACCTCGCGGACCCCGCTTATCCGGAACAGTTGGCCCAAGAGGCGGTGGCCTCGTTCGGACGGATCGATGCGCTGGTCAACAATGCCGCCCTGACCTCGCGGGGCAAAATCGAGGAGACGGACGCGGCGTTTTTCGACCGGATCCTCGCGGTGAACACGCGGGCCCCGCTCCTCCTGACCCGCGCCCTGTTGCCGGCGCTGGAAGCCTCCCGGGGCTGTGTCCTCAACATCGGCTCCGTCCTCGCGCATTGCGGTCAGGCCAACCTTCTGGCCTACTCCGTTTCCAAGGGGGGGCTGATGACGATGACGCGGAATCTGGCCGACAGCCTCGGTCCGCGAGGCGTGCGGGTGAACCAGTTGAACGTGGGCTGGACCCTGACGGAAAACGAATACCGGGTGAAACTGGGCGACGGGCTGGGCGAAGGCTGGCCGGAGCGGCTCCCCGCGTATGTCATTCCGCTGGGGCGGTTGCTCAAGCCGGAGGACATCGCCGCCGCTGCGGTTTACTGGGTGGGACGTGAAAGCTACCCGGTCACCGGCACGGTGGCGGAGCTGGAACAATACCCGCTGATCGGGCGGTATACCAACCATGAAGGCGATGCCTGAGGCGGCGATTCCGGTTTCGTTGGACGAGCCGGAGGGCAGGCCCTAGGTTCACGGTTCTATGTCGACCATCACGATCAATCCGGCGGCTTTGCCGGACGCGCGGGGGCATTTCGGGACCTTCGGCGGAGCGTTCATTCCGGAAACGCTGATGACGGCGTTCGAGGAGCTGACCGCCGCCTACGAGCAGGCCAAGGCGGACCCGGCGTTTCAGGCGGAGCTGGCCGGCCTGCTCAAGGACTATGTGGGACGCCCCACGCCCCTTTACTTTGCGGAGCGATGGACGGAACGGCTGGGCGGGGCAAGGATTTACCTGAAGCGGGAGGATCTCCTGCACACCGGCGCCCACAAAATCAACAACGCGCTGGGCCAGATCCTCCTCGCCAAGCGCCTCGGCAAGCCGCGCATCATCGCGGAGACCGGGGCCGGGCAACACGGCGTGGCCACCGCCACCGTGGCGGCTCGTTTCGGCTTCGACTGCGTCATTTACATGGGGGAGGTCGACATGCAGCGCCAAGCCCTCAACGTGGCCCGGATGCGGCTCCTCGGGGCCGAGGTCCGGGGCGTGACCGCGGGCCAGCGGACCCTCAAGGAGGCCGTGAACGAGGCGCTGCGCGACTGGGTGACCAACGTGCGCACCACGCATTACATCCTCGGTTCCGCGCTGGGCGCTCACCCCTTTCCGATGATGGTCCGTGATTTCCACCGCATCATCGGCGTGGAAGCGCGCCGCCAAATCCTGGAACGCGAGGAACGGCTCCCGGATCTCCTCGTCGCCTGTGTCGGCGGCGGCAGCAACGCGATGGGTCTCTTCCATCCGTTCCTCGAGGACGCGGGCGTGAGGATGGTGGGCGTCGAAGCCGGCGGCCATGGGATCAAGCGCGGGGAACACGCCGCCCGCTTCCAAGGCGGCAAACTGGGCGTGCTCCAAGGCACCAAAACCTGGCTTCTCGCCGATGCGGACGGCCAGATCGAACTCACCCACTCCGTCTCCGCCGGTCTCGACTACGCCGCGGTCGGCCCGGAACACGCCTATTACCATGAGATCGGGCGGACCGAATACACTTACGCCACGGACGATGAGGCGCTCGACGCCTTTCGTGACCTGAGCCAGATCGAAGGCATCATCCCGGCGCTGGAAACCGCCCATGCCCTGGCTTACGTCAAAAAGGTGGCGCCGACCATGGGCCGGGACCAGACGATCGTGGTGAATCTCTCCGGCCGGGGTGACAAGGACGTGGCCCAGGCGGCGCGCTTCCTTCTCGGTGAAGAGATCAAATTCTGACCCCGCCGCGCGGTTCACCCGCCATAAAGGAGAAACGGACGGCGGCGCTCCGCGAAGGCCGCCAGCTCCGGTTCCCAAAGAGCCCGGATCGCCTCCAGCGGTTCCCCGCGTCGGATCGCTTCCGCAGTTTCCGGGTGCCTCAGCAGGAAATCCAGCTTGTCCGGGACCTTGGCCTCCACGGCATGCCGGGCGGCCAGAAAGCGTCCGATCACCAAGCCGGCGTCCATTGCACGGACGGCCTGACGGTCCGTCACGGTGAAGCGGACCCCATGGCAAGTCTCCCCGGCAAAGAGGCTCGATTCCGGCCGGAAGGCCACCGGATCCGCCCGCAACCCCGGAAGCCTCGCCTCCCGGAAGGCCCCGGCCAGAGCCTCTCCATCCAACCATGGCGCGCCCACCTGCTCAAAGGGAAGCGCCGTCCCCCGCCCCACCGAAAGCCGGAGGAATTCGAGGAACCCGATTCCCGGATACAGGGTGGCCGCGGTGACGTTCCGCAGATTCGGGCTCGGGTTGACCCAGCGCAATCCCGTCTCATCAAAGGTCAGATCCCGCGACCAGTTCCGCAACGGGACCACGGTGAGGTCGAGATCCAACCCGCGTTCCGCCACGAACATCCGGGCCAACTCACCGGCCGTCATGCCATGACGGATCGGCACCGGATGAAAGCTGGTGAAGCGCTCCTCCGAAATCCGTGCCGGTCCCTCCATGACGCGACCACCGATCGGGTTGACCCGGTCCAACACCACGAAGGCCAGGCCCTGCCGGGCCGCCGCCTCCATCGCCAATCCCATGGTGGAAACATAGGTGTAAAAACGGCACCCGGCGTCCTGCACGTCGAACACCAACGCGTCCAACCCGGCCAACTGGGCGGGCAAGGGTTGCCGCGTCTCCCCGTAGAGACTGTGAATCGGCAATCCGGTGCGCCGATCCACCCCGCCGGCGATCGTTTCCTGGTCCAGATCTCCCCGGATGCCATGCTCGGGACTGAACAGCGCGACCAATTTCACGCCCGGAGCCTGGGCGAGCCGGTCGATCGTCGGCACCCCGTCCAGACCGAGGCCGGTATGATTGGTGATCAGGCCCACCCGACGCCCGGCCAAGGGCGCAAAGTTCCCTTCCGCGAGGACATCGATGCCCGTCCGCACCGCCCAAACCGGCCGGGTGGCCTCGGTCGCCAACTGGGCCACGCGGCGGCGCAACGGCTTGGCATCACCCCCGGCCGGATGATTCCGATTGGTCAGGAGGATGACGAAGAGCTGGCGCGGCGGATCGATCCAAATCGAGGTGCCGGTCCAACCCGTGTGCCCATAAGCCAGATGCGTCCCGGGCGGCGGCGCGTCCACGGTATGATCAAACGCCGGACGGATTTCCCAACCAAGCCCGCGGGCCGGTTCCAGGCCGGGAGGGCTTTGCACCTTGGTCATGGCCGCCAGAGTCCGGGATTCCACCAAAGGCGGCCCTCCCCCCAGCAAGGTCCGGGCGAACTTCGCCAAATCCGCCGCCGTCCCGAACAACCCGGCATGGGCGGTGAGACCCCCCACCCGGCGTGAGGTCGGGTCGTGAACCACGCCGCGCAACATCCTGCCCCCGGACCGCTCGGTCGGCGCCACCCGGGACTGGAGGGCGGCGGCCGGAAGCCACCCGGTTTCGGTCATCGCCAACGGCTCCCAGATTTCCCGTCGGGCCAAGAGATCGAGCGGTTCCCCGGATACCCGCCGGATGATTTCCCCGAGCAGGTGGTAATTCAGATCACTGTAGATGACCCGGCTTCCCGGAGCGGCCTGCGGTTCACACCGGCAGATCCAGGAAATCACCCCGGCGAGGTTTTCGGGGACAAACTCCGCCACCGGGATTCCCGGGGCCAACCCGGAAGAATGCGTCAGCAGCTGGCGGACCGTGATCGCCTCCTTTCCGTGTCCCCGAAACTCCGGCAGGTAGGTCGATACCCGGTCGTCCAGCCCGACTTGCCCGCGCTCCACGAGGCGCAGCAGCAGCGGCGTGGTGGCCACCACCTTGGTCAAGGAAGCCAGGTCGAACACCGTGTCCGCAGTCATCGGTTCCCGGACCGGTTCCAAGGCGCGGTGTCCGAAGGCCTTGGCGAATACCCGGCCGTGACATTCCACATGCAACACGGCTCCGGGGATGTCCCCGCGCCGGATGGCGTCCCCGACCGCTTCTTGCAACGCGGCCAAGTGATCCGGATCAAAAGAAGGAGGGAAATCGGCCGCGCAGTCCATCGCCCACAAAGCCAAGCCCAGGCAAATCCGCAGCGGACCCGTCCGGCTCATGACGGAGGTCGGCAGGCGGGGCAGTAATCCTCGCCATCCGCGGCCACCCGGAACTCGATTTCCGGCCGTTCCTGGTCCGTGAGACCGCACTTGGCGCACACGTGAAAGGCTTGCCCGGGATCGATTTGCCGTGAGCGGAAGCGGGATTGCCGGGCCGCGCTTTGTCCCCGGTGAAGGATGGCGTGCAGGAACTTCGGGAGGAAGACGAGGAGGTAGGGAGTCATGCCGAGAACCACGGGGAGGGCTCCGACCCCGGAAGGACGCACCGGAAGCGCAAAGGCGGAGACGGCCATCTGGATGAGAGCGACCGCGTTGATCAACGCCAGCCAGCGCACTTGGACCGGGAGGACGAAGAAGAGGAGGATCTCCTGTTTGGGGTGCAGGGTGGCGAAGGCCATGAAGAGGCTGCTGTAGAGGATCCCCGTCTCGATCCCCAACATTTGGTGCTGCAGATCCGAGGGCAGGACCCAAGCGGCCACCACCATACCCAACCAAGTGCCGAAGAGATAGAAGTTGACCCGGAAGGCTCCCCACTCGCTTTCCATCCCGTCGTTGATCATCCACATGATGAAGAGCAGGAAAATCAGGAGGATCGGATGGGTGTCGGTGGAGAAAAGGAAAGTGAGGAGTCTCCAGATCTGGTGGTGCTCGAGGATCTGCTCTTTATCAAGCAGCAGAAGATCCCGGTAACCGGGCACGCCACGGGAGAGCAAGGTGGCGGCAACCTGGAAGATGACCAGGATTCTGATGGGGCTGGGGAAAGCCGCCCAACCGAAAGCCCGCTCCAGCAGGGTGACAAGGGGGGAAAGAGGATGACGGTATTCCAAAGGAATGGAGCGTTGACGGTTCGTTCGAGGTTCAGGACCAGAATCCCACTTCCGGCTCAACTCGCAACGACCAAGTCTCAGCCTTGCATCATCGGAAGGGAACGGAGATCGAAATTTTCCGCGACCGCGACCGGTTCCCAATGTCCGCCGGAGGTCAAGGTGAGCGAGGCGATCCATTTTTTCCCGGGCCAACGACCAGGTTCAATCATGGACAGGGTAAAGCCATCGCCCATCTCGTAAAGGTGGTAGGTTTCCCCGGTCAGCGGCTCGAAGCCGAACCGCGCCTCATAGACCAGCTTGTTCCAGTTGAACTGATCGATCAGCGCGACATACTGGCTGCGTAATTCTGCCATTTGGCTTCGGAAATGCCGTTCCACGCCGGCCGCGCCCCGGGAGCGAAAGCTGGAGAGATCCGCCGGAATGATGGCCGCGCTGAGGGTGGAGACCGGATAAGGCAGGAATCGGCCGGGGCGGCTCTCCTCTTGAGGATCGGTGATGGGAAGTGGGTCGGTCATGAGGCCCCCTAATTTCGTGTCCGGAGCCACGGCGGATGCCACAAATCCGGACCGGGACGGGAAAATGCGCCGTCCCCGTTCAGTTGAGCCGGTAAGTGATGCGTGCCTTGTCCGTATCGTAGGAGGACATCTCCATCTTCACGCGGTCACCGGTCACCAGTTTGATGAAACGCTTGCGCATCTTGCCGGAGATGTGCGCCAGAACCAGATGTCCGTTGTCCAGCTCCACGCGGAACATCGTGCCGGGAAGGACCGTGTGGATGGTTCCCTCCAGTTCCAGACAATCCTCCTTGGCGTTGCTGACGTCCTTGGCAGGCCGGCTCGGCATCCTCCGGCCCCCGCCACCGGAACGGCCACGGTAACCGCCTCCACCGCCTCCCGGAGGGCGATTCCCGCCCGACGGAGGTCCGCCGCCCGTCCCCGGCCCGGAAGGCCGCTGGCCGGGGGCCGCCTGACCCGGAGGCCTCGGCCCGCCACCGCCGGAACCGGGACCACGCTGCCCGGGCCCGGTGGATCCGGGTCCGCGCTGACCGGGGCCGGAAGAACCTTGGCCCGGAGGCCTTGGTCCTCCCCCGCCGTAACCGGGACCACGCGAGGACGATGCGCCCTGACCACCCGGACCACCAGGGCCACGGTTTGGCTGGCCCGCCCCCCCAGGGCCACGGTTTGGCTGGCCCGCCCCCCCGGGACCACGGTTTGGCTGACCTGAACCTCCGGTTCCGCCAGGACCACGTTGGCCGGACGATGAAGACGGCGAGGACGCCGGTCCTCTGGAATTTGAAGAACTCGTGTTTTTATTGGACATAGGCACTGGCATACAGGCACGGTTTCCGAGGGGCGGTTCGTCTCGACCCGCGGTTCGCGAGCCTTTGAAGACAGGGGTTCCGCCAGCCGGGGAGATGGGAGCCGCAGCCTGACGCTGACAACCCCACCGGCGTGCCCGGATTTCGGCCTTTCCATATCATCGTGCGAATTTTTGAAAAACGAAGAGATAAATTCAGGATTCCGCCGGATGCCTGACCACGGATGAAACCGAACCGCTCCCAACCCACCCGCCAACCCCGCGCCAACCGCCACGCTGCCGAGGCTTCAGGCCCTCTGCCGCAGCTGGGGGAAGACGACCTCTACGACCTCGTCATCGCCTCGGAGAACCCCTTGCTCCTGCTGCTCGACGAAGTCACCGATCCGCATAACCTCGGGGCCTGCCTCCGCTCCGCCAATGCCGCCGGCGCCCTCGCCATCGTCACCCCGAAACACCACTCCGCGGGGGTCACCGACACCGTCGTCCGCGTCTCCTGCGGTGCCGCCGCAGCCACGCCGGTCGTCCAAGTGACCAACCTCGCGCGCGCCATGAAGAAGTTGCAGGAACTCGGCGTCTGGCTCGTCGGCACCGATGACTCCGCCACCCGGACGATTCACGAGATCGACCTCCGGGGGCCGCTCGGCCTCGTGATGGGCGCGGAAGGTTCCGGGATGCGGCGCCTCACCCGGGAGGGATGCGACTTCCTTGCCAAGATCCCCATGCACGGCACGGTCCCCTGCCTCAACGTCTCCGTGGCCGCCGGGGTCTGCCTGTTCGAAGCGGTCCGGCAACGGACCCTTCCGCAGTCCTGAACCCGGGGCGGGATCAACGGCCGTCCGGGACGGGTGCCGTGACCCCGGCCAGCGCCCCGACATGCGCCAGCACCGCCTGCCCAAGGCCCGCCAGATCATAACCGCCTTCCAGGACGGAAACCAACCGGCCGCCGGCGCTCTGGTCCGCCAAATCGAGGACGATCCGGGTCAACTCCGCGAAGTCCTCGTCCCTCAGCAGGAAGCCCCCCAGCGGATCCCCGTGCCGGGCGTCGAACCCGGCCGAGACCAGGATCAATTCCGGGCGGAAACCCTCCATGGCGGGGAGAAGCCGGTTGCGAAACGCGTCGCGCACCGCTTCCATCATCGTGCCGGCGGGCAACGGACAATTCAGCGTGGTCCCCTTCCCCGCCCCGATTCCGGTCTCCCCACGCAACCCTGTCCCCGGATACCACGGATGCTGGTGGGTGCTAAAGTAAAAGACACTGCCGTCCGCATAAAAGATGTCCTGGGTGCCGTTTCCATGGTGGACATCCCAATCCACGATCAACACCCGGTTGATCCCGTGACGGCGCTGGGCATGACGGGCGGCCATCGCCACCGGATTGAAGAGGCAGAAGCCCATCCCCTGATTCGCGGTGGCGTGATGCCCGGGCGGGCGGACCGCGCAAAACGCGTTCCGCACCCGGCCGCCGACCACCGCGTCCACCGCATTCAGGACCCCTCCGGCCGCGACCCGGGCCGCCAGGTAGGACTGCGGACCCACATCGGTATCCCCGGTGGAAAGGCGTCTCCGGCCCTCTTCGACAATCTCCCGCCGCACCAACTCCACATATTCGGGTTCATGCACCAGGCACAGTTCCTCCACGGACGCCTCCCGCGCTGCGATCGGCGCCAAACCATCCGTCCAACCCGCTCCGGACAACGCGCGGGCGATCGCCCGGATCCGCCCGGGGGATTCCGGATGCCCCGGTCCGGTGTCATGCGCTTCAAACCGGGCGTCGAGCAATAACCCCGTCACCATGGAGAACGCTAGGCCAGGGGTCGGCGAATGTCACGGGCAATGATTCGGCTGGCATTTCAACCGGGCCCGGTGAACCTTGGTGCTCCGGTTTCCGCCCATGCTGACGCACCTCAAGCTACGCCATCTCCGTTGCTTCGAGGTGGCCGCCTGCCAACCGGGAAACGGGACCACCGTCTTCCTCGGCGAGAACGCCCAAGGGAAAACCTCCATCCTCGAAGCCGTTTGCGTGGCCATGCGCCTGCAATCCCCGCGCACCGCGAATCTCGCGGACCTCATCCGCTTCGGGGAGAAAGAATTCGCCGTCAGCGCCACCCTCGCGGGCCAGGAACTGCTCTTCGGGTATTCCGGCAACCGGCGCCGCATGACCATCGATTCCGAGACGATGCGTTCCTCGGGCGACTATCTCCGCCAATCCGCCCTCGTGGTCTGGATGTCGAATGACGACATGGCCCTCGTCCGGGGCGGCAGCGAGGGCCGGCGCCGCTTCCTTGATTTCCTCGGCTCCCAGCTCCATCCGCCTTATCGCCCGGCCCTCCGCGACTACGAACGGGCCTTGCGGGCCCGGAATTTCCTGCTGAAACGGGATGCCTATCCGCGCTGGGATCAGATCGACGCCTACACGAGGGTCCTCGCGGAGCACGCCGCCATTCTCACCCGGCTGCGCCGCGAGCTGGTGGCCCGGCTCGAACCCTTTGCCGCGGAGGTGCAGGCGGAAGTGAGCGGCCGCGCCGAACCCCTGGGTCTCGTTTACGAGGCGGCCGGGGGGGACCGCCTGGAGGAAGTGCTCGCCGGGTTCCGGGACGAGGAATCCCGCAAGCGAGGCACCGCCGCCGGTCCGCACCGGGACGACTTCGGGATCACCCTGCACGGCATGGCAGCCTCCCGGTTCGCCTCCGAGGGTCAGCAACGCACCACCGCCCTCGCCTTGAAAATCGGTCAGGCCCGGTTGTTCCTCGCGGAGAGCCGCCGCCCTCCCCTTCTCTTGCTCGACGACATTTTCGGCGAGCTTGATCCCGGCCGACGCAACGCCCTGATGGCGGCCTTGCCGGTGCATTCCCAGAAGCTGATCACCACCACGCACCTCGACTGGTTGCGCGACCACCTCCAACCTGAAAGCGTCTACGAGGTGACCCGGGGCATGGTCGCCCCCGGCACCTGACCGGCACTTGGAATCCCCAGGGCGCGTTCCATGTCCTGACGCACCGCCTGCAACCCGACCGTCTGAATCTTCCGCCCGGCGCGGTCCGTGAGATAAAAGGTATCGATCGCCGCGCCTTTCTCCGTCAACACCCGGGCCGCCGAGACCTCGACCCCATGGCTCCCGAGCACCCGGAACAGCTCGTAGAGCAGACCGAGGCGGTCCAGGGTCTGCACTTCCAGCACGGTGTAACGGCTGTTGCTGTCATTGGAAAAAAAGATCCGGCTCGGGAACGTGCGCACCAGCTCGTCGTCGTCCGCTTTCGGCAGGGGAAAACGTTGGCCCAGCAAGGTCCAGTCCACCGTCTCGTCGAGCAACTGGTTGACCAGCGTCTCGACCCGCTTTTGCACCTCCAGGGATCGGACCGGCTCGAAGTTCGTGTTACAGATCCGGAAGATATCGAGCACGAGATTGTCCCCCCGGGTGAAAAGATCCGCCCCGAGGATATTGATTTCCTCTGCGGCGAGGGCCCCGGCGATCTTGGCCAGAAGGTGACTCCGGTCCCAACAACAGATTTCGAGTTGGGTGTATCCACTGGCCGGGTTGGAGATCCACTCGACCACCGGGTGCAGGCTCTCCAAGCCGGTGGTGCCCGTGGTGTGCTCGATGAAGCGCCGGAACAAGCCGATGTGCCGCGCCACCGCTTCCGCGTCCCCGAATTGGAAATACCGCTCCGGCATCTGCGCGAAGTGCAGGTCGATCTCGGCGGCGCGCCCGGCCTCGAACCGTGAACGCACCTCCCCCAGCAGTTCCTCACGAGACTCCTCCAAAGAGCGCCGGAAGATGCCCGTGTCCTCCATGTAAGCGCAGGTGGACCGATACAACTGCAGCATCAGCGTCTCTTTCCAAGCCGTCCAGCTATCCTCGTTGGTGGCCCGGGAATCGACATGGGTGAACAGGAGCAACGCCTCCATGTTCGCCCGGCCCTGCATCACGGAGGCGAATTCCGCGATGGTTTCCGTATCCTCCAGATTCTTTCCCGTGGCGGTCCGCCAGAAAATGAGGTGATTGTCCACCAGGAAAAGCAGGAGTTTGCGGCGCGTCCCGGAGAGCTGCAACCGGCGCCCCACCCGCTGCGCCAGACTGGTGCTGGCATCGCTGTGATACCGCACGTTTTCCGCCCGGCCCGTGTCATGGAGCAGAAGCGCCAGATACATGACGGCGGCATCCTCCATCTCATGGAACAGCTTGGCGTAGATGCCGAGGCGCGGGTCGCTTTCCCCGGTCAGGGAATCGAGGATTTCCACACAACGCAGCGTGTGTTCGTCCGCCGTGAAGCGATGGAAGAACTCATGCTGCACGAGGCAATCGAGCGCGCCGAACTCGGGGACGTATTTGCCGAGGAATCCCACCCGGTGCATCTGGCGCAAGGTGCGCCCCACCTCGCCGCGGGCTCCGAGGATCTCGAGGAAAACGACCCGGTTCGCCTTGGAGTAGCGGAAGGTCTTGTTCACGAGATGGCGGCTCTTCTTGACCAGCTTGCGCAGGGCCGGGCTCAGCCGCAGACCGCGTTGCTGCGTGTGCCGGAACAACCGCATGAGACGCTCGGGATCCTCGGCAAAGATCTCCGGGGACTCCGGAAAGATCAGGTCCTGACGGGAATAAAACCCGTCGAAACGCTCCGTCACCCCTTTGCGACGCGCCAGGAAACTCACGATCCCCTGGGAACGCTCCTCCTCCTGAAGCAAGCGGAACGCCTGCATCAGCGAGGTGCTGTGCATGTAAAGGGCCCGGGTGTGCCGGTAGTAATCCCGCATGAAGACCTCGATCCGGCGCAGCATGGATCGCTCCGGATACCCAAGATTCGTCGCCACCACGCCTTGGAGCCGCAAAGTCAACTGGTCCGTGCAGGGACGCTCCGACCAGTGCAACTCATTGCGGACCCGCATCAGGAAATCATAGGCCTTGGTCATCGCCCGATAGGCCGACCGGCTCAGCATCCGGTTCTCCACCAGATCCTCAAGCCCCTGGTAACCGAACTTCACCCGCGTCACCCAGAGGATGTTCTGATAGTCCCGCAACCCGCCGCATCCCTCTTTCAGGTGCGGTTCCTGCAAATAGACGGTCTTCCCGTGCTTCTGGTGCCGGGCGAGGAAATCCTTCCGCCGCACCTCCAGATACTCCGCTTCCCGGCCCACGATGCATTCCTTCTGGAAGCGCTCCACCAACCTCTGGTAAAGACGCTCGTCCCCGAGGATCAAGCGCGTGTCCAGCATCGCCGTCTTCGTCGGATTGTCCGAGTTGGCCAGACGGATGCTCTCCTTGATGGACCGCACCGCGTGCCCCACCTTGAAACCCATGTCGTAAAGCATCGTCAGGATGTCCCCGATCATGTCCACCGTCGCCTTGTTCAGCGAGGAGGTGCTTCCCGGACAAAGAAAGAGCAGATCCACATCGCTTCCCGGGCTCAGCGTGCCCCGCCCGTAGCCGCCCACCGCCACCAGCGTGAATGGAAAACGAACCGCCTCCGGTGCCTTCCCCTCCGGATTGAGAATGCCGTCGACGAGATTCCGCAGGACGGTGTCGAGCAGGTCCGAACGGCGCCGGGCCACCGCCACTCCACCCTCTCCGGCCCGGTGCAGCATCCGGATCCGGTGGTTCCCCAGCTTGTGAAACCGCTTGAACAAGGCGATCAGCTCCGCGCGGGTCTTGGCCTTGCGACGCTCCACGGGCAGCGCCTGTTCCGCACGGGTCAGGACTTTCGGTTTGTTTTGGCCGCCCGTCTCTGGCATGGAAGGGGAGACTATGTCAGAAGATCGCCCCCAGCAAATCCCATATTTGAGTTGGTGCCCGCCCAGCCCGGTTTTCCGACTCCCCTCCGCCCCCCCCATCCCCGTGACCCTGCTGGCCCTGTGCCTTGCGTCACTTGCGCCGGTCTCCGCCGGCCCGCCCGGGGCCCCGCTCGAACGCATCGCTTTCGGCTCCTGCTGCAACCAAAAACGCAGCCAGGCGATTTGGCCCGCCATCTCCGCCCTGCGCCCCGGCTTGTTCCTCTTTCTGGGGGACAACATTTACGGGGATTCCGAGGACATGGAAGTCCTTCGCGCCAAATACGCCGAGCTCAACGCCAATCCGGGGTATGCCGCCCTGCGCGGGATTTGCCCGGTTCTGGCCACTTGGGACGATCACGATTACGGGGCGAACGACGCCGGAGCGGAATATTCCCGGCGCGAGCCCTCCCGCCAGCTGTTCCTTGAAGCTTTCCAAATCCCCAAGGACCGGGGCCCATGGCAGCGGCCCGGGGTTTACGACGCCCACACCTTCGGCCCGGTCGGTCGGCGCGTGCAAATTATCCTGCTCGACACCCGTTATTTCCGCGGCCCCCTGCTCAAGGCGGCGCCGGGTCAATCCAGGAAGCTCGGTCCCTACGTGGAAAACCCGGACCCGACCGCCACCATGCTCGGCGAAGCCCAGTGGCAGTGGCTGGAGGCCCGGTTGCGGGAACCGGCGGAACTGCGCCTCATCGGCTCCAGCATCCAAGTCCTGCCGGTGGACACCAACTGGGAACGGTGGCAGAACCTCCCGCATGAACGGGCCAGGCTGCTGCGGCTCCTTGAGCAAAGCGGCACGGAACCGATCCTCATCCTGAGCGGCGACCGCCACCTAGGGGAGCTGATGCGCCAGGAAATCCGTCCCGGCCGGGTGATCCACGAGGCCACCTCCTCAGGGTTGAGCCACGCCGGCGGCGGCCAGAATGACGAACCAAACCGGTTCCGGACCGGTCCGATTTTCCGCGACCTCAACTTCGGCACCATCGACCTCGACTGGTCCGGGGAGCGTCCCCGGTGCACCGTATCAATCCGCGATATCTCGGGAAAAGCAGTCCGGACGATGACGGTTCCCGCTCAATAGGCGGTGATGTCGTCCGAAGACTTCCCTTGGGAGCCCTGCACGCCATCCACCCCGTAAGACCACACGGCCACGTTGGTGAAGATCTCCTCGGTGGACCCGTTCGCCGTCCTCGAAGGCACGAGAAGGGAGTTATCGTAATTCGAGTCGATCATGATGTAATACGGGTTGCTCACGCCGCCCGTCCCGGACAGGAAGGGATCAAGCAATTCGATGGTGGAACCATCCGGACTCCGGAAAAGCCCCGGCAACCCCTTCCCCTTGGCCGGACGCGAGCTGAAAAACTGGACCCCCCGGCGGTTGTAGGTCTGGTCCACGCCCAGCAAGGTGCGCATCACCGGGGTGGTGGCATCCGTGGCCACGGTGGTGTCCGCCCCGTTGCCCCCGCCCGGGAAAGCCGGGAAACGCTTGTATTCCGTGAAGTAGGACATCAAGGCCGTGCGCAACTCCGTGGCCGTCTTTTGCGCCTGCACCTTCTTCATGTTGGACTGCACCGCATGCCCGGCCGGGATGATGATGCTGGAAAGAATCGCGATGATCGTGATGACCACCATGAGCTCCATCAGGGAAAATCCACGATGGCTTGTCGGGGGGAGATTTGTTTGCATGAAGAAAGTTGGAATGCGGTTCGGACGACTCCTCCAATCCTATGAACCGCCGGTAGAAAAGGCAATGACTTTGTGCCTACAAACCTCTTTTTGGGCCGCCCCCCGCCTTTTCGGCCCGCCACCGAATCTTTTTGAAAAAATCCTCGGTTCAACCTCCGGTGGTTCCTCCCAAAGAATCCCGTTGACACCACCGCAGGTGACCGGGCTATAAGTAGCTTTGAAAGTGGCACTGAATTTTGAAAGATTCCTAGGATGAGCGACGGCAACCAAGCACCGGACACCAAGACCTCCCCGCTTCCGGTCCCCGATACCAAGACATCGACCGTTCCCCTGAAACGGGAGACCGTCCGGATCACGCTCAAGGCCACTCCCGGCGATTCCGCCGGGGTCGCCGCCGTCCCTCCTCCGCCACGACCCGTCGTTCCCGTGGCGCCCCCAATCCCGACCGCGCCCCGCCCCCTGGCCCCGCCGCCCGGTGCCGTCGGCCCGCCGCGTCCTGTGGCCCCGGCGGCAGGTCCGGTGAGCGCTCCGCGCCCCATGGCTCCCGGCGTCCCCGCCCCCGGAGTCGCCCCGGTCACGGCCGTGCCCGCGCCGGCTCCCAAGACGATTCCTTTGAACAAAGTGCCCGCGCCCGGGTCCCCTCCGCCCGGTGCGGTGCCACCACCGAAGCCAACGATCCCCGCGCCCCCGGTCGCTCCGGTACCTCCACCCCGCCCCGCCGGCGCGGTGCCGCCGCCAGCCCCCACCGGCGCTCCGGTCCCGAAGCCTGCCACCCCTTCCAATGTGAGCCCAGCGGTTCCCGGGCCTCCCAGACCGACCGCGGTTCCGGCTCCGGCCCCTTCCGCGCCCGGCGTCCCCAAGCCGGCGGCACCCGCGCCTCCGGCCACGGCCGCGCCTTCCGGCCCGGCGGCCCCGAGCGGAAAAACCATCCCGCTCAAGCCCCCCGGGCTGACACCGAACCCGGGAGCGCCCGCCGCCCCCGTCACGGCAACGCCCGGGCAAGCCGTTCCCTCGGGCCCGCGTCCGTTGCCCAAATCCACCGTCAAGCTTCAGCAAACCGCGCCGATCTCCAAGGGCGCGCCCACCACGGCCCTCCGCCCCACCACCATTTCCCCGGGGGTCGGCAGCGGATCGGATGAAGATGAGGATGACGAGAGCGACGACGGAATGCTCCTCCCCTTCTCCATCATTGTGCTCGTCCTCTCCGTCGTCGTTCTGGTGATCGAAGTGCTGACCAAGATGGCCAGCGGATCCTGATCGGTCCCGAACCCGTTCCCCCTTCTTTCAACCACCACGGATTCTCCTCATGCCCTTCGCCATCGCCGTCCTCGTCCTCTCGGTGCTCGTCCTCGTGATGGAAATCGTCACCATGTTGAGTTCCTGAGACCAGACTCTTCAAGGTCCGGGTCCCTGACATTTCCGGTGTCCGCTTGACGAGACATCAAGTCTGGGCAGTATTTGTCCCTCCACGCGACCGCCCGCCGGGCCGCATGTCGCATGGCCCACCCTTCAATCTTATCTTCTTCCCTCATGGCTTCTGAATCCGTCATCGAACTTTCCGCCGACACCTTCGCCGAGGTCGTGGCCAACTCCCCCGTCCCCGTCATGGTCGATTTCTGGGCGGAATGGTGCGGTCCCTGCCGACAGCTCGCCCCCGTCGTCGAAGCCCTCGCTCAGGAAGTCGGTGACCGCTGCAAGGTAGCCAAGCTCAACGTCACCGGGAACGAGGCCCTCGCCCAGAAATACAAGGTCACCGGACTCCCCACCCTGCTTTTCTTCAAAGGCGGGGAGGAAAAGGACCGCGTCGTCGGCACCACCTCCAAGGATCGTCTCAAGGCCAAACTGGAAGCCCTCATTTGATCCGGTCCCGGCGCCGCCCCCGCGCCTCAGGTTCCGGAATCCCCGGGAGCCGCATCGCGGATCTTCTGCTTCGCGGCTTCCCGGTCACTGTTCAGGGTCGCGAGATCCCTCGCCAACTGCACCTGCAACTCCTGCAGCTCCCCGTAGTTGCCGGTCGCCCGCGCCTGATCCATCAAGCCCTTCAAAAACACCTCTCGCTCGGCGATCTTCGCTTTGAACCGATTCTCCACCTCCGCGATCCCCGCGCGCTGTTCGTCCGTCAATTTCGTTTGTGGATCGCTCGCTCCGAGACGTTCCATGGCCAGATCGTAGGCAGATTTCATGGCAGACAATATTCCCGGCTCACGGAAAACCTCAACCCCCGCCTTGGTCCCTTCCACGCTCGGGATAGTCTGCGTCGATTTCGACGGCACTTTGGTCGATTCACAACACCCGACCGACCAATCGGTGCACCCTTCCCTCGTGCGCCTGATCGAGCGGCTGCGCTCCGAAGGCGTCCTCTGGGTGATCAACACCGGACGCACCCTGGAGGGTTTGAAGATCGGCCTCGAAATCGCGGCGCTGCCCTTCACGCCGGATTACGTGATCACCGAGGAAACGTCCTTGCTGGTCCCGGCACCGGATCATCCGGACGGTTGGGACACCCACGGGGATTGGAATCTCCAACGGGACCTGGCCTTCCGTTCGCTCCTCGCGGAGAGCGGCCACGTATTCGAGGAAATCCGGACGTTCGTGACCCGGCAGACTCAGGCCCGATATTTGGCGCGGACCGACGGGACCGGCGGGCTCGACGAAATCATCGCCGCCAGCGAGGCCGAGATGGAGCGGATCTGCCACCGGATCGAGGAAGTGCGCCGGGCGCACGGGGCCGATCCGCTTGGGTACCAGCGCAACACTATTTATCTCCGGTTCGGCCACCGGGGCTTCCAAAAAGGCTCCACGCTGGCACGGCTCGGAACTTCTCTCGGGATTCCGGCGGAACGGATTTTTGCGGCCGGGGACAATCTCAACGACCTTCCGATGCTCGATCCCGAGGTGGCCGGCTGGCTCGCCTGTCCCGGGAATTCGCACCCCTTGGTGCGGGAGACGGTGCAGCGTCACGGTGGTTATACCGCCCGGTCGCACACCGGGGAAGGGCTGACCGAGGCCTTACGCTTCTTTGGGTTCGGAGGTTGAGCCGGCCGTGGGGAGGCGCAGCCTGGCGTCCTCGTGCAAACAGACGGTGAGCGGTGGCCACCCACCCGGCTTCTGCGTCTGGAACATCCAAAGGTAGGTCGCCACCAGCTCGGGAGAGCGGGATTCCAGCAAACGATCGATGGCCGGGCCGACTTTGTCCGCATCCAGCTCATCCGGCAATTCCTCGACACTCCCCTCCCCGTCATGAGGCACTCCGATGCCGTCGAGGAAATCGACGAGGAGATCCTGATGGCATTTGAGCAACCAGATTTGGAGGATGTGTTCCGCCGCGCTGTCGCTCGCCTTCAACTTGACCGTTTTGACCATCCAGTCGACCTGCGCGTCCAACGGCTTCCGTTGGATGAAGACGGGTCGGAGCCGGCGCTCGTTGGCCAGGGAAATCAAGGCTCCCTTGTAAACGTCTCGGTTGTTTTCCCGGAGGCCGCGGAAGACATCCTCCGCAAGCTGGGGGGACATGGCTTGGAACAGTTGAAAGGCTCTCACGGGATCGGGTCCGGGGCTGCGTGGACGTCTTCCAGCAAACAGCCCCCGTTCTCCCAAGGCAACCGCTTTTTCAAGGCCGCTTGTGATTCCCACGGATCGCCCTTACGCTCCCGACAACGCCCGGACATGCCCGAAGCCCAACCCAACCCCACGCCGCGCATCGAGACCGATGTCGCCATCCTCGGCGGAGGCATCGCCGCCCTTTGGACCGCCCATGTCCTCCGGGACGCCGGGTTCGGGGTGGCTGTGTTCACCAACGCGGATTGGGGCGCCGGCCAAACCCTCGCGGCCCAAGGCGTCATTCACGGCGGCCTGAAATACGCCTTGGGCGGAAAGTTGACGGATTCCTCGGAGGCTCTCGCCGCGATGCCCGGACGCTGGCGCCAAAGCCTGGCCGGGAAAGGCGAGATCGATCTGCGCGGCGTCACCGTCCTCAGCCCGTCCCAAATCCTCTGGAGTCTCCCGCAGGTCTTGAGCAAGGTCGTCGCCTTTTTCGGTAGCCAGTCGCTCCGCAACCGCGCCGGGGCTCTGGCGCGCGAGGATTACCCGCCCCCGTTCCAGCACCCGGACTACCGCGGCCAACTCTTCGAATTGGACGAGATGGTCGTGGATCCGGTCACCCTCGTGGCCGCCTTGGCGGGCCCGCTTCAGGATTGCGCCCGCAAGTGGAACGGCACCGCCTCTTGGAACACCGATCCCGCGGGCCGGATCACCGAAGCGGTTTTTCCCGATGCCTCCGGGCGTCCCGTCACCCTCCGCGCCCGCCACTGGGTCCTCGCCGCCGGGGCCGGCAACGGGGACCTGCTCCGGTCCATGGGTCGCCAGGGCCCGGCCATGCAACTCCGCCCCCTCCACCAGGTCATCATCCGCAGCCGCCGGCTCCCCCCGCTTTTCTCCGTCTGCATCGGCACCGGCATCAAACCACCGGTCGTCACCACCACCCATATCGCCTCGGACGGCACCCCGCTCTGGTATGTCGGCGGTGACCTCGCGGAAACCGGGGTCGAACGGTCCGAATCCGCCCAAATCGATTTCGCCAGGGCCCGCTTCCGGGAGCTGCTCCCATGGCTCGATCTCGCCGATGCCGGGTGGGCCACCTTGCGCGTCGATCGCGCCGAACCGCGCACCGGTAGCGGGGAGCGTCCCCCGGGAGCCTTTGTCGACCACCGGGAAAACGTTTTCACGGTCTGGCCGACGAAACTGGCGCTCGCTCCCGATCTCGCCAGCCAGGTCCACCATCTTCTCCGCAACGCCGAGCCCCACCCCTCCGGGCGGGTCACCGGTCTCGAAGCCTTCAACCTCCCCGTTCCCGCCCCGGCCAAAGCGCCGTGGGACTTCCCATCCGCATCATGACTCTCCGCGAAATTCCCGGCACCGGCGTTCGCGTCTCCCGGCTCGGTCTCGGGACGGTGAAGTTCGGACGCAACCAGGGCGTCAAGTATCCCCGGCCTTTCGATCTGCCGACCGATGCCGGGATCCATCGCCTCCTCGATGCCGCCCGCGAAGGGGGCATCAATTTCCTCGACACGGCCCCGGCTTATGGAACCAGTGAGGAGAGAATCGGCTCGATCCTCGCGGAGCGGGACGAGGACTGGGTCCTCGGCACCAAAGCCGGCGAGGAGTTTTCCGGCGGAGCCTCCCACTTCGACTTCTCTCCATCAGGCATCCGCACCAGCGTGGAACGCAGCCTGAGCCGGTTGCGCCGCGAACGTCTCGACATCGTCCTGCTTCATTCGGACGGGAATGATCTCACCGTCCTCCACCAAACCGGGGCGTTGGAAACCCTCCGTGACCTCAAACTGGCGGGCAAAATCGGTGCCCTCGGCATCTCCACCAAGACCGTCGAGGGAGGGCAGGCCGCCGTCGCCTTGGGCGCGGATCTGGTCATGGCCACCTACAACCCCTGGTTCCGGGACGAGGAACCGGTGCTCGATGCCGCCGTCGCCGCCCGCCGCGGCGTGTTCATCAAAAAGGCGCTCGGCAGCGGATGGCTCGGCCCGGAGGCCGGTCCCTCCCCGCTCGATCAAGTCCGCCAGGCCTTCGACTTCATCTTCGCCCACCCGGGGACCACCGCCGTCGTCGTCGGCACGACCAATCCCGCCAATCTCCGCCTGAATTGTGAACTCGCCTCGGCCGCGGAGGCCAGGGCCGCGGGTCGCCCATGACACCCCTTCCCACGGATTTCTTCCGCCGGGATCCGGTCCTCTGCGCCCGCGAATTGATTGGCGTGGAGTTCGTCTGGAACGGCTGTGGCGGCCTCATCGTGGAAACGGAGGCCTATGCCGACGAGGGTGATCCCGCCTGCCATACCATGTTCCGCCCCAGTGCCCGCCGCTTTGTGGAGGCCTCCGCCCCGGGCACCGCCTACGTCTACCTGAACTACGGAATGCACTGGCTGACCAATGTCCTGGTCAAGGGCGGTCCACGCAACGGGTTCGTCCTCATCCGCGCCCTCCAACCCACCCGGGGCCTTCCCGAAATGCGCCTCCGGCGTCGCAAGGAACACTTCAAGGACCTCTGCTCCGGTCCGGGCAAACTCAGTGCCGCCCTCGGGATCAACGCGGCTCTCCACGGCACCTCCCTTCTCCACTCACCTCACGGAGGACTCTTCCATAGCCAGGCCTCCCCGGGAATCACCTCCTGCGTCCGCATCGGCATCTCCTGCGCCGTGGATCTCCCTTGGCGGTTCCTTGCCGCGGACTCGGAATTCGTCAGCGTCAAGCCGCGCGCCGCAAAGCTTCCCCGGCACACCCCATCAATTCCCGGATCCCCTCGTCCAGACCAACCGAAGCCGAAAACCCGAGGAATTCGAGCGCGGCGGACGGATCCCCCGCCCCCTGGCTGAAATCCACCCCCCGCTCCGGAGCAAAGACCGGGTCCGGTGCCCCGGGATTCAGCGCCGCAAAGCGACCGGCGATCTCCGCCACCGAATGCGCCGTGCCACTGCAGAGCGCATACGCCCCGCTCGGCACCCCGGGCCGGGTCGCCGCCAAGGCCAGGCCCCGGGCTGCATCGGCGATCCAAAGCAAGTCCCGCGTCCGCGTGCCATCCCCGAAAATCGTCACCGGACGGCGTTTCCGGAACCGCTCCGCGAACACCGTGACCACGCTGGATTGGGGCGCGGCCGGATCCTGACGGCCCCCATACACGTGGGACAAACGGGCCGCCACCGCGGTGGTGCCCCCGCTCCGCGCCAAGTCCGCGAGGAGCCGTTCACTCTCCAGCTTGGCCCGACCCAATTCCGTTCCCGGGTCCGGCGCCCCGGCCCCGCCCCACTCCCCAGCCACCGCCGCGGAAGAAACCAAAACCACCCGGCCGATCCCCCGGCTCCGCGCCGCTTCCACCACCACCCGCGTCGCTTCCACGTGCAAACGACGGTTGTGCCCCGGCCACTGCTCCGCCTTCGTCACCCCGCCGAATCCAGCCGCGTGGAGGATCACCTCCGGACGGAACGCATCCACCACCCCATCCAACAGGCCGCGGTGCAGCAGATCGTCATCCACCAGACGAAACCCACGGGACCGGGCGGAAGCGAGATGCGCCCGGCGCCCGCTCGACAAGTCATCGATGCCCAGCACCACGTGGCCCTCGTCCAAAAGGAGATCGACGGCATGACTGCCGAGGAAACCGGCGGCACCGGTGACGAGCACACGGACGGGATGCGGACGATGCGGGATCATGAGCGTTGCAGGAAGAGGCCCGATCTTAATCGTAACTCCCATATTTGCAATAATTTTAGAAAAAGAGATGGAACGACCCGTCATAAGCCGGATTCTGTTCCCCGCCGGAGCGGGGCGACGACCATTTATCTATCGGCCGGTCTCCCGTCCGATCCCCGCCGAAGCGAGGTGCGACTAATACCCGGGGACAGATCGCCGAAGCGAAACCGGACAGGCGGCCCGTTTCCCCTGCTCTGTCTTGCACCGCATGGGGTTTGCCTTGCCTCCGCCGTTGCCGGACGGAGCGGTGAGCTCTTACCTCGCCATTTCACCCTTACCGGGCCGGAGCCAGGCGGTTTGTTTTCTGTGGCACTTTCCGTCCACCCCGCATTACACGGGGCGTCCCCGGCTTTTCACCGGGCATGCTGCCTTGTGGTGTCCGGACTTTCCTCTCGCCAAGCCGAAGTTCGACGAGCGACCGTCTCGGGGTCGTTCCAAGGAGGCACCCTACTCCGGGGACAGGCCCGGGTCAAGCGCGCTCCACGAGCCGTCCGTCCCGCATTTCCACCCGCCTCGAGGCCGCCGCGGCGACTTCTTCCTCATGCGTCACCACGACCAGGGTCGCCAAGCCCTGGCGATGAATGTCCCGAAGCACCTCGATGACCCGGTCCCGGTTCGCGGAATCGAGATTTCCGGTCGGCTCGTCCGCGATCACGAGGCGCGGTTCGTGGATCAAGGCCCGGGCAAAGGCGACCCGCTGCATCTCCCCCCCGCTGAGTTGGTGGGGAAAGTGGTGCTGCCGCTCACCCAGACCGACGAGGCCGAGCAACTCCCCGGCGCGCAACCGGCCCGCCTTGAGGTCGTCACCGCGCAACGCCAGGGGCAGCGTCACGTTTTCCCGCACCGTCATCGTCGGCATCAGGTTGAAGAACTGGAAGACAATCCCAATGACGCGGCGCCGGAATTCCGTTTTCTCCGCCTCCCCGGCCCGGTGCAAGGCCAGCCCCGCCACCTCGATTTCCCCGGAGTCGGGCGCATCGAGACTGCCGATGAGATTGAGCAGGGTGCTCTTGCCACTGCCGCTCGGCCCGGTTATGGCCACGAATTCCCCGTCGGCAATGTCGAGATCAATCTCCCGGACGGCGGGGACATGGAGGGATCCGGAGGCGTAACTGCGGCAGAGTTGACGGCAATGCACCATGGCGCTCCCTGATACGTCCCGCGCTCACAGCATGGCCGCCATCCGGGGCAAAACCTGCGCCAGAAGCAAATTGCTCCCGCCGCGCATCAGAATGTCATTGACCAGATCCTCATCGGTCTGGCCGGGGCCGGGGAGGAACGATCCGGTTTGGTGGACGCCGAAACGTGAACGGATCTCCAGCAACGGCGAGGCCGCGGAGGCGATCACCTCGAAGCGGCCTCCCCCGCCCTCCAGCAGAATCGAGGGGATGGCCGCGGACCCGTCGCTCTGTTCCAAGAGGGACAGGCTGATCCGGCCGCCCCCGGGCCGTTGGTAGTGGTAGGAAGCGCCGACCCGTTCCACCAACTCCGCCCCCAACTGCCGGGTGATCCAGGCGGCGAGGTAGAGCCCGGTGTGGCGATGGGCCGGGGTGTGAACGATCTCGATCCGGTTGATTTCCGGAAGAAAGCAGCGGGCCGCCGGGGGATCGAACAAAACCGCCACCGCCCGCCGGTGCTGATGCCCGCGGGTGTAGGCCAGATCATGGACCAACAACTGCCCGCGCCGGTCCGAAAGCCGGCCGGTCGGTGCGGTCACGGCCTGGGCGATCTTGGCAAACTGCGGCACCGGATGCGCCCAACGGCTGCTGTCGAGGATGAGCCGGTCGATCGAGGTGTAGAGGCTTTCCTGAAAATGGTGGGAAAGTTCACCGCGCCACCACATCACCAGGGGCAAGTCCGAGCGCAGGTGGGAAAACACCAGATTCGTGAGGCAGGACTGGCAATCGCCCCCGAGCAGGAAGGTGACCTGTTCGGAACAGAGCCGTCCCTTGCCGTCCGGCCCCAGCTGGCACCTGGCCTTGATCCAACAGCGCACCGAAAGCCCCTCCCGGTCCGGCAGGATTCCGAGCAACAGGGCGCGGCAGGCATGGTTCCGGGTGATGCGGTTGAGCGATTCATCGTCCGCCGCCAGCGTTTCGGGATGCTCGGTGTAGATGGCCAGATTCATCAACGAAGCCCGGGTCACCCCGGGTTCGACGCTGAAATACTGATCCAAACGACGCTCGATCTCGCCAAGCGGCGTCTCCTCACCGAAGCATCCTTCGTCGATCGCCTCCCGCAGCGGAATTGGAACCATGGCCTCCATCGGTTTCGCCGGGCTAGAGCCGCCTCCAGACGCGTCCGTCCCGGCTCAACAAGTTGTCCGCCTCCTCCGGGCCCCAGGTCCCGGCCTCGTAATGCGCCATCGGCGGAGGGGAATTGGACCGGTGCCAGGCATGCTCGATGTCATCGATGAACCGCCAGGCGTGCTCCACTTCGTCGCGCCGGGCGAAGAGCGTGGCATCCCCGGCCATGGCATCCAGCAGCAAGCGTTCGTAGGCTTCGGGGCTCGGTTTGCCGAACGAGGTGCTGTATTGGAAATCCATCTTCACCGGTTCCATCCGGATGGAGGGGCCCGGCATCTTGGAGAGCATGCGGAGGGACATGCCCTCGTCCGGCTGGATCCGCAGCACCAGCACGTTCTTGCGGGCGGTGACCGGGAGACGGTTGAAGAGCACCCCGGGCGGCTCCCGGAAATGGATCGAGATCTCCGTCACCTTTTTCGCGAGGCGCTTGCCCATCCGCATGTAAAACGGCACGCCTTCCCAACGCCAGTTGTCGATGTTGATCTTCAGCGCCACATAAGGCTCCGTCATGGAACGCGGATGGATCCGGTCCTCCTCCAAATACCCCCGCACATTCTGCCCGAGGATGGTTCCGGCCCGGTATTGCGCCCGCACCACGTTTTCCGCCACGGTCCGGGCATCGGGATACCTCCGGAGCGACTTGATGACTTTCACTTTCTCGTCCCGGATGCCGTCGGCCGTCAGATCCGCGGGCGGTTCCATGGCGATGAGGGAAAGCAATTGGAGCAAATGGTTCTGCACCATGTCGCGCAACGCTCCGGCCGTATCATAATAGCCGCCGCGCCCGCCTTCCATGCCGAGCGTCTCGGAACAGGTGATCTGCACGTGGTCGATGTAGCGGCTGTTCCAGAGCGGTTCGTAAATCGCGTTGGCAAAGCGGATCACCATGATGTTCTGCGCCGTCTCCTTGCCCAGATAGTGATCGATCCGGTAGGTGTCACGCTCCGGAAAGGTGGCGTTGGCCACCCCGTTCAAGCGCTGCGCCGTCACCAGGTCCGTGCCAAACGGCTTCTCCACCACGGCACGGGTCCACCCGCCCTCCACCGCTTCATGCAAACCGGACTCCCGCAACTGATCCAGAATCACCGGGAAAAACTCCGGGGCGGACGCCAGGTAAAACAGCCGGTTCGGGCGGCCCGGCCCGGAGGCGTCCAGCTTCCCCAGCCGTTCCGCCAGCGAGCGATACCCCTCCGGATCGTTGAACTCGCTGCGGTGATAGGAAATCCCCGCCGCGAAACGTTCCCAGAGCACTTCGTCATGGCCCTGACGGGATACCTTGCGGTTCATCTCCCGCAATTCCTCGCGGAACTCCCCGTCGCTCTTCTCGCGCCGCGCCACCCCGATAACCCGGGAACCCGGCGGAAGGTCCCCCTCCTTGGCGAGGTTGTAGAGCGCGGGGATCAATTTGCGGTGCGTCAGGTCACCGGTGGCGCCGAAGATGACCACGCTGCAAGGTTCGGGACTGGAACGGGAAACGAGAAACTCGCGGAACGGATTGTCCATGATGGTCCCATCCAGCCTTGCCCATCCCGCAGCAAATGCAACCGGAGGTTCTCCAGCAAGACGTCACACAACGATCATTTGCGATTCACAGAAACGCCATTATCGTACGCGCCGCCATGGTCCGTCCTTCCGACATCCGCAACATCGCTATCATCGCCCACGTCGATCATGGCAAAACCACCCTCGTCGATCAACTCCTTCGTCAAGGAGGCGCTTTCCGCGAGAATCAAGCCGTCAGCGAACGCGCCATGGATTCCATGGACCAGGAACGCGAACGCGGCATCACCATCAAGGCCAAGAACACTTCCGTCCGCTGGAACGAGAAGATCATCAACATCGTCGATACCCCCGGCCATGCCGACTTCGGTGGCGAGGTCGAGCGCGTCATGAAGATGGTGGACGGCGTCCTCCTCGTCGTGGACGCCTACGAAGGCCCCCAGGCCCAGACCCGGTTCGTCCTCAAAAAGGCCCTCGCCGAAAACCTCCACCCCATCGTCTTCGTCAACAAGATCGATCGCCCCAACGCAGACCCCATCGCCGTTCACGACAAGGTGCTGGAACTCTTCCTCGACCTCAACGCCACTGAGGAACAGTTCGGCGCTCCGTTCCTCTACGGCAGCGCCAAAAACGGTTTCGCCGTCGCCTCGCCGGACCAGACCAGCGATTCCATGAACGCCCTTTTTGAGGCCATCATGGAAAAAATCCCCGCTCCGAACGCCAACCCGGATGCCGAGTTCAAGATGCTCATTTCCAATATCGATTGGAGCGACTACGTCGGCCGCATCGCCATCGGCAAAATCCTCGGCGGTCAAGTCAAGACCGGGGACACGGTCTGGCGCCTCAAAAAGGACGGCACCAAGGAACGCGCCAAAGTCACCAAACTGATCGAGTTCAGCGCCCTCTCCACCCGGGATTCCTCCGAGGGAATCGCCGGAAACATCGTCGGCATCGCCGGTTTCGAGGACGCCGATATCGGTGAAACCCTCGCCGACTCCGACTCCGCCACTCCCCTGCCCTTCGCGGAAATCGATCCCCCCACCGTGCAGATGGCCTTTTCCATCAACGATGGCCCGTTCGGCGGACGCGAGGGAACCCGTGTGACTTCCCGGGAAATCCGGGACCGGCTCTTCCGCGAGGCCCGCACCAACGTTTCCATCTCCGTGGAAGACGGGGACGAGGCCGGCACCTTCAAGGTGAGCGCCCGGGGCGCCATGCAGGTCGCCGTATTGGTGGAGAGCATGCGGCGCGAAGGATTCGAGGTCCTCGTTTCCCGGCCCACCGTGATCGAGCGCATCGTCGAGGGACAACGCTGCGAACCCTACGAAACTGTCTACGTCGAGTGTCCCGACCATGCCGTGGGCGGCATCATCAGTGGACTGGCCAACCGCAAGGGCCGCGTCGATAAAATGGAGTCGCTCCACGGACGCACCTACATCGAGGCCACCTGCACCACCCGCGGCCTCATCGGCTTCGAATTCGAACTCCTCAACCTGACGAGCGGGGAAGGCATCATGTCCCACCTCTTCAAGGAGTATGGACCCCTCGCCGGAGAAATCCGGACCCGCGGCACCGGCACCCTCGTGGCGATGGAACAGGGAACCGCCATGGCCTATGCCCTCGACAGCCTTGAGGCGCGCGGCAAACTCTTCGTCGCCCCGGGGGAAGAAGTCTACGAAGGTATGATCGTGGGCGAAAACCCGCGGACGGACGACCTGCCCGTGAACCCCACCAAGGCGAAGCAACTGACCAACCACCGTTCCAGCGGGGACGGCAAGGGCATCCAGCTCAGCCCGCCGTTGAAATTCTCCCTGGAGCGCGCCATCGAATACATCGCTCCGGACGAACTCGTGGAAGCCACCCCGAAAAACCTGCGCCTTCGCAAGAAGATCCTCTCGATGAACGATCGCAAGCGCCAGGCCAAGAAGGATCTGGCAGGGGTCTGATCCCGGTTCCAACCCATCGGGCGCGCGGGGCGGCGCGGGACAAGAAAGCCCTTCACTCCAACCATTCGTCCGCGAGAAACGGCTCGGGGTCCGACTGCCGGAAACGGGGCGTCACCCGGTCGTTCCCGTTTTCCCCACTCAGGGCGAACAACAAGCCGGGACCATCGGACAGGGTCTGGATGCGTTTCCGGAGGATCGGTTGGGACTCGGTGTAGTCACAGACGCGCACCTTGAAGTTGCGAACGGTGTTCATGGCGATGCTGGCGAATCGAAGGTTTGGGTTTCGGAGTGCATCGGAACAAAATGGGGCCAAGCGATGCCCAGCCTCACATCATTCCTTAATAGAATGATGTTAGCGATTGTCAGCCGCCGCGCAACAAAAAGATAAACTTACTGTTAGGGTTGCCTGACTATTGGCCATCCAGAGAACCCGGCACGAAGGTGCGCAGCCCGGCGGGGCTTCGTTTGCAGGCGGTCCGGAGACCGGGGTCAGAGGTCCCGTGAGCGCGGCTCGCGGTGGACCGTGGTGGCATCGGCCGGCACCGTGACGAACGGGCCGCCGGCCAGGGGTGCGGTGCCTGTGAAGGCCACGTCGGGCACGTCCGTCTCCTTGCCGCCCAGGGGGAAATCCTTGCGGAGCGGGAAGAAAGGATAGCCTTCCCACATGAGAATGCGACGCAAGTCAGGATGCCCGCTGAAATCGATCCCCATCATGTCATAAACCTCGCGCTCGTGCCAGTTGGCGGTCGGCCAGAGGTCGACCACGCTTTCGACTTTTCCGGTTTGGTCAGGGACCTCCGAGCGGACGCGGAGATGGATCTTGTCCTTATAAGAATATAGTTCGTAGACCATCTCGAAGCGGTTCCCGGCATGGTCATCGCCGAGGTGGTCCAAGCTGCTGACATCGACCAGATAATCGAAGCCGAGTTCGCTCTTGCAATGCGACAAGATGGTCTTGAGGGAAGCGGGATCGACCTTGAGGGTCTCCTCACCCCGGAACGAGACGTGGGCGGAAATGGCGGAAGCGAACTTGTCCTGGAGAGCGTTCGCGGCGGCGGCGGCGGTCATGGAATCGGATGGAGGCGGCGTCAGGCGGTCAGTTCCGCGATGAGTTCACGCTTTTGATCGGCCAGGGCATGTTCCTTGCCGATCTTGCGTTGCAGGCGCATAAGACCTTCCAAGAGCGCTTCGGGCCGCGGCGGACACCCGGAGATGTAGACATCGACCGGGATGAGGTGATCGATTCCCTGGAGCACGGCGTAACTGCGATACATGCCGCCACTGGAGGCGCAGGCGCCCATCGCGATGCACCACTTGGGTTCCGCCATCTGATCCCAGATCCGTTTGACGGCCAACGCCATTTTGTAGGTGACGGTGCCGGCTACGATCATGACATCTGACTGGCGGGGTGAGAAGCGCATCACCTCGGAACCGAACCGGGCGATATCGAACCGGGAGGCTCCCGAGGCCATCAGCTCAATGGCGCAGCAGGCCAATCCCATGGGCATCGGCCAAAGGGAATTCGATCGCATCCAGTTGATGGCGGCGTCCACTTGGGTGAAAATGATGTTTCCCTCGATCTTGGAATCGTAGGCGGCGGCGATGCTGTTTCCGGGCGCGGACATGGCTCTGGACTTTCCCCACCTTACGAACGGCGGGCGGACTGGCAACCCGCCATTGTGAAATTGTGCCTGCTTTTGCGCTTTCTGTCGTAAGAGTGTCCAGCGATGCGCCACTGGCTCCTCAAATCCGAACCCGACGTCTTCTCGTTCCAAGACCTGCAGGACCGTCCCCGCAAGACCGAACCGTGGAACGGCGTCCGCAATTATCAGGCCCGCAACTTCATGCGGGACGGGATGACCCTGGGCGATCCCGGCCTCTTTTACCACTCCAACACCGCCATCCCGGGGGTGGCCGGGGTGGTCCGCGTCTCCCGCTCCGCTTACCCCGACCCGACGCAATTCGATCCGGATTCCGAATATCATGATCCGAAAAGCGATCCCGCCGCCCCCCGCTGGCTCATGGTGGATGTCACCTGGGCCGCCGCTTTTCCCCGCTTCGTTCCCTTGGAAACGATGAAACAGGATCCGGCCCTGGAAGGCCTCTGGATCCTCCGCCGCGGCAACCGGCTCTCCATCACCCCGGTCGATCCCGATCATTTCGACCGCATCTGCCACCTCGGAGGTCTCAAGGCCTTGCCGCAATGAAGTTTCCCGCCCTCTCCTCCGCCACCGTGATCCGGATCTGCCTGGTGGGCCTGCCGCTCGGGCTTTTCCTCATGGGGGCGCTTTCCCTCATCTTCATCCCGCACGCCCCCAGACAAGCCGAACAAGGGCGCCCCGAAGCCATGCCTCCCAAACAACTTAAGCGAACCGGTCTGGACCTCCCTTCCCTCACCCGGCGCCACGTCGATACTTTGGCCTCGGAGATCGGTCCCCGCAGCTTCGAAAACTTCGCCAGTCTCGAGGCCGCCCGCTTCTACCTGCTCTCCACGCTCGGACCGAGCAATCTCGGCTACCCCGTCCGGGAGCAGCGCTACACCGTGAGCGAACAAACCTTCTCCAACGTGGAGGCGGAACTGCCCGGCAAACGTTGGCCCCGGGAGATCATCGTCATCGGCGCCCACTACGACTCCCTCGCCCCCACCCCGGGCGCGGATGACAACGCTTCCGGCGTCGCCTCGCTCCTCACCCTCGCGGAGATCTTCGCCGGCAATCCCCAGGGCCGCACCCTCCGCTTCGTCGCCTTCACCAACGAGGAACCTCCCTGGTTCCAAACCGCCGACATGGGCAGCTTGCGCTACGCGAAGGAACTCCGCGCCAAAGGCGAAAACGTCGTTGCCATGCTTGCCTTGGAATCGATCGGCTACTTCTCCGATGAGCCCGGTTCCCAGCACTATCCTCCCCCGCTCGACCAGTTGTATCCCGACACCGGGAACTTCCTCGCGGTGGTCGGGTCCCCGGCCCACGCCCGGCTCGTCGACTTCGTCCACTCCGCCATCGGTTTCAGCGGAGCGATCCCCGTCCAGAAAGGGGCTCTTCCCCCCCAAACCCCGGGGGTGGGTTGGTCGGATCACTGGTCCTTCTGGGAAAACGGATACCCCGCGGTGATGCTCACCGGGACCGCTCCGTTCCGCAACCCGAACTACCACCAGCCGACCGATACCGCCGCCACGCTCGATTACGAACGCTTGGGCCGGGCCACCGCGGCGATCCGCCAGGCGATCGAGGCGCTCGCCAACACGCCCGGACCCGCCTGGTGAATCACCTTGCAAAATCTGGTTGAATCCCACGGCCCCGGCGCGTAGGATCACCGTCCCGTCCCAAGGGCGGTCCTTCCGGGGCATTAGCTCAGTTGGTAGAGCGCTTCAATGGCATTGAAGAGGTCAGCGGTTCGAACCCGCTATGCTCCAGTCCCCTCCTGCTGGATTCACGTTAGCAGATCCGGGGCAACTGGTCTCCGCTCAGCAGGTCCAGCATCCGCCGCCCCCCCATCCGCGTCCTCAGGGTCAACACCCCACGGTCCTCCCCCGTCACTTCCCCGATCACCGCCGCCCCGCTTCCCATGGGATGCGCCCGCAGGACCGCCAGCGCCAGGCCCGCCTCTTCCGGAGCCACGATCGCGAGAAATTTTCCCTCGCTGGCCACGTGCAATGGATCCAACCCCAACAACTCACAGGCACCGCGCACCGCTTCGTCCACCGGGATGGATTCCTCCCACAACCGGATCTCCGTCCCGGACCGGAGCGCGATTTCGGTGAGCGCCGCGACCACCCCTCCGCGGGTCGGGTCCCGCATCACCCGCACGTCCGGCACCGCGTCCAACAGGCTCCGGACGATGTCGCTCAAGGGAGCCGTATCGCTCCGGATCGGCGGGGTAAACTCCAAACCGTCGCGCACGGATAGAATCGCGATCCCATGGGCGGCGATCGGTCCGCTGAGTAGAACCCTGTCCCCGGGGATGACGCGGCGGGCGTCGATCCGGACCCCGTCCCGAACCTCTCCGACACCGGAGGTCTGGATAAAGATCCCGTCCCCCTTCCCGCGCTCCACCACCTTGGTGTCTCCACATACGATGGCCACTCCGGCGTCTTCCGCCGCCTCCCGCATGGAGCCGACGACGCGGGCAAGGGTTTCCAGGGGCAATCCTTCCTCCAGAATGAATCCGACCGAGAGATGGAGGGGGCGCGCCCCGCACATGGCCAGATCGTTGACGGTTCCGTGCACCGCCAGCCGGCCGATGTCACCGCCCGGAAAGAAGAGGGGCCGGACCACGTGGCCATCCGCACTGAAAGCGAGCCGGCCCCGGACGGGCGGCAGGATCGCCCCGTCGTGCAACGGCTCCAGCCATTCGTTGTGGAACGCGGGGAGAATCAGGCGCTCGATGAGTTGTTGCGTGAGCCGGCCGCCGCTGCCATGGCCCAGCACAATCTCGGAGGGACCGTCAAAGGGGACCGGGCAGGAAGTCATGGGCGTCGGGAATCGCGGTGTCGCCCGCAAAGATAGTAGGCCGCGCAAGCTCCCTCCGAGGAAACCATCGTGGGTCCCAACGGGTGCTCCGGGGTGCAGGCATGGCCGAACGCGGGGCAGTCGTGCGGCTTTTTCGCTCCCTGCAAAATCTGGCCGCTGAGGCAGGGACCGGGAGCCGCGGAGATGACCCCGGAAAGATCGAAGCGCTTTTCCGCGTCGTGCGCCTCGAACCCGGGACGCAACCGGTAGCCGCTCCCGGCGATCCATCCCGCACCGCGCCACTCCCGGTCGCACTCCTCGAACACGCGGTCGATCCATTGGCGCGCCACGATGTTTCCTTCCCGCCGGACGACGCGCGGGTATTGGTTTTCCACCTCGGACCGTCCCTCCTCCAGTTGCCGCAAAACCAGGAGAATCCCCTGCAAAAGATCCACCGGCTCGAATCCGGTGATCACCACGGGCACCCGGTGACGCGCCGCCAACGGCTCGTATTCCTCATACCCGACCACCGTGCAGACATGGCCGGGACCAAGGAAACCCTGCACCCGGTTGTCCGGTGATTCGAGGATCGACACCATGGCCGGGGGAACCCGGACATGCGCCACCAGAAGGGAGAGGTTCGTCAGGCCCTGCTCGCGCGCCTGCCAAGCCAGGATGGCGTTGGCCGGAGCGGTGGTTTCAAAGCCGATCGCGAAAAACACCACCTCCCGCTCCGGATTTTCCCGGGCGATGCGCAGGCAATCGAGGGGGGAATACACCACCCGGATCGCCGCGCCCCGGGACTTCAAGGTCAACAGATCGGACTCGGATCCCGGAACCCGGAGCATGTCGCCAAACGAGCAGAAGATGACGTCGGATCGCCCCGCGATGGCGTGCGCGCGATCGATCATCCGGACCGGGGTGACACAGACGGGGCAGCCGGGACCGTGGACCAATTCGACTTCCGGAGGGAGGAGTTGATCGATCCCATGCCGCACGATGCCATGGGTCTGCCCGCCGCAAACCTCCATGAGAACCCAGGGGCGCGTCACCAGGGAACGGATCCCGTCCAGCAATTTGCGGCTCAACCCGGCGTCGCGATATTCGTCGAGGTATTTCATTCAGGTCACGGAGCCCATGATTTGTCCGGCCGCCAGACCACCGTCGTTCGGCGGAATCCGGTGATGCCAGACCGGACGGAACCCGGCCCCCGACAAGCCTTCCACGCATCGTTCCGTGAGCAAACGGTTCTGGAAACAACCGCCGGTCAACGCCACGACCGTGCAGCCGACGCTTTGGGCGACCCCGACGATCATCCGGGCCAGCGTGTTGTGAAATCTGGCGGAAATCAAGCCCGGCGCCACGCCCGCCGCCGCCTCGGCCGCGATTTCCCGGATCATCGGCCGCCAGTCGACCACCGGCATCGGCAGATCATGGGGATAGCAGCCCGCCTCCCGGAACCCCGGGGCGGCGTTCTCCAGTTCCATCGCTGCCTGCCCCTCATAGCCCGTCCCGGTCCGCAACCCCGTCAGCGCGGCCACCGCATCAAAGAGACGCCCCACGCTCGTGGTCACCGGCCACGACGCCCGCCCGTCCCACGCCCGGACCCACGGATCCCCCTCCTCCCACCAGCCCCGCCGCGCGCCCCAAGCGAGACCGTCCCGACCCATCGCCTCGAACAAAACGCCCATCGCACTGCGCACCGGGCGGGAAGCGGCCGCCTCCCCCCCGGGCAACCGGAACGGATGGAAGTGCGCCACCCGCCGGGAGTTGCCACGTTCCTCCAGAAGAAACTCTCCGCCCCGGATGACACCGTCCTCCCCAAGCCCCGCGCCATCCCAGGCCACGCCGAGGACCGGCGGCGGCAATCCGTTGTCCGCCATGCAGGCGAGGACATGGGCCCGGTGATGCGGCACCCTCACCAAGGGCCGGTTCAGGCGCTCGGCCACCAAGGTGGAATGATAGTCCGGATGAAGGTCGCAGGCGGTCCGTTCCGGCTCGACCCCGAAAAGCTCCGGAAGATCGTGCACCGCCCGACGGAACGAGGTTCCCGCCTCCGGACTGACCAAATCCCCGACATGCGCACCCAGGTGGAGGCTCCGTCCAAAGCCCACAGCCACCGCATTCTTGAGGTGTCCACCCACCGCCAGCACCGGGTCCTGATCCTCCTCCACCCCGGGCATCTCCACCGGCAAAGGCGCATAACCCCGCGCCAGCCGCAAAACCTGCGCCCTTCCCGCCACCACCTGCACCACCGAATCATCCAGCGGGCGCACGATCGGGCGATCGTGGACAAGGAAAAGATCCGCGATGGCGCCAAGCCGGGACACCGCCTCCGCTTCCGAGATCCAGATCGGCTCCTCCAAACGATTGCCACTGGTGGCCACAAGGGGAAACCCCAGCTCCGCCATCAGCAGATGATGCAAGCCCGCGGCGGGCAGCATTATCCCCAGCCACGGAATCCCCGGGGCCACCCCGGCGGCGATCGCCCATCCCCCGTCCGCCCGCCGGCCACGCAACAAGACGATGGGCGCCGCGGCGGATGCCAGCAGCCCGGCCTCGACCCCACCGACTTCGCCCAGCCGCGCCGCCGCGGCCAGATCGGGCACCATCAGGGCAAACGGCTTCTCCGGACGTTGCTTGCCCCGGCGCAACCGCTCCACCGCCTCATCCGAGCGCGCATCCGCCAACAACTGGAACCCCCCGATCCCCTTGAGCGCCACCACCCCGCCGCTTCGCAAAACGTCCGCCGCCAACGCGATCGCCTCCCCGTCCCCTCCCGCTTGACCACCCCCCGCGTCCCAGGCCACCAGTTTCGGCCCGCACTCCGGACAGGCGATGGTCTGGGCATGAAAACGCCGGTCCCCGGGGTCCGCATACTCCCGCCCGCAGTCCCGGCAGAGGGGGAAAAGCCGCATGGAGGTGCCCGCACGGTCATAGGGCATCCTCTCCACGATGCTGTATCGCGGCCCGCAATGCGCGCAGCTGATGAACGGGTGACGGAAGCGCCGGTCTTGCGGGTCGAAGAGTTCCCGGACACAATCGGGACAGGTCGCCAGATCCGGCAACACCCACGCTGTCCGCCGCGCCCCGGCCTCGCTCTCCCACACCTCGAAACCATGGCCCCCGCGCGCCTCCCCAAACCGGACCTCCACGTCACGAATCCGCGCCGGCCCGGGGGCCTCCGTGCGAAGCCGCTCCAGGAAGCGCTGCAAATTTTCCTCGGAACCTTCCGCCTCGATGAGCACCCCGCCCGGTCCGTTGCGAACCCCGCCGCAGAGCCCGAGCCCGGTCGCCAGCCGGAAAACAAAGGGCCGGAATCCAACCCCCTGGACCGCGCCCTGAACCGTGATGCTGGCATGAAGCTTCACCGCGCAGGACTCAGGTCGCCGACGGAAACCGCTCAGGCGGTATCGAACTGCCGCACTTTTTCGCGCACCGGATCGCGCCCGAAGTGGTGATACCACTCGGCATGCGGAGAGCGGGCCCCGCAACTTAGGCAATCCGTCCAGTCGAACTTTTTGCCGCAATCCGGGCAGACGCCCCAGGTGTCAAAGGTGTTCCATTCGTGGCCACAGCCGGGGCGGCAGACCCAACGATCTTCCTGCTGCGGTTCCCATCTGCATTTGGGACAAAAGATTTCGACTCTGCGATCCACTGTTTCACTATGCCCCAAATTCCGTGGCGGGCAACCGGATCCGCGAGGTTCCGTCAGGCCCGGCGGCCCAGGATTCCGCAAGGGTGGTTTGGCCGGGAGCGCGCCGGTGCACGGTGCCATGGACTTCCTGCAACTGGTGCCGGTAGTCCTCACTCCGCTCGAGGAGCAGGGCGTGCGCGGCGCGGAGATGATAGTGCGGGATGTTGGGATAGATGTGATGGATCAAGTGGAAGTCATTCCCATATCCCAACAGGGCCCACCGGGTGAACGGATCCGCATGAATGATGCGCGAGTTGTCCAGATTTCCCGTGCCCAGATTCGCATGCTGGTAAAGCTCACGCAACAGCATCAGGTAAGGAAAGACATAGAGGAGCGGCAGCAGCCAGAACAAAGCATAATAGAGGCCCAAGGGCAGGCCGAGAAAAAACCGCGCCCAGGTCACCAGCATCAAAATCCCGGCATACACTGTCAGCCGGATGATCCCCGCTGTCTTTTTGCTGTAGCCCAGAGTTCCCTCCTGTCGTTCGAAAGCGGATCGCGGCAGCCGGGCCCAAACCACGATGGCCAGGAGGTGCGCCATCAGTGGACACCCCAAGAGCCACGCCGGATTCCCCGAAAGACGCGCCCCCACGAGCACCCCGACCAACGTAAAAAGATAGGCGATCCCGAGCAGACCGGGACCCGGCCCCCGCCGACCTCCCGAATCGGGACCCGGCGTCCCCACGCCGAGGACCCTCCCCATTTGCAGGAGGTTCCGGATGACAAAGGGCGGCCAGAGAAAGAACGCGTAATATTTGTAGATCGACGCCGGGCTGCGCATCGGAAACTCCGCGAACAACTTCTCCGCAGCCTCCGTCCCGAGGTTCGGATCCTTGCCGGGTTGATTGGGGTGGAGATGATGCCCGGTGTGCTTCCGCCGGTAGTTCACAAGGGATCCCCAGAGCGGAAAGAAACAGAGAAGATCCGCCATGATCTCGTTCCAGCGGCGGTCCCGCATCAGAAGATAATGCGAACTCTCGTGACCGAGAAGCGCGATCCGGTGGATGACGCAGCCGGTGAGCAGGATGGTGAGGAGCGCTACGGGCGGGAGACTCCAGACCGGCCAACCCCAGTCCTCATACCGTTCGAACACGGTGATGGCCCCGGCCTGCAGGAGCGCCGCACAAGCGTAATCTCCGAAGACATGAACCAGATTGCGCCCCGGAACGAGGGCGGTGAACTTCCGCAGGCTGGCGGCATCGAGAAGCGGTCCGGACGTTTTCATATCAGGCGCGGGGACTTGACGGGCCGAAGAACCATCCCCCACCCTTTGGCAAATCACGACGCGTGCAAGTGGCAATACGTCTGAGAATGATTTCAGGAACTCTCCGCGATTCCTGATCCGGAATCCATCGCGGGGTTGCGGAACCGCTCCCGGCCGCTCCGTTCGTGCCCGGGGCCCAGGACCTCGAGAACCGTCGGGTTGCGCGGGTGTCCGCGGCGCGGGATGAAATAGTTGTCGACGACCTGGCACGAGTCCGCGTAGTCCGGCTTCGTGAGGAGAAATTCATGGAGGGCCGCCAACCGGTAATGGGGCACCGAGGCATACATGTGATGGGGCAAATGATAATCCATCCCGAAGGGAAACACCGCATAACGCACCAGCGGATTCATGCGGAACACCCGCGTGTTCGTCAACCAGCCACGGTCGCCGTTCCCGTGCTGGACCAACTGACGCAGGATGAGAAAGACCGGGAACGTGGTGACCAACGGGACATACCAGAGCAACGTGTAATACCGCAAAGCGAGGAAACCGGTCGCGTTCTGGATGTAGGCCAGCCCGGCCAGCAAAAAGGAGAAAAAGGCGGTTTGCCCAATATAAGCCTGCCGGGCCGGCACCACCCGGTGCACCGGCGATCCCCCAAACCAGGATTCCGGCACCGTCGCATAGACCGCGGCCGTCATCACCCAGGCCGCCAAGGGCACCACCCCCACCACCCACGGGGAAACGCGTCCCTGCAAAACCACGAGCGCGGCCACGATGGCGAGGAACAACCCGAGCGCGAGCCGGGCTGGAGCTTTGCCGGATTGGCCCCGCGGACCGGTCCCCGGCTGGTATTCCCCGAGGCTGTTGAAGCGGAGCCGCACCAGCATGTAACGCACCAGATCGAACAACAGGATCTGCCGCAACATCCGGCCGAGAAACTCCGCCTTGCCCACCGGGAAACGCATCCAGTGTCCACTCGCCTTGAGCATCGCAAAGTCCGGGTCCCGGTCCGGGTCGTTCACGTGCTGGTGGTGGGCAAAATGGTAAAGCCGGAACTGGTGCACGGACGAGACGATGGGGAACATGCAAAGCCAGTCCCCGGCCAGCTCGTTGAGCCAACGGTTGCGAAACAGGGTGTGGTGCACCGCCTCATGTCCGGCCCCGGCCAATTGATGCTGGGACGCCCCCATCACCAACAACGCCACCAGATAGACCGGCAGGTTCCAGACCAGCGCCAGACCTTGCGCCCGGGTCCAGGCGAAAAACCCCAGCGCCACCGCGAAGGTCACCAGAATCACTAGATGAACCCGCGCGAGATGCCGCCAGTTCGTTGTGTTATCCAGCACCAAAAATTCGCGCAACCGGCTCTTGAGTTCCGGATCGGCCCGCAACGGCGTGGTCTCCTCGTTCCGCATGGCGATTCTCCAAGGGCTGCCTCACGGGGCCCTGTAGACCCAATACCGATCCGGAACCCTCACGCAACCAGAATGGTGGTCTCCCCCCGAAAAGACTCCCCGACACTCCAAACTTGAGTCTCGTGCGGAATCGGCGAAGACTCTCCCGGTGAGTTCCTTCCACTACCAACCCCCATTCCCGCTCGGAGCGGACACCACCCGCTACCGGCTCGTTTCGCGCGACCATGTTTCCGTGACTCACTTCGAGGGGCGCGAGATCCTCAAGGTGGACCCCGCCGCCCTCACCCTTCTGGCCAACGAAGCGATCCGCGACATCTCCTTCATGCTCCGCCCGTCCCATCTCCAGCAGGTGGCGGCCATCCTCGAGGATCCGGAGTCTTCCGACAACGACCGCATGGTGGCCCTCACCCTGCTCCGCAACGCGGAAATCGGCGCCCGCGGGATTCTGCCGACCTGTCAGGATACCGGAACGGCCATTGTCATCGGCGAGAAAGGGGATCGCGTCTGGACCGGCGGAGGGGACGAGGAAGCGCTCGCGGCCGGCGTTTGGAAAACCTATCAGGAAGAGAACCTCCGGTATTCCCAACTCGCTCCCCTGACCTTGTTCGACGAGGTCAACACCAAGGACAATCTCCCGGCGCAGATCGATCTCCACGCCTGCGATGGCGATACCTATGAATTCCTCTTCATCACCAAGGGCGGCGGGTCCGCCAACAAATCGCTTCTTTTCCAGGAAACCAAATCCCTCCTGACACGGGACCGCTTCCTCAAGTGGGCGGAGGAAAAGATGCGCGCCCTGGGCACATCCGCCTGCCCTCCCTATCACCTCGTCTTCGTCGTCGGCGGCACCAGCGCCGAGATGACCATGAAGACGGTGAAACTGGCGTCCACCCGCGTCCTCGACAGCCTGCCCACCGCCGGAAACGCCTCCGGTCAGGCCTTCCGCGATCTCGAGATGGAGGCGGAACTCCTCGGCATCGCCCGCAAGATCGGGATCGGCGCCCAATTCGGGGGCAAACATTTTGCTCTCGATGTGAGGGTCATCCGACTCCCGCGCCACGGCGCCAGTTGCCCGGTCGGCGTCGGAGTCAGCTGCTCGGCGGACCGTCAGGCCCGCGCCAAAATCACCCGGGATGGGATTTTCCTGGAACAGTTGGAGACCAATCCCGGGCAATATATCCCCGAGCGCTGGAGGGATCACCAGTTCCATGGCGTCAAGGTAGACCTCAACGCCGGGATGGACGCGGTTCGCGCCACCCTCACCAAATACCCCGTCACCACCGCTCTGGAACTTTCCGGAACCATCGTCGTGGCCCGGGACATTGCCCACGCCAAACTCCGCGAACGCATCGAACGCGGCGAGGATCTCCCGGACTATTTCAAACAGTACCCCATCTACTACGCCGGCCCCGCCAAAAAGCCCGAGGGCATGGCCAGCGGCTCTTTCGGTCCCACCACCGCAGGCCGCATGGATCCTTACGTCGATCTCTTCCAGTCCCACGGCGCCTCCCTCGTCATGATCGCCAAGGGCAACCGGAGCGAAGCCGTCACCAACGCCTGCAAACAACACGGCGGCTTTTACCTCGGCTCGATCGGAGGCCCCGCCGCCATCCTCGCCCAAAACCACATCCGCAAAGTCGAGGTCCTCGATATGCCCGAACTCGGCATGGAAGCGGTCTGGAAAATCGAGGTGGAAAACTTCCCCGCCTTCATCCTCGTGGACGACAAGGGGAACGACTTCTTCCGGCTCGTGAATCAGTGCCCCATCCATGGCTGATTCCGCTTGAGTCCGGCCGGATCGGTTGCTAATCTCGGCTGTGTTGATTATCAACAAGCCCTATGCATCGCCGCCGCCATCTCGTCCTGCATACCCTCCACCCGCTTTCCAATTGTTTGAAAGACCACGAGGCGGTCTATCGGAACGTCCCCGGTTTCACCGAGCAAGTCGCGGTCTTTCATCGGTTGGCCGCCGCCGCCGCACTCCAGACGGAACATTGCCTCGACGGGCGTCCCCATCTTCCACAGGATTTGCGGGACGTTCGCGAGAGCCTCATCCAAACGATCTGCTCCGTCTCCGGTCCCCTGGCCGGCTGGGCCGCCGTGATTGGCGATGAATCCCTTCGCGGCCAACTCGTCCGCACCGCCGCGGAACTGAGGGCCATGGGGCCCACGCTCTCCGATCACGCCCGGGCGATCGCCGCCATCGGTCGTTGCACCCTGACCCAGGGCGCCGGGCATTACGGTCTGACCGAGTTGGCCTTGGAACGGCTCCTCCGGGAGACCCGTGAGTTCGAGACCCGGGTGGATGCCTGCCCGGACGCTTTTCAAACCCTCCACGGAGCGGCGGAAGAACTCCACGCGTTTCTCCGGCAGGTCTTGGACCCGTTGGTCAGCGGCTTTCTCCTCAGCGCACCCCATTTTTGCGCCGCTTACCGGCAGGCCCGGCAGGCGCGACGCCCCGGACTGGTCGGACCTGCCGAACGGATCGGGGAGCCGGCCCCGGCCACCGGGGCGGTGTTGCACGCCTGAAAATTCCGTGACCCGCCCCCGGGATCTCAGTAAGAGAACAATTCGCCGGGCGCGAAAAACCGGTCCAACTCGACCTTGGCGTTTTCCACGGAGTCGGAGGCGTGGACCACGTTGACCATCATGTCGACGCCGAAATCCCCGCGGATGGTGCCCGGAGCCGCGTCCTTGGAGTTGGTCGGGCCGAGGAGATCACGCACCCGGAGCACGACATCGTCGCCCTCGATGGCCAAGGCGACGACCGGGGTCTGTTGCATGAAAGCCTGGACTTCCGGGAAAAACGGCCGGCTGGCGATGTGGGCGTAATGCTCAAGCAACAAGGCATCGGTCAGCTTCAGCATCTTGATCCCGCGGATCTTGAAGTTGCATCGTTCGAAGCGCTGGATGACGTCGCCGCAATGCCCTTTTCCAATGCAGTCGGGCTTGAGGAGGATGAGTGTGGTTTCGGACATGGGTGAAGAGGTGAAGAACGGGCCTGCAAACCTATCCAGATTCAGCCTGATGCAACCGGGAAAGTCCGGCAACCAAACTCTCAGAGCGCTTGGCCATAGGTCGCACACCGGTGGCTCCATCCCGGCAACCACATGGATTCATCCCTCGGCGCGTTTTTCACCCGCCGGGTCAACACCCGGGTGGCGGCGCGCCCGAACTCGACGGCGGCGGCATTCCCCTCGGGACGCCCCTCCATTTCCAGAAGGACCTGGGCCAAACCCCAGCCCTGCCCTTGGTAACGCTCCTCTTTCTTGATCCCCTCGCCTTTGAAATTCACGTAATCGATCAACGCGTAAATGCCCGATCCGGTGCCGGCCACGGCGGCGAACTGGCGTTGCAACTTCCTCCGGTCGCCCGACGAAACACCCGCGGTCATCTTCGGCAGCGCTGCCTCCAACCGCCGCACGATGAATGCCGTTTGCCCCTCCACGGTCGCTTCCAAAAACTGGCGCAGCTCCCGCATCCGCGGACTCTGGAATTCCGCTTGGAACGCTTCCCGGTTGGGCCAGGGACAGTCACGGGTGGTCAAAAGCCAGGCCGGGACCGGGACCGCGCCGGCCTCGAACCAGGCGATCAGCTTCGGCCAGCTTTCCTCGAACGGGCCCTCCTGACCGGCCGGATACCAAATGAAGTGGCCGATCCCGAGGGAGGCGAATGTCTCCCCTTTGTTCCAACTCGTCAGGCCTTCCACCGTTCCGGCGCACTCATTGCGCCAGATCTTGCGGCCGATGACGCGCGCCTCCTCCGCCTTGAGCCGGATCGGGGCCACCGCCGCCGGAGCCGGAGGCGCCGCGCTCCAGACCCAGACCACGCATCCGAGACAGAGCAGGTTTCTCATGACGATGGTCCCGCGCCGGGCCATCTCGGTTCGCAAATTTCGCTTCATTCGCTCCTTTCCCGCCGGTCCCCAGCGTGGCATAGTTTCCCGCTCCCGCAAACGATGGATCCGTCCATTTCCCCGTCCCCACCGCCCGGCACCCTCCCCGCCCCGCTGCATCTCGCGTGTCCGGCCTGTTCGCGCCCGCTCACCTTGGAACCCACCCATGTCGGCATCGAGGGGTTCTGCCCGGAATGTGCCGTGCCGATCGTGGCCCGGCCGGATTTCGCAGGCGGTATCGCTGTGACCCGTCTCGACCAGGCGCTCCCTGACGAATCCGCCCCGCCCCCTCCCCTGCCCACGCCGGGGGACGCCCTCCCGCAAACGGAGCGCGGATTCTTCGTGGAGGCGCGGCAGCCCGACCGCCGGATCCTCCCGCTGGCCCTCGGCCTCGGGGCCGCCGTCCTGTTTTTCGCCCTCCTCGCGGCAACCCTCTACCCGCGTCTCGTGAGCCGCCCGGTGGCCGCCGCCACGGCCGCTCCCGCGACGCCCTCCGCGCCCACCCCGCCGACTGTTGCGCCGTTGGAGCCGGAGCCTCCGAAGCCCCGCGTGGTGGAGCCGGAAGATCCCCGCAAGGCCTTGCTCGCGGCCGAGGCGGAGAAGACGCTGCGCGCCTTTCTCTCCGCGGACCGGCCTTGGGAGAAACTGACGTATGTCGTTGAACCCGAGGAAGATCTGCTTTCCATCCTCGACTACCAGAAACTCGACGCCATCGCCAAGGACGCCCCGGTCCGCGGGCTGGAAATCGACCACGCCTGGGCGGAAACGCGCTGGGTCAGTCTGGCCTCGGTGCCCGAACGGGACGGGACGCGGCGCACCTTCTGCCTCGTGCACAGCGGGCGGGACGGCACCGCCAAGGTGGACTTTTCCTTGCATTGGCAAAACCGGTCCAATCAGTTGGGTTCCTTCACCGCCGGCCCGCCCAAGTCCAAAACGCTCAGCCTGCGGGTCGAAATGCGCCGCCTGCCGTCCACCGAAGCCCGCCCCGGCCTGCACCTCGCCGTGAGCCAGGCCTTTTCAGACTACGCCCCGGTGGAACTTTCCATCCCGCGCCCCGCTCCCGTGGCTGCGGAAATCTCCGCGCGGCCCGGGATCGATTCCCCCACCATGGCCATCGTGGAACTGGTCTGGACCGCGGGCGGGCGCCAGGAACCACCGGTGCCGACGATCAGCCGGATCGTTCAGTGGGGCCTCTGGGCCGCCGAGGGCTGAATCAAGCGGAACGTGAGGTTCACCCGCGGCTCCTTGACCCGCGTCGTTTTCGGGAGGCAATGCAACCAGTGGGTTTGCGTGGCCCCGGCCATCACCAAAAGGCTGCCATGTTCGAGTTGCACGGTCACCGCGGGCTCCGTCCCCCGTTTGCGCTTGAAGCGGAACGGCCTGGCCGCCCCGAGACTGAGGGAGGCAATGGCCGACTCGCGCACGATCTCCGGTTCATCATCGCTGTGCCAGGCCATGCCCTCGTTTCCGTGATGATACAGGTTCAGCAGGCAGCAGTTGAAGGCCGCACTGCTCCGGCTCTCCACCACCGCCTTCAGCTCGAGCAACGCTTCCGTCCACGGCAGCGCCGCCTTGGTCATCCCGGAGTAGGTGTAATCGCAGCCCGGATCCCCATACCAAGCCACTTGGCGCGCGGTCACGATCCGCTTGCCGAACATGATGATTTCATCGGATCGCCAGGCCACTGACTCGCGCAACACCGTGAAGTAGCGGTCCGCTTCGGCCGCCGTCAGGATCGGTCCGAAATAAAAGGTCTCTCCGTCGCAGGGAAGCAGGTTCGGACTCATCCCGGATTTACGCGCGACTCCCGCGCCAGGAGCACTGCTTTCCGCTCCAAACCCCATCGGTATCCGGTCAGGCTGCCGTCACGCCCGATCACCCGGTGACACGGAATCGCCCCGGCCAAGGGATTTGCGGCGCAGGCCCGGGCCACCGCGCGTGCGGCCGAAGGCATGCCCAGCAGCCCGGCCAGTTTCCCGTAGGTGGTGGTCGTCCCCGCCGGCACCCGCCGCAAAGCGTCCCAAACCGCGAGCTGAAACGGCGTGCCCCGCGGATCGAGCGGCCAATCCAAAACGCCGGCGGGCGCTTCGAGAAAGGCGAGCACCCGGCCGATCCGGGCGTCTGCCGACGCCGGAAGGCACGCCCACCCGCCAAACCGCCGCGCCAAATCCGCCCGCAAGGCCGGGACCTCGTCCCCGGGAAGAATCGCGCACAACCCCGTTTCCGTCCACGCCACCAACACCAAGCCCAACCAGGCGGAGCCGTGCCCGATCGCAAATCGAAGGCTTTCGTCCGGGCTCATGCGGAAGCGGTCAAGGCGGCGCGGGCCCGGCGCAAGGACTGCAGCAGCCCGAGGATGAGGACGGCGGTCCCGGTCAGGAAAATGCCGAGCGGCCAAAACAGCATGGCCCAGGGCAGACGCGGGGGCGAAAGCTGGTTGGCCACGACCAGGGTCTCATTGAGCAACCCCAGAAAAAGGAGCTGCAACGCCCCCAACAACCAGGACCAGCGCGCCACCATCCGGCAGGCTTCCGGAAAATGCCCGGGCGAGCGCCAGAAATCCGCGTCCGGTAGATTGAGCGCCCGCGCCGGCAAAAACCGCACCCCATGGAGGAGCACGATCAACAAACCGGACAACCCAAGACCGAACCCCAGGATGAACCGGACGTGTCCCTCCCGGGTCATCCATCCGTTCGCTTCGCCATGGGCGCCAAAGTGCGTGGCCACCCGTTCCGGCAAGAGCGGGAGGGAATGACGCACCGCCCAGACAAACGCACCCGCGGTCAGGATGAAAAGCAGTTGCGGGACGGGGAAGCGATGCCGGGCGTCGGACACAGGACCACATGATGCCACGGAAAGCGCGCCCGGCCAAGGACCAATCAAAGCAGGCGCTCCACCCAGGCGCGGGCGCTCAAGGCGTTGCGCCACCACTGGGCGAAAAAGGTTTGCGGCTCCATCCCGGGCGCGGCGAGCAGCACCAGGGCCGCCAGCACCAACACATTGACCAAAAAAATCCAAACCAGCGAGAAAAACCGCCCATGGTGCGCCAGATCGGATTGCACCTGCCACAGCATCCACGCCGTGTAGAAGAGGTGAAAGCCCCAGGTGAACCCGAGGGCTGCATAGAAAATCCACTGCGCCATCGGGCCCGGATCCAGCCACCGTCCCAACCCGAAGAAGATCGCGGCCACCAGAACCGAGTAAAACGGGAAGACGTAGGGTGAGAGCGCGATGAGGTGATTCGTCTTGGAAGCCAGAACGTGCCCGCCCCGGCTGGTCACTTCCGGCCAGGCCAGAATCCTCCCCCCACAGAGGATCGTGAAAAGCACGTGGGTCCATTCATGGCCGAAAACATAGAGCCAGGTGAAGGCCGGGCCCCGCAACCCGGCGAACGTGATGCTCCAGAGAAGGAACCCGATGTGAAACCACCAGACCGGAGGGGAAGTCCAAAACGTGTCGCGCACCGCGGCCGCAGCCAAGGTCTGCCCGAAGGTCCACAAGGTGACCCAGAGCACCGGGACCAGCAAGAGCCCGGAGCCGATGCTCAACCATGCGGGAGGGAGTCCGAACGCGCTCCGCCGTTCCATCACCACCCTCCCGGTTCACGCCCGCGACATGTATTTCTTGGTCTCGGTGCTGATCTTGAGGACATCACCCTCTTTCACGAACAAAGGGACCTGGACTTCCAGGCCGGTCTCCAGCTTGGCGGGTTTCGTCGGATTGTTCGCGGTATCCCCTTTCATCCCCTCGGCCGCTTCCACCACTTTCAGTTCGACCGAAGACGGCAGTTCCACGCTGACCGGTTTGTCCTCCACATAAAGGATGTCACACGCGAGGTTCTCCGTGAGCAGTTGCTCGTTTCCTTCCAGGAGGGCCGGGCTCAGGGTCGTCATTTCAAAGGTGTTCGGATCCATGAAGTGAAAACCCTCGGCATCCGCGTAATTGAACTCCAGGGTGACCCGTTCCAGGCTGAGCACGTCCACCTTGTCCGAACTGGCAAAGCGAATGTCCTTCGTCCGGCCGGAGGCAAACGACCGGATCGTGGCCATGACCAAGGCGTTGCCCTTGCCCGGAGTCCGGTGTTCGAGGCCGATCACCAGCCCCTGTTCACCCTTGTATTCAATGCACTGTCCCTTTTTCAGCTGGGTTGCGACGACTGCCATAAAAAACGTTCGGTAGATTTGCGGATTCCGGATCCCGGCGCGAGTCCCTCGACAGACGGGCGTTCCACGTGTATTCAGCCTGCCATGCCGCCGAAGCCCGTGGTCGCCAGTTACTGCGTGACATTCCTCGCTCCCGAGATGCTCCACGTGTATCGGCAGATCCGCGGTTTGCAAGAGTTTCAACCCGTCGTGCTCACCGAGAAATGGATTCACCGGGATCGGTTCCCGTTCGATCCCTCCCTCGTCGAGGTGATTCCCCGCGCCCGCCTGCGCGCCTTGCGGAAGCTATGGTACAAACAGGTCACCCGGCGTCCCATCCCTGCCTCCGCCCGGCAGGTCCAAACCATCGAACGCGTCCTGCGCCAGCGCGAAGCCCGGGTGCTCCATGTCTATTTCGGCCACATCGGCCTCTACCTGCTGCCCTTGTTGCGCAAGCGCCTTCTCCCCACCGTGGTGTCCTTTCACGGGGCCGATGCCGGGGTGGATCACCACCAGCCGCAGCATCGCGCCGCCCTGTTGGAGCTGTTCCAAGTCGCGGACCGGCTCCTCGTCCGGTCCGAGGCTCTCGCCACGGAACTGCGCAAGGCCGGTTGCCCGGAGGCCAAGCTCCGGCTCAACCGGACCGGGATTCCCCTGGAGGATTGGCCCTCCGTGGCCCGGGAAGTTCCCGCCGATGGCGCCTGGCGCCTCCTTCAAGCTTGCCGCTTGATCGAGAAAAAAGGTCTCGACCTCTCGTTGCGCGCCTTCGCCCGGCTCCATCGGGATTATCCCGCCGCCCGATTGGTCATCGCCGGGGAAGGTCCCTTGCAAACCGGTCTGGAAGCGCTGGCCCGGGAGCTGGGTATCCAAGACGCCGTTGCGTTCCGCGGGTTTCTCGATGAAGCCGGGCTCCGGGCCGAGATGCAACGTGCCCATCTCTTCCTCCACCCCAGCCGGACCGGAAGCGATGGCAACCAGGAGGGCGTGCCCAACTCCATGCTTGAGGCCATGGCCACCGGCCTGCCCGTCCTCGCCACCCACCACGGCGGGATCCCTGAAGCCGTGACCGACGGCGTGAGCGGTCTCCTGGTCCCGGAGAACGACGGCCCGGCGCTGACCGCGGCGTTGCGACGCTTGATCGATGACCCGGACCTCGCCCGCCGCCTCGGCACCGCGGGTTGCGCCTCCGTGAGGGAAACGTTCAGCTCCGCCGCGCGGGTCGCGGATCTGGAGCGCATTTATGCCGAGGTGGGGTCCAGGTGGAAAGCTGGATGAGGTTTCACTCTGCCCCCAGCTCGTGAGACCCGGGGCTACTCCCCCTGCGGCAACCGATCCGGCTCGACAAAGACCGCGCCCTGTCGCTTCACCTCCGCGATGAAGCCTTCCACCACCGGAAGGAGCCAGGGACAATCCCCCGGGCGGACCGATGGCACAGGCCCGGACGCAAGAATCGGATAGATCCATTCGTGCAAGATGTAAACCCCGGCACGGCACCGTTTCAAGTCGCCGCGCAAGGACGTGGCAATGCGCCATTGGTTTCCCGGGAAAGGAAAAATATCCCAGGCGAAATTGGTGATCGGATAGAGATCCCGGCCGGTGCGCGCCAACACCCGTTGCACCCCCTGGCTCAGGATGCCTCCCGGGGGACGGAACCAGCGGGAACGATAGTGATCCCGGCCGAGGGCTTTGCCAATCGCCGCATCGCACCGTTCCAGATCCGCCGCCAATGCTTCTTCGGTCAGGCTCAGGGGACTGACATGGGCAAAGGAATGATTTACCAGCAGGTGGCCCCCGGCCTCGATCCGGCGGCACACTTCCGGCCGGCGTTCCACTTCACGCCCGACGACACAAAAGCCGGCCCGGATCCCGTGGTGGTCCAGAAGATCGAGGAGCGCCTCTGTTCTTCCGGCCCCCGCCGGGCCATCGTCGAACGTGAGGATGACCTGACCTCGCTCCAGCCCGAGATCCTCACTGCGCCGCAAGATGGACCCTCTCACCCCGCTGATCCTCACACTTCACCCAGAGGCTGCACGGCATCCGCGAAGGCCTCTTCCCTGCCGCCCATTTCCCGGAGGAGACGCAAATGGAGCCGGTTGAGCGGCGTCTTCTGATCCGTCAGGACCACATGCCGCCCGGGGTGCAAACGACCTCCCCCGTTCCCGGCCACGATGATCGGCAACCGATCGTGTTGATGCCGGTCCGGATCCCCCAGACCTGAACCCCAAAGAATCATGGAGTTCTCCAGCAGCGTCCTGCCATCCACATCCCTGGCTCCTTTCAGCTTTTTCAAGAAGTAGGCGAACTGCCGGATGTAAAACTGGTCTATCTTGGTCAGTTTGGCGAGTTCCTCTGGTTTTCCTTGGTGATGGGAAATCGTATGATGGCCCTGCGTGATCCCGATCGAAGGCATCGTCCGGTTGTTTCCGTCGTGCGATTGCAGGAAACTGATGACGCGCGTTGAGTCTGTGACAAAAGCCAGATACATCATGTCGAACATCACTTGCAGATGTTCTTCATAACTTTCCGGAACGCCTTTCGGGGCGGGCACGCCGGGGTCCGGCGGGAGTCCGAATTTCTCGAGGTTCTGGATGCGCCGTTCGATCTCCCGGATGCCGGTAAGGTATTCGTCGAGTTTCTGCTGGTCGTTGCGCCCCAACTCGGCATGCATTTTTTTGGCATCGGTGAGCACGAAATCGAGCAGCGAACGCTGCCGGATCCGGGCCCGTTCCAGATTGGCCTTGCGCTGTTCACCCTGACCGACCCCGAAGAGACGCTCGAAGACCTGCCTTGGATTGGCTTCCGGGGCCATCGGCTGGGTTTCGGAACGCCAGGAAACATTGAATTGATAGGCGCAGGAATAACCGGAATCACATACCCCGGAACGCCGCACCGATTCCGTGCCCAGTTCCAACGAGGCAAACCGGGTCTGATCCGCCACGAGCTGGGCCATGAGCTGGTCCACGGAAACCCCGACCTTGATGTCAGCTCCCGCGGTCTTGTAAGCACGGACCCCGGTCAGGAAGGTGGCGTTGGCCCGGGCATGGTCCCCTCCCCCATCCCCCATGGACCACCCCGCCTTCTGTTCCAAGCCCTTGATGATCTGAATGTCCTGACGCAGGTCCGAAAGCCCCTGCAAAATGGGACTCATCGCGTATTCCCCGTTGGCGTCCTGAATTTCCCAATCGCTCAGGTTCACGCCGTTCGGCTTGTAAATGAAGGCGGCCCGCAACGGAGCCCCGGACGCCGTCCGGCCGGGACCGGGCTCGGCAAGCGCCTTGGGCGCCCCGAAACATTCCAGCGCCGGAAGCGCCACCACGGCTCCGAGGCCTCGGAGGAATTTGCGTCGTTCAATCGGATTCATGGGAGTATCATCTCAATTTCGGGCCACACGGTTTCCGTCCCCGCGTCGATTTTGAAACGCCGGACTGGAAATCACTTCATCGATCACCGCCCGCAACGTCGCATTCTTGCGTTCCACCTCCGTCACGATCCGTTCCAGCTCCGGTCGGTCGTAGAATTCCAACCCGCGACCCAGGGCATAGACCATGATTTTTTCCACCATCGCCCGGTGCACATCCCGCTTCCGGGAGGTGGCGAGGATCTTCACCAGCTCATCGGCATTCGCGAAGGTCTCCCCGGTGACCAGTTTGCCCGCCGTTTCGATCGGCTTCCCGTTTTCGTCTTTCCGCCACTGCCCCAGCGCGTTGTAATGCTCGAAAGCCAATCCGATCGGATCCATCCGGGCATGGCACGAGGCGCAGAGCGCCTCCTGGCGGTGCAACGCCATGAGTTCGCGAACCGTCGGATTTTTCAGCCCGGGTTTCTTGGCGGACTCCAACGGCGGAATGTTCGGTGGCGGCGGCGGCGCGGGGGCTCCCAGGATATTTTCTAACACGAAGAGGCCCCGCTTGACCGGAGAGGTTCTCGTCGGATTGGAGGTGACCGCGTGAAACGTCGCCTGGCCAAGGATTCCACTCGTCCGCCCTTGCAACGGCACCTTGCGCATTTCCCGCCCGCTCACTTTCGGGAAGCCATAATACGCCGCCAGTTTCTCGGAGACGAAGGTGTAATCCGCCGTGAGCAGTTCAGTCACCGGCCGCTTCTCCCGCAGCACGTGGGCGAAGAGCATTTCCGATTCCCGTTGCATGTCCCGCCGCAGCTCGACGCTGAAAAAGCGCAACGCTTCCTCCAAGCGCTTGGATCCGAGAATGGCGCGGGCATCGAGGTTTATGGTCGTCACATCCCGCGCTTGCAACCATTGGCCGACAAAATTCACCACGAACCGATCCGCCTTGGGATCCTGCAACATCCGCTCCACCTCCGAAGCCAGTTGCGCCCTCAAAACCCCTTTCCGCGCCGTATCGAGCAGCGCCGCATCCGGGAGCGAACTCCACAGAAAGTAGGAGAGCCGCGAGGCCAGCGCAAACTCGTCCAGGGGAACGACCTTGGCGGGATCATCCGGTCGCGGTTGCGTCTCGGACCGGAAGAGAAACCTTGGAGACACCAGCATGGCCGCCATTGCCTGCCGGATCCCTTCCTCGAAACTGGTGTCCGGCTGATGATCTGTCGTCAGGGCGATCGCCACGAGCTTGTCCAGCGTCGCGGAATCGAGCGGGCGACGGAAGGCCCGCTCCGCCAGATTCCCAAGGATTTTCCGGGCATAAGCTTCCCGTCCCGCCTGATCCTGCCAGCCCGGGGGCGGACCGTCTACCATGATCCTTTTGTATTCGTTTGAGTACTCTATGAACGACCCGTCCAGTGGCCCCTCGAACCGCATCCCCTCCACCCGCGCCGTCAGTGGCTTCTCCCCTTCCTTCGCCGGTTTCGCCGGCACCAGCTCCACGGAGAATTTCTGGTTCCCCCTTTCGAGCTTCGTCTTCCCCGTCAGAAGGATCCGTTGCCGGCTGTCCCAGCCGATCTCATCCTCCGCCACGACGCGCTCCCCCACCCTCGCGCGGAGCAAGGCCGTGTTTTCCGTGGCCTCGATGGACCCGCTCACTTTGAAAGCGATCTCCACCTTGTATTCGCCGGTCGCGGGAACCCACTTGGTGGCTTCGAGCGCCTTGGTCTTGTCGAACGGGAGATAGCCGTTGGACAAGCCGAACGTGCGTTGCGGAATTCGTCCGGGAATGAGCGGCAGCGCTTCCGCCACAATCTCTTGCGCCGCCGCCATGTATTTTTCCATAAGCAACGGCGACAGACTCAAGACATCGCCAATGGTATCAAACCCGTAGCCGGTGTCGTCCGGCGGAAAATTGTCATCGACCGGGAAATCGACGCCGAGCAGGTCCTTGACGGAGAATCGATATTCCTCGCGGTTCAAACGCCGGATGGTGACCCGGCCGGGATCCGGATTTTGAGGATCGAGTTGAAACACCTGCCGCTCGATCCACCCGGCCAGCGCCGCGCGTTCGGCGTCGCCCGGTTGATCCTTCTCCGCGGGCGGCATAAGATGGGTTTCCAGGTTGTGCCAGACGCGGTCCCAAAGTCCGACCTTGCGCACGGCGGCCGCCTCGTCCGCGAAGTCAAGGGACACGTCTCCCTTGGTGGCTCCATCCCCGTGACAATCGAAACAGTAATTCGCGAGGAACGGTTCCACCTGTTCCCGGTAAACCGAACCCCCCGCAGCCCGGGCGGAAGAGGCCGCGAGACCGAGAACGACGATGATCCACTGTTTCATGTTCCGCACCAAGGACATATTGACTCTGACCGGAACGGCACCAGACCGCTCGGTTTTTCTAGGGAGAGTTACGGTGAACAAACGGTGAAGGGCGGTGAAGAACGGCGGAAAACTCCCCCTGAACCCGGCTTTGCCAACAAGTCCCCGGCGGATCCCGGCAGGTTCCTCACAGTGCCATAATCCGCACAAATCACTGATTTCTAGTCACTTGTGGAGGAAAGTCCCACTTCTTCACATCCATAAGAAGAAGATGGAGAAGGATCCCCAACCCGATCTCTTTCTTCAGAGCGGTGAACAACCGGGACAAAATCACGCAGCGGTCAGCAGATGGAGAGGGCCTTCTTGACGACGTCCATCGGCCGGGGCAGTTGCACCTCCTCGAGGCGCGGACTGTAAATGGCCGGGGCATCGATCGCGGAAACGCGCGCCACCGGGGCGTCCAGATCATCGAACGCCTTCTCCTGGATCATCGCGGTGATTTGCGCTCCTACGCCGCAGAACGGCTTGTTCTCCTCCACCACCACGACACGGTGGGTTTTGCGGACGGACTCAAGGACGGTCTCCTCGTCCAACGGACGGATGGAGCGGAGGTCGACGACTTCCGCCTTGATGTCGTGCTCCGCCTCGAGAAGTTCCGCCGCCTTGAGGCAGGTGATCACGGCCCGGCCGTGGGCCACCAAGGTGAGGTCGGAACCGGAGCGTTTCACGTCAGCGACACCCAACGGGATGGTGTATTCGCCCTCCGGTACGTCCCAGAGTTCGCCATAGAGCTTGGTGTTCTCCATTACGTAGACCGGGTCGTTGTCCCGGATCGCGGTCTTCATGAGGCCCTTGGCATCGTAGGCCGTGGCCGGGCAGACCACCTTGAGCCCGGGCATGTTCCCAAAGAGGTTTTCCGGGGTGTGCGAGTGGGTCGCTCCGACGTTGGTTCCGCCATTGGCCGGGCCGCGGACCACGATGGGGCAATGGAGCAAGCCGCCGGACATGTAACGGACCGTGGCGGCGTTGTTGATCATCTGGTCGAAGGCCACGTAGGCGAAGCTCCAGAACATGAGTTCCATCACGGGACGCAACCCGAGCATGCTGGCACCGACCCCCATCCCGATGAATCCGGCCTCGGAGATCGGGGCGTCGATGACCCGTTTGTCGCCATACTTCGCCCAGAGACCTTGGGTCACCTTGTAGGCTCCATTGTATTGGGCGACCTCCTCCCCGATGATGAAGACGTTCGGATCGCGCTCGATCTCCTCGGCAAGAGCTTCGCGGATGGCGGTGCGGTAATCGATTTGGCGGCTCATCAGTCGTTGAAGAAATGTTTTCCGGTCAGGCCCGATTCGGTTTGGTGATCGACCTCGTGATAGACATCGGCAGTGATGTCGGCTTCGGCGGGCCAGGGGGATTGCTCGGCGAACTGGGCGGAAGCCTCCGCCTCCTGCAAGGCTTCCCGGTTGAGCTGGCGGTAATCCTCCTCGGTGATGACCCCTTCCTCGAGCAGGGTGTTCTTCCAGCGGGTGATTGGATCGAACAGGTTCTCGTGTTGTTCGATCTCCTCTTTGGTGCGGTAGACCTTCGAATTCGCGTCCGCAACGGAATGGCCGCGATACCGGTAAGTGGCCACTTCCACGATCGTCGGCCGGGATTCGTTGTGGGCTCGTTGCATCGCCCGGTGGAAACCGGCGCGGAGTTCGTAGACGTCCCAGCCGTTGAACGCGTCCCACGCCATGTTATAGCCCTCGGCGCGTTTCGCCAGAAAGTCGGGGTAAGCGGAGGAACGTTCCTGGCTCGTCCCCATGGAGTAGCCGTTGTTCTCGATGACGTAGATCACCGGGATATCCCAAAGCGAGGCGAGGTTCAGCGACTCGTGGAAGGCGCCTTGGTTGACCGCTCCATCGCCGAGGAAACAGAGGCAACAACCGGTCTTGCCCTGATATTTCAACGCGAAGGCAATCCCGAGACCGAGAGGCGTCTGGCCGCCCACGATCCCGTGCCCGCCCCAGAAATTCTTGTCTGGTGCGAAGTAATGCATCGAACCGCCCTTGCCCTTGGAGCATCCGGTCGCCTTGCCGTAAAGCTCGGCCATGCACTCGTTCATCGACATGCCGACCGCCAACGCGTGCCCGTGATCGCGGTAAGCGGTGATCATGTGGTCGTTCGGTCCCAGCAGCGAAGCGGCGGACACGGCCACCGATTCCTGGCCGATGTATAGGTGGAGGAATCCGCCGATGCGTCCTTGAGAATACGCTTTGTTGGAGCGTTCCTCAAAGTTCCGGATGCGCACCATGTCGCGCAGGAAACGCACCTTGTCCGACGCTTCCAAGCTCTGGTTGATGGCCTCCCGGGCAAACTGGGCGCCGGTGCCGGATTCGTTTTTCAGTATCGCGGACATAATCGTGGAATAGTGTCTCTTGGGAGACCCGGGAACCATTTGCGAGGGATTGACTCGGCGCAACCTCAAACCCCCGGCGGATTCACCGCTTTTTCACAGGAAATCACATCCATGTTCACGTTTCCAAAACCTTACGATGTCGTCGTCATCGGAGCCGGACATGCCGGGATCGAAGCCGCCCTCGCTGCGGCCCGCCTCGGATGCGCCACGGCCGTCATCTCCCAGAACCTCGATACCATCGGCCAGATGAGCTGCAATCCGGCCATCGGCGGCCTCGCCAAGGGACACATGGTGCGCGAGATCGATGCCTTGGGCGGCGCCATGGCGCTCAACACGGATGCCACCGCCATCCAATTCCGCATGCTCAACTCCGCCAAGGGACCGAGCGTGCGCGCCCCGCGGGCCCAGTGCGACAAAAAAGCCTACCAGTTCCGCATGAAATGGCTCCTCGAACACACGGCGAATCTCGACCTCCACCAAGGCAACATCGCCGGGCTCACCGTGGAGAACGACCGCGTCACCGGAGTTTCCACCAGCCTCGGGGTCGCTTTCCGCGCCCGGGCCGTGATTGTCACCACCGGGACCTTCATGCGCGGGCTGCTGCACGTCGGACTGCAAAATCAGAGGGGCGGCCGGATGGGCGACGCCATGTCCACCCTCAGCGACGGCCTCCGGGATCTCGGGTTCCACGTGGAACGTTTCAAGACCGGCACCCCGGCCCGGCTCAACGGGCGCTCTCTCGATCTCAGCGCTTGCGAACGCCAGGAGGGCGATACCCCGGCCCCCCGTTTCAGCTACCTCGCGGATACCCTGAACCGGGATGAGGACGATATCTTCACGCTGAATCCCTGGGGCGATCCGGCCTTCCGCATCCGGCAGATGCCTTGTTGGATCACCTACACGAACCCGCGCACCCACGACGTGATCCGGGACAATCTCGACAAATCACCGATGTATGCCGGCCGGATCGAGGGAATCGGCCCGCGGTATTGCCCGAGCATCGAGGACAAGGTGGTGAAGTTTGCCGAGAAAGAACGACACCAGGTCTTTCTCGAGCCCGAAGGCCGCCACACCACCGAATTCTACGTCAACGGCGTCTCCACGAGTCTGCCCTTCGAGGTCCAGCTCGATTTCCTCCGCTCGATCCAAGGGCTGGAACACTGCGAGATCATCCGCCCGGGATATGCCGTGGAATACGATTACTGCGTCCCCACCCAACTCGGCCCGACCCTCGAAACCAAGCGGATCGAGCACCTTTACTTCGCCGGGCAGATCAACGGCACTTCCGGTTACGAGGAGGCCGCCGGACAAGGCCTCGTCGCCGGAGCCAACGCAGCTCTTAAGTTGCATGGAAAACCCCCGCTCCTCCTGCACCGCTCCCAAGCCTATCTCGGGGTCATGGTCGATGACCTCGTGACCAAGGGCACCACGGAACCGTATCGCATGTTCACCAGCCGGGCGGAATTCCGCCTCCTCCTGCGACAAGACAACGCCGACCTGCGACTCACCCCGCTCGGGGCCTCTTGCGGTCTCGTCGATCCCCTCCGCCAGGCCCGGACGGCACAACGGGCGGCCGATCTGGCCGACGCCTTGCGCCTTGCGGAGACCGAGCGTTTCGGCGAGGTGACGCTCGGGAAATGGCTGCGCCGCCCGGAATCCTCCTGGCACCGGTTGCCCCCGGAACTGCTGGCGCGTTTTCCCGGTGAGATCTGGGAGATGGCCGAGATCGACCTGAAATACGAGGGCTATATCCGGCGCCAGGAAGGTGAAGTGGAGCGCACCGCCCGCCTCGAGGAAAAGACCCTCCCGGGTTGGATCGACTACAACGAAATCAGCGGCCTGAAACGCGAAGCCAAGGCCAAGTTCGGATCCGTTCGCCCCGCCACTCTCGGCCAAGCCTCTCGCATCGAGGGCATCACCCCGGCCGATATCTCCATCCTCCTTATCTACCTCGAAAAAGGACGTCGCTCCCGCGCCGAACCGGCCGAGTGATGTTCCACGTGGAACGTCAGGACTCCACCGGCCCCGGACCAAGCCGCGCTTCCAGGATGCCGTGCACCTCCGCCAAGCTCCGGACCTCGTGGTCCCCGGCCACGCCCACCGGTTTGAATCCGTTGACCCGGATGGTGTGCGCAACTCCCGCCGCTTGCGCCATCGCCATGTCCCGGTCGGCGTCGCCGATCAACCAGGATCGGCTCAAGTCCAGCCCCAGATCCCGGACCGCGGCCCATACCATGCCGGGGTCCGGCTTCGGCGGCACCGGATCCCCGGGCAAGCCGGTGTGCACGTAGATGGCGTCGAAGGCGAGGTCGCCCAAGACCTCTTGCATCCGCCCGTGCAGACCAGCCAACGCCGCCTCACCCAACAGACCCTTGCCGACACACCGTTGGCTGGTGACGAGCACCGTGGTGAATCCGCGCCGCTTGATTTCCCCCAACAACGCGAAGAGCCCCGGGGCCCACACCCATTGTTCCCAGGAGAGCACGTAGGGCTGCGGATCGGGGTCGATGTTGACCACGCCGTCCCGATCGAAGAAAAAAGCCGGCTGGTTCATGAAGCCTCCCCGGGGTAATCCACCGTCGCCCGATACCGGAGGTCCGCCCCGAACCAGACGATCTCAGGAGCGGACAACCGCGCGCGGAACCCTTCGCCGGCCACCGCCCGTTCCGGACCGCCTCCAATCACCGGCGCCACGTAAAACACCACCTCGTCCACCAGGCGCCGTGTGAACGCCTCACCCGACAACCTTCCGCCGCACTCCAAAAGGACGCTGCAAACCCCCTCGGCTCCCAATGCGTCCAAAACCGGTTCGAGGTGTTCCACGTGGAACACCCGGGTCCGTTCCCGGTGCTCGTCCGTGAAGAGGATCGCGTCCGCCGGAAGCTCGCCCGACCGGGTGACCACCACCCGCATCGGCTGGGTTCGGCGCAAGGCCTCCGCCCCGCGCAAGGTGAGCCTCGGGTTGTCTTTCCGCACCGTCTCGCCACCCACCAGGATGGCGTCCACTTCCCCCCGCAACCGCTGCACATCCAAACGCGCCGCTTCTCCGGTGATCCACCGGGATCCTCCCGGCGCCGGCGTGATCCTTCCGTCCAAGGTCATCCCCGTTTTGGCCACCACGAAAGGGCGCCCCGTCAGGATGTGCTTCCGGAAAAACCGGATCAGGTCGTCACAGGCGGGGGCCAGAACTCCGGACTCCACTTCCAGCCCGGCCCGTCGCAAAACCTCAAGCCCGTTCCCCGCATGCCGCGGGTTTGGATCGGTCGATCCCACCACAACCCGTCGCAAGCCCGCCTCAATCAATGCCTCCACGCACGGAGGGGTCCGTCCCGTGGTGGAACAGGGCTCCAACGTGACATACATCGTCGCCCCGGCCAAGTCCATCCCCCGCGCTTTCCCGTCGCGCAACGCCCGCACTTCCGCATGAGGCCCCCCCGCCTGCTCGTGATACCCGGTCGAGAGCATCCGGCCGTCCCGCACCAGCACCGCGCCCACCGGCGGGTTCGGGCTCGTCCGGCCCAAGCCTTTGCGGGCCTCTGCCAACGCGAGCCTCATCCAGACCTCGTCCGTGGAATCTTCTTGGGGCGGTGCCATCCCCGAATCTACTCCCGGCCCACGGACGCGCATCCCGCGATGCACGATTTTCCACCGTACCGGAATCCTTCGCCAATGAAGACGGCCCTCCGGGACACGGAGGATCCCAGTTGCCAAGAGCCCGGATGCATCCTCCCATTGGACCCATGCCGCTCTCCCATCGCGAAAAGTTTTTCCTTTACGCCGAACTGACCAAACTGGTCGCCGCCGGATTCGGGATCGACAAGGCGGCCGAGTTGCTTTCCGGGCAGAATCCCCACGGACGCATCGCCGGATTCGCCCGCGGCATCCTCGCCGGTTTGCGAAAGGGGTTTTCGTTCGCCGGAGCGGTCGCCCAAGCCAAACCGGAGCCGTCCGGCCTGGAGATCTCCATCCTCCGGGCCACGGAATCCGGCGGGGTGCTCCCGGAGGGCCTGTGCTACCTGCGCGATGCCTATGAGGCGGAATGGAAACTCTGGCGGACCCTGATCCAACGGTTGCTCTATCCCGCTTTTCTCCTGCATTTCGCCGCCCTCGTCCCCGTGATCCCGGCCCTCGTCACCGGTGGGCATTTTCAGGACGGCCTCACCCGCGCCCTCTGGACTCTCGCCGGGGTCTGGGGCTTCGGACTGGCCCTTGCGCACCTCGGCCGAACCCTCGGAGAGCGCGCGCCGACCGACGAGGCTGCCGACCGCTTCCTGCGCGGACTTCCGGGGATCGGCGGGGCTTGGAAATTCCTCTGCCTCCAACGCTTCGCCGGGATCTTCCAAGTATACCTCCGCTGCGGCAGCACGTTCTCCGTGGCCCTCGATGGGGCGGGGGAGGCCACCCAGAGCGCGGTCTTGGCAAACGAGGCCGCCCGCCTCGCCTCTTGCGCCGACGCCGGTGAAGCCATCGGGCCATACCTCCAAACCAGTGGCCTTTTCCCCCAGGATTTCGCTCGCTCCCTGGCCAATGCCGAACGAATCGGCGGACTCGAGGAGGACCTGGGACGCTGGGCAACCCACTATCGCGAGACCGCCACCCAGCGCCTCGAACAGCTCGGGATCTGGCTGCCAAAAGCCGTTTTCGTCCTCGTCGCCCTCTACGTCGGCTGGCAAGTCATCCAGTCTCAATTGGCGATTTACGGGGAGGTTTTGCAGCAACTCGAAAGATAGATGGAAAATTGTTCAATATTCTACTAGACGCGCGAACACGTTCATGCGATGTGTGCAACATCTGGTCAATCCAACTTGCATCCTCAACTTACAACAACGAAAGAATCATGACCGCTGTCATCGAACCTCCAGTCATTCCCACCATCGCACCCATTCCCATGGCGAATCCGAAAGTCACTCCGCCTGCGGACGATCCTCATTCCCGGCGCCTTTTCGAAGCCCGGGCCAAAAATCTTGATCTCGCAATCTCGCAGATCCAAAAGGACTACGGTGAGGGCGCCATCATGCGTCTCGGCGACGAAAGCCACGCCGACATCGAGGTCATTCCCACCGGCAACGTCCTGATCGATCGCGCCCTCGGCGTCGGAGGTTTTCCCCGCGGGCGGATCGTTGAGATCTTCGGTCCGGAATCCTCCGGGAAGACCACCCTCACGCTCACCGCCATTGCCCAGGCCCAAAAGGCCGGGGGACTGGCCGGATTCGTCGATGTCGAACACGCGCTGGATCCGACCTACGCCCGCCAGCTCGGGGTGAACATGGAAGAGCTGCTCGTCTCCCAACCCAGCTCCGGGGAAGAGGCTCTCCGGATTGTCGAAACCCTCGTGCGCTCCAACGCGCTGGACATCATCGTGCTCGATTCGGTGGCCGCCCTGGTGACCAAGGCGGAGCTGGAGGGGGAAATCGGGGACACTACCGTCGGGGCCCAGGCCCGCCTCATGAGCGCCGCACTGCGCAAACTCACCGCCATGATCTCCAAGGCGCGGACCTGCGCGGTCTTCACCAACCAGATCCGGGAGAAAGTCGGCGTGATGTTCGGCAGTCCCGAGACCACTCCGGGCGGCCGCGCCCTCAAGTTTTATGCCTCCATCCGGGTGGACATCCGCCGGATCGGCAGCATCAAGAACTCGGACGGCACCGTGACCGGCAGCCGCACCAAAATCAAGGTGGTGAAGAACAAGGTCGCCGCTCCTTACACGGAGGCGGAGTTCGACATCATGTATGCCGAGGGCATTTCGTCCGTGGGCTCGCTCATCGACCTCGCCTTGGAATATGAGATCATCCAAAAGCGCGGCAGCTGGTTCAGCTACAAGGGCACCCAGGTCGCCCAAGGTCGGGACGCGGCCAAGGATGCCCTCAAGGCGGACCCCGCGCTCTACGCGGACATCGAGGAAGCGGTGAAAGCCAAATTGGACGAACTGGCCGCGGGCAAAAAGAAGTGAATCCCGGGCCTGTTCCGTCCGTCCTCAAAGAAGCAGTTTGTCATCTCGTGCCCCCGGGCTCCGCTGTTTGGGGGCGTTCTACGCACGAACTTCCGGCCCTGTCGCTCGGGTGAGTGGCAGGGCCGGGTTCATTTCCAACCCCGGGGCCGGAGCCGCTCGCTCCGGAAGTGGGTTCAGCTCCTGACTTGGCGCGTGGAGGGCGCGGTCCGGGCACCGGGAAATATTCCCTGACACCCATGGCCTCAGACCCTATTTTACGCAGCGTGCGGAGTCTTGCGGATCAGAAAAAGATCGAACGGGTCGTCCGAGAACTCGGGCGCAGGGCCAAAGGGCCGGGCCGGGTCTATCTGGTGGGCGGCAGTTCCGTGGTGCTGGAGGGCGGCCGGGCCGCCACGATCGATGTGGACCTGAAACTGGATCCGGAGCCCGAGGGCATTTTTGAGGCGATTGCGGAGATCAAGAACGAGCTGGACGTGAACATTGAACTTGCTTCCCCGGATCAGTTCATTCCAGAGGTGCCCGGGTGGCGGGAGCGCTCCGCATTCATTGGCCGGGAAGGGGAGGTGGATTTTTACCACTATGACTTTTATGGTCAGGCCCTCGCCAAGTTGGAACGCTCCCACCCGCGCGACCTCGCGGATGTCGCCGCATGGATTCATACGGGCAGGGTCCGGAAAGATCAGCTGATGGAATGCTTCCTCGCCATCGAACCGGGACTCCTCCGCTTTCCGAGGATCGACGCCCCATCCTTCCGCAGGCGGGTTGAACGATGCGCCAACCCAACCACATGAGCCTCGTTCGACATTCTCCGGACCTTCTCGCCGGACTGCCCGGCGCGGACCTCGTGGCCCGGGGACTCGAAGACCTCGGGCGGGGGGAAACCGAAAGCATCGAGGCCCTCTTGGTTCTGATGGCCGCACCCAGAATGAGGCCTTGCGGGTTTCCCTGGCTCAAAGAGCCGGCCGACCCCTCGCCAGAGCTTGAACTGCGTCTCTACCGTCGGCTCGGCGAGTCCGGTGACGAGGCTCCCTATGGCACCTACAATTCTCTCAGGGCGACGCTCTCCAGCTTCCTCAGTGCCCTCGAAGTCCGGGCCAATCGGGATGGCGCGGCCGACGGTTGCCCGCCATGAGTGGTGACCCGCGCCCCGGGGAGGGTGCGTCCGCCGCCTCTTCCCATCCGTTACCTCTTGAAGGGAGGCACCTCTCTCAACAACTCAGTCCACCATGAATCCTACCCATCTCAAACTGCTCAGCAACGTCTGTTTCATCCTCGGCTTCGCCTCCATCATCGGGTCGATCGCCATCTGGTATGCCACCGGCGGTCAGGCTGCGGATACCCAGGCTCACGGGGAGCGTTTCGGCATCTTCGTCGGCCTCTGGGCGCCCACCTTCTTCATCCTCTCCAATCGTTTTGATCGGTATTCGGAAAAGGCCGGTTGACCCCGCCCGACCCGCCGCCCCGATGTCTTCGCTCCCACTTTCCCGGGCTGCGGCCCTGAGCGCTTGGGGTGCTTTCCTGCCGCAGGTTCGCCAGTATGCGGCCCGCAGGAATCACGTGGAGCCGGGGCATGAAAACGTGTCGCGACTCAGCCCGGCCCTTCGGCACCGCCTCCTCACCGAAGACGAGGTCATTGCGGGCACCCTTGACCGGTTTTCTTTTGGCGCGGCGGAAAAGTGGCTTCAGGAGGTATGCTGGCGGCGCTACTGGAAGGGGTGGCTCGAGCTCCGTCCGCAGGTCTGGACGAGTTGGCGGAGCCGGGTGCGGGAGTTGCGCGGGACCTCGCCTCCCGGGATCTTGGAACGGGCTGAAGCCGTTGCCTCCGGGGAGAGCGGGGTCGCTTGCATGGACCTCATCGCCAGAGAGCTGATCGGGACCGGCTATCTCCACAATCATGCCCGCATGTGGTGGGCCAGTTTCTGGGTCCATGCTGAAGGTCTGCCGTGGGAACTCGGCGCGGACTTCTTCTTCCGCCACCTGCTCGACGCCGACCCTGCCAGCAACACCCTCTCCTGGCGCTGGGTCTCTGGCCTGCAAACGCCCGGAAAGACCTACTTGGTCCGGCTCTCCAATCTGGAGAAATACGCCGGCGAAACGCTCCTGCGCGATCCGGGCGGCAGCCATCGCATCGCCGATGGCGCAGTGAAGCCGATGCTCCAACAGGACTGGGCGGACACCACCAAACGCCCTCTTGCGAACCTCCCCCCGGAGCCTGCCCCGTGCGCCGGACGGACAGGGCTCTGGTTGCACGCGGATGATCTGGCCCCGGAAACCGGCCTGGGCCCCCGGTTTTGCCCGGATGCGGTGGCGGCTTTCAGCAGCGAACGGATCTACCGGGAACGTTACCGCCTCGCCGAACATCGCATCGCAGCGCTCCACACCGTTCTCGCGGACGGCGTCGCCAGGGCCGGGGCGCATTTCGGTTGTCCCGCCATGTTATGGGACACGGACGATCCCGTCGCCGCCATCTGCTCATGGGCGGAGGCGGAACAGCTCACAAGAATCGTGGCCTTTGCCCCCCAGGTCGGACCGGTTGGCGACCTTGTTCCCCGTCTCTCCTCGCGTCTGGCTGGGATGGGAACGACGCTCCACCTCATCCGGCGCTCCAGCGATACCCACGCTTTCTCCCTTGCCGGCAGCGGCTTCTTCCCCTTTTGGGAGAAAATGAGCCGCCATCTCCAGACCAACCCCGTCCCTGCAGTTTAGCCCGCATTTCTCAAGGATCGCGTGGCGCAGCCGCGAGGGCTTGAGGTCCCTGGGACCTGCCGGCCCGGTCAGGGCGACTCGATCCACTGCACGGCATCGATCACGACATAGCCGTCCGCGCCCTCGTTGCGGATCACGACAGCGGCGGGCACGCCCGGATCGAAGGTGAACTTGCCGAGCAGCGCAAAGGGGCTTTTTTCCGCCAGCGCGAGCCTTTGGTTGAGGGGCTGCGTGGTTTGGCCTCCGGCGTGTTCGACGGTGACCGAGGCGTTGCTGGCGCGGTTGGCGTTCGGCGGCCAAGCGATCAGCACCTGGTAGGTGCCGGGCTTGGGGAGTTTGGCTTCGAACCGGGCCGAGGCGGGGCCGGCGCTGTTTTTTCCTTCGTGCCGGTAACCGTGCCCGACGTAGCGCGCCGCGGCACCGCTTTCCTGCCAGGGTCCGGAGAGAATGGCCTCGTCGTCATCGACCACGAGGCCCGGGAAGCTTCGGGGATCGAGGCCCGGGCGATGCGCTTCGCGGTCGGCGGCGGTGGGCGTGTGATGGAGGATCTGGCCCCCGGCCTCCAGTTTGGCGCGCAGGGCAGGGTAGGGGACGTCTTGCACCGTAAGGTTTCCGTCGATGGCCATGACGGCGGCGGTGGCGGCGCTTTGGGCGAGAATCATGAAAACGGGTTCCATCCGGATGGATCCGAAAGCGATGTGCGAGCTGGAAACGCAGACGGGAACGAGGAGGTTCGGGCATTCGCCCCGTTTGGGCACGAGGGCACCGTAAGCGATTTCGTAAGGCCCGCGGGTGGGGACGCCGATATCCCCCTCATTCTGCACGTGACCCTCCGGCGTGACATAACGCTGCACGTTGTGGGAATCGATGGTATAGGAACCCATCCCCACGGAGTCCGGGGTGGGCTTCTTTTTGAGCAGTTCCTGCTCGGTCATCACGAAAGCCCCGATCATGCGCCTCGCCTCACGGATATAGAGTTGGTGGGACCAGTTCCCGTGATCCGTGAATTCATCTTTGGGCAGGCCCCAGCGCTGCATCTCCGTGCGCACTTCCGCAGGAACACGGGGATCATTGGCGATGAACCAGAGCCAGCCCTTTTGATAGGACTCGTGTTCCCGGATGATTTCGCGGCGTCGTTCGTAACCGGCCTCCGGGTAATCATGGTTGGAGCCGATGTTGTCGGTGCTGAACGGTCCATGATTGTTGGTGTCCGTTTTGTGATTGGGGAGGGGATCGAACTTCTCGAACGTCTCCCGCCAGCCCGCCTGGAACACCCGGAAGAGCAATTCGTATTGGGCGGGGTCGTAGTTCTCCGGCTTGGGGAAGGGAATCCGGTTGGCCGGGTGATCCGTCAGGCACATCCGGAAGCAATAGGCTTGGATCCGCTTGTCTCCGGCGTGCCGTTCCCCTGGAGGCTCGGGCGAGATGCGGGCGAGGAGGCCGCTGGCGGGGTCCCCGGGGATCTTGTAGGCGCTGACCGGCATTTCCAGCGCGCCGAAGTGATGGCGGTGGTGGAGGATCCCCACCTGGATCCCGTTCCATTCCTCTTCGTAAACCTCCCGGCCTTCCCGGCCAACGTGATAGGACACCCCGGCGGCGGCCATGAGATCCCCTTCGTAGGTCGCGTCAATGAACATGCGTCCGGCAAAACGCCGGCCACTCAGCATCGTGATCTCCCGGATGAGGCCGTTCTCCAAGCGAACCCCTTTCTGTCGGTCCAACCACTCGTCCCGGAAGACCGGCACCTCGGATTCACGGACGTAGTCCTCGAACACCTTTTCGGCCACGCGCGGTTCGAAGATCCACATGGTGCGCTGGTTCCCGTCGATGGCCGGAGTGCCCTGGCCTTTGTTCCCGTATTCTTCCGGTTTCTGCCATTTCCAGGTTGTCGGTTTTTGATATTCCTTCCAAACGCGGTGATAGAAATCCCGGGAAAGGCCGCCGATGACCGCCTTGTTCCCGGTATCGGTCCAACCCAGACCGCCGCTGGAAAGGCCGCCGAGATGGCGGTCGGGCCCCACGAGGACCGCGGTTTTGCCCATCCGCCTGGCTTGCACGGCAGCGATGACTCCGGCGGAAGTCCCGCCGTAAACCACCACGTCATAGGTTTCGACGGCGGCGGCGCGGCCGGGTTGCATCAGGAGAACGAGGCTGAGGAGCGGGGAGAACCAACGGCGTTTCATGGGATTGGGCGCACAGCTTCCCAGAAAAGCCGGGTCCGGACAACCCCGGATGGAGGAATCCTGCCGTCCGGGGTCAAGCGACCGGGTCCGCCCAATCGACCGGAATGGCTTGGACCCGGCCGAATTTGTCGACATACTTCACATGACCGTTTTGCACGCCATATTCGTGGATCATTTTGGTGACCTTGACGTCGAAACAGCAGTAGCGGGCGATCTCCCGCAGATTGCCCTCCTGCCACCAACGAATGGCCTGAAGGCCATCGGCGGTTTTTCCGACGCCGAGCGAGGCGACGGCAACGGCTTCCAGTTTGGGCCGGTGATCGAGGCCGCGTTCCAACTCGACCATGAGGTCCAGACTGTTCAGCCGTTCCCGGAGATCGAGAATGGTATAGGCCATGAGGACCTCGTAATCGAAATTGATCTGGTTGAAACCGACGACCAGATCCGCGTTGCAGAGTTGGTCCACGAGGGCATCCGCGTCCTTTTCCCGGAAGATCCGGTATTGGCCTGCGGCGGTGCTGTAAGTGACGCCGATGGACATGCCCATTCTGGCTTTACCGGACCAGCCGCCGACGTCTCCCGCCGTGCGCTGGGTTTCCAAATCAAAATAGACGATGTCTCGCGCCATGGGATTGCTGCAGGGCACCCTAGCAGACCCGCCAAGACCATGCAACGCGGGATCACGGGACCAGCTTCCACCGCGCCTGACGGAGAACGGCCTTGGAGGTTTTGGCTTCCGGGCTTTTGGACGCCTCATACCACACGGTGAGCAGCGTGCCATCCGCCAGTTCGACGCTGCTGGGGTAGCCGAGATCCCCACCGGTCCCGTCCGCGGAAAGGATCATGGCGTGTCCCCAGGTTTTGCCGTGATCCGTGCTGAGCCGGGCCTGATTGCCGAAGGGCGGGCGCCGGTGGCCATAGGTCATGAGGAGCCGTCCATCCTGGAGCCGCAAAAGGTGCGAGGGCAGGCCCCAGACGCCGATCGGGTGCGGCTGGCTCCATGTCCTGCCCCCGTCCGTGGATTCCGATTGCAAGGTCTCTCCCGCGTTGGCCTGGTTATGGTTGCGGATGTGGGCCACGATCGTGCCGTCCGCGGCTTCCACCGCGTGCAGCTCGTGGTAACTGTTCCGGGCGTCGTCACCCGGCCGGGTGGGGATTTCCGCGAGCCAACGCCAAGTCAGGCCGTCGTCCACCGACTCGCAGACGCCGATGCGGCGTGTTTCGGTCCACAGTTCCTTGCCGGCGTAGAGCAGCCTGCCGTCGCGCAAGGAGACCGGCCCGTGCGGGCTGTTCACCAGGGTCGGAACGCGGGCGGACCAAGAGATGCCGCCGTCGGTGGAACGGATCAGCCATTGGCCGAGTTCGGCCTTGCGGGCGGCGTCATCAAGGCGTTCGTGCGCGGCCAGCCAACGGGCCAGCTGATCCGGCGGCATCGCCCGGCTGACCCATCCCTTGTCGGTATACTCCGCCATGGCGCGGGCTTTTCCGAGGGAATCCTCGTAGGCCAGGGAAGTGAACGTGGTGACGAGGAGGGAACCTTTGGCGGTTTCCACCAGGCCGGAGTCCCGGTCGTCGATCGGGCCGTCCAGAAGGACGCGCGGCCAGGTCCAGGATTTGCCGTTGTCCTTGGAGACCATGGCGTGGACCTGACCGAACGGGCAGACGTGGGATTCCCGGCCGCCGGACCAGGAGACCCACAGGTCCCCGTCGGAGCGACGGGCCAGGGTGGGCCACCCGTGATACAGTTCCGGTTGCCAGCTGATGGTCCTGAGTTCCGTCACCTCCGCCGTCGCGGCCGGGGTTTGGGGGAGGGTGCAGAGGGACAGGGCGAGCGCCAGATGGACCGCGGTAGGGCGGGGGAGGGGTCGGGAAGCCATGTTCCCGAACACTCCGCGGGGACGCGTCTTTTATCGCGGCAGGAACGAATCGGCCACGATGAGTATGATCAAGACCAGCAGGATGAGGAAGGAGCGTCCCGGGTTGAAGGGCCCTTGATCGACCCGGGTGTGGGCCAGTTCATCCCAGAAGGCGACGCCCTTGCTCTGCACCCGGAAGAAGGCGCAAAAATTCGCGATCCAGCGCAGCGGTTCGAAGCCGGCCCCCATGCCGAAGAGGAAGAGGAGCAGGGAACGGTAAAGGCTGCGGAAAAAGCCCGGTTTGCCGCCGTCGGGCCCGCAGACGCGAATCCGGAAGACCCACTTGCCCAAGGTGGTGGAGGTGAGGGCGAGCAGCAACGGCTCGATCAGGTGCCAGGCGAAGACGCTGCCGAGTTGGAAGTAAAGGACCTTCCAGGCGTAGGCCATCTGCTCCGTGTTCGTGGTGTCCTGGGAAACTTTCCAGAGCGCCGCGAAGAAGTCCCGGACGTTTTCGTAGTCGTCCGGGTTGGGCATGCTCTGTGGCGGTTCCGGCAGGCTCCAGACGAGGCCGATGATGACCTGGAAAACCATCAGATCGACCATCCGCGCGCCAAACCGGGAGATGGCGTGGGAGGGCAGTCGCTGCGGCGGCACGGTCGAAGGCGGGGCGAGGGTGGGGCGGTCTGACTTGGCCAACTCCGCATCGAGCTTCTCCTTTTCGAGGGATTGGATCAGGCTGAGGACGGGAGGCAAATCCCGGAGCGGTTTCCAACCGGATTCGCCCGCCATCCAGCCGGGGGTGTCCCCGGTGATCTCCGCGGCCTCCAGCATTTCGTGGATTTGCAAAAGGGTGTAGGGGCCGAGTTGTTGGCCGTTTTTTCCGACGTAAATCTGCATGCGTTCTGCTCTCTGGGGACGGGATGATCAGACCGAGGACTCGTTGCGGAGGGCCCGGGCGGCATCCAGCCGTGCCGCAAGATACGCTGGAAGCAACGAGGAAAACGCACAGGCGAAAAATGCACCCCCGCAAATCACCACCAGATCCGGGGTCGCCAAGCGCGCCGGGAGGTCGTAAAAATCGTAAACCTCCGCGGAAAAAATCTCCCGTTGCGTCAGGCGCGCGAGCCCCTCCCGCAGGGGCTGCCGGAAGGTCAGAAGCCCGATCCCGATCAACAGGCCGAGGGCGGTGCCGATCGCTCCCACCGCGAGCCCTTGACCCAAAAAAATGTGCACGATCTGGTCCATCCGGGCGCCCACCGCTTTGACAATGCCGATCTCCCGCCGTTTTTGGGTCGTCACGGTGATCATGGTGTTCATGATGGAGAACCCGGCGGCGATCACGATCATGAACATGAGGAAGTAGATGAGGAGACGGTTCGAGGCGATGAACTCGAATTTGGCGCGGTTTCGATCCTCCCAGCTATAGGCTTCCAACGGGGGCGGGAGCGCGGGGCGCAGGGCATCGCGGACTTGGTCGGCCTCCCACGGATCCCGGACCTGGGCGATCAGCCCGTGCACGGCGCCTTGCAGGCTGTAAAGCGTCTGGCCGGTTTGCAGCGGGATGAAAATGGTCTGGGAGTCGTAGCTGTAGCGGCCGGAATCGAAAATCCCGGAGACGGTGAGTTCCGCGGGGACGATGAGGTCTTCCGGCGTCCGTCCTTCCCGTTGCGCTTCCAGCATCTGGCGCCCGTTGGCCAGGGAATGCAGGATCACGGTGTCCCCGACCTTGATCCCCAGGTTCCGCGCCAGGGCCCGGCCCACCACCACGGTATCTCCGGACAGGTCGAACTCTCCTTCACCTTTGCGGACGAGGCGCTGGAGGCGGTCCAGGATCGGTCCCGGTTTTGGTTCCAGCCCCTGGACCCGGACGGCCCGGAGCTGGCGATGGACATCCAGGACCAGTTGGCCGCGGGTGAACGGAGCCGCATCGGTCACCTCGGGATGCCGTCGGACGATTTCCAGGATCTCCGGCCAGTTCTCGATCGGCCGCTGCTGCTGGATGTCGAGGTGCGGTTCAAAGCCGAGCACGGTCTGCCGCATCCGCACGTCGTAGCCGGTCATGATGGCGACGACGAAGACCAGCACCTGGACGCCGAGGGCCACGCCGACGACCGACAGGATCGTGATCAGGGAGACGAAGTTCCGCTTCGGCCGGAGGAAGCGGAGGGCGAGGAAGAGGCTGAATGGGGGGGACCAGCGGCGGGGCATCGGCGTGGGGGCTCAGGCGGTGGTCCGGTTGCGCAGGGCGGCGGCGGGATCGAGCTCGGCGGCGAGGGTGGCGGGCAGAAGGGCGGCCACCGCGCTGGCGAGGAAGGCCCCGGTGCTGATCACGCTGAGGTCGAGCGCGGTGATTTTGGCTGGAAGATTCCAGAGGAACGTGAGGCCCGGATCATACGGGTCCATGCCGAAGGCCCAGCCGAGGCCCCGGACGAGGTAACGGCGGAAAAAGAGGGTGCCGAAGGCGAGGAGCAACCCGGTGCCGGTGCCGATGAGTCCGACGGAGAACCCCTGCCAGAGGAAGGCGGCCACGACCTGGCTCTTGTTGGCCCCGACCGCGCGCATGAGCCCGATTTCATGGCGTTTCTGGGTGGTGACCGTGATCATGGTGTTCGTGATACAGAATGCCGCCACCACCATGATCATGAAGAGCAGGAAATACATGTTGGTCCGCTCCTGCGCCACCGCGTTGAACTCGGCCGCGTTGCGGTCGATCCAGCTGGTCCACTCATACTGCGGGTAGCGTTGCGCCAGGGCGTCCTTGATCCCTTGCACCCGATAGGGTTGCGTCAATTCCAGATCGATGCCGTTGACCGTGCCGGGGTTCTCAAAGAGCGGCTGCGCCACTTCCAGGGGCACGTAGATCAGCGGGGAATCCGGTTCCTCGTCATCGCTCTCGTAAACTCCGGTCACCGACAACTCCGCCGGCAGGATCATCTGGCGCGGCTCCCGGCCTTCGTTGTTCGCGTCAAGGATTTCCCGGCCATTGGCCACGGAATGCAGGACGATGGTTTCCCCCACCGGGATGCCGATGCCCTCGGAAAGCAAGCGACCGAGAATGGCATGGTCGTCCGAGAGGTCGAAGGCGCCGAAGGAACGGGTCGCTTCCGGCGGCGGGATCATGGCCTCCAGTTTCTCCCGGATGGCTCCGGGCCGGGGCAGGACCCCCATGACGCGGACCACCCAGACGATGTTGTGGTAGTCCAGCACCGCCTGGCCTTCCACGAACGGTGCCACGTCCCGGACGCCGGGGAAGGCGGACAGTTCCTGGCACAGGCCGGGCCAGGGCTCGATCGGCGCCGCCAGGGGCAGCCGCGCGGTGAGGTGCGCCTGCGTGCCGAGGATGCGCTCCCGCATCTGGATGTTGAACCCGGTCATGATGGCGATCACCGTGGTCAGGATCCAGACGCCCAGGGTCACGCCGAGGACCGAGATCAACGTGATCACGGACACAAAGGTCCGCTTCGGCCGCAAATAACGCAGGCTCAGGAACAGACTGAACGGGAGCTGGGTGACGAAAGCTTTCAAAAGACGCCCCAAAAGACCATGCTAGCAGGGTTCCACCAAGGCGGAAGTTGAATTCCTCGCGACTTGCAGCGAATGAATCGCTCCGTTCCCGGCCCACACCCCGCCGGCCGCTTCCTCATGCTTCCAGCCAAATACCGCACCTTCCTCATCTTCGGCGCACCCGGTTGTGGCAAGGGAACCCAGGGCTCCATCATCGCGCAAATCCCGCGCTTCCACTATTTTTCCTGTGGCGATGCCTTCCGCGCCCTCGAGGCGCGCAGCCCGCTCGGCCAGAAGTTCGTGGAATACTCCAGCAGAGGGCAACTCGTGCCCGATGAATTCACCATCGAACTCTGGAAAAACCAGATCGAGGGGCGGATCTCAAGTTCCGGCTTCAAACCGGACATCGATTTCCTCTGGCTCGACGGCATCCCCCGGAATGTGGAACAGGCGGCCTTGCTCGATCCGTTTTGCGACGTTCTCAAGGTCTTCCACCTCTCCTGCCCGAACCGGGACGAACTGGCCCGGCGGATCCGCAAGCGCGCCCTGAAGCAGAACCGGCTCGACGATGCCAACGAGGCCGTGATCCGCAAACGATTCGAAATTTACGACAACGAATCCAAACCGATTCTTGAATATTACGGCGAACGCACCGTCCACATCGATGCCTCGCAATCCCCGGTCAAGATCCTGAATGACATCCTCAACGAGATCATGGTGCTGGAGTGTTGGGCGGAACTTTCCCGCATGGCGGTCTGACGGAACGGCTTCCCGTCGTTACAATCCCCCAGCCGCTTTGTAGTGGACCCCACCGGCCTCGCCATGGCAGATATGGCAGGCTCCCCTCGCCATGGAAACACTCGATCAACTCGCGGTTGGGCTCGGTTTCGCGACCCTCGCCGGCGTCAATCTTTACCTCGTGGCCTTTGCCACCGGGCTGGCCATCCGCCTCCAATGGGTCCTCCTTGATGAACGCTTCGCCGATCTCCAGGTCCTCGGCCAAACTCCCGTCCTCGTGGTCGCGGGCGTCTGCCTGGCGGCCGAATCTCTGGCGGACAAAATCCCGTGGGTCGACACTTTCTGGGATTCCGTCCACACCCTGATCCGCCCCGTCGGCGGCGGGTTGCTCGCCGTTTCCGCCATCGGCACCACCCGGCCGGAATACGACGTGATCATCGCCCTCCTCGCCGGGGGCGCCACCCTCATGAGTCATGGTCTCAAGGCCGGCACCCGGGTTGTGGTCAACGGTTCGCCGGAACCGGTGAGCAATTTCGTGGTCAGCGCCATGGAGGACGTCACAGTCATCGGCGGCTTGGCCCTGATGAAGTCCGAACCCAGGTTATTCGCCGGGCTCTGTATCGTCTTCCTGCTGCTCTGCTTCGTCCTCCTCCCCAAAATTTTCCGCCGCGTGCAAGCCTGCGGCTGGCTCGTCTGGAGAACCTTCGCCCAAGAATCCCCGGGCACGCTGGCTTCGAAACAGCATCAGGCCCTGCGTGCCCTGGTTCCCGAGGCCCGAATCCTCTGGGACCTCGCCGTGGTCACCGGCCGCGGCAAAGCCCTTTCCCCGGTCCGCAGCTGGATGTTGGGCCGGCTCGTCGCGGTTCAGGACCCGGCGGATCGCGTCCGCCTCTTCTTCGCCGGACGCTCCTGGGGCCGCGCCTTCTGCACCGAGCTGCCTTCGGACCCGCCCCTGAACCTCCGGCGCGAGGCCGGGTGGCTCGGGGAAAAACTCTCCATCCAAGATGCCTCGGGCACCGTGCTGGCGGAATTCCGGATCCCGAGCAGCCAGGCCCAGGGTTCGGAGCGGGTCGCCGCCGCGCTGGCGTCCGCCGGTCAGGGATGGCAGCCCGCCTGAAAAGGCCCTTGCGGCTTTCCCCGGTCCGGCTTTACGGTGCCTCCCTTGTGACCCCCGCACTCGCTGCCCTCCAGGAAATCACCGGCCCCGGCGGATTGTTGACGGATCGCGCCGATCTGATTCCCTACGCCTTCGATGGCACCGCCGAGCTTTTCCAGCTGCCGCTTGCCGTGGCGCTTCCCTCGGACACCGCCCAGGTTGCGGCTTGTGTCGGTTGGGCGAGGGAAAACCGGGTGGCCGTGGTGACCCGGGGGTCGGGCACCGGCCTGAGCGGGGGCAGCGTGCCGCTTCCGGGTTGTCTGGTGCTTTGCCTGGCGCGGCTCGACCGGATTCTGGAGGTGGATCCGCTGAACCTGACCTTGCGCGCCCAACCGGGGGTCATCACCAAGGAGATCGATGACGAGGCGGCCCGGCATGGCTTGTTTTATCCGCCGGATCCGGGGTCGATGAAGATTTCCACGATCGGCGGGAACGTGGCGGAGAACAGCGGCGGGCTGCGCGGGTTGAAATACGGCGTGACCCGGGACTACGTGATGGCGTTGCAAGTGGTCTTGGCGGATGGCCGGGTCGCCCGCCTCGGGAATGCCTGTGTCAAGGACGTGGCCGGGTATTCGCTCAAGGATCTTTTCATCGGATCCGAGGGCACGCTCGGGGTCATCACCGAGGTCCTCCTGAAGTTGCTCCCGCGGCCGGCGGCCCGCAAGACCATGCTGGCCATCTTTTCCTCCATGGGAGCCGCCGCCGAGGCCATTTCTGCGATCATTGCCGCCCGGATCATCCCGTGCACCCTCGAGTTCATTGACCAAACCACGCTGCAATGCGTCGAGGATTACACCCGGATCGGTCTCCCGACCCATGCCGCGGCGGTGCTCCTCATCGAGACCGACGGCCATCCCGCCGCCGTGGCGGACGAAGCCGCGCGCATGGAGGAAATCGTGCGCCGCCATGGAGCGGATGAGGTCCAGGTGGCCGCGGACGAGGCCGAGGGAGCCAAATTGGCCATGGCGCGCCGCCAGGCCTTTTCCGCGTTGGCCCGGGTCCGGCCGACCACGATTCTTGAGGATGTGACCGTTCCCCGGAGCCGGTTGGCGGAAATGGTGGGCTTTGTCTCGGAAACCGCCCGGCGTCATCAGCTGCGGATTGCCACCTTCGGCCACATGGGGGATGGGAACCTGCATCCGACCTTCCTGACCAATGAACGGGACCGTGAGGAGATGGAGCGGGTGCACCACGCGCTCTCCGAGATTGTCGACAAGACCGTTTCCCTCGGCGGCACGGTGACCGGGGAACACGGGGTGGGCCTCGCGAAGAAGGACTATTTGAAGCGGCAGTTCGATGAGGCGAGTTACGATCTGCTCCGCTCCGTGAAGCGCGCGCTCGATCCCGGGAACCTTCTCAACCCCGGCAAAATCTTCGACCTCGATCCCGCTTGAGCCATGGCCAAGGCGTCCCTCCGTGATCTCGATTACAAGGTCTTGCAGCAATGCATGCACTGCGGCATGTGCCTCCCCACCTGCCCCACCTACATCACCTCCAAATTGGAACGCCATAGCCCGCGCGGGCGCATCGCCCTGATGCGCGCCGTGGCGGACGGCCGGTTCGAGGCCGGAACGGAACTGGCCCGGGAGATGAACCACTGCCTCGGTTGCCTCGCCTGCACCACCGCCTGCCCGGCGGGCGTCGACTACGGCACCATGTTCGAGACCGCCCGGGCCGAGACCGAGGCCAACCACACCTCCGGCGGGCCGATGCGCCGGTTCTACCGTTGGCTCGTGCTGGAGCAGATCTTCCTCTTCCCGGCCCGTTTGCGTCTCGTCGGCTGGCTTTTGCGGGTCTACCAGCGCTCCGGTCTGGCCGGGTGGGTCCGCCGGCTCAAGCTGCCTTACCTGCTGGGCCGGGACCTCGGTGACCTGGAACCCCAGGCCCCGGTGATGGAATCGCCCTTCAGCGACGGACGGATCGCCCCGCTGGAAACGCCGCCTCCCGGGGTCCCGGTGCGGGGCCGGGTCGGTCTCCTGAGCGGTTGCATCCAGTCCCTCGCCTTCGGGTCGGTGAACCGGAGCACCGTGGATGTCTTGCTGGCCAACGGGTGGGAAGTGGAGACGCCCCGCCTGCAATCCTGTTGCGGTTCCCTGCACGCCCACAACGGGGCCCCGGAATTGGCGCGCCGGGCTGCCCGGGCGTTGTTGGAGCGTTTCGATCCCTCCCGTCTGGACGCCATCATCACCAATGCCGGGGGCTGCGGTTCCCACCTCAAACATTACGCCGCGCTGTTCCCCGAAGGCGAGCTGGCCGCGCCCGCCCGGGCCTGGGACGCCAAGGTCAAGGACATCCACGAATTCCTCGTGGCCACCGGTTTTCGCAAACCGGTGGCCCGGGCCGGGGAGACCGTCCGCATCACCTACCATGAGTCTTGCCACCTCTCGCACGGTCAGGGAGTCCGCCAGCCACCCCGTGAAATCCTGCGCGCCATCCCCGGCTTGCAGCTCGTGGAACTGCCGGAAGCGGATCTCTGCTGCGGCAGCGCCGGCATTTACAACATCCTCCAACCCGGGGAAAGCCAGCGTCTCCTCGAGCGCAAGACCGGGCGCATCGGGGAAACCTCCGCCAGCCTTGTGGCCACGGCCAACCCGGGCTGCCATTTGCAACTCGCCCGCGGGTTGCGGCAACGGGACGCCGCCGTGCACGTGACCCAACCGGTCGTCCTCCTCGCGGAAGCCTATCAACGCGAACAGTCCGCATGAAAACCCCGCTCCTCCTGCTGCTCGCCGCCTTCACCGGGGCCGCCGCCGCCGCTCCCCGTCCCAACATCCTCTGGATCATCAGTGAGGACATGTCCCCCCATTTCGGGTGTTGTGGGGAGACCGCCATCGCCACGCCGAACGTGGACCGGCTGGCCGCTGAGGGCACCCGCTTCGCCCATGCCCATGTCACTGCGCCTATTTGCTCCACCTCGCGCTCCGCGTTGATCACCGGGATGTATCAAACCTCCATCGGGGCCCACCACCACCGCAGCGGGAGGGGAACCGTCAAGATTCACCTGCCCGAAGGCGTCCCCTTGGTCCCCCGCCTTTTTCAGGAGGCCGGTTACTGGACGAGCAACGGTTCCTGGCCCGGCGGGGGCAAGGGCATCGCCAAGACCGATTACAATTTCGAGTGGGATCCGGCGGTCTATGACGCCAACGACTGGGCGGGCCGGCCCGACGGAAAGCCCTTCTTCGCCCAAATCCAGCTGCACGGAGGCAAGGTGCGCGATGGCGCGAATGCCGCCCGGGTCCTCACGGAAAAGCTCGGCAGCCTGACCGCTCCGGAAAACCTGACCCTGCCCCCCTATTACCCGGCCACCCCCGCCCTGCGCGCGGACTGGGCGCTCACGCTCGATGCCTGCCGCCTAGTGGACCAACAGATCGGCGAGATCCGGCGGCGCTTGGAAGGGGAGGGGATTCTCGACCAAACCGTCCTCTTCTTTATCACCGACCACGGCGTCAGCCATGCCCGTGGCAAGCAATATCTCTACGCCGAGGGCACCCACATCCCCTGCGTGGTCCGCGGGCCGGGCATTCCGCGGGGAAACCTGCGGGAGGACCTGGTCGAGCACATCGATCTGGCCGCCACTTCCCTGGCCCTGGCAGGCATCCCCAAACCTTCCACCATGCAATCCCGGGATCTCTTTGCCCCGAATTTCGAGCCGCGGGAAGCCATCTTCGCGGCGCGCGACCGGGCGGACGAGACGGTGGACCACATGCGTTCCGTGCGCACGGAGGACTGGCTTTACATCCGCAATTTCCTGCCCAAGCGACCCCACCTCCTGCCGAACCATTACAAGGATCACAAGGATTGTTATGTGGCCCTGCGGGCGGCGCGGGCCGCGGGCCTGCTCAATCCCTTGCAGGAATCCCTCTTTGCCCCGGAACGAGCCCCCGAGGAACTCTACGATACCCGCGCGGACCCTTGGGAAATCCGGAATCTCGCCGCGGATCCCGCGCACGCCCGGATCCTGACCGAGATGCGCGGCCGTCTCGACGCCTGGATGGAGCGGACCGGCGACCAAGGCCGTGAACCCGAGCCCGCCGCCCAGTATGACAGCGACATGGCCGTCTACCTCGGGCAGGGGAAAAAGGGCGTCGACAAGCCCATGATCGAAGCCAACATCGCCCTCATGAAACGCCTAGCCTCCGAAGGCAGGTAACACCGCCGTCCCGCCTGCGGTTTCCCAACCCCCATTGCTCGTTGCGGAGGGGCCCTTTGATGGTGCGGATGATCCCGAGCGGCGTGAACCCTTGGTTCCGGCGTGGAGGTGGCTGACATCGGTTCAACCACTGCCGCAGCGCGAAGGCGGCATCCTGACGAATGTGGCTGATGAAGAGCCGGGCCATGGTTCCTTGCGTGCGGGAGGGAAACGATCAATCGGCCCGTTTGGCGGTCAAGTGGATTTGGATGTCCCTGCGGGCGGCTTCGTCCAGCTTATCCAAGATGCTGGGAAAGCCTGCGGCGGACCTCCGGACTTCACGCGCCAGCCAGGCCCGGAGCATGGGGCCGTGGGAGGCAAAGCAGTTTTCGATCACCGGCTGCTCCCCTGGCCCGGGCTCGAGGAAGAGTCCGGCCAACGGCATCCATTGGGCGTCCCCGACTTCCTCGGCGTCGTCGCGCACCCCGCGGGCCCGGAGCACGAGGTCGGGAAGGTCGCTCAGATCGAGCGCGTAAACATGATCCCGGACCCAGGACCGGCTCGTTTCGCGCGGGTCCCGAACCCTTCCCACAAAGACCAGCTCCGCCCGGTTCGTCCGCTCCTGCAGCTTGTCGAATTGGGGTTGTCCGGGATCGCAGGCGATGGCTTCTTCGGCCAGTTCCCGGGCCAGTTCTTCCCGGGGAGGCAGGGGGCGGTAGAGGGCGTCGTGGCGGAGGAAGCCGCCCGGCAGAGCCCACCAGGTTTTCCCGGCCTGTGTCTTCCGGAGCAGAAGGACGGAGTCGCCCCGGGTGACCAAGCCGGTGGCGGTGCCGTTCGGGCCGTGGTAATGGAGTTCCCCCGGTCCGAGGGGCGCGATCTTGCGCGGATGGGAAAGCCTGGCCAGGGAGTCGCGCTCCGCATCGGGGCTCCCGGGGAAGAAGAGGGCGTCGGAGGTCGGCCGCGGGATGGGCACCTCAAGCTCGAAGAAACCCTGATTGCCCGTTTCCGTCCCGGGCTCTCTGGCTTTTTGCCAGAGCCCAGTCATACGCTTTGCCTTCCTGCGCGCGCAAGTTTCCGTCCCGGGCTCTCTGGCTTTTTGCCAGAGCCGCGCCACCTGAGCCATGGCGACGTAGCGTTTGCGGTCGAGAGGGCGGGGAGGGGTCCCGAGTTCCTTGATGAGGCGGTCGATCGCGCCCTCGCCTTCCAGGGTCACCCGGCCGCTCCGCTCCAGCTTCTTTCGAAACTCGTCGGCCCCCGGGGTCGAACCTGCGGACTTAAACTCCACATGATGTTCCTCACAAAGTTCGTCGAGCAAGGCGGATGGGGTCGTCTCGGTGGCAGTCGCTTCCCGCCGGGTCCAGGCGAGGAGTGCCTCGATGGAGTCCCGCGGAAAGAGCAGGACCCGGATTTTCTGTTTGCTCAGTCCGCCGGATTTGGACTTGGCGTTGGGAGGCAGGACCTCGAGGAAGTGGAAGCCTTCCTCGGGAGGCTGGAAGCGTGGCTCGCAAGTCAGAGCGCCGACGAAGGCGGCCGATTCAAAGACTTCCCCGCGGGCTTGGCGGCCCACCACATCGAGAACATTGACCTGCCGGCCATAGATCTGGTTGCGCACGGCGTCGTTGATCAGTTTGGTGAAATCCCCGAGTTGCTTCTCGGAGAGGATGATCGCGTCCGGTTTGGTCGATTGGCTTGCGCTCAGGATCTTGCGGACCAGAGTTTCGTTCAGCTCTCCGGCCAGCAGATGGGTCAGGGGAAGTTCCCACTGGGTCCGGATGTGCATGGCGCCGTGCTGGAAGTAGGTTAGGCTGACATCGACGAGATCGCTGAGCGAGTGGGAACGAACTTTGCGGGCATTCTTCCATCGGAGAAACCGGCTCCAAAGCAAGGTGCCGAACGCACCGACGCCTGCGGCGATGTATTCGGAAAGGTCGAGATGCGGGAGATGGGAGAGGAAGGGTGGCATGGTGCTGATGAGGGTTGGCCGGGTTCAGGTTTGGTGATCTCCGAGGGAGGCTTCGTCCAAGATGGAGCCCACGAGCGCGGCCAGTTCCCTGGCGGGCATCCCGCGGCGCCGGGCGCGCTGCAGCAGCAGGAGGAGCAGGCCGAGCTTTTCCTGGTTGTTGTGCAGGTCCCGGAACAGGGCGGGCGTGAGGGGGCGGACGTGGCTGGTGACCGCTTCCGCCTCTCCCCGCGCCCCGTGGGTCCGCGCATGAAGTTCCGGTACGCTCAGGCCCTCGGGAAGGCGGATTTGCGCCTCGTAAAGGGCGACTTGTTCGTTGGTGCCTCCGGGCGAAACGAAATCGGCCCCGGCGAAGGTGGGGATCAGGCGCACCTCGAGCAGCCAGGAGGGTTGGATTCCCAATTCCTCCTGCAACTCACGTTCCGCCAGCGAACGCAAGGCCTCCGCCCGGTCGTTGGACCCGGCGGCAAATCCGGTCAGCCGCAGGCCCGCCCCGGCGCGGAACTCCTCCCCCAAAACGGTCCAGGCGGCACCGTCGGGGGTCTCGATTACCGGAATGATGAAGGCGCTGTTCTGCCGGAGCAGCCCGATCCGGGTGGCGGCGGTTCCGTAGATGGCGGGCGGCAATTCCACCCGGAACAATTCCAGGAACTTCCCGAGGCGCCGGAACGGCCGCCCCGCCGTCCCCCCAACCGCACGAATCCGCGCATACCAATCCGCAATCGCATCCAGCCCGCCAATGATCATGCCGCATCCTAACGCAGGGTGGGGGATTGGCTCAAGTGAAGATCCGGGTGGTCACCCCATCCGACCGGACAATCAAGCAGGTTGACCGTTGGACGCCGCGCCGCTTTTGCCGGCGGCGCGGAAGGAACTTGACGGTTCTCTGGTGGTCAACTACCCTTCCATCCAAGCTGATGCCATTGCGCGAAATCCGTTTTTTCGTCGGCCTTGTCGTCTTCCTTGCGGTCGGCTGGGCGCAGGTTTCGGGCTTTCCGCGTGGCTTCCTCTGTGAGGGTGAGCGCTTCGGTGAGGTCAGTTGGACCCGTGAGGATCACTGCCATGGTCCGCACACCACCGCCGCTCATGACGCCGGGGATCATTCCATTGCGCATCGGCACGGGGAAGAGGAGGGCGGGACGCATCATCATGCGGCCGTGGTCGAGCCTTTGTTGGCCATGCTGTCCGGCTCCCTGGCGGCGCCCGTGGCGCCGATGTTGTGGATGATCCGGGTGACTCCGGATGAGTTCCCCAGCCTGCACACTCTGCGTGCGGCAACGAGCCCGGGGGAGATGCCGCGATGGAGCCGTGCCGCGCCCGAGTGGCCGCGCCGCCTCGCGCAGGCCATCGCGTTGAGGGTTTGAGGCCCGGGGCCGCCGGAAGCGATTTCCGGCTCCGCAGCGTCATCCGCGTCCACGGCGCGATGACATGTCCTCCATCCCTCCACCCTCAGTCCGCCCTACCCATGACCCGTTGGTTGTTTTTCCTTCTCCTGCCTTCTTTCGGTTTGGCTGCCGAGATCCCGTTGCCAGAAATTGCCGCCCGGGTCCGGGCGCATCATCCCATGCTCAAGGCCGCGCGGCTTGCCGTGGAGGAAGCCCGCGGCCGTCGGTCAGGCTCCGGGAGGCTCGCGAATCCGACGCTGGAGTCCAGTTTCCAAAGCGAGAGCCGCGTCAGCCCGCGCACGCTTCTCTTCGGCATTGACCAGTCGTTTCCGCTAACGAAACGATTGAGCCTGGAGAAGAAACTCACCGCCCAACTTGTTGCCGCTGCGGAACTGGAAGTGCGTGATGTGGAGCGTCGTTTGGTCGCCGAAGCGCGGGCTTGCGCGGTGAAGATCCTCGCGTTGGAAAAGCAGCGCGCCCTCCGCCAGGAGCAGACGGACCTGGCGCGCAAGCTTTCCGCCTTTGCCAAAAGCCGCGCGGAGAAGGGCGAACTTTCGCCGCTCGACGCCGCGCAGGCGCAGGTGGATGCCCAACGCCTCCTGCTGGAAAGCCGCCGTCTGGAAACCGATCGCATCACCCTGCTCGGCGAGTTGAAGCCGTTGCTCGGGCTGGCGCCGGACGAGGCCTGTGTCATCCGCGGTGACCTGCCGGTGCCTGAGATGCCCGGCCTTTCCCCGTGGCAGCAACGCGCCGATTATCAAATGGCCCGGACCCAAATGGAAGCCGCGCGAACCGAGGCGGCGCTCGCGGAAGCCAAGCGGGTTCAGGATATCAGCGCCGGCCTCTTTGGTGCCCAGGAAGCGCAAGACCAGACGAACGGGCGGCGCGAGCACACCGGATACCTCGGCCTGCGCACCTCCATTCCTCTCCCGCTATGGAATCGCAACCAGGGCGAGATCCTCGAAAAAAACGCTGCGGCGGAGCGCAGGCGTTTCGAAGCCGAAGCCCTCGGCAGACAAATCGCCAGCGAGGCCGACACGGCGCGGCGGGAGATGCGGGCCAATGCCGATCTCGCCCGCGAGACGCGCGACCACCTGCTGCCGCTTGTGCTGGAGCAGACGGTGAATCTGGAAAGAGCCTACGAGGCGGGCCAGGCGGATCTCCTCACCTTGTTGCGGGCCCGCGACCAACGGCTTCAGCTCGAATCCGCCGCGCTCGATGCCGAGCGTGATTTTCACCTCGCCCGCATCCGCTACGAAGCAGCCACCGGAGCCTCTTTGCCATGAGACATCTTGTTTGCGTTTTCCTGATCCCTTGCGGCCTTCCCGCCGCGTCCAAACCGGACATCATTCTCGATGACGTGGCGGTCTCCAACATGAACCTCGAATTCGCCGAGGCGGAGGAAACGGTTTTCGAGGAGACGGTTTTCGCGCTCGGCGGCATCGAGGTGCTGCCGGGAAAACGGGGTATCGTGAGCAGCCGCATCCCGGGCCGGGCTCTTTCGGTGCTGGTGGTCCCGCATCAGGAGGTGGCGGCCCGTGCGGAGGTGGCCTTGGTGGAAAGCCGCCAACCGGGTGATCCCCCGCCCGTGGTCAAGCTGGAGGCTCCCATCGCCGGCTTGGTATCCAAGGTGAACATCGCCCAAGGGCAGCCGATCTCACCAGACGACGCGTTGATCGAAATCCTCGATCTCAGCACCGTTGAGGCGGTGGCGCATGTGCCGCAGCATTTGATGGCGAAGCTGAAGCCGGGCCAGAAAGCCCATCTACGGATCCAGGCCCTGCCGGACAAGGTCTTCGAGGCGAGGCTCGTGCATATTGCGGTGGAGGCGGATGGGAACACCGGAACCATCGGGGCGGCCTTTCACGTGGCCAATCCCGACCGGCTGCTGCGCCCCGGGATGAAGGCGGAATTCAGCATTGTGGTGAGTCAGCGTGAGAACGTGGTGTCCATTCCGCGCCGCGCGTTGCAGGGCGATCCTGCGCAGCGTTTCGTGTATGTGAAGGATTATGCGCTGAAAAACGCCTTCGTGAAGGCCCCGGTGGCGCTCGGGTCCCAGAACGACCGCTTTGTCGAAGTCGTCAGCGGGCTGCTGCCGGGTGACGAGGTCGTCACCCGCGGCGCTTATGCGCTCGCCTTCGCCGGGAAAGGCAGTGTCAGTCTCAAGGAGGCCATGGATGCCGCGCACGGGCACCCGCACAACGAGGACGGCACGGAGATGACAAAGGAGCAGCAAGCTGCGGAGCCCGGGGATCATGACCATGGCACCGGAGCGGCCCGCGGCGGATGGAGCCTGCTGACCACCTTCTTCGCCGCCATGAGCGGGTTTCTGCTCCTGTTGATCCTCACCGTCTGCAAACGCCGGGAGGTGACCCCATGTTGAATGCGCTCATCCGGTTCTCGCTGCACCACCGCCCGCTGATTCTGCTGCTGGCGCTGGTGACGTTGTTGTTCGGTTATCAAACACTCACCGGGCTTCCGGTGGAGGTCCTGCCGGATCTGACAAAACCCACGGTGACCATCCTCACCGAAGCACCGGGCCTTGCGCCGGAGGAGGTGGAGACGCTCGTCACCCAGCGACTGGAGGCGGCGGTGCAAGGCGTCGGCGGACTGGACCGTTTGCGTTCGAACTCCGATGTGGGGCTCTCGCTTGTGTTCGCCGAATTTGGCTGGGGCACGGACATCCACCGGGCCCGCCAACTCGTGCAGGAGCGTCTCCAGGGCGTGCTCCCGACCCTGCCCGAAGGCGTGAGGCCCGGCATGACGCCGGTTTCCTCACTCATGGGGGAGATTCTGCTCGTGGGCCTGCGTTGCACGAAAGATCCGGGGGACTCCGGGTTCCTCTCACCGATGGATTTGCGCACTCTGGCGGACTGGACCCTGCGGCGGCGCTTGCAGAGCATCAGCGGCATTGCGGAGGTGCTCACCATTGGCGGGGGGGTGAAACAGATCCAGGTGCAACCTGATCCCTATCGGCTCGCCGCCTTCAGCATCACGCTGGCGGAGGTCGAGGAGGCGGTGGGCCGCGCGGCGGGGAACGCCACGAGCGGTTACCTGCAAGCCGGACCGCAGGAGATCATGGTGCGCAATCTCGGCATGACGACGAGTCTTGAGGACCTTGGCAAAACCGTCATCAAAACCGTGGGCAGCCGGCCCGTGCTGGTCAGCGATGTGGCGGAAGTGCGCCATGCGGTGCAGACGATGCGGGGCGATGCCAGTGTGAACGGCACGATGGGCGTGATCCTGAGCATCGACAAAGCGCCGGGCTGCGACACGTTGAAACTCACCGGGCAGATCGAGGCGGTGCTGGAGGAATTCCGGCCCACGCTGCCGGAAGGGGTCACGGTGGAAATCCTGTTCCGTCAGGGCGACTTCATCGAGCATGCGATCGGGAATTTGAGGGAGGCGATTCGGGACGGGGCCATCATGGTCACGGTCATTCTCTTCCTCTTTCTGCTCAGCCTGCGCACCACGGCGGTCACGCTCATGGCCATGCCTTTGTCCTTTGCGGTGACCATCCTGGCCTTCAAAGCCTTCGGTGTCAGTGTGAATTCGATGACGCTCGGCGGCCTCGCCGTCGCCATCGGCATGGTGGTGGACGATGCCATCGTGGATGTCGAGAACGTCTTCCGACGTCTCCGGGAGAACCGGGGCCAGCCCAAGCTGGAAGTCATCGCCTCCGCCTCCAGTGAAGTGCGCCATTCCATCCTCAACGCCACGGCGCTTATCATCCTCGTCTTCCTTCCGCTGCTTGGACTGGAAGGCATCGAAGGGCGCCTTTTCACGCCGATCGCCATCGCCACCATCACCAGCATGGCGGCGTCATTCGTCGTTTCGCTGACGGTGATCCCGGTTTTGTGCTCGCTCCTGTTGAAAGCGGGCGGGGAAGAGCAAGGCGATGGAGGGCTTGTCCGCGCGCTGAAGGGGTTCGTGCGGCGCACGTTCCTCAAGTGGGCCCTCGAAGCGCCGGTGCCCGTCATCTTGGTGGCGGGCGTGCTCTTGATCGCCGCGTCGCTGCTTTACCCGGTCATGGGAAAGGAATTCCTGCCGGCCTTCAATGAAGGCAGTGCCACCATCTCACTGGTGAGTGCTCCCGGCACCTCGCTCTCGCAATCCAACGAAATCGGCGAGGTGGGTGTGCGCCTGCTCCAAAGCATCAAGGAAGTCAAAAGCGTGGGCCGCCGGGCCGGACGTGCCGAGCGGGATGATCATGTCATGCCGGTGAGTGTGAACGAGTTCGACGTGGAATTCCACGAGACCGGCAGGCCCCGCGCCGTCGTCTTCGCGGAGATCCGCAAGCTGCTCTCCGCCATTCCGGGCACCTTTGTGAACGTCGGGCAACCCATCGGCCACCGCTTGAGCCACATGCTCAGCGGTGTCTCGGCAAAGATCGCCGTCAAGATCTTCGGGCCGGATCTCGACATCCTGCGGGAAAAAGGCGCCCAGGTGCGGGATCTTGGCCAGTCCATCCGCGGACTCACGGACGTGAATCTGGAGGCGCAGGTACCCATCCCCCAGATCAAGATCGAGGTGAACCGGGAGCGCGCCCTGGCCTACAATCTCCAGCCCGGCGATATCAACGCCCAGGTCTCCACGCTGCTTGGTGGCGAGGTCATGACGGAACTGCGCGAGGGCCAGCGCACCATCGATCTCGTCCTGCGCCTCCCGGAGTCATGGCGCGACTCTCCGGAGAAAATTGGCAACTTGCTGATCGAAACCCACGGTGGCCAGCTCGTTCCGCTAAACCTCGTGGCCGAGATCCGTGAGGGCAAGGGCCCGAATGTCATCAATCGCGAGAACACGCAGCGCCGGATGGTCATTGGCGCGAACACCTCCGGGCGCGACCTCGAGAGCCTCGTAGGGCAGTGGGAAACGCTTGTGCGCGAGCAGGTGAAGCTGCCGGAAGGGTATTTCCTGCGCTTCGAGGGCGAGTTTCAGGCCCAGCAGGCCGCCATGAAGAGGATCGCCTTTTCCTTTGTTCTCGTCCTGTTCGCCATCGCCATCCTGCTGTCCAGCTACTTCAGAAGCCTCTCGCTCGCCTTGCAGGTCATGCTGAACATCCCGCTCGCGCTGATGGGCGGCCTCTGGCTCACCCGGGTGCTCGTGGATAACATCAGCATTGCGACCCTCGTCGGGTTCATCGCCGTCGGCGGGGTGGCGGCCCGGAATGGAATCATGATGATCAGCCATTATCTGCATCTCATGGCCCGGGAGGGCGAAACGTTCGGCCGCGCCATGATCGTGCGCGGCACGCTGGAGCGGCTCGTGCCCGTGTTGATGACCGCGCTGGCCGCCGGCATTGCCCTGATTCCGCTGCTGCTCGCCGCTCAGGAACCGGGGAAGGAAATCTTGCATCCCGTGGCCGTCGTCATCGTGGGCGGCCTCGTCAGCAGCACCCTGCTCGACCTCATGGTCACACCCGCCGTCTTCTACCTTTTCGGTCGCAAGGCCGCCGAATCCGCCGTGGGCCACCAGGCGCCCGCCACCCGTTGAATCCAACCAGACGACTCCTACCCAAATGAAAACCAAAGTTCTCCTTCTCATCACCCTTCTCACCGGCCTTGCGCTCGCTCATGAAGGCGTCGAACTCGGCCCCAACGGCGGCCGCATCCTCGGGTTCAGCGACAACGAAACCATGCACGGCGAAGTCACGGTCAAAGGCGACCGGTTTCACGTCGCCCTGCTCGACAAGGCCATGAGACCCGTGGCGGTGAACAGGCAATCGATCACGGTCACGACCGGCGACCGCGCGAATCCGGTCAAGCTGGAGATCGGCAAGGAAGCGACGGGATTCGTCTTTCCGCTGGTGAAAAGCGGCGAGTGGCTCATCGTGCGTTACAAGGAAACCGCGGAAGCGAAGGCCGTCACCGCACGCTTTGAATACAATACGGCGACCTGTGAGGACTGCAAAAAGGCGGAATGGTTGTGCCAATGCAAGCCGGATGCGGAGAAGAAATGACCGGCGGTCACACGGGCGACCACGCGGCCGATGTCCCGGGTGAGGTGGATCCTCCCGGCATGGGCCGGGCAAAAGACAATCAAGCAGGTTGACCGTTGAAACCCTCAGCCGACCGACGGAATTTCTCCGCGACACCCTTGGCTTTGGGTGGAATCACTCCCGGGAGAGGGCTCAGGCAAACACTGGCATCACCGGGCTGCCCTTGTCCCCCACCGTGAAGGGGCGCTTGCTGGGGGAAAGCACCTCCTCATGGACGGGAAGCCCGAGGCTCCAGCCGATCGTGCTGAGAAAATCCTGCACCGAGACCGCGCCATCCGCCACGGCGTAGCCTTGCTTGTCGCTGGAGCCGTGGACGAAACCGCCCTTGACGCCACCGCCGGCGAGCAGGGTGGAGAAGACTTTGGGATGATGATCGCGCCCGCCGTTTCCATTGATCTTCGGCCCGCGTCCGAACTCGGAGCAAAGGACCACCAGGGTGGAACCGAGGAGGCCCCGGGATTGCAGATCCCCGAGCAACGCGGAAAGGGCCACGTCCAGCTCCGTGCCACGGTCTTCGAGTTCCTCCGCGATGTTGTTGTGCATGTCCCAGCCGCCGCTGGTGACCTCGATGTAGCGGATACCCTTTTCGACCAGCCGCCGTGCCAGAAGGCAGCCTTGACCGAGCGGGTTGCGACCGTAGGTATCGCGGAGGGCATCGGGTTCCGCGGCCAGTTGGAAAGCCTCCAGATCGGTGCTCGACATCAGCTTCGCCGTCGTTTCATAGAACTCGGTGTAGTTCTCCACGGCGGCGGTCTTGAATCGCTCGCGGAACCCGGCATCGAGCTGATTCAAGAGGGCGAGGCGCTTGGCCATCACGTCCGCCCCGGCCTCGCTCCGGGCGTATTGCAGCCCGGCATCGGGATCCAGAATCGGGAGCGGTGAAAAGCTGGCGGGAAAGAAACCGTTGCCGTTCTGGGGCTGTCGATTCACGCAGACGCTGGAAGGGAGCGTGGGATGGCTCGGTCCTTTGAAGTGCTGGGCCCAGGCACCGAGGTTCGGATGCTTGATGGTGCCCCGTTGCTCGTAACCGCTCCGGATCAGATATTGACCGCTGGCATGGACGCCCGTTTTCGAAGTCATGCTCCGGATCAGCGTGATTTTGTCCGCGTGATTCGCCAGATTGGTCATCGTCCCGCCCAGCTGGAATCCGGCCTTGGTGGCGACCGGGGCTTTGGGGCCCTGGGTCTCACCCTCTTTTGGATCGAGGGTATCGATGTGGGTCATCCCGCCGATCATCTGGAGGAAGATGACATTTTTCGCCTTCCCGAAGCCCGGGCCGGCGGCGGGGTCGGCGGCAAAAAGCCTCTCCGAAGCCCCGGGAAGGATGGCCACGCCGAGGGCGGCCTTGGCCCAGCGTTCGCAAAAGGCGCGCCGGGAGACAGGATCCAGTTGATGCGTCGGGTTCATTTTGGTTCGGGCTACTCCACAAAGACAAACTCGCGGGAATTGAACAGGACCCAGGTCAGATCGGCGAGCGTCAGCCCGTCGTTCAAGCCCGCGAGGGCCTTCCCCAGCTCGTCCGGGCGCGGTTTGCGGCTGAAGAAACTGAGGTAAAGGCTTTCCACCTGCTGCGCCGGGGTGGGCTGCCCTGCGGCGGTCTTCATCGCCAACGAATCGGCCGCGTGGATGACCCGTTGCGCGTCCCCGTTCATCAGCATGAGGACCTGGGGGATGCTTCCTTCATCACTGCTGCTGTCCGCGATCTGCCGGTCGCTCTGGCCAAACATGCGGAGGAAGTGCTCATCCCGCTCCGGTTGAGGGAGTTCGGAAGCCCGAGCGAGCACGAGACCGTCGCGCACCGGGGGCACGTTGGGGTCGACTTCGTCCGCGTCGGCGGATGTGGCGGCCCGGGCCATGAGCCGCTTCTTCCTGGGGCCGGCTTTCGGTGCCGCAGCCGCCTTGGAGCCGAATTGGCGGGCCGCGCCGGCGGCGTTTTCGACCTGCGCCTTGATCGCGGCGGTATCCCCGTCCAAGTCGATCTTCATGGCCTTGGCATATTGTTCGCCGCGATGGGCTTTGTAGGTGTCCACCCGGGGCCCGACGACCAGCGTGGCGCAGGAGTCCCAGGCTTGTTCCGCGCTCATGCGGCGCAAAATGGGACCGGGGAACAGATAGGGCGTATGGTCCGCCAGTTCGTAACTGGTGGCTTCCCGTTGGTAGGTCTGCGTGTTGTAGAGCAGCCGCATGAATTGCTTGAGATCGAACTTCAAGCGCACCATTTCCGCGGCGAGGTGATGGAGCAGCGCCGGGTTGACGCTGGCGCCGGGATCATCGAGCGCGGTGACCGGTTCCTTGACGCCGACCCCGAAAGCGCGTTTCCAGAGCCGGTTGGCGATGGTCATGGCGAAACGCGGGTTGTCCGGCGAGGTCAACCAAGTGGCGAACTGGGTGCGGAGGTCCTCCGGTTTGGGGTTGGGCGCCGTTTGCGAGGCCTTGCGGGTCTTGTCATCAGCCCAGGAAATCAGCTTGGGCGCCACGGGATCACCGGGCTTGCCGTCGTCGTATTGATAGTCATCCGGAAGCCTCAGTTCGTTGGTGGCCTCATCCTCCACCTCCATGGCGTTGACCCGGAGGATGGTCTTGGCTTGGGACTGGAGCCTGCGGTCGTCGATCGCGGCCAGCACCTTGCGCAGGCCCTGCGAGTTGTAGCCTTTGGAGCCCTTGACGCCATACGTCTCCGTCGCGCCGAAGAAGGAAGCCATCTGGTAGAACTCCATTTGGGTCCATTCCTCGAACGGGTGGTCATGGCACTGCGCGCAGGAAACGTCCGCCCCGAGGAAGGTGCTGAGTGTGAGGCTGAGATTGTCGAGCGGCATGCCGGCGTCCCGCAACAGGTAACCGGTGGCTCCATTGTCCAGAAGCTTGCCGTCCGCGGTCATCATCTCCCAGACGATCCGGTCCCAGGTGACGTTCTCCGCGATCTGTTTTTTCAGCCAATCCTGGTAGGTGTGGAAGCGGGTTTTCTGCGCAAGATCGGCCATCCGCATCATGTCCGCGAAGTAATTGAAAAGGTGACTCCGGTAACCATCCGATTCGAGCAGCTTGTCGATCACCTTGGCCCGCTTCGAAAGGCTGGTGTCCGCGAGGAACTCGAGCGTTTCCTCCCGTGTGGGAATCCGCCCGGCGATGTCGAGGTAGACCCGGCGGACGAACTGTTCATCGGAGGCCAGGGGATTCGGCTGCAATCCCGCTTTCTGCAAACCGGCTTCCACCAGCTGGTCGACCCGGAAGGCGGCCTGGGCAAGATAAGGATCCGCCGGGATCCCGAGCCCCTCGGGCTGCAACGTCCGGGCCGCCGCCTGGTCCGCCGGGGAAAGCCTCTCCAAGGGAAGGCGGTAGACCAATCCGTTGCGGATCTGGAGGAAGACCTGACCATCTTCGATGCCCCGGTAGGTGGCTTCAAGGGTCCGGCCGTCATGGCTCGTCCAGGTCCGGTAGACCGCATTCTCCGCGTGGAGCCCGGTGGACAACACGACGTAAACGAAGGTCAGGGCGGGGAGCGTCTTCATAGGCGGTTGGTTCATCAAACGCCGGATGGCGCGGCGAGTTGCGCTGGAAATGGAGGCCGCCGGCGGGGCGGACGCTTGCGCCTTCCGGACCTACTCAATGCGCCACTGGAAGGCGCTGAACCTGGCGTGGCAATCCTGCGAGGGGGCCCATTCCGGCCCGCTGCCGCCGTGAAAGGTGTTGAAGAGGAGCCCGTCGACCCCAAGTCCGGGGACGGCGCGCCACTCCATGTCGGCGCGATCGATGAGAAGGCGGTCGTTGACCCGGATGGAGAGGGTGCCGTCGCGTTGGCCAGGGGTGTTCATGGTGACCCGGAGGCGGATGGTGTGGGGGACGCCGGTCTGGAAGCGGAAGTTCTGTTCTTTGGGGAAATCGAACTCATCGCCATATTTTCCCGGCTGGTTCATGTGGTAGACGTAGGCTTGGCCGCGGCCCTCTTTGCGCCACATGAGACGTGCGGACCAGCCGTTGCTGCCGTCCACGGGATCGCCGCCGGTGATGGTTTTGGGGCCGCCGCAGAGGCCGGGAAGTTTCCCGCCTTTGACGAAGTCGAATCCTTCCTCGAAGAGCACCCTATATTGCAATTCCGCGGCGGGGTTGTCCGGCCTGACGCCGGGCAAGGGGAAGCGCCAGCCTCCGCCGCCGTGGTCCGGACCGACGGAGCCCTTGGGGTAGAGGGCGCGGAGCCAGGGAACGCCGTTGGAGAGAACGATACTGAAGCGCCCTTCGGTGATCCCGTCCTCGAAAGAGCAGCCGGGCCACCCCGCCTTCCAAGCCTGGGGCGGGTAGGGGCCGGGGACGGAGCCGAAAGGGACGGGGGTCCATTCCGACGCCCGGCCGGGCACGGTAAGGCAGCAGAGGGCGACGGCGGCGAGGCGCGGGATCACAGCGGTCGCTTGAGGAAGGCCACGATATCCGCGACCGACTGGGGGGTGAGGCCGAGCAGGGCGGGGGAATACATCAGGGATTGGGTGAGTTTGGTCACGCTGGAGACGCGCCCGCGGGGAATGGTTTGGACGGTGCCGCCAAGGCATTTGACGATGAGGGGATCCCCGCCGGAGAGAACCATGCCGGTGATGGTGAGGCCATCCGTGGTCTGGATCCGGCTGCCCTCGAAGCCGTGGGAGATATCGGCCGAAGGATGGGCGATGGCGTGGGCGATGACCTCGGCGGGTTGTTGTTGGCCGAAGGAGGTGAGGTCGGGGCCGAACTCGACGCCGGTGGACCCGACCTTGTGGCAGGCGTAACAGACGGCGATGGCGCTCTGGCCGCGGGAGGGATCCCCGGTGAGTTTGGCGATTACCGCGCCGGAAGGGAGCGGTTGGGCTCCGGGTGGTTCCGGAGGGAGTTCGGAGGCCACCAGTTTGATTTTGGCGGGATCATAGAGCCCGAGGGCCTTCATGGCGCCCTCTACATCATAGGCACGCCAATCGTTCCCCTTGCGATTCAGCAGCCACCAGGTGGCGAGTTCCTTGAGGGGGAAATCCGGAGTGTTGGCCAGTTCTATCATGGCGCCGGCGGCTTCGCGGGCCGGGATGAAGGCGAGGGCGGTGAGCATCAGTTTGCGCTGGTCTGTGGGGAGCCCCGCGTCCAGGGCCCGGGCCTTGAAATCCGGGACCGCCGCGACCGGGTGGAGGCGCCAGGCGATCCAGGCGAAGGCCTCGCTCCAAGCGGCAGCGGGTGCCCCTATCCTCCGGCTCACGGCCTCGAAGACGGCGGCTTCCTTGCCTTCGCAGCCGAGACCGAAGGCTTCGAGGTAGGCGCGGTCGCGGCCGTCGAACCGTCCCGCCAATTCCACCAAAATGGGCAGGCTCCGTTCCGCCGGCACATCGCGCAGGGTGACGGCGACCTCGCGCCGAATGGCGGCGGAAGGATCCGAGGCCAAGGAGGCGGCCATGGCGAGGACCTCATGATCGATGAACCTCAGTGCCCGGTAGGCGACGAGGCGGCGGGTTTCGTTGGCGTCCCTGAGCAGGGGTTTGACCTGCGCGACGCCTTCCGGGCCGAGTTGAGCGAGCAGCCAGATGGCGCGGGCGGCGATGTAAGGGTCGGGATCCGTGAGGAGGGCGGCGACGGCGGGGACGGACTTGGCGCCCTCGGCCTTAAGCCGGGTGAATCCGAGGTTGCGGACGTTGACGGCGGGGCTGCGGAGGGCGGCGATGCGGCCTTCCGTGGTGGCCAGATCGAACGCGGGGATCACGGATTGGAAGCCCTTGGGAGCGATGCGGTAAATCGTGCCGGAGAGGCCCTCATCGAGCGTTCCGTGCCCGCCGACGCGGGCGTCGAACCAATCGGCGACATAGATGGCTCCGTCAGGGCCGACGCAGACATCGCTGGGCCGGAACATGGTCTTCAAGTCGCCGGAAGGGTTGCCGCCGAGGAAGTCGGACCCGGCCCATTCCTCGTCCTTGTTGGAGGTGAGGAACGGAAAGCGTTCGAGCTTCCAGCCGGCGCCGTCCGGTTGGGGGTGATAGCCGAAGACGACATTTTTCCCGGCCTCGCAGGCGAGCAGGAGCCCGCGCATGGTTTCCGGGAGGGCTCCGTTTTCGTAAAAGGCCACTCCGGTGGGGGAACCGCCTCCGTAGACGTCCCCGGCGGGCATGGTGCCGGGGTCTTCCTGACGCCACTCGGCCACGGGAGTGTCCTGGCCCGGGCGCTTGTCCGCGCTCCAGGAGCGTTGGCCATCGGCAGAGGCGAAACCGGCGTTGCCGCCCTCGAGAATCGCGGAGACGCGGCAGGCCGGGGGATCATCGTTGTCGCTCTGGAAGAGGTCGCCGAAGGAGGTGACGGCCTGTTCATAGCTGTTGCGGTAGTTGTGGCCGAGAATTTTGACCTGGGTCCCGTCCGGGTTCATGCGGACGGTGAAGCCGCCGATCCAGACATGGCCGTCGTCGCTGCGCTGGCCGGCGATCTCCGCCAGCATGTAGGGGCTGCCCATGCGGAAGGTGCGTCCGGAACGATCCGTGAACTTGGCTCCGGTGTTGCCCTGGTTGAAATACCATTGGCCGTCCGGGCCGGCGGTGAGGCTGTGGAGGCTGTGGTCGTGCTGGCGGCCGTTGAAGCCGGTCAACAGCACCTCGCGGTGGTCGGTGGCGGGATCGAAGATGCGGTCCCCGTTGGCATCGGTGTAAACGAGGAGATCGGGCGGTTGGGACACCACGATGTTCCGGTCGAGCACGGCCACGCCGAGAGGGGAGGCGAGACCGGCCTCCTGGACGAAGACGTGGCTCTTTTCCGCCTTGCCGTCCCGGTCCGTGTCCTCGAGGACGACGATGCGGTCCCCTTCCGGGCGGCGTCCGCCTTTGCCGCGGTAGTTGACTCCTTCGGCGACGTAGAGGCGTCCGGCGGCGTCGAAGTCGATGTTCACGGGATTGGAAAAGAGGGGGGACGTGGCCCAGACCGTGACTTCAAGGCCTTCGGGCACGGTAAAGAGGGCGGGGGGAACGACCTTGGGCGCATCCGGGTCATAGGTGGCGGGTGCCGGCGGCGTTTCGGTGTAGAGGGAGAACCGCATCTTGGCGTCGCTCAAGTTGCCTCCGCGGGTAAGACCGCCGTCGTCGAGGGCCACCCGGGCGCGGAAACGGGTCGCGCCGGCGGGGAGTTCGTAATGAAGGATGGAATGGGCATGGGTTCCGATGCCTTTGGCGAAGGTTTGGCCCTCCACAATCAGCGGGGTGTTGCCGGAGCTTTTGCCGATCCGCACGGTGCCGTATCCGGCCTTGGCGCTTTTCCAGGGCAGGGAGGTGAGATCGATGGTGGACCCGTCTTCCAAGAGGATCTCCGGTTCGATCCAGTCCGCCCAATCGCAGCTGATGCCGCCGAGATCATCGACCACGAGGAAGAGGTTCCCCGTCTTCGGGAGCGGGACGTCGACCGGGGCGATGCGCACCTTGGATTTGCTGGCGAGGACCGGGCTCTCGAAGATGGGCTTGGGTTTGGGGGCGGCCGGAGCCGGGGCGGCGAGGACGGCGGCGGCGAGGGCAAGGAGGAGTCGGGCGGAGGTCATGGGCTTTGCTGGGAAGATTCGTAATCAGAAGCGGGCGCGGATGCAACCTCCGCTCAAACGAGGAAGCGGAGGAGGGCGAGAATGTTGAGGGCGGCTTTGGGGACGAAGGTGCCGGGCTCGACATATTCAGGCAGTTTGACCCGGTCAGCGGAGCGTTCGGAGCAATGCGCGTTCCCTCCGGAGGGGCCGAGACCGTCGAGCGTGGGGCCGAGGCCGCAGAGGTAATTGGCATCGCTCAGGCCGCCTCGCGGTCCGGGAACGACGTGCAAACCGAGGGCTGCGGCGGCCCGGACCCAATGGTCGGCCAGGGCGGGGCCGGTCGCCGGGCGGGGCCAGGCGGGGGAGCGCCCGAGGCTGGTGACGCGGATCTCCGCCTGATGGGGCGGCTGGAGTTCGCGTTCCAAGGCCCGGAGGGCGGCGGCGGCTTGGTCGAGTTGGTCGGGTCGGTAGGCCCTGACCTCCAGTTCGGCTTCCGCTTCGTGGGGGACCCGGTTGACCACGGTGCCGCCGTGGATGCAGCCGATGTTCAGGGTCAGGGCGGCCTCGTGATCGGTGAGCCGGGCGGCTTCGCGGACCGCTTCCGCGAGGGAGACGATGGCGTTGATGCCATCGGCATGGGCGCTGCCGGCGTGGGCGGCCCGGCCCCGGGCGGAGAGGCGGAAGCGTTCGCGCCCTTTGCGGGAATCGACGATCTGCCAGGCGCCGTCGATCACCGGGCCTCCCTCGAAGACGAGGACCGCTTTGGCTCCGTCCGGGCATCGCTCGGTGGTGCGGCGGGCGAAGTCGTCCGACAGCGTTTCCTCGGAGGCGTCGAGGGCGATGAGCCAGGAGTGGGCCGCAAAAAGTCCGGGTGCGAACTGGCGCAAGCCCTCGAGGGTGAGCAGGAGAAGGGTGGTGCCGCCCTTGATGTCCACCGTTCCGGGCCCGTAGATCCGGCCTTCAGCGGGTTGCGGATCCCAGCGGAAATCGTGGGCCTGTTCCTCTTGGGGAGGGTAGACGGTGTCGAGATGACTGACCAGAAGGACCGGCGGGCCGGGAAGCGACCCGCGCCGGTGAAGAAAGAGATGGGAACCGTAACCGGCGTGATCCGAGGGCACGAACTCCGGCGTGAAACCGAGCTCGGTGAAGAGGCCGGCCGTCAGGCGTCCCTGCTCGTTTACGCCCCCGGCGTTGGCGGTGAAACTGTTGCCTTCCACCAGGCGGCGCAGGGCCGCGAGATTGGGTTCCAACCGATGGGAAAGCCAGGCGAGCAGCGGTTCCGGGTTGTGTTCAAGATTCATGGAAACAACGGCAAGTCCGAATAAACATACCAGCAGAAGAGGGTGACGCTGAAGTTGGAAAGCGCGTGAAGCAGGATGCCGGGCCAAAGGGAGCCCGTCCGGACAAAGATCCAGCAGGCAAAGAGACCGAACAGGGTGATCGCGCCCACCCCGAACCAGGAATACGGGTGCAGGCTGCCGAAGATGAGGCTGGAAAACAGGGCCGCGCCCCACGTCCCCAACCGCCCCCGCAGACCGGTGAAGAGGAAACCCCGGAAGAGGATCTCTTCGCCCACCGGAGCGACGACCGCGCTGCTGAACAACTCGGCAAGGAGCCCGGGGAATCCGGCGTCAATCAAAGTCGCGGGCAGGAAGTCGCGGGTATCGATCCCGCCGGACGCTTTCTCCAACTCATACAGGCCGATGTTGGCGAGGCTGTCGATGCCGAAGAGCCCGAAGCCGAGGGCGAGGGTGGCGGGTTGGCGGAGCCTTGCGGACCCGAGACCGAAGGCGCGGACGAAGTGGCGTTTCCCGGGGAGCCAGACCATCGCGCACCAGAGGACGGGCAGGCCCTGGAGGATGAGATAGGAAAGGGAATCGATCCACGCGGCCCCGGCTCCGGCGACGACGGGCAGACCGGCCGTCAGGGCGCTGACGAGTCCGGCGAGCAGTTGCGCGACCAAGAGGGACCAGAAGACCGTGGCCAGAACGGCGCCGGACTTCCAGTGGCGGGTCCGGGGAGGGGCGGGCGCGGGGCCCGGCCCGGAAGTCAGGGAGCGCCAGGCGAACACGGCGAAGGGGAGGGAAAGGGCGAGCACCAGCGCGTTGATCCCACCCGCGAGGAGGGCGCGGAAGAAGTGGGGATGCTCTCCATGGCCCGGGGCCAGAGTGGCGCGGTCCCCCGGGGTTGGTCCGGCCTCCAGAGGAAGGAATCCGGCGGCCCCGGCCCCGCGATAGGCCAGTTCCCTTTCCTCGAGGATCTCGCCCGGGTCTGAATAGCCGAGGATCCAAACCCACCAGCGGGGAGCCTCCGGATGGGTCGTGAGGACATGGTGCGCTTCTTCGAGCCGGTCCACGTAGCGGAGGAAAAGGGCCTGATCCACCGCTGAGGTCTGCTGCTTCCAGGTGAAATGATGGAGCACGGCGCTGGCTGAGAGGAGCAGGGCGCCGAGGACCCAGGCGGCCGTGAGCCGTTTTCCACGGGCTGGGGAGGTGTCTTGGGGGGGAAGCCGCACCGGTGTGGGGACTCGGGTCTTGGTTTGCCGCGAGACGGCCTATCCTTCCCCGAGGTCCCGGCAAAATTCAAGCTCCGGAATCAGTTGCACGAAAGGCCGGAGTATCGGAGGAACGAAAATGGCGCGGGTCCGTCCCGACGAATTTTCTTGATCACCCGGCACCGACGTCGCGAATCTCCCACCATGCTCCTCCGGATCTCCCATTTCCTCCTGCCTCTGACCTTGCTGGCCGCGGGTTGCTCCACCGTTTCCGCGCCCACCGGCTCCCAACGCTTGAGCCCGAACAATGCCGAACTGCTGGCCCGGCGGGCCAAAATCGCCGCGGAACCTCCTGGCGACTACTACATCGGGCGCCGCTTCTGGTTGGAGGGGACGAATTTCTGGGGGTTCGTGCGCAAGCCGGGCCAGCAATGGGAGGAAGCCAAACTGGTGATGCTCGGGGAAAAACTCAAGCGCGCTCCGGACCGTCTTCCGGAGGATGGTCCGGCCGGGAGCCGCCTCGGGTTCGATCACAATTACGAATACAAGCTCCACGGCCACTTTTCGGGCCACCGGGTCTACGATCCGAACAGCAACCAGATCCTCCCGGAGTTCGTCCTGCGCGACTACGAACTCCTTTCCACTCATCCGGGGTTCCTCTTCCATCCGGATCAGCGTTTCGAGCCGCGTCGGGTCCCGACCATTCCGAAGTATTGAGGCAAGCCGCCAAGGCGCCGAAGAGGTGTCCCTCCGAAGGGTCATGTCCGTGGACCAGGCAATCACCCGCTTCGCGCCCAGCCCCACCGGGCGGCTGCATCTCGGCCATGCGGCGGCCGCGTGGTTCGCCGCCGATCGCGGGCGGTTCTTGCTCCGCATCGAGGATATCGACCCCTCGCGCTGCCGCCCGGAATGGACCACGGGCATTTTTGAGGATCTCGCCTGGTTGGGGTTGTCCTGGGAGGAACCGGTCCGCATCCAATCGGCTCATCCCGGGGATTACCAAAGCGCGCTCCGGCGTCTCCAGGACTTGGGTGTGCTCTATCCCTGCTTCTGCACCCGCAAGGAAATCGAGGAGGAAGTGCGCCGGGCCGGAGCCGCCCCCCACGGCATCGAGGGACCGGTCTATCCGGGAACCTGCCGCGCCCTCGGACCCGCCGAACGGGCGGACCGGCTGGCCGCCGGCGGAGCTTCCTGGCGCCTTGATGCGGCCAAGGCGGCGGGGCTGACCGGGCCGCTTTCCTGGCGCGATGCCCGCTGGGGCGGGGCCGCCGTCGATCCCGGACGGCTCGGCGACGTCGTGGTGGCGCGCAAGGATATCGGCACGAGCTACCACCTCGCGGTGACGGTGGACGACGCACTCCAGGGCGTGACCCTGGTGACGCGGGGCGAGGATCTCCGGGAGGCGACGCACGTGCAACGCCTGCTCCAAGCCTTGCTGGAGCTTCCGGAACCCGCCTACCACCATCACGCCCTGCTGTTGGACAGGCATGGGAAACGTTTTGCCAAGAGGGATCGGAGTTGCACGCTCCAAAGCCTTCGGGAGGCAGGGGTCACGGCGGCGGAAATCCGGGAGCGGGTCCGTTTGGCGGAATGACGGGCATCTTGTCCCAACCCTGTGTCGCAAATTTGCAAATTTCCCCTGCGGAAACGGCGTTTTTCTGCGTCCGATCAGGGGTCTGGAAAGGAATCCTTTTAGTTCCAGTGAAAAAAAGCAAATCGCCTTGACGTGTGACTGATGCCTGTCATTATGGATTATATAGCAGGGCTTAGTAATTAAGCATTCTTGACTGTCCGACAAATGAACCTCCGAAAAAACTCCGCTCTCGTCCTCCTCCTCGCTTCGGTCGCCGGTTTCTCTTCCGCCGCCGATGATCCGGCCGCGTATCCTCACGCGATCGCTCCGCTGCTTGAATCCAAATGCGTCGGGTGCCACGGGGCCGACAAGCAGAAAGGGAAGCTGCGCATGGATTCTTACGCGGCGCTCATCAAGGGCGGGAGCGAAGGTCCTTCGCTCGTCCCCGGCAAGGCGGCGGACAGCCTCATGGTGACGCGGATCTGCCTGCCGGCGGACAACGACGAGCACATGCCTCCGGAGGACAAACCGCAACTTTCGGCCGCGGAAATCCAACTGATCCGCCTCTGGGTGGAAAAGGGCGGCACCGAAGTGCTCAAGGTAAGCCAACTCGGTCTGGGCGCGGACCTTCAGGCCACCGTGGCCGCCATCGCTTCCACCCGGAAGGCTCCGGCCGCCGCCGCCGCACCGGCCGCTCCCAAGGTTGATCCCGCCGTGGCCGCCGCCCGCAAGAAGGTGGCCGAGGAAGTCATGAAGAAGATCAATGCGACCGGAGCCTCGCTCGCCCCGATCGCCCAGGACACTCCGGAACTCCGTTTCACGGCACTCAACGTGGCTGACTCCTTCGGCGACCAGCAACTCGCGGAACTGGCTCCGGTGGCCGACCAGATCGCCTGGCTGGACATCGCCCGCACCAAGGTGACCGACAGCGGGCTCGCCGTCGTCGCCAAGATGACCGGATTGACCAAACTTCATCTGGAAAACACCGGGATCGGCGATGCCGGGATGGCGCACCTCTCCGGCTTGAGGAATCTCGAGTATTTGAACCTCTACAAGACGCAGGTCGGTGACGCCGGTCTCGAGAAGCTGAAGCCGCTGGCCACGCTTTCCAAGGTTTACCTGTGGCAATCCAAGGCCACCCCGGCCGGCGCGGAAAAGCTGCGCGCTTCCATCCCGAAACTGGTGGTCAATCTCGGCTGGGAATTCGAAGCGGCCAAGATCGCCGCGGTGACCCCGCCGGCCGCCCCGTCCCCGGCTCCCGCAGCGAAGCCCGCGCCGACCCCGGCCCCCGCGCCTGCTCCGAAGCCTGTGGCCACCCCGGCCCCCGCGCCTGCTCCCGCTCCGAAGCCTGTGGCCGCACCGGCCCCCGCGCCTGCTCCCGCTCCGAAGCCTGTGGCCGCTCCGGCCCCCGCGCCTGCTCCCAAGCCCGCCCCTCCGGCTCCGGTGGCCGCGACCGATGAATACGCCGGGGTGCGGCAGCGTTTGACTTCCGCTCATCAGGAAGCGGTCACCCTCGTGGCCAAGGCCAAGGAGATGGTGGGACGCGCGGAGAACGAGGTGCGCTTGGCCTCCAACGAACTGAACATGGCCCGGCATCACGTGGAGTCGACCGTGAAAGCGACGGCGGAGGCGAACAAGAAAGTGGCGCAGATGGAGGCCGCCGTGGCCGCGATCCAGAAGGCGCTCGATACGGTCAAGCCGCACGCTTCCTTGGCCGATGTCCAGAAGACCTTGACCGAAGATCTGGCGAAGGCCGCCAAGATGGTGGAAAGCGCCAAGGCGGGTGTGACCACCGCACGTCAGGCGGAGCAAGCCGCTCCGGCCAAAGCCACTCAAGCGGAGGCCAATCAAGTGGCCAAGCAGAAAGCGCTCGACGAAGCCCGGAAGCGGGCCCCGCATTACGAGGCGGTGGCCAACGCGATCAAGCAGACCCTGGACATGGTCCGGCTCTGAAGCGGCCGGCAACGGTTTTGTGAATACATACTGAGTGAGAGCCAATGGGCGCCCGATGCGTCCATTGGCTTTGCGAGTTTCCCCAAAGCCCCGAACTCCTCCGCAAGGGTCTTCAGGCTTTCAGTTGACACCCGGGCGGAGGCGGGTTGAGTCGGACGATGACTTGGACGGCCACCCGGCTTGTGATGGCGGCTTTGATCGTGATCACCGCGGCGCGGGTTTTGATCGGCGGTTTCATCGAGATTTCATCGGACGAGAGTTATTATTTGCTCTGGGCGGAGCATCTCGACTGGTCCTATTACAGCAAGGGGCCGGGCGTGGCCACGGTGTTGGCCATCATGACTGGTTTGCTCGGCAAATCAGCGCTCGCGATCCGTTGCCTTGCCGGCTTGCTCGGGCTGGCCATGAGCGTTGTCTTCCTCAAGCTCGGCACGGAATTGTATGACCGGCGCACCGCGATCTGGGCCCTGGTGATCTTGAATGTCACCCCGATCTTCAATGCCGGGGGCATCATCCTGACGATTGACCCGCTCATGATGTTTTTCTGGGTCATCGTGATGCTGGGCACTTGGAAGGCGGCGCAGACCGGGCACCTCCGGTGGTGGGTGCTCACCGGGTTGGCCATGGGCCTCGGCTTTCTCTGCAAATACACCATCCTTGTGCTCTATCCTTCCATCGTGGCCTTTCTCGCGGGGTCGCGGCATCGCGGGGAATTGCGGAGGCCGGGATTTTACCTGATGACCGCGCTGGTCTTGGTCTCGATGACCCCGGTGCTGATTTGGAACGCGGCGCACGAATGGATCACGATCCGGCACCTGTGGGAACGGACCGGATTGGTGGAGGCGCAACCGAAGGCGGCGGAGTTTCCCCTCAAACCGCTCGATTTCCTCGAGTATCTGGGACTGCATGCCGGGGTCTATTCCCCGCTGATTTTCGCGGGGTTTTGCTGGACCGTGGCGAGGGCTTTGCGGCGTCTCCGCGCCTCCGAAGAGGAATGGTTCCTCGGCCTGTTTTCCCTGCCCATCATCCTTGGGTATTTCCTGCTCTCCTGTTTCAACGCGGGGGAGGTGAACTGGACCGCGCCCGGATTTGTCGGGCTCAGCCTGCTGCTGGTGCATTACTGGCCGGAGTTGCGGATGGGGGAACCGTGGCGGCACCGGTTGGTGGTCGGCGCGTTCGGGATCGCGGCCGCCCTGACCTTGTTCTCGGCAAATCCCGATGTCCTGCGCACGGCGGGCTTGCGCTGGCCTTACAAGGCGGACCCTCATTGGCGTTTGCGCGGCTGGCGCACCCTGACCGCGCAATTGGAAGAAGAGATCCGGGACTTCGCCTCGGAAGTCGGGGGGCCCGTGTTCGTGGTGACGAACCGTTACCAGATGGCGGCCCCGGCCGCTTTCTATCTCCCCGGGGATCTCCCCATCATCCGGCCGACACCGGATCATCCGGTGATCCACATGCGCGGAGAGCCCGGGAAGATCCACAATCAATTCTCCTTCTGGCCGAGTTATTACGACCCGAAGATGCCGGACGGGAGTCAGCCCTATCGCGGGCATGCGGCGCTTTACTTCACAGATGAGATCCGTCACGGAAGTCCACCCCGGGAGGTGAAGGAAGCCTTCGGCAGCGTGCAGCTGCACTCTTGGTTTACCGTCACCCGCCACGGGTTGCCGGTGCGCTCGTGGAAAGTGTTCGCCTGCCGGGATTACCGCGGCACCGGACCTGAAAAATGAACGAACGCCTTCGGCCGGCCCGTGTCTCTTTGTCCGATGACTCGCTTCCGACTCCTCCTGATCGCAATCATCCTCGGCCTCGTTCCCGCCCGGGCCGCGGACCCCGTCCGGTCGGACCGTGTCTGGCTGGAAACGGCCGGGACCCTGCTGTTTCACGACTCGTTTGACCGCGAGGAAGAGGGAAATCTGGCCAAGGCGGTTGGCAACGGTTGGAACAGCGCCACGGCGGACCGGGTGCCGGCCATCAAGCAGGCGGACCTCGACAAGGGCGTGCTTAAGATCGCCAGTGCCTCGAAGGAGGCGGGGCACGCTGCCCATATCCATCACGAGGCCGGGTTTGCCGACGGCGGCGTCGTGGTGAAATTCAAGTTCCCGGGATTGACGAAAGGAGAGAGCCTGCAGTTGGGATTCGTCGATCGCGAGACCAAGGGAATCCATGCCGGACATCTGGGTTACGCCTTGTTGGGCGGGGGAAGCGCGATGCTGATCGACCACAAGACCGGGGTGATGCAACTGGAGATCCGCGCCCGGCGCCAAGGGTATCTGGATCGCAAGGAACCCTTGCCGCCCGATCTCGACGCCTTGCTGAAGAGCAAACAAACCGTGGTCCCGTGGAAATCGGACGAGAAATGGCACGAATTGACCTTGGTCACCGAGGGGGACGAAATGCGCCTTTCGCTCGATGGAAAACCGGTGGCGCGGCATCGCTCCGAAGGCTTTGCCCATCCGGTGAAGCGCTGGTTCAGTTTTCTCGTGCCGAACACGGTATGGATCGAGGACGTGAAGATTTACAAGGTGCGATGACTCCGGCCTCTTCCGATTCCCCCTGACTCAGCATCAACCCCGCCAGACCCGATGACCCCGCGTCCTCTCACCTTCCTCGTCACCTTCCTCCTCGCCGGACTTTCGGCGGCCGCGCCTGCTCCGCTGTTCGACGGCAAGACCTTCGAGGGATGGGAGGGGGATATCGGCAGCGTCTGGCGGATCGAGGATGGGGCCTTGACGGCTGGTTCACTGGAGAAAAAACAGGAGAAGAACAACTTCCTCGCGACCCGGAAGACCTACACGGATTTTGAATTGACCCTGGAGTGGAAGCTCGAGGGGACCGAAGGGTTCGTGAACGGCGGGGTGCAATTCCGCACCGCCCGCATCCCCGGACACCACGAGGTTTCGGGATATCAGGCGGATCTGGGCGCCGGTTACGATGGCGCGCTCTATGACGAGAGCCGTCGCAAGAAGATCCTGGCCAAGCCCGGCCCGGAGGTTCTGGCTCAGGCGCTCAAGCCCTTGGGAGAATGGAACACCTACCGGATCCGCGCCGCGGGGCCGCGTTTGCAACTCTGGCTCAATGGAGTCCAGACGGTTGATTACACGGAGACCGATCCCGCGATCGCCCGCTCCGGCATCATCGCGGTGCAGATCCATGGGGGGGCCACGAGCGTGGTCCGTTACCGGAACCTCCAGATTGAGGAACTAAAAAAGGAGGCCTTCCGGTTCCTGCCCGGGGACACCGTGGCCTTGGCCGGCGGGGCCAACATGGAACGGACCCGCTTTCACGGATTCCTCCAGACCCGGATCCTCGCTTCCCAACCGGACGCCCGCCTCCGGGTCCGCAACTTCGGTTGGGAAGGGGACACGGTGTTCGAGCAGTGGCGGGATGGTGGCGCGGAGGCCAGTTGGCGGCAGCAGCGGGACTGGCGCCAGCAACTCCGGGAGGCGGGAGCCACCGTGGTGATCTCCCAGTTCGGCCAGATGGAATCCCTTGCCGGGGTGGAGGGGATTCCGCGGTTCGTCGAGGCCTATCGCCGGCTCCTCGCCGATTTCGCGGCGGACGGCCGTCGGGTGGTGGTGGTGACGCCGGTTCCGATGCCTTCGGAGCGCGCGGGGACGGCATCCGCCGCCGCGCAGGACGCCTACGCGGCGGCGGTGCGGGACCTGGCCGGGGAACTCGGACTGACCTTGGTGAGTCTGCGTGACCTGCCGCCCGGGCTCACGGAAAACGGCGCTCTCCATCTGGGCCGCGAGGGGCACCGGAAAATGGCGGAGGTGATCGCCGCCGGGCTGGGGCTCCCGCCGATGGATTGGGAAAGGCTGGAACGGGTGCGGGAACAGGTGCTGGAAGCGGAGCGTCTCTGGTTTGATTATTGGCGTCCGATGAACTGGTCCTTCCTCGCCGGGGACCGGGTGCAAGTGCCCTATTCCAAGGATTGGAAGGACAACGGCAAGCGGATCTTTCCGGTGGAGATGCAGGATTTCCTGCCCCTGCTGCAACAGGCGGACGAGAACGTGTGGGCCGCGTTGCGGGGTGGGCCGGTGCAACCGATCGGCGTCCGTTCCTCGATCCCGGTGGAGCCCCCGACCGTGAAACCGCAGTCCCCTGCGGAGGAACTGGCCAGCCTGAAGATCCTCGATGGTTTTCAGGTCAATCTCTTCGCGGATGAAGGGGACGGCGTGGTCAAGCCGATCCAGATGCGTTGGGACGAGCGGGGGCGGCTCTGGGTGGCCTGTGCGGTGAGTTATCCACAAATCAAGCCCGGGGAGAAAGCGAATGATTATGTGCTGGTTTGTGAGGATCGGGACGGGGACGGCCGGGCCGACCACTTTCACAAGTTCGTCGAGGGTCTCTTCATGCCGAGCGGCCTTGAGTTGGGCGATGGCGGACTCTACGTGGCCCAGGGCACGGAGTTGTTGCACTTCAAGGATTCCGACGGGGACGGCCGGGCGGATCAGCGCCGTCTCGTCCTCGGTGGTTTCGGCACGGCGGATTCCCACCAGATGATCAACTGTCTGAACTGGGGGTTCGGCGGGGAATTGTGGTTTTCCCAGGGTCACCATATCTATTCCCGGGTGGAGACGGCTTACGGCGTGGAAACCTTGAACCGGTCCGGCGTCTGGCGGTTCCGACCGCGCACCGGGCATCTCGATCCCTTTTTCCAGTGGTCCTCCGCCGGGGCCAACTGCTGGGGTGTGGTGACCACGCCCTTTGGACAGCCTTTTCACAAGAGCGGGGCCAATGTCGGCACTTGGTATAGCACGCCGGGTTTGGTGCGCTCCAGCCTTGCGGTCAATGCGGAGGCGATGAACATCTGCCGCGCTCCGATCAAGCAGGTTGGCATGGAGTTCCTCCACAGCAGCCATTTTCCCCCGGAGATGCAGGGGCGCATCGTGATCGGCGGTTATTATGCCAACCTGCTGGAGTGGCATGAACTCAAGCTGGAGAACGGCATCTACCGCACGGAACTCCTGCCCAATCTCATCGAAACGAGGAACAACGTCTTCCGGCCCATCGAAGTCCGGTGCGGCCCGGACGGCGCCCTCTATGTGGCGGACTGGTACAACCCGATCATCGGACACTATCAGGCCTCCTACCGGCATCCGGATCGCGACAAATCCCACGGCCGCATCTGGAGGGTCACCTATCGCGGCCGGCCCCTCGTCAAGCCCGCGGACCTTGCCGGAGCGGATCCGGCGGCTTTGCTGGAGCATCTCGATTCCCCGGAGCGCTGGGTCCATTACCAGGCGAAGCGGTTGTTGTGGGAAAAGCCCCCGGCGGAGGTGATCGCCGCCTTGGACGCCTGGGTGCCCGGGCAGGCCGGGAACGAGCACCGGCGCCTTCTCGCCCTTTCGGTTTACGAGGGATTGGAAACACCCAGACCGGATCTGCTCCAAGCGCTGCTGCGTTCCGCGGACCCCAGGGTGCGGGCCTACGCCACCCGGACCCTGTCCACCTGGGCGCGGGACGGAGGGCTGCCCGGGGCGCTGGGATGGCTGGAGGAGCGTATCGCGGATGAGGATCCGCTGGTCCGCCTCGAGGCCATCGTGGCCGCCAGTTATCTGCCGGATCCCCGCGCCGCCGTGGTGGCGGCCCGCGCCTTGGAGCGCGATTTCAACGCCTACCACCGCCACGCCCTGACCAAGACCCTGCACGCCACCCATGGGCTCTGGGCGCAACTCGTCAGCGCGGACCAACTCCGTTTCGACAAGGATGAACACCTGCTCTTCGCCCTGCAAAACGGTTGGGTGGAGAACAACCCGGACGATCTGAAAAACCTCTCCGGCGCCGCCGTCGCTTACAAGCCCCATGCCGCCTCACCAAGCGTGAACGCCACCATCCGGGCCCAGGTGGAGCGCCACGGGGCCGATCCGGAGCGTCGCCTCCTCTGGCTCAAAACCCTGGCCTCGATGGCGCTCCCGGAAGATCTTCCGTTCCTTCTGGAGCGCGCCGGGACCCGGGCGGAGGTGCTGGCCGCCTTGGGAACCACCCCGGCCAGACCGGCGGATCCTTCCGCGGTGTTGCAGCCGTTGCTGCAGAACCCGGAGGATTCCGTCCGGCGCGAGGCGGTGCGTCTGGCGGGCGTCTGGAAGGTCGAACCGCTGGGCGGGGCGGTCCGCGCCATCGCCTTGGATCCGGCGGAGAAGCTTCCCGTGCGCCGCGCGGCCGTGCTCGCCATGGGTTCGTTCTCCGGAAACCGGGACGCCCTGACCGGGCTGCTTCAGGGAGCGGCGGATCCGGCGCTGCACGGTGCAGCCTTGGAGGCGCTGGTCACCGCGGACCCGGAGGCGGCGGCCGCCATCGTGCTCTCCCGGATGGCGGCGCTGGGCACGGTGGACGGGATGGCGCCGTTGTTGCAGACCTTGCTGGCCCGGTCCGAAGGGGCGGCCGCCCTGCGCAAAGCGCTCCAAACCCCGGGCATCCTTCCCGTGCCCAACGCCAAGCTGGCCCTCCAATGCCTGACCCGGCTGGGGCGGGCGGAAGCCGGATTCTCCCAGCCGCTGATGCGGTTGGCCGGCATGCACGCCTCGCTCCCCGCTTACACCAAGGAGAATATCTCCCGGATCGTGAAGAACGCCACCACCTTCGGCGATGCGGCCGAAGGGAGGAAAGTTTACGAGCAGGCCGGTTGCACCGCTTGCCACGTGCCGGGCCCGGTCCAAAGCAAGATCGGGCCCGACCTCAGCGCCTTGAGCCGCGGCCTGCCGGTCGACATGATCGTCACCGAGGTCGTCTGGCCCGCGCTCAACGTGAAGGAAGGCTACGAGGCGGCCACCGTGACCTTGAAGGACGGAACCGTCCTCACCGGGTTCCGGCAGAGTGAGAGCACTGAAGGCATCGCCATCCGGGACCTCGCCACCGGGGCTGTCAGGAATATCCTGAAAACGGAGACCGCATCGATCGCCACCGGCGGGAGCGTGATGCCGGAGGAGGTGGTGGCCGCGCTCGATGAACAACAACTGGCCCACCTCGTGAAATACTTGAGCAACCTCGGGCAGGAACCGTAGTTCCTTCCGTCATGGATCGCCCACTCGTCATCGCGCTCGCGCTCGCCTCCGTCCTCGCCGGGTCCGGAGAGAGCCGGGCCGCCGCCCCCTCCAGCCGCCCCAACATTCTGTTTCTCCTCACGGACGACCAAGGATATGGCGATCTCTCGGCCCATGGGAATCCCGTGCTCCGGACGCCACACCTTGACCGGTTGCGTGCGGAATCCGTCCGGTTCACCCATTTTCAGGTCAGCCCGACCTGTTCCCCGACCCGGAGCGCCCTCTTCACCGGCCGTCACGAGTTCAAAAACGGCGTGACCCACACCATCCTCGAGCGGGAACGGATGACCCTCGACGCGGTCACCATGGCCCAGGTTTTGCAATCGGCCGGGTATGCGACCGGGATCTTCGGGAAATGGCATCTCGGGGATGAAGCGGAATATCAGCCCGGGCGCCGCGGATTTTCCGAGGTCTTCATCCACGGCGGGGGAGGCATCGGCCAAATCTTTCCCGGCTCCTGCGGGGACGCACCGGGCAACCAGTATTTCGATCCGTTCATCCTGCATAACGGGACCTTCGAAAAGACCACCGGATATTGTACTGATGTGTTTTACGGGCAGGCGACCCGCTGGATCCAGTCGCAACGCGAAGCCGGCCAGCCGTTCTTCGCCTATCTCCCCACAAACGCGCCGCACGGTCCCTATATCGCCCGTCCCGAGGACAAGGCGCTCTATGAGGGGAAAGGGTTGGAGGCGGACACGGAGAGCTTTTTCGGGATGATCCACAACATCGACGAAAACGTGGGCAAACTCCTCGCCAAACTGGACGAGTGGGGCCTTGCGGAAAACACCGTCGTCATTTTCATGAACGACAACGGGGGCACCGCGGGGGTCAAGGTCTTCAACGCCGGGATGCACGGGGCCAAGGGCACCTCCTGGATCGGAGGGACCCGGGCCAACTCCTTCTGGCGGTGGCGGGGCAAGTTCAAACCGGCCGATTGCCCGGCGCTGGCGGCCCATCTCGACGTTTTCCCCACCCTTGCGGAAATCTCCGGTGCGGGCATCCCGGAGAACGCCAAAGCGCAGGTGGAAGGGCGCAGCCTGGTTCCGCTGCTCGAAAACCCGGCGGCTCCGTGGCCCGACCGCATGCTCTTCACCCATCTGGGACGCTGGCCGAAATTGGCCGACCCCAATTCCCGCAAATACACCATGGCGTCCGTGCGCACCTCCCGCTGGACCTTGGTCAGTGAAAAAGGAGGTGCGGAACCGGCTTGGCAACTCTTCGATCTTGAGGACGATTTCGCCCAGCAGCGGGACGTGGCGGCCCAGCACCCCGGGGTGGTCAAGGAACTGGGCGCCGGGTTCGAACGCTGGTGGGCGGAGTGCCTCCCGCTCATGGTCAACGAATCAGCGATGGGCCCGGACATCAACCCCTTCCAAGCCCTCTACTACCGCCAATTCGGAGGGAGCCCCACGCCCGCCGATTTGCAGCGCATGGATCCCCGGAAAGCCAGGGACTTCGGCGGGCCCGGAAAAAAGAAGACGTCCGTCAAGCCGTGATGAGGCTGGGTTGGCCAGCCCTTCTCAAGCTCCCGCTGCCGCGTTCCTCTCTCCCCGGAATCCTTCGCGCGCCTAGCGACGCGATCCCCGGGAAATGCGGGCTTTGGCGGCCCCGGCCTCCGCATTTTCCGGGAAGGTTTCGGCGTCTTTCCAATCGTCCGTGCGGAATACGGAGGCGGGGAGGCCCGCGCTGTTCACCAGGTTGGCCCCTTCCGGATTTGAGGCCCAGGCGTAACGCACCGCGACCGGGTGGGGAACCGCGGCGGCGCGGACGAGCACGGCGTCGGGACCATCGATCCCCGCTTCCGCCCAATGCCAGACCTTGTCCTCCCCCGCGATTTCAAATCGTTTCAGCGGGGCGCCATCGCGGGCCCGCAATCCGGTGCCGGTCTGCTCGAAGGTGATGCGCACGGCTCCGTGGCGGATCTCCGCGGCGCGGAACAAGGGGCCGGACCAAACCGGCGGATTTTGCCCGTAATCCTTGGCGAGCGCCCAGAGCGCGAGGCGTTCCCCCGGATCCTTCTTGTTTTTGGGGTGGATGTCCCCGGCTTCTCCGGTGTCGTTGATGATCGCCATCCCGGTCTTGGGCGTGGTGGCGGGAATGCGCCGCATCCGGTCCTGGAGCAGGGCCCAGGGGTCCGGGGTGCCGGGAGCGGTGGATGGGGCGCGGTAGTTGGCGAGTTGTACGAAATAGAAGGAGAAATCATCGCCCCATCGCTCGCGCCAGTCACGGATCAGCAGGGGCAGGGTCTGGTCATAGGGCACGGCGCCGGGTTTGGCGTTGGCCTCACCCTGATACCAAATGGCACCGCGCAGGGTGTAGCCGGCGAAGGGATGAATCATCGAGTTGTAGAGCACTCCCGGACGGCCTTCGGTATCCAGGGGTCGCTTGGGCGGGGCCGGTTTTCTGGCAAGGCGGCCCCGTTGGTCCGCAGGCTTTTCCTTCCAAGCCTTCAGCGCCGTCTCCCAGGCGGCGAGATTTTTCTGGTAGGTGGCCTGCGCCGCGTCCGGGTCATAAACCTTCTCCTCGGCAAAGAGGGCATCGACGAGAGCCCGGGTGCCGGGCAGGGTCTCGAGCGCCTGACGGCTGGTGAACGTCTCGACCGGCTTGCCGCCCCAAGCGGACTTGATGACGCCGACCGGGATGCCGAGGTCGAGGTGGAGTTTGCGGGCGAAGAAGAAGGCGACGGCGGATTGGCTCCCGTTCGAGTCGGGCGCTGCCTTGGTCCAGACGCCCTCGATGTCGTCTTGCGGTTCGGTCGCGGTGACATTGGGGGCGTTGAAGAAGCGCAGGCCGGGCAGGTCGGTTCCGGTGATGATGGATTGGTAGGCCGGGGCCCGTTCCATGGTGAACACCATGTTGGATTGTCCCGAGGCGAGCCAGACCTCGCCGACCAAGACATCGCGGATTTCGATCGTTTTGCCCCCGGCGGCCACGGTGAGGATGGCACCGGTGGGGTCGGCCGGACCGGTCTGGAGGGTGGTCCGCCACTTGCCATCGGCCCCTGTTTTGGCGGTGACCGTTTTGCCTTTGAAGGAGACCGTGACTTCTTCCCCGGCGGTGGCCTGGCCCCAGATGGCGGCTTCGCGCTCCCGTTGGAGCACCACGCCATCGCTGAAGAAATGGGGGAGGACCGGAGCCGCCCCAAGGGACGTTGCGAGGAGGACCTGGGTGAGCAGGGCGGGGAGTTGCATCGGGGACCAAGGTTTCATGGATTGGTTCCCGATGAACTCCACCCGCGGGGGAAGGTCGCAAGAAACTTTCTAGCGCAGCTGACGGGCTTCCAGCTGGCCATACCAAGTCAAGTTGACCTGGCGGATCGTCCGGAGCACTTTGAGAACCGGCTCAACCCCCGGGAAGGGGATGGAGGAGGGCAGGTTTCCATCCGGATAACCGAGCAATGCGGTGCGGAGGCGTTCGGTCGGCGGGGGGAAGCCGGTCAAGTCATCACCGGGTGCAGAGTAGCCAAAGTTCACCGGGCTCCCGGGAACCCAACTCAAGCCCAGGCTCGGGCTGGTGGCGATCCGGACGAGGGACAGCTCCCCGGGGGGGATGGAGTAGCCGGCGGCGAGCTTGTTCTCATCGGAGACATCATAGTTCTCCGGGTTGGCGTAATCTTCGATCCGGCCCGAGAGAGGACCTTTGTAGGTGTAGGAGGCGAAGATCCGGAGCTTGGCCGGGTCGGGATCGTCGGCCGGGTAGCACCACTTGGCCCAGACTTGGATCCGATCCGCGCTGAAGTAGCGCCAGACACCGGTGATGAGACCACCCCAACGGCCGGGCTGATTGCCGGTGGGATCGTTGAGTTGGACCCGGACCCGCAGGCCGGGATCATTGACCGGGATCTGCAACGCCTTGCGCACTTCCGCGCTCACGAAGGCGATGGAATCCGCCGCGAGGGCGTCGTCCGCGTAGGCGCGCGGGTTGTCGGGGACCTCGTAAAGGATATCGAGCGTCGAGTCGTCCACGGCGGTGCCGTCGAGGTCCGGATCCTGCAGATTGGCGAGGGCATCGCCATCCACGTTTCCGTCCAAACCGTTGGCGACGCCGTCTCCGTCGATATCCGCCTCACCCCGCGCGCCGTCCGCGAGGCCATCCCCGTCGATATCGGTTTCATCCGCCACATTGTCGGCCCGGCCGTCGCCATCGATGTCGGTCTCGTTCGGAGAGTTGTCGGCCAAACCATCCCCGTCGATGTCCGTCTCGCGCAGGGCGCCGTCGGCGAGGCCGTCCGCGTCCATGTCCAGCTCCGCGGGATCGTCGTTTGCCAGCTGATCGCCGATGTAACGACCGCGCAAGGGGCCGGAACGGGCGACTCCGCCGTCGATGTTGCGGTCCAAGCCGTTGGGGATGCCGTCGTTATCGACATCGCGGTCCGAGAGGTTGGGAACTCCGTCCCGGTCCAGATCGGGGGGCGGGTTTGGGATGACGCGGATTCCAAGAGGCCGAGCGAGACGCCCGCGGCGGCCAGCAAGGCAAGGGTGGGAGAGATGACTTTCATGTTCAATTCCTTTGTTTGGTTTGAGGCCGATGTGGGCCTTCACCGGGGCTTTCGCCAACTCTGGGGAATTGGATTCAGGTCTCTCATTTTTCTTCCGCATCGGCCCGGGAATTACCGGGAACGTTCAGGAGGTTTTGGCAATCGCGACGACGACTTCCTGCTTGGAAACGACCACCCCGCCGGGTTGTTCCAGCGTGATGACGAAGGCTTTTGGATCGTTGACGGCGAGCGGGTTGCGGATCCGGATCACGGTGGTCTCGCGATCGGGGGGAATGTCAAAAACCCCACCATCGACCGGCTCCTCGTCGCGGGACGGGTCGACGATCCAGAGTTGATACTGGCTGACGGAGGGCGTGTTGGCCGCGAGCCGGGTCAGGGTCAAATAACCCTCCTGCAGTTGGTCGCTCCAAATTACTTTGCCGGACATTTGGCCAAAGGCGTCGGTGCCTTTGAAGTCCGACTGGACCAGATCGCCGGCCTGGCGCAGCAGGATATCCCTCGCCTCCTCCGGACTCAGGGTGGCGACGGCGGGTTTGACCGTTCCGTTTGCAGGGAACTGCAAGAGCGCCTTGGCGGCAAAGAGAATGGCAAACAGGGCTGCGACGGCCCAGGCGGTTTGGGGATTGGAGAACATCCCGGGCCAGACGAAGCGGCGCTCTGCGGGGGAGCCGGCGGGCGGCGGCGAGACAAACCGGGCCATGTCCCGGCGCAGGTGTTCGAGGGTGGTCGCCGGGAGAGGCTCAGCTCTGGGTGGCAGGAATTCGGTTTCGATGGCCGCAGCCGTGAACTCGAGGGAGAGATCGGCACGGCAGCGGGGGTCTTTGGCCAGCTCCTCCCATTCGAGCCTCTCCTGGGCGTCCAAGTCCCCCAGAATCCGGCCGGCCTCCAGTTCCTCGAAACGTCGTTGAATGTCTTCTGGATCACTCATGAGAGGGACGGGATGGATGGTTGGGAACCCCCGGTGCGGCGCAAGATGTCCCTGACTTCGATGAGGCCCCGGCGGAGACGGGTCTTGACGGTGCCCAGGGGAAGTCCGGTCTTTTCGGAGATCTCCGGATGGGTCATCCCCTCGTCGAAGTGGAGAAAGAAGAGCTCCTGAGTATCGGGAGGAAGCTGTTTGAGCGCTTTGCGCGCCGCTTCTCCCTCCCAACGGACCGCGTCGGATCGCATCGAGTCAGGGTGGTGGAGCGTGTCGCTGGGACAGAGGGGTTCGAGTTGGGGACGACGGCTTGCCTTGCGCACGAAGTCGATCGCGCGGCGCCGTGCGAGCATTCCGATGAAGGTAACTTCCGTGGCGATGGCGGGATTGTAGCGGTTGGCCGACTTCCAAAGGTCGGTGAAGGTCTCCTGGACGACGTCCTCGGTGGAGGAGCGGTCCCTGACGTGACGCTCCGCGATCGACCAGACCAGTCCGCCATATCGGCTGATGCAGTCCTGCATGGCTCGTTCGCTGCCCCGGGCCACCTCTTCCAAGATGCCGCGGGGGAATGGGTCTTCGGTTCGGTCGCTCACGTAAGCCGGGATACGTAGACTCAATCACCGGATAAGGCAAACCCCGGATGCCCTGTGGTCAGGACACCCGGGTTGGGGAGGTAGATGGTTGGGGGGGTTATTCGGCGGGAGGGAGGATCACGGCATCGATCACATGGATCACGCCGTTGGTGCAGGCGATGTCGGTGGCCGTCACCTTGGCGTTGCCGTTGAGGGTCAGCCCACCACCTTTCACGGCCAGCTCGATCCGCTTTTTGTTCAGGGCGACCGCGGAATGCAGGGTGACCGCTTTTTTCGCCATGACCTTGCCGGAGACGACATGGTAGGTCAGGATGTCAACGAGCTTGCTCTTGTTCTCCGGCTTGAGGAGGTCTTCGAGCACCGTGGCGGGGAGCTTGGCAAAGGCCTCGTCCGTGGGTGCGAAAACCGTGAAGGGTCCGTGCCCTTTCAAGGTTTCCACGAGACCGGCTGCACCGAGCGCCTTGGCGAGAGTCTTGAAGGAGCCCGCGGCCACGGCGGTATCGACGATGTCCTTCTTGGCGGCCTTGGCTTCGCCGGCGGAAACCGGCAGGACCATGGCAAACATTCCGAGGAGGAGGGAGGTGGTGATGACTTTCATTGTATATGGGTTGGTGTTGTTTGGTTTCAGGCCCATGTGGGCCTTCATCGCGGTCTTCGCCAACTTCCGGAAACTGGATTCAGGTTTCTTCCGGAAAGGATTTTTCTTTTCGAGCCTGCCTGCGCTCGAAATCGGACCGCGGTCAACCCGCCGCGTTGCCGGGAACCTTCGCTTGCGCCCGCTCCTCGATCCAGTCGTAGAGGAGGGGGAGAAGGAGCAGGGTGAGGATGGTGGAGCTGATGATGCCGCCGATTACGACGGTGGCCAGCGGTCGCTGCACTTCGGCCCCCGCGCCGTGAGCCAGGGCCATGGGGAGGAAGCCGAGAGCGGCGACAAGGGCGGTCATCATGACGGGACGGAGACGGGTGGCGACGCCCTTGAGGACCGCCTCCCGGACGTCCAGCCCCTCTTCCTCGCGCAGCTCGTTGAAATAGTTCACGAGCACGAGACCGTTGAGCACCGCCACGCCGCTGAGGGCGATGAATCCCACCGCGGCGGTGATGCTGAAGGGCATGTCCCGCAAGCCGAGGGCAATGATCCCCCCGGTCAGGGCGAGGGGAATCCCGGTGGCCACGAGCAGGGTTTGGCGGATGCTGCCGAACGCAAAGAAAATCAGGGTCAGGATGAGCAGCAGGGCGGTCGGCACCACGATGGCGAGCCGGGCGCGGGCTTCCTGAAGGTTCTCGAAGGTGCCGCCGAATTCGAAGTCGTAACCCTCCGGGAACTCGACCTCCTTCTTGATCCGGGCGGTCGCCTCATTGACAAAACCTTCCATGTCCCGGCCGGTGACGCCGACGAGCAGGGCGGCCCGGCGCTGGGTGCGGCTGTGGCGGATCGGATCCACCGCCTGTTCCACGCGGATCTCCACCGCTTCACCGAGCGGGATCATGCCGTAATCCCCGACGCGCAGGGGCAGGGCCTTCATCATCTCCTCCTTGGACCGGTCCTCCTCCGGAAGGCGCACCACGATGTCGCGCTTGCGGTTGCCATCGACCACCTGTCCGACCACCTCGCCGCCCAGTCCGGTGGCCACAGCGCGGTTCACTTCGGCCAGCGGTACATTGTATTTGGTAAGGGTTTCCCGTTTCACTTCGAGCACCACCGTACTCGGCCGTCCGTCGGTTTCCAACTCCGCCTCGCCGCCTGGCGTATCGTTGATGATATCCTTCACCTGGTTGGCAAGCTTTTCGAGCAGGTCGAAGTCGGTTCCGTAAATCCGGACGGCGAGTTCGGCCTTCGTTCCCTCCATCATTTCGTTGAAGCGGGTCTCAATGGGCTGACCAAATTCGATAGTCTGTCCGTCGTGTTCCCGCAAGGCTTCCGCCTCGATGGCGGCCATCAGCTCTTCCTTGGTCGTCGGCAGCCCGGGACCCTTGGGCCACTCGTCAAGCGGCTTGTAGAAGACGTAAAAATCGGTCTCGTTTGGAGGCATCGGGTCGGTCGCCACCTCGCTGGTGCCGCTCCGCGAAAAGAAGCTCGTCACCATCGGGAATTTCTCCCGGACCATCCGGCCCAACTCCAAATCCTCGTGGAGCGATTCCTCGAGATTCATCCCGACCTTCCTGTAGATCATCGCCGCGATGCTCCCTTCGTCGAGCTTCGGCACGAACTCCGCTCCGAGGGTGGTGAACTTCCAACCGCAGAAGGCGAAGAAAGCGATCGCGCCGAGGACCACCGGCAGGCGGAACTTCATGGCCACGCGAAGGAGGGGCTGAAAGATGGCGTTGAGGCCCTTGATGATGAAATTTTCCTTCTCCGCGATGTTTCCTCCCAGAAAGAAGGAGCAAAGGGCGGGCATCAGGGTCAACGCGAGCAGGAGGGCTCCGGCCAGGGCCAGGATCACGGTGACGGCCATCGGCCGGAACATTTTGCCCTCGATGCCGGTGAGCGAGAGAATGGGAAGGTAGACGATCGTAATGATGAGGACCCCGAAGAACATCGGTGAGGCCACCTGCTTGCTCGCCGCCAGCACTTCGTGCGAGCGCTCTTCCGCGGTCAGGACGCGCCCGAGGTGATGCTGCCGCAGCCCGAGCCGGCGCACGATGTTTTCCACCATGACCACCGCGCCGTCGATGATCAGGCCGAAGTCGACGGCGCCGAGGCTCATCAGGTTTCCGGACCACCCGCCCCGCACCATGCCGGTGATGGCAAAGAGGAAGGAGAGGGGGATGGCGAGGGCCACGATGAGGGCGGCGCGCCAGTTGCCGAGCAGGGCGAGCAAGACCACCACGACCAGGATGGCCCCTTCCTCGAGGTTCCTCTCGACCGTGGCCACCGTGGCTTCGACGAGGTCGCTGCGCTCGTAGACCACGGTCACGTCCATGCCGGGCGGAAGTTTTTCCCGGACTTCTTCGAGTCTTGGGGCCACCCGGTGACAGACGGTCCGGGCGTTTTGGCCCATCAGCATCATGACCGTGCCGAGCACCACCTCCTCGCCGTCCATGGTCGCCGCGCCACCCCGGAAACCGGAGCCCCACTGGACCTTGGCCACGTCCTCGACCTTCAACGGCTGGACCGCGGCACCGAATTTGATCGGCAGTTTCGCGATTTCCTCCGCGCTGCCAACGCGGCCGACGCTGCGGATGGTGAGTTGCTCCCCGTCCCGATTGATGATGCCGCCGCCCGCGTTCTCGACGTTGCCGCGGATGATGTCGGCCAGTTCCCCGACCGTCATGTTGGCGGTCTTGAGCTTGTCGAGCATCGGTTCAACGGTCACCTGGCGTTGATGGCCCCCGTTGCTGTTGATTTCCGCCACGCCCTGCACCGTCCGGAGCATCGGCTTCACGATGTATTCGTGGGTTTCCCAGAGACGCATGAGGCCTTCCCGTAGGTCCTCCGGTTTCTCTTTGGCGCCCTGTTTCCAGTGCAGCGTGTAGTAGAAAATTTCCCCCAGCCCGGTGCTGATCGGGGCCAGGCTCAGTTCGCTGCCCGGCGGCAGATCCTGCATCAGGGCAGTGAGACGTTCGGTCACGAGCTGGCGCGCCCGGAAGATGTCCGTGCCATCCTCGAACTCGACGGTGACCTGACTGAGTCCGAATTTGGTGATGGAGCGGGAGTCGAGCACGCCGGGCATGCCACTCAGCGCCATTTCAATCGGGCGGGTCACGGCGCGTTCGGATTCCTCCGGGGCCAACGCCGGGACTGCGACGTTCACCTGCACCTGAGGTCCCGTGAGGTCCGGCACCGCATCGATTGGCAGTTGCAGCAACGAAAAGAGACCGACCGCCAGCAGGCAGAAAGCGCCGATCAACACGAGCAAGCGTTGCCGGACGGAGAACTCGAGGATGAGATTGAGCATGGGCGCGGGTCAGTTCATTCTCGTCCCCGTCAGCTGCTCAAGCTGAAGACGGGCTTCGATGGCGCCGAGCTGGGACTGGAGCACGGCGCTCACGCTGTCGATATACTGCCGCTGTAGTTCGGTGTAGGTCGCAAGGGGGAGCGCCCCGAGCCGGTAATGTTCGTCGGCCTCGGCCGCGGCTTGACGGAAACTGCGCAGGGTATCCCCCGGCCATTTGGCGAGTTCCTCCACATGGATTTTATAATGGCTGGCCTGGGCGGCGACGTCGCGCTCGAGTTGGCGGATCTGGGCGGTCAACATGACTTCGGCCTGCACCTCCTTGGCTTTGGCCCCCTCGATCGCGCCTTTGTTGCGGTTCCACAAGGGGAGGGGAATGGAGACGCCGATCCCGATCTGGGTTTCCCGGGTGTTGTTGGTTTGGCGCTGGAGATAGGGCTGCACCGTGATGGAGGGCCAGCGCTCGTTTTCCGCGAGTTTCACCTCGAATCCCTGTTGCTCCACGTCCTTGATGCGGGACCGGAGATCAAAGTTCTTCTGGCGGGCCAGCCCGAGCAACGGTTCCAGCGGGCCCGGCGGGTTGAGGGTGAGGTTTTCCATGCGGATTTCCAAGGGGGCTTCCGCGCTTTCCCCGAGCAATTGGTTCAACTCGAAACGGGCCGCCGCGAGTTCATTCCGCGCCTGGGTGGCCTCGGCCCCGAGGGTCAGCGCGCTGGCCTGAATGATCCGCGCCTCCAACCGCGGGGCCGCTCCCGCCGGATCCCGTTGCAGCAACACTTCCGATAGCCCCTGGAACCGTTGGGCCACTTCCTCCGCCGCCTTGGTCTTTTCCTGGGCGGCGAGGATCTTCCACGAGAGCGTGCGCACCCGCGCCTCCAAGGCGTTGCGGAATTGGTCCAGGCCGAGCCGGGCCAGTTCAATCTCCTTCTGTGCGATCGCTTTCCGGAGGGAGATCCGCCCCGGCCAATCGAATGTCTGGGTGAGTTGCACCGCCCAAGTGGGACCGTTGGTCAGGCCGTTGGTCCCCAGATCCACCACCTTCCAGTTGCCCACCCCGGTCATCAGGTCCGGATTTTTGATCTCTCCGGCCTTGGTTTTGCCCGCGTTGGCCACCGAGATCTGGGCCTCGTAAAAACGCAACTCGGGGTGGTGGGACAAGGCTTTTCCGACCAGCGCGTCCACCGTTTGGGGTTCCGCCAGAACCGGAGATGCCTGAAGCCAGAGCAGGAAAAAAAAGCCGGGGGCGCACCGGACGAATTGTGGAATCGTCATCGGGTCAAGGGATGTCGTCATCGCGGTATCAGGGAATATCTCGGTTCGGTCATCCTCCAAGGTTTGTCAATCCTTGGGGACGAAAGGGAGCCGTGCCAGAAGGGTTTGCCTCCTTTACCCGAAAAAGCGGGCCAGGTCCAGTTCCCCGGTGGGGGCGGTGCCTTCTGCGAGGTGATCGAGAAGCCTTCCGGCATGCCAGGGAGCCAGCATGGCCCCCCTCGAGCCGAGACCGTTGAACAGGATTTGCCGGGGATCCCGGGGGTGCGGGCCGAGGATGGGGCGACCCTGACGGGCCATCGGCCGGATCGCGGCCTCTTCCTGCAGCAGCGTCCAGTCGGGGCCGATCCATTGACTGGCAAATGCCGCGATTTCTTCCCGCGCCCGGCGCGACGGAAGGGAGTCCGCCGGATCCCATTCATAGCTCGATCCCGCCCGGAAAACCCCTTGGCCCAGCGGGAGGAGCCACTTGCCGGCGTGGAGGATGCGCTCCTCCCGGAAGCCGGGGGCGCGGAGGGTCAGGATGCTGCCGCGGGCTGGGCGGAGCGGGATTTCTTGGAAGGGGCCGTGCCCCCGCGCGAAGTGACCGATGCACCAGACGATGGCGGCTCCGTCCTCCGCGTCGATCGAACCGCGTCGATAGGCTCCGCGTCCCTGCAACCAGGCGCGGGTGGCGTCGAGGAAAGCCACGGGATCGAGACGGCCGCAGCGTTTGGTGGTGAATCCGCCGAACGGGGCGCGCCGCTCCCATTCCTCCGGCAGGGGTTCGTGCCAGGGATCATAGCGCGGGTCCCGGAGCCTTTTCGTCCAAGCCGAGGCCTGGGCTGGGTCCGTGAAGAGACGGAGGATGGGGCGTTCCTTGAAAAAGGAGACGCCCAGAGTCTCTTCCCACCGGCGGTAGAAAGCCCGGGCGGTGAACCAGAGGGCCTCCTCGTTTTCCCCGAGGGCAAGGCGTGGACCGGAAAGCGGGTTCATCAAGCCGGCGGCGACCCGGGAACAAGGGGAGGGGAATTCCGGATCGACGACTTGCACCGTGAGGCCGCGTTCGATGGCGGAGAGGGCGAAGACGGAACCGGCGATACCTTGGCCGGCGATGACATAGTCCGGGGCGCTCACGGGCGGCCGGCATAGTTGAACAGATCGGAGAGGGCGAATCGTTGTTTGGCGGCGGCGTTGAGGGCGTTGAGGACCTTGACCTGGACCTTGCGGGAGAGGCGGCGTCCCTTGGCGGCCCGGGCCACCATTTTGTGGGTGATTTGCTCCGTGGAGGCGGCCACGAGATCGTGATGGCTCAGGGAGAGATCCGCGAGGAGTCGCGCGATCGGTTGGGGACCGAGGTTGAGATCCCCGTCGTCGGCCGGGTGGGAAGGGTCGTCGCGCATTCGCTGAAACCAGTGTTTGAATTTCCCCTAATCTCCATCTAAACCTGCCCGCCTGCCATGACAAATCCGACCCGCGTTTTGCTCACGACCACATCGTTCCAGGACACGCCCGGCCCCCACCACGCCTTGCTGGAGGGACAGGGTTACGAGATCGTCCGGGAACGGGGTCCGCTGCCCGAAAGCCGGATGTTGGAACTGGCGGGGGAATTCGACGCCTTTCTCTGCGGGGACGACGCGATCACGCGGGAGGTCATCGACCGGTCCTTGCCCCGGTTGAAAGTGATCAGCAAGTATGGGATCGGGCTCGACAAGATCGATGTGGCGCACGCGACGGCGCTGAAGATTCCGGTGTTGTTCACCCCCGGCGTGAACCATACGACGGTGGCGGAGCACACGTTCGGGTTGTTGCTGGCGATCAGCAAACACATCGTCACGGTGGGGGCGGCGGCGCGGCAGGGGGAATGGAAGCGGATCACGGGGCACGAGATTCTCGGGCGGACGATGGGGATCATCGGTTTGGGGCGGATCGGCAAGGAGGTGGCCACGCGGGCGCGGGCCTTCGGGATGCCGGTGATCGCCTACGACATCCACTGGGACGAGGCCTTCGCGAACGAGCATGGGATCGGGCGCCGCGCCACCATGGACGAGGTCTTGCGCGAGGCGGACGTCATCTCCCTGCATTGCTTTCTGAGCGAGGAGACCCGCGGCATGATCAACAAGGCGACCCTCGCGGCCATGAAGCCGACGGCCGTGGTGTTGAACTGCGCCCGGGGCGAATTGGTGGTCAGCGGGGATATGGCGGAGGCGCTGGAGTCCGGCAAACTGGGTGGCTACGGCACGGACGTGCTCGACGAGGAACCGCCGCCGCCGGATCACGTGTTGTTGCGGGCTCCGAATTGCGTGATCACTTCGCACATCGGTTCCCGCACTTACGAAAGCGTGGTCCGTCAGGCGGGGCGCGCGACCGCCAACCTCATCAATTACCTCAACGGCAATCCGGATTTTATCCAAGCGAACAAGTTCTGATTCAACGAAACGATTTATGGCCCTCGACATCCGTCCCTCCAAAGATTGTCTGTTCGACTGCGTCTCGCTCGGCGAGGTGATGCTCCGTCTCGATCCCGGTGAAGGCCGGGTCCACACCACCCGGTATTTTCAGGCTTGGGAAGGCGGGGGCGAATACAATGTGGCCCGGGGTTTGCGCCGTTGTTTCGGTTTGCGCGGGGCGGTGGTGACCGCTTTCGCCGACAACCCGGTGGGGCGGCTGATCGAGGATTTCATTCTCCAGGGGGGGATCGACACCCGCTATATCCAGTGGAAGGGTTATGACGGGATCGGGCGCACGGTGCGCAACGGTTTGAACTTCACCGAACGCGGGTTCGGCATCCGCGGTGCGGTCGGCTGTCCTGACCGGGGCAACACCGCCGCCTCGCAAATGAAGCCGGGCGATGTGGATTGGGATGCGGTGTTCGGCCGCGACGGCGTCCGTTGGTTCCATACCGGCGGAATCTTCGCCGCACTTTCCGAAACAACGGCGGAACTGACGATCGAAGCCTGTCAGGCGGCGCGCAAGCACGGGACGATCGTCTCTTATGATTTGAATTATCGCCCGTCGCTTTGGAAGTCGATCGGCGGCCTCAAGAAAGCCCAGGAGGTGAATCGCGAGATCGCCAAATATGTGGATGTGATGATCGGCAACGAAGAGGACTTCACCGCCTCCCTCGGATTCCACGTGGAAGGCGTGGATCACAACGTCAGCGGGATCGACGTGGAGAATTTCAAGAAAATGATCGCGACGGCGGTCAAGGAGTTTCCCAATTTCAAGGTCACCGCCACCACGCTCCGCGAGGTGCATAGCGCCACCATCAACGACTGGGGCGCCATTTGCTGGCACGACGGGAAGTTTTACCCCGCGACCCAGCGCGACCGTTTGGAAATCATGGACCGGGTCGGCGGGGGCGACAGCTTTGCGTCGGGCTTGGTCTACGGATTCCTCGAGTGGAACGACCCGCACAAGGCGGTCGAGTATGGCGCGGCGCACGGGGCGCTGGCGATGACCACGCCGGGGGACACCACGATGGCCAGTCTGGCGGAGGTGGCCAAAGTGGTCGAGGGCGGTGGCGCGCGGGTGGTCCGTTGAGCGGATCCGCCGCTTCCGGGCGGCGGAGGCGAACTCCGTGCTTGCCTCCCGGACCAGGCCCGCGCATATCTGGGGTCGGATGCGCAGCATGACAGGATTCGGGAGCGGGGAGGCTTCCTCGAGCCGGTGGAAGATCAGCGTGGAGATGGCCTCGGTGAACCGGAAGCAGGCCGAGCTGGTCATCCACCTGCCGCGTTCCCTGGCCTCGTTGGAGCCGCGGATCCGGTCGGGTCTTCTGGAAGTTTTCTCCCGGGGCCGGATCACGGTGCAGGTGGCCGTGGAGCCATTGGCCGGAGGGCGCGGCGTGTTGCAGGTGGACGAAACCCTGGCGGCCGAGTATTTCCAGGCCTTCCACTTGTTGCAGGGCGTGTGCAACGGGCAGATGACGCCCTTTCAGGCGGCGGACCTGTTGCGAGCGCCCGGGGTCTTCACGGTCCGGGAAGATACCGTCAGCCTGCAAGACGTGGAATCCGTGCTGGATGATGCGTTGGGCGGGGCGTTCCGCCGCTTGCTCGAGATGCAGAACCTCGAGGGCGGACGGTTGCGGGCGGACCTGCGGAATCGCCTCGAGACCTTGCGGGTCCGGACCGGCGAGATCGCGGAGCAATCCCCGAGGGTGAAAGAGCGATACCGCCTCCAGCTGCGGAAGCGGCTTCTGGACTCCGGGTTGGATGTTCCGCTGGACGACGAGCGCCTGCTTCGGGAGATCGCCATTTTCGCGGAGCGTTGCGACCTCAGCGAGGAACTGACGCGGCTCCACAGTCATTTCGATCAGTTCGACCGTTACTTTGACGATCCGGAACCGATGGGTCGTGCCCTTGATTTTCTTTGTCAGGAGGTGAACCGGGAGTTGAACACGATCGGTTCCAAGGCGAACGACGCCTCGATCGCCCATGCGGTGGTGGAGGCGAAAACGGAGTTGGAGAAAATCCGGGAGCAAGTCCAGAATGTGCAGTGAGGTCAGGCGCTTCGGCGTGTTGTGTGTCGTTTCCGGGCCCTCGGGTTCCGGCAAAACCACGTTGTGCCACCGGGCGGCGGCGGAATTGCCGGGCGTGGTCTATTCCGTCTCCTGCACGACGCGGCCGCCGCGCGAGGGGGAGGTGGACCACGTGGATTACCATTTTCTGGGGCGCGGGGATTTCGAGGAGAGGATCGGCCGCGGCGAATTCCTGGAGTATGCCCTGGTGCACCAGAAACACTATTACGGGACCTTGAAGGCCGAGGTCCTGGAGCACTTGAGGAACGGGCGGGACGTGGTCATGGACCTCGACGTGCAGGGGGCGGCCCAGTTGCGGGCCTCGGGGGACGAGGAGATCCGGCGTTCCCTCGTGGACGTCTTCATCCTGCCCGCCGGTCCGCGGGAACTGGAGGCGCGGATCCGCGGCCGCGGGGCCATGCCGGAGGAGGAGATCCATCGCCGGTTGCGCAATGCGGAGGGCGAGATGGCGCACCGGGGCGCCTACGCCTACACCCTTGTCACTGGTGACCGGGAAGAGGATTTCGCACGCTTCACCGCCATTTTGGAAGCGGAACGGATGCGGAGCAGCCGGTTGCGGGTTGCGCCTTGAGGGTGGAGCGTGGGTCATGGCGACGATTCTTTTGGGCATCACCGGGTCCATCGCGGCCTATAAGGCGGCGGATCTCACCGGCGGATTGCGGAAACTGGGCCACGAGGTCCATGTCATCATGACCCGGGATGCGACCGAATTCATCGCACCCTTGACCTTGCAGGTTCTTTCCCGTCACCCGGTGACGACGGATCTCTACGACGAAAAAGCGAGCTGGCACCCCGGCCATATCCAGCTGGCGGATTCGGCGGACCTTCTGGTTGTGGCCCCGGCCACGGCCAACATCCTCGCCAAGCTCGCGTGCGGCTTGGCGGACGACGCCCTCAGCGCCATTGCCCTGGCTTGTCAGGCCCCGTTGCTCCTCGCCCCGGCGATGAACGGCAAGATGTGGACCCACCCCGCCACGCGGGAAAACGTGCGGCGGCTCCGGGAGCGGGGCGCGGAGTTCATCGGGCCGGAGGAGGAAGGGATGCTGGCCTGCGGCTATGAGGGACCCGGGCGACTCTGGCCCGTGGACGGCATTCTGGGCCGGATCGGGGAGCTGTTGGCCGGGCGATAGGCCGCTCTACGCCGGGGGATGACGGCCGTTTCCCTTTCAACCCCAAAGGCCTCAGGCTTCGGCGCGATCAGTTTTTACTTCCGGGCGGAGCTCATGATACCAGGCGATGGTGGCGAGACAGGTGGGCAGCAGGGCAACGTTCATCGCGTCTTTACAAGCGGTTCCTTGCCGGGGACTTCGGCTATGACAGAATCAGTCGTTTTTCGACAGGCTGCTTACTCCCCTCACCGTCCAAAGACACATTAGATCCTCCGCCTGCTCCAGATGCCGGATCTGCAATCCGACCCCGCCCTTGCTCAACCCGCTAGCCGCGACCTCAGCCGGCGGCTCCGAGCAGCCGTTGGATCCCTTCGGTCATCGCCGGATCCATCGCCGGAGAGCAATTCGCCACGCTCACTTCGTAGCCTCCCTGCGGAAAAGCCTCCCGGGTGGGAATATACCAAGGACCACCATCCCCGTAAGCCGCGGTGGCCACAAAGCGTTTCCCGGCAAACTCCTGAGCACGCAACTGATACTCCACGAAGGATTCAGCGGGCAGATGCAGCAGGGTCGTGGCGTCGATATGCAGGGCACTGAGCACAATCGGCACACGCTGGCCGAGGCGCTTGATCCACGCGGCCCGCATCGCTGGCCGGATCCGGTTGGCCGGTGCGTTCGCTGGGTTGGTCACCAAGGCCATTTCGGACTCCAAGGTGAAGACCGGGTTCACCTCCGGCACCAGGTCCAGCGCGCTCCATTCCACCCGGCGCACCGGTTCGGGACGCAAGAGGCGCCCGGCAGCCGTCATGGCGTCGAAGATCCGCCCGGTCAACGCCACCCGGGCCTCCGGGGATCCGTCGTTGTATTTTCCGGCCGCGATGTTTCCGGAGGCCCCGGTGAAGTAAATCTGAACGCACCCCGGTTCCGCCGCCTGCCGTCGCTTCCGCGCCAGTCCCGGATAATCACTGCTCACGTGCCCCTGACCGTAATGGCTCATCGGGTGACAGGCATAATAGTGACAGGCCACCACTTTCTCCTCCCCGCTGTAGAAGGCCACCGTCTTGAGCATGGGATCGATCAAGCCCTCAGGCAACGCGATGAGTTCGGGATCGCGACACGCACTGCCCCGCATTTTGGCCACCTTGCCATCGGCACCCAGGAGGACCCGCCGATTTCCCGCCACCTCGCTGACGCGAGATTCCGCCCGGGCGAGGTGGGTGAACGGTCTGGCCTTCTCCACCGCCTCGCGCACCGCCTCCGCCCCCCGGCGGAGACAGTCCCGGAAGAAGGACGGATCCAGATTGACCAAGCCTGCTCCCACGCCATCGAGAATCCGCTGCGTTTCGGGACAGACAAACGGAGCATCATGCTGGTGGACGCAATGCACGGCGACCCGTTCCGGCGTGGTGCCCGCCGCCTCCGCCAAGGCTCCACGCCAGGCGATGTGGGCCTCGTTGAGAATCCCCGTCCAATCCACCGCGCAGACCACGATCGGTGCTCCCGCCCCCAACAAGACAAAACCGATGGCCTCCAACGCATCCTCTACATCCACCACGGGGGTGATCCATCCGCCACAGAGCGGATGCCCTTTGGGCGGGGTCACATCAAACCGGAAAGGCGCGATCCGGAACCCGTCCGGCGCGGCGGTTACCGACCCGGGCCAAAACGAAGCGCCACCGGCGGCGCAGGCGCTTTCCAAGAGGCGGCGGCGAGAGAGTTTGCGATTCATGCGCGGCAGGATAGCGGCCCGTCCTCCACTTGACCAGCTTCTCGCGCCCTGAAGCGGCGGCCCGGGACAATGAGGCCTCTGTTGAAATCCTCCGAGCGACGCCGCGCCGCCTTGCAACCCCCTCTCAGTAGACGTCCCGTTGGTAACGCTTGTCCTTTTTCATCTGCTTGACGTAGGCGGCCGCGTCGTCCGCACTCATCCCGCCGTGGCAGGCGATCAGTTCGTGCAGGGCGTCGTCCACGTCCTTGGCCATTTTGGAAGCGTCCCCGCAAACGTAAAAATGCGCCCCTTCCGCCAACCAGGCCCAGATCTCCCTGCCCCGGGCAGCCAGCAGGTGCTGGACGTAAACTTTCTCGCCTTGGTCCCGGGACCACGCCAGATCGAGGCGGGTGAGGAAACCGCTGGCATGGTAGGCCTCGAACTCCTCCTCGTAAAAGTAGTCGAGCGCCCGGTGCGGGTTGCCGAAAAACAGCCAGTTCGGTCCCTTCGCCCCGATGGCTTCGCGCTCCTCAAGAAAGGCACGGAAGGGCGCGATCCCGGTCCCCGGCCCCACCATGATCATTGGCAGATCGGGGTCGGCCGGCGGCTTGAATCCCTTGGCCGGTTGCACAAAGACACCAGCCGTCCCGCCATCCGGAAGCCGGTCCGCCAGAAAGGTGGAGGCCACTCCGAGCCGACGGCGGCCGCGGGATTGGTATTCCACCCGGGCCACCGTGAGGTGCACTTGATCCGGATGTTTCTTCAGGCTGGAGGAGATGGAATAGAGCCTCGGATTGAGTTTGCCAAGCACCGCCACCAACTCCGCGGCGGGGATCTTCACCCCGGGAAAAGCGAGGAACAGATCGATGATTTCGCGTCCCTCGCCCCATGCTTGGAAATCCTTGTTCATCTCCGGAAGAAGGAGGTGCTTCAAGTAGAAATCCCGGGCCCGGTCCGCGAAATCCTTGAGGAACTTCCGGGAAATGCCGGTGATGGAATAACTGGAAATCAAGGCCGCCCGGAGCGAACTCTCCCGGTTCTCCGGCGTAACGACGATTTCATCCCCCGAACAGCCGGCGCATCGCAGCAATTCCTCGACCAGCCCGGGATCGTTGCGGGGCACCAGCCCCAGGGAATCACCCACCTCGTAGCTCAACCCGGAACCGGCCAGGCTGAACTCCAGATGCCTTGTGTCCTTGGGAGACCCCGGACCACAAAGCCGCTTCTGGGCCAGGAGCGGCGCCGGAAACGGATTTTTCTTGGAATACCCCTCCGCCGCCTCTTCCCCGTCCTCCGCCGGAAGAGGCTCCGCCACCGGCACTTGGACCGGGGCCAACCGGTTCAGGGTGGCGGCGACCTCTTTCCACCACGCCTCCGCCGGTTCCTCGAACTCGAGCGGGCAATCGACCCGGGGCGCGAATCGTTGGGCTCCCAACTCCTCGAAACGCCGGTCCAAGTTCTTTCCCATCCCGCAGAACACTTTGTAATCGGTATCGCCCAAGCCGAGCACCGAAAAGCGCAGGTTGCCCAGGCGCGGAGCCTCCGCGGACTCGAGATAATTCCAGAAATCCACCGCGTTGTCCGGCGGCTCGCCCTCGCCCCAGGTGCTGGAAACCGCCAGAAGGAAGGCTTCCCGGGTCAGGTCGACCCCCCGGAATTTCGCCATGTCAACGACCGGGGCTTCGTAGCCGAGGAGGGAGAGTTTGCGGCCAAGATTTTTGGCCAACTGTTCAGCGTTCCCGGATTGCGATCCAAACATCACGACGACGCGGGCGGGTCCGTTTTCCGGCGGGGATTCAGTGTTCACTTGTATGGTCTCTCGATTCGCAGCCTCGGTTGCTGCAAGTTACGTTCCAAGCCGGCCGAAGATACCGGGGACGCGAGATGTTGCCCCGGGAAAATTCCCTTTCCCTTGCGGGCACCGAGGTTTGATGGAACCGGAGATGGCGGAATTGAATAGCCCGGGAATCAGGGCCTGTCCAAAGAGTGCAATGAATCTCGAAGCTCTCGCGACCCATCTGGAGCTTCCTGACCTATGGCAACAGGAGGCGGTTCGGGCGCTCAAGGCCGGGCAGGATGTGGTTCTCGGGGCCCCCACCGGCGCGGGCAAGACGTTTGTGTTTGAACTGCTGGTGAAGTCCGGCGCCTTGCGCGGCCAGGCAGTTTACACCGTGCCGACCCGCGCCTTGGCCAATGACAAGTGGAGAACCTGGAAAGCGGCGGGCTGGCAAGTCGGCATCGCCACCGGCGACCTCGCCGTGGATACCGAGGCCCCGGTGGTGGTCGCCACGCTGGAAACCCAACGCGAACGATTCCTGTCCGGCGAGGGCCCGCGCCTGCTGGTCATCGACGAATACCAGATGATCGGCGACGCACGGCGCGGGCTGAATTACGAACTGGCCATCGTCCTCTCCCCTCCCTCGACGCAACTCCTCCTCATGAGCGGCTCGGTGGCCAACGGGCGCGACATCGCCGAATGGATGCGTGGTCTCGGCCGCGAGGTCGCCCTCGTCGAATCCTCGGAAAGACCGGTGCCGCTCGAGGATATTCCCGTGCAGAGCCTGACCCGTGCCGCCCCGAATTCGGTCAAGGGCTTTTGGCCGCGGGTGGCCGTCTCGGTCCTCATGAGTGATTGCGCGCCTCTCCTCATCTTCGCCCCCCAACGACGCGCCGCCGAAAAGATCGCCCGCCAGATCAGCGCCGCCCTCCCTCCCGCCAAACCCGTCCCGCTCTCCGCCGCACAGGAAGCGGCGCTCGGGCCCCAACTGGCCAGGATGATCCGCAACCGCGTGGCCTACCACCACAGCGGACTCACCTTCGCCCAGCGCGCCGGCATCATCGAACCCCTCGCCAAATCCGGTCAGCTTCGGGTCATCGTGGCCACCACCGGCCTCGCCGCCGGAATCAACTTCTCCGTCCGTTCCGTCCTGGTGTCCGATACCCAATATCAGGACGGCCTCGTCCAACGCGAACTCACCCCCGACGAACTCCTGCAAATGTATGGCCGCGCCGGGCGCCGCGGTCTCGATCCGGTCGGCTATGCGCTCTGCGTGGAGGACGGCCCCCGGCTCAGCGATGCCCGCGCCAAGATCCTTCGACGCACCAACCGGGTGGATTGGCCCACGATCCTGCGGGTCATGGACGCCGCCGGGCGCCGCGGTGAGTCCCCGTTCCAGGCTGCCGCCGAACTCACGGAGCGCCTCTTTTCCCCCAAGGCGATCGGCCTCGGGTTCAGCGCCGGAGAGTCCCCGGAAACCCTCGACCCCACGCCTCTCTCCGGACAAACGCTCTTCGGGATCGATCCCGGTTACCGGGAGATTCGCAACGCGGCCGGGGAATGGGAACGGGAATCTCCGGACGCGATCGGCACGGTGGATCTCCGGGACGCGCTGGTCTGGACGGCAAAATGGGGTTGGCAGCCGGCCCTGCGAACCGGCATCCACATGCAGGAACTCGCCCGCCCTTTGGGACGGCTCTGCAAGATCCTCGAGGGCGATGCCACGATTTACGGGGCCGAGATCCAGCTGGCGAGGCTCGACGGGACCGGCAAGGCCTGGCTCAACAAACGCTGGCGCCAGCTGGCTCCCCCGCGCCGCCGGCTCGAGGCGTTCGACCCTGCGGACCTTATCCCTTGGACCAGCGACGCCATCAAGGCCCTCGCCCCGGGCGCTTCATTGCGGGACCTGACGATCCGCGACGGCTTCCTCCACGCCATCGCCGATCTGGGCGGACTCAAGGTCCAGGCCTGCCGGGACCGTTCCGGAGCGTGGTTGATCGACCCCGAACGCCGCGCGGTCCGCGTCCGGTTCGATACCGTTTACCTCAACGAGGCCTCGGGAGAGGCGATGGAACCGCAGCCGGGCTCCGCGGCGCACGCCTGGCGTCAGCTGGGATTGATCGAGGCCAACGGGCGCCCCACGTTGCGCGGCCTGATCTTCAGTTACTTCCACCAAGGGGAAGGCCTTGCCATCGCGGCCGCCTTGGAAGACGACACCTATCCGGTGGATGACCTCGTCGCCCATCTCGTCAACCTCCGCGCAGGTTACCGGTTCGAGTCGGATACCCGGCAGGACACCCCGAGTGAACGCCTCGGCCTCGCTTGCCGTCAGGCATTTGGAACAGCCGACTTTCCGGGTTACCTCAGGCTCGGCGTGCCGCCCACCCACGGGGAAGGAGCCGCCGAAGTGGTCGCGGAATTCCTCGCCGGCCGCCAACGGGACCGGAACGAGGAGACCTGCGAGTTCGGCCGTGGCGACGTGGAGCGCGCCCTCACCGAATGGCTCAGCTTATTGCGGCATGTCGCCCATGCGCCGGACGCGCCCTGCCCAAGGTGGAACGAATTGCGCCTCGCCGCCGCCAAGGTGGCCAATGCCCATCAACCCCGCCAGAAATCGATGCTCCGGCTCCCTGAATTCGAGCCCCATTTCCTGCGTCAACCGGTGCAGCACCGTTTGGTCCGGGTCTGAGAGGGGTCGCCCACTTCAATTCCCGTTCCCAGCCCCGCGGACCGCCGCCATGAACGCCCGCATCCGGTCCGGATCCTTGATTCCCGGTCCGGATTCCACCCCGCTGGCGGTATCCACAGCATGGGGACGGGCCGCCCGGATGGCTTCGGCCACGTTCCCGGGGGTAAGCCCACCGGCCAGCAGAAAACGCTGGTCGGGATGCGCGCGCGCGATTTCGCTGAACCGCGCCCAAGAAAAGGTTTGCCCGGTCCCGCCGAAAGCACCCGGGACATGGGTATCCAGCAAAATCCAGGGCGTGGGAAAGGCCGAAGGGGAAACCAGCGGTCCCTCTTCCCCCACCCCGATGGCCTGGATCACCGGCAGCCCGAACATCCCGGCTTCGCGGACGAACGCCGGGTCGGGAACCCCGTGGAGCTGCAGCGCGTCGAGCACGCCAAGATCCACGGCCACCTCGATTTCCTCCATCGCCGGTTTCACGAAGAGGCCCACCCGGCACACCTGGCCGGCCAAGGTTCCGAGCCAGGACGCGGCCTCGCCCGGCGCGACGAACCGCTTTGATCCCGGCCAAAAATTCAGGCCGATGGCGTCCGCTCCCGCCTCGATGGCCGCGCGGGCCGAGGACAACTCCGTGAAGCCGCAGAGCTTCACGCGGGGAGGGCCGGACGGCCCGGATACGGTGAGAAAGGGGGACAAGAGCGGGACTTGGTGGGCGGGTTGGGAATCTGGAATCAGGGGCCGTCAACGACCGGCGCCGTGTCCCCGGCCAGAAGAATCTTCCAGCGCGAAGGGGCTTCCGGACGCTCGGGTCCGGGTTCGTCCACCCAGTAAATGACGGCCTGTTCGCTTCCCGCCTTCAGCGAGAGCTGAAAGGGACAGGCGACGTCGATCGTTACGGTGAGCAAGCGGTGGTCGATCCCCTCGCCGGGCGACGGCACCGGCACCGGGGCGGACTGGGGAAAGACCTTGACCTCGCCCCAGACGGCACGCGGAGCGAGGCCGGCCAGATCGGAAATCCGGCCGCCGAATCCCAGGAGAAGTTCCCGTTCCAGAATGCGCCGGGCCTGTTCCGGGGAATCGACCACCGGATTGTCCTCGTATTCCAAGCTGAGTTCGAGACGCGGCTGGGGGCCGAGGATGAGCCGGGCGTAGACATACTCCGAACCATGGGCCCAGACCCCGCTCGGCGCGCCCACCAGCGCGAGGGCTAGGGCCCAGCCTGTGAACCGGCATCTCATCCCGCCCCACCCGGAACCTGGAATCATTTCTTCACATTCCACCGCAAAACCCGGCCCCACTTGTTCCACTCGGCCATGAGGACGTTGCCTTGGGCGTCGAACGTGATCCCGTGGGGTCCGGTGCAAATGCCCTGGCGCCACTTGGCCGGCTCGACCCCGTTGGTATTCTTCTCTCCGTTGGTGTCGTTCTGGCCGAGCTGGGCCACGGTCCTGCCGTCCTTGTCGATCACCGAAACGCGGCCGTCGATCTCGGCGATGGCGACATGATCCCCGTGGAAGGAGGCCGAGCTGGGGCGGCGGAGTCCGGTGGCGTGTTCACCGATGATGGAACCATCGAGAGCGAGGTGGAGGAGACGGAGGTTGACCCGGTCACAGCAAAGGATGCGCGGCTCGCCGTAGCGGGGGTCGATGAAAATCTTGTGGCAGTTCTTCAGATTCCACGGGGCTCCGCGGCCACCGAAAACCGCTTTGAACTTGCCGTCCTTGTCGAACTGGAAAATCCAATCCTCGCCATAGCCATCGACCACGTAGATGTCCCCGTTGGGGGCCACGTCGACACTGGTGAGGGCGAGACCGCGCGGGCTGCCATCCGCCTTTTTGCGTTTGTCTTCGGGGAAGGACTCCTTGGGAATTTCGAGCAGGACCTTGCCGTCGAGCTGGGTCTTGATGACCTTTTGCTGGCCGAGCACGGAGGCGTAAATCAAGTCGTTCTTGATCACGAACCCGTGCAGCGTTCCGGGAAGGCCGGGGACGTTGTGGGAGTATTTGCCGTCCGGGCTGTAAACCTGGATCCCGGATTTATCGCCTTCCACGCTGACGTAGACGTTGCCCTTGGAATCGACGGCGATTTCACCATGGGAATTCCCGATGTATTCCATACCGGGCGGAGGCGTGAGCCAGTTGGGAACCAGTTCGTAGGCAACTTGGCAATGGGCATCCATCGCCAGGAGCCCGAGGGCGAGACAGAGGGTTGATCGGAACATGGGGGGAATCATCGAAAGGGCGGGGGCGCAGGTCAACGCGTATTTTTCTGTTGCCCTTACCCGGCGGACCTCTGTAAGTTGTGCCTCCTTTCGGAAACACACCCAAACCCCCAACCCTGTTGCCCAAATATGTCTGATCGAAATCGCGGCGTGGTCTACGTTGAACCCGGCAAAGTCGAAGTCCAGGAACTGGAAGATGCCAAACTGGAACTGAAGCACCCCGGAAATAACCGGATCTGCCAGCACGGCGTGATCCTCAAGGTCGTGGCCACCAACATCTGCGGTTCCGACCAGCACATGGTGCGGGGACGGACCACCGCTCCGGCCGGCCTCGTGCTGGGCCATGAAATCACCGGTCAGGTGGTGGAAAAAGGGCGGGATGTGGAGTTCCTTGAGATCGGGGACATCGTCTCCGTCCCCTTCAACATCGCCTGCGGACGCTGCCGCAGCTGCAAAGCCGGGCACACCGGCGTCTGTCTCAACGTCAACCCGGCCCGCCCCGGCGCCGCCTACGGTTACGTCGACATGGGCGGATGGATCGGCGGCCAGGCTCGTTACGTCATGGTCCCCTATGCGGACTTCAATCTCCTCAAGTTCCCCGACCGGGACCAAGCCATGGAGAAAATCCGCGACCTCGCCCTCCTTTCCGACATTTTCCCCACCGGCTACCACGGGGCCGTCACCGCCGGCGTCGGACCCGGCAGCACGGTCTACATCGCCGGAGCCGGTCCGGTCGGTCTCGCCTGTGCCGCGTCCGCCCATCTGTTGGGCGCCGCCTGCGTCATCGTCGGCGATTTGATCGAGGAGCGCCTCGCCCAAGCCCGGAAATTCGGGTGCGAAACCATCGACCTCAAACAAGGCGGCAGCCTGCCGGAGCGGATCGCCGCCATTCTGGGGGAACCCCAGGTCGATTGCGCCGTCGATTGCGTCGGCTTCGAAGCGCGGGGCCATGGAGCCCAGGCGGCGGTGGAACGCCCCGCCACCGTGCTCAACCAGATGATGGAGGTGACCCGGGTCGCCGGCGGCGTCGGCATCCCCGGACTTTACGTCACCGATGACCCGGGCGGCGTGGACGATGCCGCCAAGACCGGCAACCTCTCCCTCCGCATCGGGTTGGGCTGGGCCAAGAGCCTGCATTTCACGACCGGGCAGTGTCCGGTGATGCGCTACCATCGCCAGCTGATGCAGGCCATCCTCTGGGGCAAAACCTCACCGTCCATCGCCACCAACGTGACGGTGATCGGATTGGAAGACGCCCCGCGCGGGTATCAGGACTTCGACAAAGGGGCGGCCAAGAAATTCATTCTCGACCCCCACGGCATGCTGGGCGCGGCCTGAGGCCCGCCTCCGGCAGTGGACTGCGGACCGGACGGGTTTTGCCCTGTTCCGGTCCGCGAAATCCGGCCTTGAAACCCGGAACTTGGCACGGTAGGGAGACAGACTGCAAACCATGTCCACCATCACCCTCAAACCGGACCTCGAACTGGGCGTTGTCCCCACCCACATCAAATTCGTCGGCGGTCTCGTCCCCGACGCGACCGGAAAACTCCCGCGGGGCGAGGATGGTCGTCTCCTTTCCGTGGCCGAGCTGGCCCATTTGCGTCAGGTTTCCCCGGTCAAGATCACGTCCGCCCAGGTTCCCGTCTTCCCCGGCATGGACCCGAACGACGTCGAGGATCTCTTCGGTGGCATCAAGGCCATCGGCATGAAGCCCCACATGATCATGATGGTGGCCGGCGGCAACCCCATGGATCCGGCAGATGAGGAAACCGTGGTGGCCATGCTCGTCAACGGCCTGCGGATCGCCCGCCAATTCGACATCGAGCACGTCTCCTCCACCTCCATCGAGGAATGGATGAAGCCGGGGGCCACTCCCCTCACCGGCCCTGCGTTCGACGCTGCCGTCGCCCAGAACGTCCGCGTCCACACCCGCGCCTACCACGAAGCCGGAGTCGCAGGCAGCGGCATCAAGGCCTGGCACATCGAATTCCTGCGCGGCGTCGAGTTCCAGACTTTCACGGACGTCGGCAAGGCCTGGACCTTTGTGAAGGCCGCGAACCAGGCGATCGGCCGCCCCTTCTTCAAGGTCCTCGTTGATGCCGCTCACTGCGGTGATTCCACCCTCTCCATGGAAGAGAACGCGGCCATTGTGCGCGAAATGGCCGAACAAGGCGGCTTCAGCATGTTCCACGCCTCCGCCAAAACCACGCGCGGCTGTCTCTCCACCGACGATGGCTGGATCGGCAACCTCCTCACCGCCTGCGCCGCCACCGGAAAACTCGAAGTGGTGCTCGTCGAACTCTTCCACCACGAGGATCCTGCCCTGGCCGGTCTGCGCGCCCTTGACCCACGCCATGGGATCGACACCACCGACGGCCGCACCTACACCGAAGCGGTGTGCGACGGCTTGGCCGATGTGGCCCACCGGTTGAACAACTTGGTGAACCGGGGCATCCTCAGCGCTTGACCCGGCGCAAGAGGACAGAGTCTCCCTTGACGGCGGGCGGAAGCCGTTTCATACTGGAAATTCAGCGTCGCAAGCACGGCACCGGAGTAAATAATTCAGGAAATATAAATATTTAAGTAGTTTTAATTACTTGAGTGGTTTATCCTGTCTCCGGGCCGCTATTTTGCGGGTATAGCTTAATGGTAAAGCTCCAGCCTTCCAAGCTGGCCATGTCGGTTCGATTCCGTCTACCCGCTCTTTATCCGGCCCACCCAACCGGATATTCCTTCCTGCCTTGTTTCGCTTGGTCCATCGCCCTTCGGCACTCCTCCTCGGCTTCGCCCTGGTCTTCTGCCATGCCTTGGTCACGGCCCGCGCTTCGGATTGCGCCACCGCGATCCTTGAGCTGCTCGAAACCTACCGCGCTTTGGCTGAAGGTTCCGGCGTCCGGGGGGATTTGATTTCAACGCTGGAAGATGCGGTGATCATGCGGCCGGCCTGTGCTCCGGCCCTCATCGCCGCCGCGGTCGGGACGCTTGACGGGGACGATGAATCGGTTGGACTCATCGTGCGCTCGGCCCTTGAGATCGCCCCGGAACAGGCGGAGGAGATCATCGCGACCGCCCTCCAGGCCTCCAGCCACTCGGACGAGGCCATCAGCAGTGCCCTGCTGGCCGAGGCGTCGTCGCTGCCCTCCACGGCCTTGATTCCCACTTCCGGCGGAGATCCGGCGGAGCTCGCCCCCCCTGCACCCGCGATTCCCTGGGTGGGTTTTCCGGCCAGCGGCCTCACGGAGATCGGTTCCCCTGAAGTGGTTCCGGAGGGTCTGGAAGTCCCGGTCGTCTTCCTCTTTTCGATGGGTGCCGGGTTCGACAGCAATGTCGCGACCGCACCGGCGTCGGTGGATTCAGGTTATGGGCGGATCGGCTTGGGCGCCCGAATCCACCGCGTGCTGGAGAACTCGAGTCTCGAGATCAATGCGGACAGCACTTACCTTGATTACGGGCGGACCACGCCGGCCCTGCGCGAGGAAAACCATCTGGCCGGTTTCGGGCTGCGCTACCAAATAGGGCTCGGTGCGCGCTGGAAAGTCTTCGAGGAGTTGCGGATGCGGCGGGATACCAATCCCGACATCCAGGGCACGCTGACCACCGCGCTTCGCCAGGCGGCCTACCACACCCTCTTCAACCGCCTCTCCGCCTCGTTCGACGTGACTCCACTCTGGCAAATGCGCGGCGGATACACCCTTTCTTCCATCGACAGCGTGGGAAATACCCTGGCCGCGATCGAGGAACGCACCGCCCAAGCCGTGGGCCTCGAAACCCGTCATCAGCTCATCGGGGACCTGCAAGTCAGCGGCAGCTACGAGGCGGAATCCGTGGATTTCCGGAATTCAGGCCTCGATTACACCCGGCACGAAACCCTGGCCGGGCTCAGGACATCGCTGGGGGAACGGCTCCAAGCGTATCTCGGGGCCGGCGCACAATTCCGCCGCGGCGGATCCGGCGGGTCCAGCGCGACGCCCGCGGCCGAAACCGCGCTCACCTGGACGGACGGGGACGCCACCCGGCTGCGCTGGGTCACCCGTTATGGCCAGTTCGATCACGAGTTGGCCTTGCTCGGCTTTGACCAGCGCGAGGGATGGCAATCGATCCTCGGCACCACCCATGCTTTGACCGATCTGATCACCTTGCACGCTTCTGCGGGGGTTCTCGCCACCGGCTTCGAAGGAGCGACCGGAAGCCTCCACGAGACGGCTTGGACCGCCAGTCTCGAAGCCACCCGGCCATGGTATGGGGACTTTGATCTGAGCGCGGGCTACCACCTTGTGCGGTTGGACTCGCCCATCGCCGCGCGCGATTACATCCGGCATCAGGTCGATGTCGGGTTGACCCGGATGTTCTGAAAAAAACCCAACCATCCTGAAGCCAATGAACCCGATCGTTCCGAAACTCACGCTCCGGCGGCGTCCCATCCGGGGGGGAGACCTCTTGCATTGCGGCCTGGCGGCCACGGCTCTGGCTCTGGTGATCGCCTGCGTCTCGCCTCCGCTCTACCGGAGTTCGGCCAAATTCGTCTTTCTCAACGAGACGGCGGAAGAAGGCTGCGCATGGCTCCGGGCACCGCAAACCCTGCGCAAGGCCGGACTCGCGAACTCCCGGCTCCTCATCAAGACCGTTCCCGGGACCACGGAAGTCGAGGTTTCCGTCCTCGACGAAAATCCGGAGCGCGCGGCGCGTTTGGCGAACGGACTCGCGGCGGCTTACAAGGAAATCCGCCTGGGGAACGACCCCCGTTACCAGCCGGGCCGGATCGCGGGTCTGGAGGAAGCGCTAGCCTCCCTTTCCGCCGCTTTTGAAACCGCCAAACAGGAATACACAGCCGTCGCCCGTAGCTTGGCGGAAGCCCGCGAACAGTATGGAGAGCATCCGGATGTCCGTTGGCGGCAGCAGGACGAGGTGGACGCAGCCGTGGCATCCCGGGCCCGGCTCACCACGCAGCTCGAGGAACTGCGCGCCAGCCGGTTCCCTGATTTCCTCCAGGTGGCCAATCGGCACAAGTTGATCAATGCCGATCGCATGATCTGGGTGGCCGAATACCTGGGCACGGTCGGCACCCTCCAAGCCCAGCAACAGGCCGGTCTTCCGGAGAAACATCCGGAGGTGCTCCGCGCGCGGGCCCAGGCGGCGGCGCTGCGGGTCCAGTTGGAAAAAGACGCGGCGGACCTTACCGCCTCGCTCGCCTTGAAAATCGACGCCCTCCGGGAACGCATCGCCTCCCTGGAAGCCGAGAAGGCCGTTCAAAGGGCCGCCCTCGCCGAGGCGCTGGCTGCTTTCCGGGTGACCGACGGCGTGCACCGCGCCTCCCTTGCCAAGCTCGATGAAGCACGCCGCCGACTGGCTGCCGAACAAGCCGCCGCCTCCTCGCGGCCGGACTACATCGCCGTGGTGCGCCCGGCCCATCCCCACCTGCGCGCCGCCCTCCCCGGCTTCTGGTTCCCCTTGCTTCTCAGCCCGATCGCCGGATTGGCCGGCGGCCTGATCCTCCACTGGTTCCGGACCCGGCTCATCGCTCGCCTGTGGCCGGTCCTCGCCCAACCCACCCTGTCATGAATCTGCAACTTCAAGGCCAAACCGTGGCCATCCTCGGCGCCGCCCAAGGAATCGGCCGGGCCATCGCGGAGTCCTTTTCCGCCGAGGGCTGTCGCCTCGGACTCTTCGACCGCAAGGCGGATCCCGCCCCGCCGACGGGGACGGTGCTTTTCCGCGAGGGGGATGTGACCCGCCTCGAAGAAGTGACCTCGTTCGCGGCGGACCTCGGTCCGATCGATCACCTCGTCTATGCGGTGGGTGGCGGTTCGGGAAAGTTCGGCTTTCCCTTCTGGAACGTGCCGCCTTCCGCCTGGGCGCGCGTGCTTGAGCTGAATCTGATCGGCGCGGTCCACGCCGCCCACGCTTTCGCCCCGGTGCTGACCGAACGGGGGGAAGGCTCGGTCCTCTTCGTGGTCTCCGTGGCCGGACAGATGGGCTCGCAGACCGATCCACCCTACAGCGCCGCCAAAGCGGGCTTGATCAATTTCACGCAGTGCGCCGCCAAGGACTTCGCGCCCTACAACATCCGGGTCAACGCGCTCTCGCCCGGCATGGTCAAGACCGCGCTCAACGAGGCGGTTTGGGCCGCCTCCCAAGCCCGGCTTCCCGAGGCGGAACGGATCGATTACGAACTTTGGGCCCAGCGAAAAATCCGGGCCACCGCGCCGCTCGGCCGCTGGCAAACCCCCGGGGAAATGGCCGCCGTCAGCGTCTTCCTCGCTTCCCCTCTCGCGCGGAACATCACTGGCCAAACCATCAACGTCGACGGCGGCCAGGTCATGCATTGAAGCCCGATAGCATGGGCCCCCCCAGTCAGGCGTGATGATGGTTGTCTTTTAGTGGTCCGCCCAGCCGAAAAAGACGGCGTCTTCGGGTTCTTTTCACCGCCGCCTGGAGGATCGCGTCGCCGGATGACGCGGAAGAGGGCTTTTTGGGGCACGGATGAAACACGGAGGGGCGGGATGACACGGATGGGAAGAGA
>JAGWVU010000024.1 GCA_018970725.1 Verrucomicrobiota bacterium
AGGGCAAGCCGGACACCTCCGGCCCCGGGGAGCGAAGGAAACGCCCCGGATTTTCCTGTTCCGGAAAAGACAGGCTTCCAAGTAGAGTCATTTTCGGGTCCATCGGGTTGGCGCCTACCTATCTGGAGGAACTCCATACCTTCACCGCGCCCCGGCGGGACCGCTCTGTGGCCATGGAGGAAAACTACCGGCCCGGCATCCTGCGGACCAAGCCCTTCGTCCACGCCGGTCATTGAATTCCGGGCGCAGAACGGGAGACTCTTTTCCTTCCGGATCGAGTGAAGCGCGCGGAGACCCGCATCAGATCAACTCGGCGATCGGACGACCGCCGTCGAGAATCGGGACCGGTCGACCGCTATGATCGGGAAAGAACAGTCCGGGATCGATCCCGACCACGTGATAGATGGTGGCGAGGACGTCCGCGGGGGTGAGGGGACGCTCCACCGGGTGTTCGCCCTTGGCGTTGGTGGCTCCGACCACCTGTCCCATCCGCAGACCGCCGCCGGCCATCAATACGCTCATGGCCTGCCCCCAGTGATCTCGGCCCGGGACCGGATCATTGGGGAGCCCGTTGTTGATCTTGGGGGTGCGCCCGAACTCGCCCATGACCACGACGAGGACATCATCGAGGAGGTTCCGGTCCTTGAGATCCTGCATCAGTCCATCGACGGCGCGATCGAGGGCGGGCAGCATCGTCTCGAGGGATTTTTTGAGGCTCGAGTGATTGTCCCAGTGGGGCATATCGACGGTGACAAAGCGGACCCCGGCCTCGACCAACCGCCGCGCCATCAGGGTGTAATGCCCCCACGGACCGCGCCCGTAGCGATCCCGGGTCTTGGCATCCTCGAGGTCCATGTCGAACGCGCGGCGGGCGTTGGAACCGAGCAGGAGTTGCAGGGCCGCGGCGTGGTGTTGGTCCATGGTGGCCATGGCACCGCTCCGGTCGATCCGCCGGTCGAGACCATCGAGTTGTTGCAGAAGGGAAGATCGTTCGCTCATCCGGTTGCCCTGCCCGGTGACGGCATCGAGAAACGGGGGTTTCTGGATCTCCGACTTCATGCCTGCCCCGAGGTATTTCTGCTGGAGGTTGACCTGGAAGGGATCGTGGGCGCCGCCGAGATAAGCCGCGCCTTGGTAGCCGGGATAGAGGAAAATGCTTTCGGCGGCGGGCAGACCGACATAATTCGGCAGGTCGGGAACTTTGGCCGGGGCGAGCTTCGAAACGAAAGATCCGACCGACGGATACTTCTGGGCCCTGTCGACCGAGGTGCTGCCCAACCGGCCGGTGAGCATCCAGTGCGCCGCGGCGAAGTGGTCGCCGGTGGTATGGGCCACGGAGCGGATCACGCACATGGCGTCCGCGTGTTTCGCGTGGAGCGGCAGCATCTCGGAGAAACGAATCCCCGGGACGTTGGTGCGCCGGTCTCCCCAAGGTCCGCGGTATTCGCTCGGCGCGTCCGGTTTCGGATCATAGGTCTCGAAGTGGCTGGGCCCGCCATCGAGCCAGATCAGGATGACCGACTTGCCGGTGTCCGCGAGCTTTCCCTCGGCCTTGAGCCGCATCCAGTCACCGGCCGAAAGTCCAAAGGCGCTGAGAGCGCCGGCTTTCAAGGCGCTGCGGCGCGTCATTCCCTGGCAATTGGCGAAGGCTCCCCCTCCGCGAGTGATCTTGATCATGGGGATTCCGGGGGGAAGGGGTTGCACCTCCCCGCCTGAATTGCCTACCACGCCACCGGGTGGCGGCGCAACCGGAAATGCCCGGCCCCGCCTCACATCCCCATCCGGCTGAGATAATGCAAAATCTTGTCCGCCGTCTCCGTGAATTGGGGGTGGCTGGCTTCAAACCGGCGCACGGACTCACCGATCTCCCTTGCGACCTCGCTCAGCCCGTTGCTCCGGTCGGTCTCGGCGGCGTCGAGCAGCTCGAGAAACTCCGCGCGCTCGGTGTCATCGAGTTTCGGATGCGAGAGAATGCGATCACGGAGTTCTTGCCAAGGCTTGCTCATCAAGGCAACAATCCGCACGGAGTGCCTCGCTTGGCAAGCACGGAACAAGCGATGCGGCATTCCACGCAACCAAGGGCGAGACACGGCGGCCAAATCGCGGCAACTTTGTCCCAAACAGAATCCACCAAACAGATGATCAAGAAAATCGTGGCGGCCATCGACCTGATGGCGGGTTCGGAAGCAGTTCTGGAAACCGCGGGAGATCTGGCGCAGAAATTCGATGCCGACCTCGCCGTGGTCCATGTCTACGAGGCCACCGATGTGATGGCCACCTTCTCGCCCTACCTCTATCCCGGCGATGTTACCTTCGAGAAATATCTGGAAGAGGAAAAACGCCAACTGCGGGAAAAGGTGGATCGCCTCAAGGAACAAAAAGGCCTGCGGGTCAACGGTTGCATGAAGGCGGACCGCGCCATCCCAGGGATCCTCGGCTTCGCGGAAAGCGAGCAAGCCGACCTTCTCGTGGTCGGCACCCATCGGCCCGGCCGCTTGGAAAGAGCGCTGCTGGGAAGCGTATCGGAGGCGGTGGTGCGCCAATCAAAAGTGCCCGTCCTCGTGATCCCGCCCCACGACAAGCAGATCTGACCTCCTGCTTCACGAAACAACGCCAGGGTCGCCCCTCTCTACCCGACGCGCCCTTTGTGGGCCGCAAAAATCCCGAGAATCCGGTCCCTCTCCTCCGCGTGGCGAACCATCGGCAGCGGATACCCCGGCGCGATCCGCATCCCCGGGGAGGGCTCCGTCGCCAGGACCGGTCCCGGAACCTTCTGCAACTCCGGCACCCACCTCTTGATGTAGGTCCCGTCCGGATCATAGCGCTTCGTCTGCGTCCATGGATTTTGGATCCGGAAATACGGAGCCGCGTCCGCCCCAGTCCCCGCGGACCACTGCCACCCGCCGTTGTTGCTCCCGATCTCCCCATCCACCAGGTGCCGCATGAACCATGATTCCCCATGCCGCCAATCGACCTGCAGATCCTTGGTCAGGAACATCGCCACGATCATCCGCACCCGGTTGTGCATGAATCCCGTGGCCAGCAGCTCCCGCATCCCCGCATCGACGATCGGAAAGCCGGTTTCGCCGCGGGCCCATCGATCAAACCGCTCGTCAGCCTCCCCCCAAGGCAAGCCGCGCCACTGGGGATTGAACTCAAGGTCGAGCACTTCCGGCCACTCCGCGAGAACCGAGGCATAAAACTCACGCCATCCCAATTCCCCGATGAACTTGTCGAAACTGTCCCGCACCCCCTTCGTTTCCGCTCCCTCCCGCGCCGCCAGGGAACGGGCATGGACCTCGCGGATGGAAAGCAAGCCAAACCGCAGATCCTGACCCAAACGGGAGGTGGTCTGCCCATGGGGCGTGTCCCGGCTCTCCGAATAGGCACGGAGCGGGCCCTCGATCGCCCGGCGAAGACGTTCCCGGGCCGCCCGCTCCCCGGGCTCGGGCAGATCGGCTCCTGAAGAGAACTGTCCCCAGGTGGCCAGACCGGGAAGTTCAAGCGAGCCCACTTCGGCGGGAGTGGCCAGATTGGCGGCCACGGGCCCCGGCAGAACTTTGGGCAAGGCCCGCCACACCCGACCGAACGGGGTGTAAACCCGGAAGGGCCCGCCACCACCGGTCCGCACCTCCGAGGACTCGTGAAGGAAATGATCCTTGAACCCATGCGCCGCCACCCCCAAGTCCTCGCAGACCCGCCGGAGGCGATCCTCCATCCCCTTTCCGAACGGGTCCGGGTCCCGGTTGAAATAGAGGGCGGTGGCTCCCGTCTCCCGGATCAGGCGCCCCAACTCATCATCCGCCCTGCCCTGACGCACGATGAGGCGCCCTCCCACCGTCCGCAAGTTGCCATCCAGAGACCGCAAACAGCCGCACAAGAACTCCTGGCGGATCGGGCCCGTCCATCGGTGTTGCCCCTGCCAATCACTTGCCACATAGGCCGGGATCACCTCCGCCCCCGAAGCACAGGCGGCATTCAACGCCGTGTTATCCGTGATGCGGAGATCCCGCCGGAACCAGTGGATGACGGGGGGACCCGCGGACTTGGCCATGCCCAGACCTACGAACCGGGCGCGCGGGGCGGATTCGCCGATTCCTCGCAAACCCTCCGCGGTTCGGCGAAAAGACCGGGCACCACCCGATCATCGCCGCTTGCGGTGCGCGTCTCCAACCTTAGGGTGATCTCAGTTCCATCATGACCGAAGTCCACGAATCCCTCGGGATGATTGCCGGCAACGGCGTCTATCCCGCCACGTTCGCCCGCGCCGCCCGTTCCGCAGGCGTCCAACGCCTCGTCGCCGCGGCTTTCACCGACGAAACCGATCCCGTCCTCGAGGGCCTCGTCGATGAAGTCGCCTGGTTCCGCGTCGGTCAGTTGGACAAAATGATCAAGTTCTTCACCGCCCGGGGCGTGACCAAGGCGGTCATGACCGGCCAGATCGCCCCCTCCAATCTTTTCAACCTCCGGCCCGATTTCCGCACCATCGCCCTTTTGGCCCGGCTCAAAACAAAGAACGCCGAATCGATTTTCGGTGGCATCGGCGAGGAACTTGCCAAGGATGGCATCGATCTCATCCCGGCCACGTCCTACCTCGATGAATGCATCCCCGGGCCCGGACCGGTCTGCGGTCCCAAACTGAAGGACCCGGAACTCGCCACTGCGGCGTGGGGCTTCGGCATCGCCAAGGAAGTCAGCCGGCTCGACATCGGCCAGACCATCGTGGTCAAGGATGGCACCGTCCTCGCCGTGGAGGCCTTCGAAGGAACCAACGAAGCCATCAAGCGCGGCGGCGCGCTCGGCAAGGGCAAGGCCATGATCATCAAGGTTTCCAAACCCAATCAGGACCTGCGGTTCGACGTCCCCTGCGTCGGCTCAGCCACCATCGAAACCGCCCGTGACGCCGGGGTTTCTTCCCTCGTGATCGAAGCCAACCGCACCCTGATCCTCCAAAAAGAGGACGTCATCCGCCTCTGCGACCGTCATCAAATTTCCTTGCACGCCCATGCCGGATCCTGACCCTTCCACCAAAGTCCGCGCCGGAGTCGTGGGCGTCGGCGCCATTGGCCAAAACCATGCCCGCGTCTACGCCGGTCTGGCCAATGCACGCCTCACCGCCATCTACGACACCGATCCCGAACGCGCCGCCGCCTTCGCTGCCCGGTATGGCGCCACCCCCACCGGGGACCTCGAGGAATTCGCCTCGCTGGTCGACGCCGCCTCGGTCTCGACTCCCACCTCGACGCACCGGGCCATCGCCGAACTTCTCCTCGACCGGGGCATTCATTGCCTCGTGGAAAAGCCCATCGCGGCTTCCACCGAAGACGCCACCGCACTGGTGGCCAAGGCCCGTGAAAAGGACAGGCTCCTCCAGGTCGGTCACATCGAGCGCTTCAACCCCATCCTCCGGGATCTCGAAGCGCGCCTCACCCACCCACGCTTCATCGAAGTTCATCGCCTCTCCCCTTTCCCGGAACGCAGCACTGATGTCGGCGTGGTCCTCGACGTCATGATTCATGACTTGGAAATCGTTCTTCATCTCGTCAAATCCCCGATCCTCCACGTGGACGCGGTCGGAGTCGCCGTCCTGACAGGTCGGGAGGATATCGCCAACGCCCGCATCCGGTTTGAGAACGGTTGCGTAGCCAACATCACCGCCAGCCGGGTCAGTCCGGAGAAGCTCCGCAAAATCCGCGTTTTCCAGAACGATACCTACCTCTCCCTCGACTATCAGGCCCAAGCGGGAAAACTCTACCGCCGGGAAGGGATGCAGATCCTTCCCGAGGACGTGCTCGTGGAGAAGGATGAACCCCTGAAGTTGGAACTGGAATCGTTCCTCCACTGCGTCGCCACCGGGCAACGCCCCCGGGTCTCCGGAGCGGAAGCGGCGGCCGCGCTGCATCTGGCCATCGACATCACCCGCCAGATCGGCGAATCCCCGTCTTCCCCATGACCAGTTGCTTCGTCATCGCCGGGGAGGTCAGCGGCGACACCCATGGTGCGGAACTTCTCGGTGCCCTGCGGACCCTGCGGGCGCCCGGCGACCTCGAGATCCGCGGACTCGGCGGGCCAAGGATGCGGCTTCAGGCTCCCGGGGTGACCGATTGGCTGGAGGACTCCGCCGTCCTCGGACTCTGGGAAGTGCTCCGGAAATACGGTTATTTCCAAGCCCAGATGACCCGGACCCTCGCGGTCATCGCGGAATCCTCACCGGATGTCGTGATCCTGATCGATTATCCCGGATTCAACCTTCGCCTCGCCAAGGCCCTGCGCCAACGGGGCTACCAGGGGCGCATCGCCTACTACATTTCGCCCCAGGTTTGGGCTTGGAAACGTGGCCGGATCAAGGAAATGGCGCGCACCCTCGACCTCATGATGTGCATCTTTCCCTTCGAGAAAGACCTCTACGAGGCTTCCGGCCTCCGCACAGAATTCGTGGGCCATCCGCTTGTCGATGAATTGGCGGCGGAACGTATCGATGCCGAACGGGATCCGCAACTGGTCGGCCTGCTGCCGGGGAGCCGGCGCCGGGAAATCGAGGCCCTGTTCCCCGTCATGGTGGAGGCCGCCACCCTCCTTCGCGCCCGTCTTCCCCATCTTCGCTTTGTCACCGCCGCGGTGAATGAGAAACTGGCCGGACGTCTCGGCGAACTGGCCCGCAACGGGGGCGCCCCGGAGATTGCGGTCAGCTCGGGCGACGTGCATCGCCTCATGCAAACCTGCGGCTGCGCCGTGATCGCTTCCGGAACCGCCACGCTGGAAGCCGCGTTTTTCGGACTGCCGCATTGCCTGACCTACAAGGTCTCCTGGCTCACCGCTGCCGTGGCCCGCGTGGTCATGCAGGTGAAGTATCTGGGCATCGTCAACAACCTGGCCGGACGCGAGGTCGTGGAGGAACTCCTTCAGGAACGAGCGACCGGCCCCGCCCTCGCCGCCGCCCTCGAAGCCCTTCTCACCTCCCCTGTGAAGCGTACCCAATTGGCGCTGGAACTGCGGGAGGTCGCTTCTTCCCTCGGCTCCGGCGGGGCCCACGACAACGCCGCCCGGGCCATCGCGCGTCTCTTGGATTCCCCGCAGCGCTCCCGCCCTGACCTTCCGGACGCTCCCCGGGAAATGGAAAAGGGAGCCCGCCGCGGTGCCACCTCCCCATGAACACCAACAACAAGGCTCCCTTCCCAAATTCTCGTGGCATCCGGCGTTCCACCGGTGCCGCTGGGCAAGACTAGGCTATGTCTAGTGATTGGTGACGAAATCGTCAACATGAAAAGTGCGTCCAAAACCGATGCCGCCCAAAATTTCGCTTTTCCGTGCCAAACCTTCCATTTTTTGCAACCTCTGCCCCAACCAACCGTTCCATCCGTGCCCATGGCTTCTGATCCTTCCAGACCTCCCCGGTGCCCGGGCCATCGCCGCCTCGCCCCCGGTCTCGTCCACCTGATGCTCCTGCTTGCCTCCCCGCCCGCTTGGACGGGTTCCCCGCCCGCGCCCCCTGAAGGCAGGGCGGTCTCCCAAGGCAAACCGGATCCCCGGCCCAAGGGCGACCACCGCGCCGGAGAACTCACCCCGGAGGAACGCAAGCACCTCGATCAGGTCCTCGCCCAGGCTTGGAAGGATCCGGCGGTGATGTCCGCCCGGGATCAGGTTCACGCCGCCACCGATGCCTATCGGATGGCCTTGCGCGATGCCGTGGAACGGGTCGATCCCTCCGCCGTTCCGCTCATGGGCAAACTGCATGACAAGAGCCGCCTTGAGGCGGTGCGCCGCAAGCTTCCCATGGACGGACCCGCGGGAATGCCCCCCCCGTTGCCGAAGGATCCGGAAGCCACCATCCAGGTTTTGGCCAATCAGGAAGCCAATGCCCGCCATTTGGAAGGTGCCGACCGGGACCGGTTTTTCGAACTGGCCCGCCAAATCCAAACCGATGGCACCTTGAAAGAGCCGATCCGCCAAACCTACGAGACTTGGACCCGCGGCGGGCGGGACGCCGCCAAAGCGAGGAAGGATTTGCGCGAGAAACTTCTGACTGAGATGCGTCAGCGCGATCCATGGGCCGCCTCCCTTCTCAGTAGCGAACCGCCACCGCGCAAGGCGCCGGACAAACCTCCGGAGAACGCCCCCCCGCTGAAAAAACCCACCCCATGAAATCCCTCGCTTCCCTGCTGCTCGGCGTTTTGCTCGCGGTGGGTCCCGGCTCCGCACGGGCCGCGCAACCCAACGTGCTCATGATTCCCGTCGATGACCTGAATCACTGGGTGGGTTATCTCGGTCGCAACCCCCGCACGCGCACGCCAAACCTGGACCGACTCGCCGCGCAGGGCGTGTCATTCACCCGTGCCTATTGCGCCGCTCCCTCCTGCAATCCCTCGCGCATCGCGCTTCTGTCCGGTCTGCGACCGAACACCACCGGCTGCTACCAGAACGCCCAGGACTGGCGGCCCTTCATCGGCGAGGACAAGGTGCTGAACAAGGTCCTCATGGATGCCGGCTACAACGCGTTCGGCACCGGGAAAATTTATCACGGCAGTTATGGCGACACGGCACAGTGGACCGAATTCAAGCAGGAGGACCACTCCGTCAGGATGAAACGCCACCCCTCCGCGAAGGACGACGGCGTGGGCGGGATCAAGTTCTGCCCGCTGGAGAATTCCGATGAAGACATGGTGGACTTCAGGTCCGTCAGCTACGGCATCGAGGTATTGAACCGCAAGCACGACAAGCCGTTCTTCCTCGCGGTGGGACTCCACAAGCCACACATGCCGTTCAGCGTGCCGAAGAAGTGGTTCGATCTCTTCCCGCTCGAAAGCATCGAACTGCCGCCACACCGCGCCGGTGACCTCGAGGATGTGCCCGCCGCCGGCAAACAGATGGCCAAGGCTTCCGGCGATCACGCCGCGATCCTCGCTTCGGACCGCTGGAAGGAAGCGGTTCAGGCTTATCTCGCAACGATTGCCTTCTGTGATGCCCAGGTGGGACGCCTGCTCGATGCGCTCGAGACATCCCCCTGCAAGGACAACACCATCGTCTGCCTGTGGAGCGACCACGGATGGAGCCTTGGCGAGAAGGAACACTGGAGAAAATTCGCGCTCTGGGAGGAACCGACCCGCACTGTGTTCATCTGGAAGGTTCCCGGCCTGACTCCCGCGGGGGTCGCTTCGCCGCGCCCGGTGGATTTCATGAGCATCTATCCGACCCTGTGCGCACTTACCGGTGTGAAAAGGCCCGCTCACGTGGAGGGCCTCGACATCTCTCCACTGCTCAAGAACCCCATGGCACCATGGGAAACTCCCGCGCTCACCACATGGCTGAACGGGAACCACGCCCTGCGGAGCGAGGCTTGGCGTTACATCCGTTACGCGGATGGCACCGAGGAACTCTACAACCACGAGACCGACCCTTACGAATGGACCAATGCGGCCGGCGACCCGAAGTTCGCCGGAATCAAGGCCGGGCTCGCGCAGTATCTGCCCAAGGACAACGCGGCGGACCTCCCCAGCGTGAGGGGCGGCGGCGAAGAAGGCGGGGCGGGCAAGGGAAAAGGGAAACGGAAGCAAAAACCATGAATCCCCACCGCCACGGTTGGAAGCGATTCACCGCCCTTGCCCTGAGCCTGGGCTTGGCAAGTGCGTTTTCGGCCGTCACCCGGCCCAACTTCATTTTCATCCTCAGCGACGACCTCGCTCAGGGGGACGTGGGAGCCTACGGGCAGAAGTTGATCCAAACACCGAATCTCGACCGCATGGCGCGTGAGGGTACGCGCTACACCCAAGGGTATTGCGGCACCACCGTTTGCGCGCCGAGCCGCACGTCGTTGTTGACCGGTTTGCACATGGGTCATTCGCCGATTCGTGCCAACCGCGAGATCCAGCCGGAAGGCCAGAAGCCACTCCCCGCCGGCACTTTCACCGTGGCGAAACTGCTCAAAACCGAGGGCTACGCGACCGCCGCCATTGGCAAATGGGGCATGGGCATGTTCGACTCAACCGGCAGTCCGCTCAAAGCCGGCTTCGATCATTTCTTCGGCTACAACTGCCAGCGCCACGCTCACAGTTACTTCCCCACCTATCTTTACCACGACGACCGCCGCATTGAACTGGCTGGCAACGATGGCAACAAAGGGGTGGAGGGCAAGGGCCCCATCTATGCGCAGGACCTCATCGCCGCCAGGACGCTCGAATGGGTGCGTGCCCACAAGGACGCCCCCTTCTTCCTCTATTACGCCATCACGCTGCCCCACGCCACGTTCCAGATCGATGATCAGGGCCTTTACCGGAACAAGCCGTGGACCGCGCAGCAGAAGAATTATGCCGCCATGGTCACGCGCCTTGATCACGACGTCGGCCGACTGCTCGACCTGCTGCGCGAACTTGGGCTGGACAAAAATACGCTCGTCATGTTCTCCGGCGACAACGGTTCGTCCTTCGATCCCAAGTCCGAGATCGGCCGGCTCTTCGACCAGACGATGGGGGGCCGGCTGCGCGGCTTCAAACGCTCGATGTATGAAGGCGGGCTCCGTCAGGCCGCGCTCTCATGGTGGCCTGGAACCGTGCCCGCGGGCCGGGTGAGCGAGGGGCCGTGGGCCTTTTGGGATTATCTACCAACCGTCGCCGAGCTGAGCGGCGCCAAACTTCCCGCCCACGTGAAGACCGACGGTCATTCGCTGGCCCCCTTCCTCAAGGGCGGCCCCGCGCCGGTGCGGGATTCCTTCTATTGGGAACTTCATGAAGGCGGCGGCTCGATTCAGGCCGCCCGTTGGGACGACTGGAAAGCCGTGCGCAACGGCCCATCCCAACCCATTGAGCTCTACGACCTCAAGACCGATCCGGGCGAAACGATGGATCTCGCTGCCACGAAGCCCGGGCTCGTCGCCAAGGCGGAATCGATTCTGAAATCCTCGCGCGTCGATGATTCCGACTGGCCGCTCACGGACAGGAAACCGGCGGTGAAGAAGAAACAGTGATCAAGAAAGCCCCCCGTGAATTGGGATGATGGTCCGCTTCCGACGTCCTCGTAAGTTGGACCTGTGGTCCGGCCGCATCCTTCCAAGGCCGGATCACAGGTTCAGCTTACGGCAAAAAGAGCCTTGCCAAACGCCGGTTCCGCCCTCAGAGGATGTCCCATGATGCCTGTCACTGTTGTCGCCGTCCTCCGCTGCCAACCCGGATCGGAGGCGGTGGTCCGCCCGGAACTGCTCCGCCTTCTGGCACCGACCCGCGCTGAGAAGGGCTGCCTCAACTACGACTTGTTCGAGGACCCGAAGGATCCGGGACTTTTCATTTTCCATGAGAATTGGGAGTGCGACGGGGACTTGGACCAACACCTTCAATCCACCCATATCCAAGCCTGCCTCGGCGTGATCCAGCCGCTGCTGGCCTCTGCCGAGGTCCACCGGCTTCGACAAATCGACGCCCGTTAAGCCCGGAAACGGAATTGGATCCCCGCCCCTGGCTGGAGACCGGATGAATCAATCGCTCGGGCCCCCCGTCGAATCAGGCAGCAACCCCTCTCGGCCATGAATGAAAATCAGATCGCGGCACTGAATGAACTGGTGGGACAATGCCGACGCCTTGAACTGGAATTCGACTTGGAGATTTCCGAAGTCCTCGCCGTGACGCAGGCTCTCCCGCTCTTGCTCATGATGGGGGCCGAAGGATTCGTCCAGACGCTCAACCAGTTGGACGATCCGGGATCAGAGGGCGGCGAAGAGGCCTGACACTCAGTCCTCTTGGGATTTTCCTGGTGCATCGCCCGCCGCAAAAGGCGGGACCTGCTGAATACGGGTCGGTGGCGCGGCCAGGGTTGCGCCACCGGCCGAAGCAGCAAGGCTTCAGGAAATTGAAAAATAAATTGAAACGGGCTGCCAAGCCCCGGTCACGGGACGCGGAATTGCACCGTGCTCCCGCCTGCCGGGACTTCGACCGGAGTGCCGGACGCGATTCCGACCACATCCACCTCACCGAGTTGGGCATGACCGGGAACCGTGACGAATCCCGGTTTGCCCGGAACCGCCAGAGCATATGGAAGATGCCCGTAGGACTCGGACTTAACCGATTCCCGCCGGGGCATCTCCAGCCTCTCCTCCTGACGGGGAGCGGAAGAAGCGTTGGCCACCCGGTCCGCGACATCGAAGACAGGAGGAGCGGACGGAGCCGCCATCTGACTGGGCAGTTCCTCACGAAAGACGTTGAAGATAGGGGCCAGACCGGTCTCGAGCGTGCCCTGCGCAAAGTAGCCGGAAGTCGGGATGAAAGGGGTGCCATCCGGCATCGCGGGTCCGGACCCGAGCGCTTCGACATAGGCCGAGGGGAACTGCCAAAGCGACAGGTCCGCACCGGCACGTTGGGAACGGCGCCAATGTCCGTTCCAGCGGGATTGATGATCAACACAACTGGTGGCGGTCATGGCGGCCAGAGCCAGCAATACAAAAGAAGTCTTCATGCGGTGGCGTCAGAATCAGGACAAACAACAGAGGCGGCAGTGGTCGGGTGCCCTCTGACGCGGGGATCATCTCACATGATGCTTCCAGCTCATGCAAACCAATTTTTTTCAACTTTCACCATTGAATTGAAAAAACTTCTCCGCCGTGTCGGAGGTGGCCCGGGCGAGTTCCTCCAGACTGATGCCGCGGCGTCCCGCCAGAAAGGCCGCGGTGTGGCGGACGTTGGCCGGTTCGTTGCGCGAACCCCGGAGCGGAACAGGCGCAAGGTAAGGTGAATCCGTCTCGAGCATGAGGCGATCCAACGGCAACGCCGCCGCGCAATCCGCGAGGGCACCGGCGTTCTTGTAGGTGATCACCCCGGTGAACGAAAGGTGAAATCCCAAGGAGATCAGTTCTTCCGCTTCCTCACGGGTCCCGGTGAAACAGTGGAACACGGCTCGCAGCTGCCCGGCGACGCCCCTCATGATGGCGAGGACATCGGCGGACGATTCCCGTTGATGAATCACGACCGGCAGTCTCCGCTCCAAGGCGAGGGAGAGTTGGGTCTCGAAAAAGCGCCGTTGCAAGGCCCGCCATTCGTCCGGTTCACTGCCATCCTGAGGCGGGTGGAAATAGTCCAAGCCCATTTCCCCGAGCGCCACCACCTTGGGAGCCATCGAGAGCCCGCGGATCCGATCGAGCCAATCTTCACCGGCTTCATGCACCGAGCAGGGATGCACGCCGACCGCCGCATAGACCCCGGGATGCCGCTCCGCCAGCTCCACGTTGCAGAGGCTGTCGAGCGGTTCCGTGCCGATCGAAACGATTCTGGTGACCCCGGCGGCGCGGGCGCGGAAGAGGAGGGACTCCGTCTCCCCGGTCAACTGCCTGGAAGCCAAATGGGCATGGGTATCCGTCAGCTCCATCCCACCCCGGGCTACCATTCCACCACCGAAGCGGCCCACGTCAACCCGGCACCGAAAGCGACCAGCAGGACGATGTCCCCACGCTTGATCGCCCCCGTCCGGTTCGCCTCGTCGAGCGCGATCGCGATCGCTGCGGCGGAAGTGTTCCCGTATTTCGTGAGATTGATGAAGGTCTTTTCCATCGGAATGTGGAGCCGTTCGACGATGGCCTCGATAATCCGGATGTTGGCCTGATGAGGAATCACCATGGAAACATCGGCGGCGGTGCGCCCGGCTGCCGCCAGAGCTTCCTCGCAAGCATTTTTCATGGCGTTGACCGCGTATTTGTAGACGTCCCGGCCGACCATGGAAATGGTATTGAGACGCTGGTCGACGTTCATGGGGGTGATCGGACATTTGGATCCACCTCCCGGTACGACGAGAATATCCGTCTGATCGCCATCGCTCCCCATGACCGTGGAAAGGACCCTGCGGGCCCGGTCAGCCTCGTCCTGGTTGGAAATCAATACGGCCGCCCCCGCCCCGTCGCCAAAGAGGACGCAGGTGTTGCGATCCTCCCAGTTCGTCATACTGCTCAGTTTTTCGGCGCCAATGATCAATACCTTCTCACAGTGTCCGGCGTTGATGAAGTTCCGGGAAATCTGCAGTGCGAAAAGGAAACCGGAACAGGCGGCCGAGACATCGAAAGCGGTGGCCCGCTTGGCACCCAACCGACTTTGGACATAGCAGGCCGTGGCCGGGAAGAAGGTGTCCGGGGAAACGGTGGCCACCATGATGATATCGAGTTCCTCCGGCTTCACTCGAGCATTCTCAAGGGCCGCCTCCGCCGCCCGAACCGCCATGTCACTCGTGGTCTCGCCCGGGGCCGCGATCCGCCGCTCCTTGATCCCCGTCCGGGTGGTGATCCATTCGTCCGAAGTGTCCACGAGGGACTCCAATTCGGCGTTGGTGAGAACCCGGGAAGGGGTGTAACTTCCAGTGCCCGCAATGGCCACGCTGCATTTTCCGTTCTCGATCATGAACAAAACCGGTCATCGCAAGGCCGCGATGGCCTCCTCGATTTGCGGATTCACTTCATGCTGAACTGACTCAACCGCAACACGAATCGCATTCATGATGGCGATCTCGTTGCTTGACCCGTGTCCGATGATGGAAACTCCCCGCACCCCGAGCAAGGGACTGCCGCCGACTTGATCGTAACTGGTGCGCCGTTTCACCGAATCAAAAGCCGGTTTGGCCACCAGACCGCCGATTGCGGTGATCGGGTTCGCCTTGATTTCGGTCTTGAGATACTTGCTTACCATCTTGGCCGTCGCCTCACAGGACTTCAGAACAACGTTCCCCGTAAACCCGTCACAGACAGTGACATGCAGCGGGGTGGCAAAGAGATCGTGCCCCTCGACGTTGCCGATGAAATGGATTCCCCTCGCTTCCTTGAGCAGGGCAAAGACCTCACGGGTGAAGTCCGTGCCCTTCTCATCCTCTTCGCCGACCGACATCAGACCGACCAGCGGATCCTTGATTTTCTGGACGCGACGGGCGTAAACCGTGCCCATCACGGCATAGTGAAGGAGATGAAGGGGTTTGGCGTGCACGTTCGCCCCGGCGTCGAGAATGTTGTTGGGTCCGTGCTCATTGGGCAGGGGCGAGGCAATCCCGGGCATCTCGACGCCTTCGAGACAGCGCAGCTTGACCCGGGAGGAAGCCACCATGGCGGCGGTATTCCCCGCGCTGACCATCGCTTGGGCATCCCCTGCCTTGACCATGTCCGCCATCACGTTGATGGAGGATTTTTTCTTCTGCTTGACCGACTTCAGCCCGGACTCGCCCATGTCGACCACCTCGGGCGCATGGACGATCTCGAGCCGGGCATCGGCGAACAGTTGGGCATCGACCTCCCGCTTCACGGTCTCCTCATCCCCCACGAGATAGAGCCGGGTAATGGAGGGGAACCGCTCCAGGGCGAGCCTCGCCCCGGTGACCGTGACCGCAGGGGCATGATCGCCGCCCATGGCGTCGAGCGCAATTTTCACCGCTTGGTTTGGTTGGGTGGAAGGATCCCGCGCCCGGAAAGGGTCAAGCGTCCATCTCCGCCTTGGTCACCTTGCGGGAATCGTAAAATCCGCAACTGGGACAGGCGATGTGACCGGGCTTGGCCGCGCCGCACTCGGGGCAGCTTTGGAACTTGGGCGCACGCCAACGGCTCGCCGCACGGCGCATGCGCTTTTTCATCTTGGAGCTACGACGCTTTGGAACTGCCATGACGGGTGATTCAGGTTGAGGATGGGTTGCGGGGTGACGGCTTCAACCGTCAGGCGATGTGGGCTCGAATCCTTCCAGATCCGCCCAGGGGCGGCGGCCTTGGGAACCGCCCCCCGCTTTTTCATCCGCCGATTCCGCCGGCGCCTCGAACAAACCTTGGGCCGGACAAATCCTCGGAGGATCGGCCTCCTCACAATGAGGGTGATCCGGAAGGGCGAGGAGAATATCCTCCCGGATGCATTCCGTCAAGTCGATGGTTTCCCTTCCGGCGATCTCTTCCGCGTAAAGGGTCTCGGGCAGGTGCACATGAAACCGGAACGGGTCGAGGCATCGCACACAGGTCATCCCGAAATCCACATCCAGGCAGCCCCGCACCACCACGGTCTCCCCGACGATTTCCGCTTGCAGCTCATAGCGGACCGGGCTGGAAGGTTGGGGATGAACCGGTTCCAGTTGGAAGATGTCTTCCAACAGTTCCCCATGCAGGGATACGCCCTCTTCCGGGATCTCTCGAAGGTTGATTCTCATCGCGCTCTGTGGGACGATATACGGGACGAAGTTCTCATGGAGCCAAAACTTCCAGGCTGCCGGTCCGAATTCAACGAGATCGATCCGGAATTCCTTCTCAAGGCATACCAGTTGGGCGTTTTCCCCATGGCGATGGACGATGGCGAGATCGCCTGGTTTTCTCCGGATCCGCGCGGCATCATCCCTCTTGAGACGTTCCACATCCCCCACGGATTGAAGCGCGTTCTCCGGAAAAATCCATTCGAAATCCGGATCAACCAAGCCTTTCTCGAAACCATGTCGGGCTGTGCCGCGCGGCCGTCCACGTGGATCGACGAGGCGATCGTCAAGAGTTACCACCGGCTCTTTGAACTCGGATTCGCCCACTCCGTGGAAACGTGGCAGGACGGAGAACTGGTGGGTGGCCTCTACGGAGTCGCCCTCGGCGGGGCGTTTTTTGGCGAGTCGATGTTCAGCCGCACGGCGGACGCCTCCAAGGTCGCTCTGGTCCATCTCGTGGAACGGATGCGCTCCAGGGGCTTCACCCTCCTCGATACCCAATGGAGCACCCCGCACCTGAAACAGTTCGGCTGCACGGACATCCCGAGATCCCGCTACATGCGGCTGTTGGAACAGGCCCTCGCGGTGTATCCGACTTTCGTCGACTGAACCCTCAATCGTTCGCCAGGGCCCACTCGAGAAGAGCTTCCGAGTCTTTGGTGCACCAGTTCCCCGTGCTCCCGAGGATCACACAGATCCGCTCCCGCCCATCACGTTCGGCGCTGCTGATGAGGCAGGAACCGGCGGCGTTGGTGAATCCCGTCTTCATCCCGTTGCAAGCCGCAAACTCCCGGAGAACCCGGTTCGTGTTGACCGCCTCCCGCACCGGTCCGTGATTCAATTTCAACGAGAAGGTCTTCAGGCAAACGCACTCCCGGATGACAGGATTGCCATAGCACGCCCAAGCCAGCAAGGCCATGTCCCGCGCGGAGGAATGCTGGCCCGGCGCGGTCAAACCGTGCGGATTGACAAAGTGGGAATTCGTCATCCCCAACTCCCTGGCCTTGGCATTCATCTTCTCCGCGAAGGCCGCTTCCGAACCCGCGTTGTCCCGTGCCAAAGCCTTGGCCACGTCATTCCCGGAGCGCACCAGAAGCCATTTGAGCAAATCCGACCGACGGTAGTTCTCCCCGGGACGAAACCCCAGAACGGAGGGCTCCACCTCCGTGTCCGAGGCCGCGACCGTGACCATCCGGTCCAATTCCCCCGCCTCCACCACCAACAAGGCCGTCATCAGCTTCTGGGTGCTCGCCACCGAGGCCGGGGCCCGCGAATTCTTCTCGTGCAGAATCCGCCCGTTCTTCGCATCGATCACCATCGCATGTTTGCCTACCACCGCCGGTGCCTCTCCTCCCGTCCATGGCTTCACCGGCGGCATGGTCTCACGACTCCGCAACGAAGACTCCCGTGCGCTCACCGCCGCCTCACGCGCCCGAACCGCCTCCTCGCGGCTCTCCAAGGCCCGCTCCTGCTCCCGCAACAATTGCTCCCGTTCCGCCAAAGCCGTCACCCGCCCCGCCAAGGCATCCGCGGTCAGGTTCAGGGATTTTTCCCATTCCCTCAGCCGGATCTTCTCCGCCGCCAACGGATCCTTGGGATCGACCGGCTCCTCTTTCACCGGCGCCACCGGCAGGCCCGGCCGCACGAGCATCGGAACTCCGCCCGGACCAAGGTCCGCCGCCGCCCCGGGTTCCACCGCCGACAACGGAACGGCTCCCAACAGCCAGAACGGCAACAAACAAATCGATTGGCAGGCAATTGCTCTCATGGACATCCCAACCTTTGAAGAATAGACACGGCCCCTCTCCCCGGCAACTTTTTCACCCGGCCCGCGATTGTCAATCGCGGGAACCGTGCCATCGGTGCCCTTGTGCTCGCTGTCGTCGTCCTCATTGAATGCCATTCCGGTCAAGGTGATCAACTCATCCCGGCACTGGAACACAACGCCAGCCATTCCCGGCTGGAGCCCACCTGCCACCGCTGGGAGTGGTCGCGCCATATCGATAATCCGGACAAATTCGCCATCTGCGAGCTCTACGAGGATGCCGCCGCCTTTGCCGCACACAAGGAGACCGCCCACTTCGCGGCTTGGAAAACGGCCTCCGACGGCCTGATCGCGAGGAAGGAATCCGGACAGTATCTCCTGCCCTGAGCGCCGTGGGAAGAGGCCTTTACCGGACCCGATAGGCTCCCGGACCGACCTCGACTTGCGGGGGACGCCGATTCAATTCAAACGCGAGGTAAACCGCCCGCAATTCCGTCCAGAACGGATACCAGGGCGAGCCCGACCCGGCGTCCATTCGTTCGTCCGTCATCCGGAAGGGAAACGAGTGGACCGGGACCGCCATCTGCCCCCGTTCCAACGCTGCCGAAACGAGGGAGTAGATTTGTTCGATGGAATCGTCCGTCATCGCGAAGCAGCCGATGGAAACTCGCGCACCGTGTACCATGATGAAGCTGCCGGTCCGATCCCGGGCGATGTCATAAGCGTTGGGATACCCGACATTGAAGGAGAGGTGAAAGCGGCTCCGGGGATTCAAGGCCCCCGGTTTGACCTCGTAACATCCTTCCGGCGCCTGGCCATCGCCCTCGGCAAGTTTCGGTCCCAGCCCCCCGGAAAGCGCCGCCACCCGGTAGTTGCGGAGCCGCACGAAGGGCTGCCCCGGCTCCGGCTCCATCCAAAGCTCCAGTTCCCCGCTCTCCTTGAAAATCCGGAGGAAGACCGGGTCCCCCCACCCGACTCCCAATCGGCTCATTTCCGGTTCCAACAACGGCCGGACGCGGGCCAGCGCTTGGCCCGCGCGATCCGGAGCGTCCCCCGGCACGGGACTGTCCCCGCCGGCATACGGCCCCTCGTCCCGGGCATTCCCCCCGCTCATGGTGCCTAGAAGACAGACAAGGAAGAACACGAGTCCACGCATCGAACCCCTCTTGACTCAGTCGAAAACGATGCGCGCCGCGGAAGGAACCGGGACCGCAACCGGTTTGGGGACGCTTTCCAGAATCGGAGGAAGTCCGTCCTCCGTCAGCGGAAGCGGAGCGGGGAGCGGTTCAGGCGGCGGTCCGGCCAGGGAGGAATCGGCGGCGGGCCGGTCCGATGCCCCGTTGACGGGAGCCGGGGTCCCACCGATAGGGACGGCACGGATGGGCACCGCCACCGGTGCGACCGGAGTCCCGGATGGGTCGGTCCCCGGGGCTCCGGGAACTTCCGGCGCCGCACCAATGACCCGCGCCTTGAGAATGGTGGCCTTGCGCGGCGGAGGCTGCAACGAGGCATACGGATCGTAATTGATCACGGTGCGTCCCTGCAGGACCACCGGTTTCACCGCCCGCCCGTAGTCCCCGAGGCGGCGCGGACGGTTGTCGGGCAGGATGCTGGTCAACAATTGATCCGTGGAGGGAATCAGCCGGGTGCGGTCGATCTCGCCGTCCGGTCCATGAACGATGCATTCCTCCTTCACGAAAAGCCCCGGGGAAAGATACTCCTCGAACGTATCGTCGATCCGGCGCTTCTCCCCTTCCACTTCCTCGAAATGAAAACAGCGCTCCGTGGCAGGCTGTCCGGAAACCCGGCAGAGGGTGACCTTTTGGGCCCCGATGGGCGGTTGCAGGGCCGAGGCGGGGAAGATCGTGTTGGCCTTGTTCATCACCTCCACCCAGGCCGGTAAAACGGTCCGGTTGCTGAAGGCTCCCGGATAGATCGTCCGGGCCTTGTCGAACCCGGCCCAAACCGCGCAAGTCAACTGATCCGTGTAGCCGATGAACCACTCGTCCCGGAACCCGTAGGCGGTTCCCGTCTTGCCCGCGACCGGATAATCCCCGAGGCCGTGGGTTTCATAAGCGATCTTGCCGGTCCCCTCGCGCATCACATCTTGCAGGGCCCCGTGGATCTGGTAGGCGGTGTAGGGATCACAAACCTCCACATCCGAGTTCCGGAGTTCATGCTGGAACTTCTTTTTCCCACCCTCATCATAAATCGCGGCGATGATGTAAGATTCCTTGGGGCGTCTCCCCTGATTCGGAAACGTGGTGTAGGCCAGCGCCATCTCACTGATGCCCGCCTCGCTGTTCCCTAGCAGGGTGGAGTTGTATTTTTGGATGTCCCCTTCGAAGGAGATCCCGGCCCGCTTGGCAAAATCGACCACCTTCGAAAGCCCCACCTCCTCCCCGAAACGGACCGTCGCCGCGTTTTTCCCATAGGCCAGCGCCCGCCGCGCCGTGATCAACCCTTCCTGCTCGTTCGCCGGACTTTCCACGCCCCATTCCCCGAGGATTCCCGTGGTGGCGCCAATCATGACCTTCCGCTCATCCATCGGACTGTCCTCCACCCGCGATCCAGGATACTGGTGGGCCGGGCGTTGCGCGTAACCCGATGCAAAGACGAATGGAGTGAACGCGGTCCCCGGCTTGCGACGCGCTTGCACGGCCCGGTCGAAGGCACTGTGGGCATAGTCACGGCCCCCGATGAGCACACGAACCGCGCCCGTCTTGTTGTCGAGCGCGATCACCGCGCCCTGCAAATAATCCGGAGACGGCGGTTTCCGCTCCTGCTGCTGATCCTCTTCCTCGCTGACGTTCTGCTGGTCCCACTTCTCGAGAATCCGTTCATACTGCGCGTAGGTCTGGCCCTCGAAGGTCGGGTTGTCCTCGATTCTGGCCAACTGCTTGACCAAACTCTGGTAGGCGGTCTCCTGCAGCACGGAATCGATCGTCGTGTAAATCCGGAACCCGCCCTCATAGGCGTCCTTCGGACCGACCAACTCCACCGTCTTCAACCGGATCCGCTCGAAGGCATATTCGAAAGCCCGTTTGCGATCCCGGCCCCGCTCCCGCGTCTTCACCGGCAGCCCCACGTAGTGCTTGGCCTCGTCCGCCTTGATCATCCCCTCCTCCACCATCCGGCCGATCACGTGATTCCGGGCTTTCTCCGCCGCCTTGGGGTTCTTGAAAGGGGAGAGATTCTCGGGGCTGCGGATCAGCCCGGCCAAAATCGCCGCCTCGTCCACCTCAATCTCGCTCACCTCCTTGCCGAAGTATCCCTTGGAAGCCGCGTTGACCCCGTAGTAACCACTGCCGAAATAAATCCGGTTCAGATACATCTCCATGATCTCGGACTTCGAGAACTCCTTCTCGATCCGCATCGCCAGAAACGCTTCCACCAGCTTGCGCTTGTAGGATTTCTCGAAAATCCCGAACGAGTTCCTCGCCAGCTGCTGGGTGATCGTGCTCGCCCCTTGCGTGTTCGAACGGTCCTTCAAGTTCCGCAAGGTAGCCCGCAAAATCCCCATCCGATCCACGCCGTCATGATCGTAAAACCGCGAATCCTCCGTGGCCACCACCGCGTCCGTCATATGCCGCGGAATCCGTTCCAAAGGCACCGGGTCACGGTTCAACACAAAAATCCGCCCGATCTCCTGCCGGTTCCGGTCGTAAATGATGCTCGCCTTTTCCAGCTTGCTGATCGCGTCCAAATCAAAGTCCTGCGCCTTCAAATAAAACGGCTGCACGTGGACATACACCGCCACGCATCCCGCCACCACCGTGCCCACGACCAGGAACACGAGGAACTGAAACCATTTCCGAAAGAAGATCGGCGGCTTGTAGCGATAGGCTGATTCGTACCTCGGCATGGATCGTCGGAAGGACTCCAGATTGCGCCTCCGGCGCTTAGGTACGATTATGGACCGCTTTCCGCCTCCCGGCAAGTCGCCTGCAGGAAAGTGTCAGGTCCAATCGCCCGTTCCTCAAACCCATGGGTCTCCAACAAGATCTCCTCGCCATCGTCTCCCGGCATCCGACGGGCATTTCCTTCGCCGAATTCATGCACGCCGCACTTTATGATCCCGGCTCGGGCTATTACTCAAGCCCCGGACCGATCGGGCGCGAGGGAGATTTTTTCACCAGCGTCTCCGTCGGCCCCTGTTTCGCCTTCCTCCTCGCACGCCAGATCCAACAGATCCTGGAATCCCTTTGCCCCCACCCGGAATTCCCGCCGCAGGTGGTCGAGCAAGGAGCCCACGACGCCCGGCTCTCCCTCGACCTGATCGCCGCGGCCGGGCCCCCCTGCCCCTGGCGACACCGCATCGTGGAACCGAATGCCCGGTTCCGCGAGGTCCAGTCCCAACGGACGGACGGCTCCATCACGATTTTCCCTTCCCTGGCGGAGGCGGCCCCGATCCGGGGAGTTTTTCTCTGCAACGAGCTGCTCGACGCCTTCCCGGTCCGTAAACTCCGCTTCGGCGGCGGTCGGTGGAGGGAAATCCGCGTGGTGGGCCGGGATGGACGACTGAGCGAGGAGGCATTCGACCTGCCATTCCACCCCGCGGAAGTTTGGCCATGGCTCCCCCGGGCTGCCCCACCGGGGTTCACCACGGAGGTTTGCGAGGGGATCGATCCCTGGCTCGACGAACTCACCGCGGCGATGGAGCGCGGCGTGGCTCTGATCATCGATTACGGTGGCACCGGCTCCGAGGCTTTCCTGCCGGAACGGGCCGCGGGAAGCGTGCGGGGCTACCATCGGCACCAGCGCGTTGCCGATCCTTTGGAGAATCCGGGCTCGGTGGATCTCACGGCGGACGTGAATTTCACGCAGGTCTGGCTCGCGGCCCGGGCGCGCGGCTGGCAACTCGCGGGCTTTGCCGACCAAGCCCAGTTCCTCACGGGCATCGCTGCCGCCTTGCCCGCCCCCGAAACGCTGCCCGGACCGCTGCGCCGCCAGTTCCAAACCTTGATCCATCCGGGATTTATGGGCCGACGCTTCCGCGTTCTCGCCCTGACCCGGGGCACCCCGGCACCTCTAGTCCTCGATGGGTTCCGCTTCTCCGGGATCAACGCGGAACCGTTGGAACGTCCCGCAAACTGGCCCCTGTGACCGGCGTTAGGGGCTGGACCTCCAACTCGACGGCGGGTCTTTCATCCCCGCTGACGCGGGCCCACCATGCGGTGGTCCCCTCCCGGATCACGGGATGCTGGGACGCGGAAAACAGGAGCACGGCCAGCAGCCCGTAGGTCAGAACGTTGGGCCACCAATGCTTCGTCGTCCAAAGCTTCAAAGCGGTGCCGCTGGACTCTTTTACCTTGAGCCGGAAAAGATCGATCGAGGCCAGTTCATCGAGCACGAGGTGCGAGAGAAAACCGATCACCACCGCCCCGGCCTTGAAGGCACGCGGCAAGATGTCCTCACCGGAACAGATCAGGAGCGCGATGATCCCGACGTTGAGCGCCGCCGGGATGCTGTGCCACATGCCCCGATGCACCGTCACCCGCTTGAACCACTCCCCGAGACCGAAGCGGATGAGGACATACATCCCGGCCAGAGCCAAAACAACCGACTCACGATCGAGCCCCGCCGCCTGCAACGATCCGAGCATCAGCACGGGAACCACTGCCGCCACCAAGTGCACCGTTTCCCGGACCGGAACGCCGGTGTCCCCGTCCAGATCAGGCAACATCCCGCCAATCGTGCACAACCCGGCCCCCACCGCACAGGTGGTCAGGGGCAACCCGGCGCTGTAACCGGCCAGAGCCGCCCCGGCTCCGAGCGTGGCACTGGCACTGATATGAGTGGTGAATCCAGGCATCTTCGATTGAGGATAATGTTAGGTTGCAAATGAGATTAACACGTCCCAATGATTTGTCTCCACAAAATTTCTGGGGAAAGATGCGATGATGAATGTGATTTGCCTCGTCAGCGGCGGCTTGGACTCCGTGGTAGCCTTCCACGATGCCCTGCAATCCCACAAGGTGCTCGGAGCCCTGAGCTTCCACTACGGCTCTAAACACAATTACCGCGAGATCCCCCACGCCCGCTGGCATGCCGCGCGCGCCTCGGTCCCTCATGAGGTCATCGACCTCGACTTCATCGGCCGACTCTTCTCCTCCCATCTCCTCCACTCCGGAGGTGCCATCCCCGAGGGACACTATGAAGAGGCGACCATGAAATCGACCGTGGTCCCTTTCCGCAACGGCATCTTCCTTGCCATCGCCGCGGGTTACGCGGAGAGCGTCGGAGCCGCAGGCGTTGTCATCGCGGCGCACGCGGGAGATCACGCGATTTATCCGGACTGCCGGGAGTCGTTCATGAGCCCCATGGCCCTCGCCATGGAACTAGGCACGTATGCCGGGGTCAGGCTCCTCCGCCCGTTCATCGACCGCCGCAAGGAGGACATCGTCGTCAGGGGGGGCGAACTGAAGGTCGACTTCACCCGCACCTGGTCCTGCTACCAGGGCGCGGAAATCCATTGCGGCCGCTGCGGCACCTGCGTGGAACGCCGCGAGGCTTTTCAAATCGCCGGCATCGCCGACCCCACCGAATACGCGGACTCCGGGCCGCTGCCCCCGAAGCCCTGACGAAGGGCAAATTCCCTTTTCCAGTCCCGGGATCCTCCCCTAAATTGTCCCCAACAAACCCACCACCTCATGACTCCGAAACTTGTTTCTCCCGGCCCGTTTTCCTTGGGCGAAGGCTGCGTCTGGGACCACCGCCTGCAGCGCCTCTACTGGATCGATATCAACAACCGGAAACTCGCCTGGCTCGATCCGGACGGCACCACCACGGTCCGTGACGTCCCCGGAACGCCCGGCACCGTGGTCCTGACCACAGATCCGGATGTGGTCGCCCTCGCCCTCGACACCGGAATCTACACCTACCACATCGGCGGAGGCGTCGCCCAACGCATCGCCCGATACCCGGAATCGGACGCCACCCGGTTCAACGACGGGAAATGCGATTCCTCCGGCCGTTTCTGGGTCGGGACCATGAGCCGCGAGGGCACCCACGGAGCCGGCACCCTGTATTGCCTCACGCCGGGCCGGAGCCTCGAGACGCGCGTACCGGGCGTCACCATCTCAAACGGCCTCTGCTGGAGCGCCGACGACCAAACCTTCTACTACATCGACAGCCCCACCCGGGAGGTCCACGCATTCGACTTCGATTCCAGTTCCGGTGCCCTCAGCGGGCGCCGCGTGGTCGTTCCCATCCCCCCGGACCGCGGCTTCCCGGACGGCATGGCGATCGACAACCAGGACCGTCTCTGGGTCGCCCATTGGCTCGGCTCCTGCGTCGCCTGCTACGATCCCGTCACCGGGGAAACCTTGGCCAAGATCGAAATCCCCACCCCGCGCGTCACCAGTTGCTGCTTCGGCGGACCGAATTTCCAGACGCTCTACATCACCACCGCGATCGGTTCCCCCGACGGGGATTGGACCGATCTCAACGAGTTCCCGGAAACCGGAGCCGTCTTCGCCGTGGACTTGCCGGTTCCCGGGCCGCAGACCAATTTCCTCCCGCTTTGACGCGGAAGGTCACTCGGCCAAGCGGACCTTCATCTCGCCGCCCGCCAGTTCCACCTTCTCGATTCCGGCGAAGAAACTCTTGAAGAACGGGGATTGGGCCTCGAGCTCATCCAGAAGGTTGTCGCCCTTCAGGATTCCCAGGCTTTTGAGCCACTCGGCCGGGAGCGGGATTCCGATGATGCTGACATCGCGTATCGCCAGCTCCATCGCCCCGCCCTCCGCTTTTCTCAGGTTGACATCGATGCTGAGCCGCAGGGTTTTGCCTCCCGCGAACGGCGCATCCTCCGGCACCGGCACGATGGTGGTGACATCAAAGTATCCGGGCTTGAGGTCGATCTTGACGTATTGCCCGAACTCGGTGTTGTGATTCAGGATGCCGTTCAACTCCCGCTGCGTCAGCACCAGGGTGCGCTCGTCCGCCGGGTCCTCCACGGGAGGGACCGGGACCACCGGTGGGAGAATGGTGACCCGCCCCGCCTCGACCTGAACGTCTTTGCGCAACGATCCGTCGGCAGCCTGCCCCCCATGGTCCTCGATCGTCTTCAACTTCTCCTGCAAAACCTGGAGTTCACCGGCCTTGAGTTCCGTCGGCTCGATGCGCGCATGGAAGTAATGGTTGTAGGTGAAGATGGCGGCGATCGCCAACCCCGTGAAGATGCCGGTTGCGACCAACCACGGCGTCAGGGGATGGCTCTTGGGAGGACCCGAAACCGCGGCGGGTGAGGCCGGTTCAGGAGAAATGGAGGCGGGAGGCAGGGATGGCTGGGCCGCTGGTGGTGTCGTCATAGGATCAGATCCAAATGTTTTCTGCCGATTATGACGTCGAAAGTGCTGAATCCGACACTACAATTCCCGGCAAAGATTCCACCGCCCCATGCTGAAGGTCATCCCGCTCCTGTTGCTCCCGATCGCCTTGGGCGCGCCCCCTGCTTCCGCCGCATCGCTCCCCCCGGATCCCCGGCGCGAGTTCCGCGGAGTCTGGATCACCACGATCCACAATCTGGACTGGCCCAGCCGGGAAGATCTGCCCGCGGAAACCCAGCGGCAGGAACTGCTGTCCATGCTCGACCGTTGTGCCGAACTCGGGCTCAACGCGGTGTTGCTTCAGGTCCGTTCGGAGTGCGATGCCCTCTACCCCTCGAAGTTGGAACCGTGGAGTCCCTGGCTTACCGGCATCATGGGGCAATCCCCCGGATATGATCCCTTGGCATTCGCCATCCAGGCGGCTCACCAGCGGGGCCTCGAGCTGCACGCTTGGTTCAATCCCTTCCGCGCCGTGAATTCGGACCACGGCCGGCTCTGCAAATCCCATGTCTCCCTGACCCATCCAGAATTCACCGTCCGCTACGGTTCCAAAGTGTGGCTGGATCCGGCCATCCCCACCGTCCGCACCAGAGCCCTCGATTCCATCCGGGAGGTCGTCCGGGATTATGACATCGACGCCGTCCATCTCGACGATTATTTCTATCCTTACCCCATCAAGGTGGACGGCTCCTACCAGGACTTCAACGACACCAAATCATGGACGGCTTACACCCGGTCCGGCGGCTCCCTGTCACGGGCGGACTGGCGCCGCAGCCATATCAATGATTTTGTCAGTCAGGTGCATCGCCTCGTGCACAAGGAAAAGCCCTCCTGCTCTTTCGGGATCAGCCCCTTCGGCATCTACCGCCCCGGGCAACCAGCCCAGGTGAAGACCGGTCTCGATTGTTACGACCAACTCTATGCTGATACCCGCCTGTGGTTGCGCGAGGGTTGGCTCGACTACATCGCCCCACAACTCTACTGGGAAACTTCCAGCAAACAATACGGCTTCGCCGGGCTTTACCAGTGGTGGAACCAGGAGAATGTCCGCCAGCGCCATGTCTGGCCGGGCATTGCCATCTACCGGATCCGGACCGAGGGCCGCAGCGCCTATGATTCCCTCAAACAAGTCAATCTGACCCGAAGCGGTGCTTCCCGGAGCGGGGGAACCGGCCATGTGCTCTTCAGTCTGGAAACCCTGATGGCCAACCAGTCCAAGGTGACCACGCTCCTCCGCACCAAAGCCTATGCCGATGTCGCCCTGCCACCGGCCAGCCCCTGGCTCGGGGACGATACGCAAAAGCTTCCCCGCCCCGGCCCGCTCACCGCCAGAACGGACAAGGACGCGGTGGTGATCACATGGGACGCCCCCCGCCTCCAGGCTTCCAGAGTGCGCTGGTGGCTGCCCCAAACACGCTCCGGTCAGACCTGGAAGACTCTGCGCCCCCTCCCCGCCCAAGCCTCCAGCCTGCAAATCATCGGTAAGCCGGATCAAATCGCCCTCCGCGCCGTGGGCCGCACCGGTTCCCTCGGTGAAGTCGATTCCCTCGATCTGACACCGCCGTAAGAAAAAACCATCACCCCGCCTCACCCTCCCGCAGGCGGGCGCACTCCAGAATTTTGAGCCACTCCGGGTGCGTCCTTAATGGAGTTAAGGATCGATTCCGAGTTCTCGCAAGCGGGCGGCGAGGGCGTCGGCTCTGGCAGTCTCGCCCCTGGCCCGCTCCGCTTCAGCGTCAGCCCTCCGGGCTTCGGTCTTGGCGCGCTCTGCTCCCGTGGGAATGATCGCGCCACCCTCAAGCGCCCAGCGCAGCCAGCGATCGGTCTGTCCTTCGTAAGCGCCGTCCCAAAGTTGCAGCCAGAGGCCCGCCACGGTGGAATACGACCCGGCCCGGGGACGCTTCTCGTAAGCACCGGCCACGAGGACATAGGCCTGCAACGGATCGGAGGAAAGGCAAGCAAAGGGATCGAACACCAAGTAGTGATCCACGTGCAGCTTTGCGTAGCGGGCCAATTTGCGCTCCAGTTCACCGCCTTCGGCATTCGAGACGATTTCGATGACCACTTCCGGCGGTTTGCCGTGGTCCCAGAAAAAGTAACACTTGCTGCCGAACTCCTTTGCTTGTTCCGACGTTGTGTCCAGGGAGAGGAACACATCCGGCACCACGGCTTTGGCATTGAGCGCCTCGTAAAGTCCGACATTCGCCGCCACCCAAAACGGTCGCCCCGGGTCCCACGACGCATAGAGCGGCTCGGTGAGAAGTCGCATCTGCTTCTCGCTGAACAGGTTGTCCACGGGTTCCTCGGTTTCGGTGATCAAGTGCGAAGTGTCTGGCACCGGGGGGCGGTAGCTCTCCCATGAGGACTCAGCCGGTCCGTCGATTGCACTGTTCTCCGGCTCCATGGCTCTTCGTTAAAGGTTACGGCAATCTTCGGAAATGCAAAGCGGGAAGTTGCCGGGCATGTCCTCGGGTGGGGGAGCGGTGGCGGGCTTTCACCCGGCAGCGCGGGCAAATCGTCCGCGAACGCCGGAATCATCATTCATGAGCCGCCCCTCTTTTTCCCATTCCCGGTGCCAACAATCTTCAAACCGCAGCAAAGGCCTCGCCTGACCTGTGACGCGACCGCGGAAGACAACTTTCCATCAGCTGCCCTTCACAGCCCCGCAAGCACCTGCGCCCCGTTTCGAACCGTAACTCCTCCGTGCGGTTGATTTCCCTCTTCTGTTTCGTTCTATCCCTCGCCATGGTGGTCCCGTCCCCGGCGCAATGGCGCAAGTCCGCTCCCGGTTGGACCTACGTTTTTCCCCGGGACGAGTTCATGCATCCGGACTTCAAAACGGAGTGGTGGTATTTCACGGGAAACCTCCGGGAACAAACTTCAGGGCGGCGCTTCGGTTATCAGCTCACCTTTTTCCGGCAGGGTATCCGACCGCCCGGAGAACGGTCCCCAGCCCAATCCTCCTTCGTCACGGATCACTTTTGGTTTGCCCACTTCGCCATCAGCGACCTCCACGACCAAGCCTTCCGGTCCTGCGAGACGATCTCCCGCGGCGTCTTCGGGGAAGCAGGCAGTGGCGACGGCACCCGGATCGTGTGGATTGGGGATTGGGAATTGCGGCAACCCGAGCCGGGAGCGTATGCGCTGAGAGCTTCCAACGATGGAATGGAGCTCGCCCTTGAACTCCAGTCCGCCAAGCCGCCCGTCTTCCACGGAAAAGACGGGATCAGCGCCAAGAGCCCGGACGCCGGAAACGCTTCCCATTACTTTAGTCATACCCGACTTTCCACCCGGGGCACCCTGCGCCTCGGAGCCCGGACCTTCCAGGTCGAGGGGGCAAGTTGGTTCGACCGGGAATGGAGCACCAGCGTCCTCGGCAAGGGCGTCAGTGGATGGGATTGGTTTTCGATCCACTTGGAAGAGGACGTCGAACTGATGCTCTTCCAATTGCGCCACCCGGACGGCTCCAGCGCCTTCACTTCCGCCACGCTGGTGGAGGCGGATGGCCGCACCCGGTCCTTGGGAAATGGCGAGATCCGGTTCAAGCCCGGCCGAACGTGGAAAAGCCCCGCTTCCGGCGCGGAATATCCGATTGCCTGGCGGGCAGAAATCCCATCCCTCGACATCTCCCTCGAGGTCTCGGCAGCGCTTCCGGATCAGGAGTTGCGGCTTTCCACGGTTTCCTACTGGGAAGGGGCCACTCAGGTTCAGGGAACCCGGCAAGGCAAACCGCTGCGCGGCACCGGCTACCTTGAGATGACCGGCTACAGCTCCACCCTAGCCGCCCTGCGCTGACGGCGGCTCGGAGGCTTCAGGCCCGCCAAAGACCAGATGACCTCAATGCATCCAAACACGGAAGTCAGGCGGGCGCTCTCCCGCGGCGTGTGGTAACCGGTGGTCGGAATCTGCAGGGTCGCCCCTTGGATTTTTCCGCCGGAAGCCACACTGAGCCGACCCAGTTCCGTGCTCCCGATGGAACGCGGTCCCAGTCCTTGCGCCTCCCTCTCCCGGTTGTTCCGCTCCATCCACTCGTCTTTGAAGAGGTAGGAGAACTTGAGACGCCCGCAGATCGCCTCCAGCTCGGAGACCAGATCCGGAGCGAACAGAGCGTGGGCATCCCGCCTCCGCAGCACCAGATCCTGCGCGTCCGCCTGGACGCGATCGGGAAACGGGCTGGTATCCAGGACCAGCAATCGATCGGTCGAGAGGTCGTAACGCTGGAACCATTCCAGAAGAAAGCGCCAGCTCCGTCCCGCTTCTTCTTGGGAGGTGAAAAAGGCCGTGCCCTGAAACCCCTGCCGGAAGAGATGGATCAAGACCGCCACGGAGAGCACGTTGTCCAACTGGGCCGAGATCCGGTCCCCGGAGTGCAGCATCCGGTCAAGGTAAGCCACCGGCGTGCCCGGCAAAAGATGACCCAGCCCCTCCGTTTCAAAAATGATGTTCCCGCGTCGCTCGCAGAGATACGAGGTCCGGATCGTCCCGGTCCCGAGATAGACCCCCGACCAAGGCTCGTAGGCATGCAAGGGGTCCCCCCCGAAACGTCCCGCCATCGTCTGGTAGGTCTGCTCGGAGATTGAGCTGCCGGTGAGATCCCCCCGGTTCCGCGCCACGTAAGCCGCGTATTGAAACTCGTTTGGACCGGTGCAGACCAACCCGTGCCGATCGACGTGGGCGGACACCCGGAGCGATGCCGGATCATTCCCTTCCGCGACCAACAACCCCTCGAACATCGAGACCCGCACCCCCAGCTCATCCAGTTCCCGCTTGATGACCTGATAAAAAGAATGCTCCGCCCCCACCACCGCGGGTTGCCGGATCAACTGCTTGAGGAGATCGAGGAAATCATGCCGGTCCACCCGACCGCGGGGCGGCAATGCGGGCACCGCGTCGCCGGATTCAGAGCGCACGGAGCACGAGTGATGCGTTGTTGCCACCAAACCCGAACGAATTGCTCAAGGCCACCTTGATCCGGGATTCACGGGCGGTGTGGGGAATGTAATCGAGATCACACTCGGGATCCGGGGTGTCGAGATTGATCGTCGGCGGCAGAATGCCCTCACGGAGCGCCATCACGGTGGCGGCCAGTTCCACCCCGCCGGCCGCGCCCAGAAGGTGACCGGTCATCGACTTGGTGGAACTCACCTGCAGCCCGTCCTTGGCATAAGCCCCGAAACTTCGCTTGATCGCGCGGGTTTCCACGATGTCACCCGGCGGCGTTGACGTCCCGTGCGCGTTGATGTAACCCACCTCCTCCGGATTCACCGCCGCGTGCCGCATCGCCAGATCCATGCACTCGCTCGCTCCCCGCCCTTCGGGATGCGGCAGGGTGGGATGAAACGCATCCGCCGTGGCCCCGTAACCCGCCAGTTCACAGAGGATCTCCGCTCCACGCCGACGGGCGAACTCGTACTCCTCCAACACAACCACCCCGGCCCCCTCACCCATCACGAACCCATCGCGATCCTTGTCATAAGGGCGCGAAGCCCGTTCCGGCTCCTCGTTGCGCAGGCTCAAGGCCCGCATTTTCGCGAACCCTGACATCGCCAGCAACGTCATCGGGGACTCCGAGCCCCCCGCCACCATGACGTCGGCATCGCCAAATTTGATCGTCCGCCACGCCTCGCCGATGTTGTGGCTGCCGGTGGCGCAGGCGGAAACGATGCAAAAATTCGGACCGGTCACCCCGAGATCCATCGCCACGAGCCCGCCGGCCGCATTCCCGATCATCATGGGAATCCCGAACGCGGACACCTTGTTGTAGCCCTCCTGCAACGCCACCAGATGATTCGTCTCGATCGCTTGCAAACCGCCGATGCCGCTCCCCATGTAGACCCCGATGCGCCGCGGATCATGGGCGGCGCAGTCGATCCCCGCCTGGGCCACCGCCATCTTGGACGCCGCCATGGCAAACTGGATGAACCGGTCCGCCCGCTTGGCGTCGCGGTGGTTGTTGAACCACTTCTCACCCTCGAAATCCAGAACCTCGGCCCCGATCCGACAGCGAATCGGCGACGGGTCAAACGTGGTGATTTGCCGGACACCGCTTCGGCCGGCTTTGAGATTCTGCCAAAGGGTGGCGACGTCATGGCCCATCGACGTGACCACGCCGAGGCCGGTCACGACTACTCTGCGTTCCATGAGTTGCGAGGTTGACCCGCGCGCAACGCGACGGGAGGAAGAGATGACATAAGGCCGGATTGCTCCGGTTCAAGCTGGAAAGCAAAGGCAATTGGCCCCCGGGCTCCGGGAAACCGTGGAAACCCGCGGTCTTTGAAGGGCGGGATCCTCGTGGCGTTCCGGCGCCTCCCTTCAGAGAGGGCGCCTCCAGACGGACATGGCCTTGGGGCTTTCCGACGCCTCGTCCAGGTCACGCCAGGTGAATTCCACGGTGAAGCCTTCCACCCTGGCATAGCCCCGCCGCTGCCAGAACGCATCGAGCGTCTCGTATCCCGGCGGTCGCCTCGGATGATCCTCCGGACGGATCACCGCGCAGAAACAAGTCCAATCAAATCCGCCAAGGGAACGGGCATGCGCCTCACGTTCATCGAAAAAAAGCGCCCCGGTCCCCCTCCCCCGATACTCCGGCAGGAGAACGGACTCGCCGAAATAAAAAAGCCGCGCCACGTCCTCGCCGCGCCGCACGAAAGCCCCGCGAAGATAATCCGGTTCGGCGGCCATCGGCAGACCGGTCGAGGCACCGACCAGGCGTGTGCCGTCGAAGGCGCCGACGATCAGGCTGCCTTCCGTCTCCGCGTAGTTCCGCAGATACTTGTGCTCATACTCCATGGTCCCCTCATAAAGATAGGGAAACTCACGGAACACCGTGATGCGCAGCCGCGCCAGATCCTCGAACCACCCGGCCACCCGGCCTCCCGTGAGCCGTTCCAGCCGCAAACTCATGCCCCGACCTCCACCTGCCGGACCCAGTCTTTCACGTTGTAAACCGTCGCCACCCGGTTGATCCGGCCGTCGGCCACGCCGAGAAAGGCCCCGGCCGGGAGCCGGTACCCCTGTCCCCGGGCTTCGGGAAAGGCGCCGTCGGTCCGCAAATACTTGCCGACCACCACGAATTCGGCGGCACAGCGCCGACCTTCCGGGTCCGCCATGACCACGAGATCCTCGAGCCTCTCCTCATAACACCGTTCCATGTGCGCGAGAAACGCTCCGAACGCTTCACGCCCCACTTCCGTCCCGCCCTGATTGATTTCGTGCACCACGTCCTCGGAGAGCAAGGCCAGCATGGCTTTCCAGTCGGCACGGTTGAAGGCATCATAATAGGCCAGAATCAGCGGTCGGGGATCCATACGGTGCCACAGTAACGGCATCGGCCGTCCCGGCAAGGGCTCCCGTTCATCCGCGCCCTTCCTCCGCATCCATCAAATCGAAAAAGGTCAGGATGTCCTCCCGCTCCGCCAGCCCGGCCTCCGCTTTTTGTTGCACCAGCGCTCCGGACGCCCCGTCCCGCCATCCACGCTTGAACATGAATCCGTTCCAAATCTCGATCTGCTCCGCATCCGGCCGCCGACCGTTTTGGAAGCACCATTCGAGAACCTCGTCGTCCGTTCCGCCGGCCAGAACCCGGGCCTCCAAGGCGGCGAACTCCACCCCCAGAAAACGGCATACCCGGTCGTCGAACGAACGTCCCCCGGGCACCAGCCCGAGATGATAGCCCGGAGGCAAAGACCCCTCGCGGGCCTGCAACCGGATTTTATCCAGGATCCGGCCGAAAACAAAGATGCCACCGACTTGATCACGGGGAGAACGAAGGGGAAACGCCATCCGGCCCCCTAATAGCGGAGGCGGGCCCGGTCAAGCCTCGCTGAACCGCTCATTCCACGATTGATTTTCCCAATCGTCCCCGGCAAACTCTGACCATGGACGTGCCCCACCAAATCCCCAGCCGCCGGCAATTCCTCCGCTCCGCCTCCGCGACACTTGCCGCCGCGCCCGCCCTGGCCCGCGCGGTTTCCCCGGATGACCCGGTCGAAATCGCCTTCATCGGCCCCGGGGGCATGGGCCTCAACCACATCAAGGCCCTCTGCGAAGCGGGGCAAGTCCGGTTCCGCTGGATCATCGACCCCGATGCCGATCGCGCCGCCCTTGCCGCCAAAACGGTCGAGACCGCCACCGGACAAAAGCCGGCGGTCGCCGCAGATCTGCGCCGGGCGCTCGAGGATTCCGCCGTTTCCGCCTGCTTCATCGCCACGCCTGATCATTGGCACGCTCCCGCCACCCTCCTCGCCGCCTCCGCCGGGAAGCATGTCTATGTGGAAAAACCCTGTTCCCACAACCTGCGCGAAGGGCGGCTCATGATCGAGGCCGCGGCCCGGCACGGAGTCCGCATCCAAGTGGGAACGCAGAGCCGAAGCGCTCCCCACGTGCGGAAGGTGATCGAACGGATCGCCGCCGGCGCCATCGGAGACGTGCTTGTGGCCAAGGCTTGGAACAGCCAGCTGCGCCGGGACCAGGGCCGACATCCCGACTCCCAGCCACCCGCGAACCTCAACTATGATCTCTGGCTCGGGCCCGTCCCCGAGGTGCCGTTTAAAAAGACCTATCATCCCGGCAGCTGGCGCTGGTTCCGCCACTTCGGTTCCGGCGATATCGGGAACGATGGGGTCCACGACATCGACATCGCCAGATGGGGCCTCGCGGTCCCGTCCCATCCCTCGCGCATCACCGCGATGGGCCAGAAACTGCACTTCGAGGATGACCAGGAGTGGCCGGACACCGTTCATACCTGCTTTGAATACGACGTCGCAGGCGGCCACAAACGCCACCTCGTCTATGAGCAGCGCATCTGGAGCCCCTACTTTCAGGAAGGTCAGGAAAACGGTTCCGCCTGGTATGGCACCCAGGGAATGATCATCGGCGGAAAATCCAAGGGCTGGCAGATCTTCGGCCCCAAAAACCGCCTCATCGAGACCATCCCGGCGGAAGGAAACGCCCTCGCCATCCACCATGGGAATTTCTTCGCCGCCCTGCGCGACCCGGCCCTCCCGCTCCACGCCGGAATCGTGGAGCATCATCCCTCGACCGCACTCTGCCACCTCGCAAACATCGCCCTGCGCACCGGCCGGAACCTGACGTTCGACCCGGCACGCGAACGCTTCGCGCACGACGAAGAAGCCGACGGGATGCTGAGCCGGGACTACCGTTCCCACTGGGCAGCCCCGGTCGCGTAGACCCATCCGGACCGTTGATCCTTCCTGCGCTCTTGCCCGAGGAACTCAGGGTTGGGAGCCAGGGGTTCCCGGGTTGGTGGGATCGGGAGGATTCTGCGGCGGATTGGTGTCCCCGGCAGCGGTCGGCGGTGGCGGCTGGGGCGGGTTCGCGGGGGGAACGGAACCCGGGGGTTGACTGCCCCGGCGCTTATAGTCGGGAGCCTCCTCGTCCTGGGTCCAGAACGAACTGCTCTTCATCTTGGACCGGTGCGTGGATTCGTAATGCAGGGATTTGCTGGTCCGCCCGCTGAGGCCCCCGTATCGTTCCAGTTCATCCATCATGCGCTCCAGAGAACGGACGCCCTGCTGCACGCTTTCGTCCGTGCCGAGAGCCTTGAGACGATCCACCGTTTCCCTCAGAAGTTTCAGTGCATTCCCGACCTGCCCCTTGTCAATCTCGGAGCGGGCTTCTTGCAGCGCTTTCCCGGTCTGCTGATTGGCCACGCCGGGAATCACATCGACGTTCAACTTCACGTCCCCGGGATTCTGGGTCGCCTGGATCCGGATGGTCTGTTGATGCGAGAACGACTTCACTTCACCGCCCGAAAGATCATCCCACAAAATTTCCAGAACGGCCAGTTCCTCACCTTCCAAACTCGCGGCGGGACCGCCGTCGGGAAGCAGCGGAAGCGCCATCACGCCCAACTCGAAAATCACGGTGGCGGCTTCCTCACTCACCAGGTCCCCGACGGCAATTTCCGCACGACCGTCCGGAAGCGACACGCTGGGATACGAAGCCAGAAGTTTCCACCCCTCGCAAAACATGCCCTTCTGAAAGCGAAGCCGCACATTCTGCGCGGCAATCTTCTGCAAACCCTCCAACTCGGCGGCGAAGATCGCCGGAAGTTTGTCAGCCGAATTCGCATCGTAAAACTCTCCGCCGGAGCAAGTCGCCAACCGCTCCATCAAGATCTCGTCGTAATTGTCGCCAAACCCCAAGGAACTGGTGCGGACCCGGCCTCTCTCCAAACCATCCGCGACGATCCGCGCCACCTCATCCGGCTGCACGATCCCCACGTTGAGATGGCCGTCGCTCAGCAGCAAAACCCGCCGCATGGTATCCGCACTGGTCTTGGCCAGTTCATCCCGACCCAGCATCCAGCCCGCCGTCAGATTGGTTGATCCGCTATCGCTGATGGCTTGGATGGACTGGATCGTCTCCGCTTTATTCGCGATCCGCTGCATCGGCACCACGGTGCGGGCGGCGTTGTCAAACACGACCATTCCGAAGTGATCCTCGCTCCGCAGGTTGCGCACGACGCCCTCGGCGGCGGCCTTCGCCTTGCGAAGCGGCTCGCCCGCCATCGATCCGCTCCGGTCCAGAACGATACAAAACGCCATGGGGCGCCGCACCACATCCGTGCTTACCCGGCACGCCTCAAAGCGCACCGCAAGGTGAACCGGACGGCTCTTGTTGGCGAGGATGGTTGCGTAGTCGAGATCACAGTCGATTTTCATAGGGGAGGTTGGGTTTCTCCCCTTCATCTCATCAGCCCGCCCACCGCTTGTGGTCGAGGAATCCGGGGAGAGAGGATAATGCCATGGGTTACCTGCCAAGTCAAGAATCGGTTATGAAAACCGGGCGCCATCGGCTCCTCACCGGCCCTTCGCGCAAACCCCCGATTGACCTCCGGCCCCTCCCCCACGATGGTTCCGCCGTGCCGTCCAAGCCCAAAAAATCCCCCGCGCCCGGCCCCGTTCCCCGCCGCTTCGAAACGGAGGCCATCCACGCCGGTCACGGTTACGCGTCCGAAACCGGAGCCGTGACCCCGCCGATCTACGCCACCTCCACGTTCGCCTACGGAAATCCCGGGGGGTTCGACTACACCCGCTCCGGGAACCCGAACTTCCGGAATCTCGACGCCGCGCTCGCCAAACTCGAGAAAGCCGCGTTCTGCACCAGTTTTGCCAGCGGCGTGTCCGCCATCACGGCCGTGGTTTCCACCCTCCGGTCCGGCGACGTGGTCCATGCCGAAGAAAACATCTACGGTTGCACCTACCGCCTCTTCGCCCAGGTGTTCGCCAAGTTCGGCGTCGGCATCGAATATTATGACTTCACCCAACCGGAGAATTTCGCCCGCATCGCCCGCGAGAAACCGGCCTTGGTCTGGATCGAGTCCCCGACCAATCCCCTGCTCAAGGTAATTGACATCGCCGCCGTCGCCAGAGTGACGCGTTCCAGCGGGGTGCCCCTGCTGGTGGACAACACCTTCGCCTCGAGCTACCTCCAGAGCCCTCTCGAACTCGGTGCGGATCTCTCCTTGCTCAGCACGACGAAATACACCAATGGACATTCCGATGCCCTCGGGGGAGCCGTCTGCACCAACTCCACGGATTGGCAGGGAAAGATGATTTTCGCGCAAAAGGCGCTCGGCCTGCAGCCCTCTCCTTTCGACGCCTGGCTCACCCTGCGCGGAGCCAAGACCGAAGCCATCCGGATGGAACGACACTGCGCCAACGCGCTGGCTTTTGCCCGGCACTTGGAGCGCAAGCCCGGCGTCCGGTTCGTCCGCCACCCCTTTCTTCCGAGCCATCCGCAGCACGCCGTCGCCTCGCTCCAAATGCGCGGCGGCTCCGGCATGGTCACGGCGGACCTCGGTTTCGATTTGGACCGCACCCAGCGCTTTCTCTCCCTATTGCAATTTTTCCCGAAAGCGGAGAGCCTCGGCGGCGTCGAGTCCCTTTGCTGTCATCCGGCGACCATGACCCACGCCTCGGTCCCGCTCGAAACCCGGTTGCGCGTCGGCATCACCGATGGTTTGGTCCGTTTCTCGGTGGGCATTGAACATATCGACGATTTGATCGCGGACCTCGATCAGGCTTGGAACCGGAGCTGCTGAATTCTGCCGGATGCGCGACCTGGCGACAGATCCTTGCTGGCAAGCCGGCGACCTCGGGCGCCCCCTGCCGGACGACCCTCACGCGGTTTCCGTGGCGCTGCCGCTTTGGGAACACGTGGTGGGGTATGAGGAGAACGACCCGGCGGTGACCAGTCGTTTCCAGTGCGGTTACCCGCGTTTTTTCCTTCACCCCACGGTGCGGCGCCTCCATGAGACCGCCTCTTCCGAACTGGCGCGGGAGGGAGAGACGGCCTTGGCATTTCCCTCGGAAGCCGCCGCGCGCCGCTGTCTCCAAGCAGCCGGTCAAGGCCGCCTCGAGCCCTGGTGGGGGGACCTCACCGCGTGCATCGTCCCCGCCCCCCTGCTGGAACGGGCCCGGATGCACTGGCGGCTTGGCGGCGACGTCGTGAGCAGCCGCCGGGCGGGGGTCATACTCAACGGGACCTCCGCGGACGAAGCCGCCGGAGACCAAGCCCGTCTCACCGTGACCCGCCGCCTCGCCGCACTCTCCGGGGAGCGCCCGGAGGACGTGCATCTTTTTCCATCCGGCATGGCGGCGTTCTCCGCAGCACACCGCATCGTGACCCGCCTCCGCCCCGGAGCCCAAACCATCCAGTGGGAATTTCCCTACGTCGATGCCCTCAAGGTGCAACAGCAGGGAGGCGGCGGCGTCGCCTTCGTGGCCAATCCGGAGAACCTGGAGGAGGTCCGCGCCGCCATCCGGAACGGGCGCCTGGCCGCGGTGTTCTGCGAGATCGCGAGCAACCCGCAACTCCGCACCGCCGATCTGGCCGGGCTTTCAGCCCTGCTCCGGCCCGAAGGCATCCCGCTGGTGGTCGATGACACCGTTTCCTCCGTCCACAATGTGGATGTCTTCCCCTACGCCGATCTCGTGATGACCAGCTTGACCAAGTGGTTCTCCGGCGGGGGCGATGTGATGGCCGGCTCCCTCATCGTCTCCGGGCATTCCCCGCTCCGCGACGCCCTGCACCATGAAGCCGTCCTGGAGCCGGCCGATTCGCTCTGGTGCGAGGACGCGGTGGTTTTGGAGCGCAACAGCCGGGACTTTCCGCAACGGATGGCGAGAATCAACGGGACCACGGACGTGATCCGGGATTTTCTGCGCTCCCATCCGGCGATCGCGACGGTCTGGCATCCCCGCGACGAGACCCCGGAGCTATACGAGGCCCTGCGGCGCCCCGGCGGCGGACATGGCGGGCTGCTCAGCTTCCTGCCGCGCGATCCCTCCCGGACCGCCGCGCGACTTTACGATGCCTGGCAAGTGAACAAGGGCCCGAGCTTGGGAACCAATTTCACCCTGGCTTGCCCCTATCTCCTTCTGGCTCATTATCCGGAGCTTGCCTGGTGCGAGAGCCTGGGGATGGACCGGCATCTCCTGCGACTCAGCGTGGGGCTGGAAGACGCGTCCGAGCTGATCCGGCGGCTCGAGGAAGCCTTGCGGCGGCTCTGATCCACGGCATGGCCGTTGCCCGTGACGGCAACCTCCTTGCATCTTGCAAGGTCGCCCTTGCTCGTTTCCATCCGCCCCGGGCGATCTGCAAGCGCCCCGCCGCTTCTTCAACGGGCCTTGCCCCGTGTCCGCACTCTGGCATGTCCACTGCAAGAGCAATCGCTCGTGAGCCAACCGATCAAGCCCCCGGGACCGAACGTCCCCACCCTCAAACCCGATTCCATCCTCCTGACCACCGACACCACCGGAGGCATTTGGAACTTCTGCCTGGAACTGACGCGGGATCTCCAGCCGCATGGTATCGGAGTCGAACTCGCCACCCTGGGTCGCCCCCTGACACCGGCTCAAAAAAATTCCGCGAGGGCCATGGAAAATCTCACCTTGCACGAAAGTTCTTTCCGTCTGGAATGGATGAAAGACCCTTGGGAAGATGTGGATCAGGCAGGCCGGTGGTTGCTGGATCTCGAGCAGAAGTTCCAACCCGGGTTGATCCACCTCAACAGCCCCGCCTTCGGCTCCCTTCCGTGGCAAGCCCCCGTCCTGCTCACCGCCCATTCCTGCCTCCACTCCTGGCACCTCGCCGTGCATGGAGGCCCGCCCCGTTTCCCGGGTTGGGAAACCTATCGGACACGGGTCGGGGAAGGTCTGCTCCGCGCCGACCTGGTCACCGCTCCCACCCGCTCCCTGCTGGAGACCTTGCAAAACCTCTACGGTCCCTTCAACGCGGCCCACCCGGTCCCACCGTGCCGCTCGGTCAGGGAGTTCCATGCTGAACACCGGGAACCCTTCATCCTCGCGGCCGGTCGCCTCTGGGACGAGGGGAAGAACTTCCGCGTCCTCGAGAGCGCGGCGCCCGGCTTCGGGTGGCCCATCTTTGTGGCGGGTGAGGAACGTCATCCCGACGGAGGATCGGTGCACCTGGACGGCGTCCATCATCTTGGATACCTGCCCGAAGAAGAACTCGCCCGGTGGATGGGGAGGGCCTCGATCTTCGTGCACCCGGCCCTCTACGAACCTTTCGGTCTGGCCCCGTTGGAAGCGGCGCTGGCCGGATGTTGCCTCGTGCTGGGGGATCTCCCCACCCTGCGCGAAGTCTGGGACGGAGCCGCTCTCTTCGTCCCTCCCGGTGATGCGGACTCGCTGGGGAAGGGAGTGCGTCACCTCATCACCCATTACCGGCACCGCCAGAGGTTGCGTGATCTGGCCCATGAACGGGCCCTACACTTCACGCCAGGACGGACCACCGACGGCTACCTCGCACTCTACGGGACTCTGCTCCGCAAAGTCGCCCTGCAAGCCGCCTGAGGTTCCATCCAAGACCAGGCCCCGGAGAACAGTCAAGCGGGATGATTGTCGATGGGGCTTCGACGCACACCGGCGGTCCGGAGGCCCGGGGGCAGATTGGGGAACGATGCGGGTTCAAGCCATCACCTCGCGCAGATCGTCCAACGTCAGCCCCTGCATGAGGGGCGCGGCATCGTCCAATGCAGCCTCGATGACGTCTCTTTTTTTGCGCTGCAGGGCGACGATTTTCTCCTCCACCGTGCCGGCGGCGATGAGTTTGTAGGAGCTGACCGGTCGCAGCTGCCCGATCCGGTGGGCCCGGTCCGTGGCCTGGGCTTCCACCGCCGGATTCCACCAGGGATCATAGTGGATCACGGTGTCCGCGGCGGTGAGAGTCAAACCGTAGCCTCCCGCCTTTAAACTGATGAGGAAGAGCCCCGGTCCCCGGGGGCCTTGGAAGCGCTCCACCTGAGCCGCGCGATCCGTTGACGCTCCGTCCAAATAGGCATACGGCGTGCCCCGTTCATCCAGCGATTCCCGGAGGAGTTTCAACATCCCGGTGAACTGGCTGAAGACCAGCACCCTGTGACCGCCGCTCTCGCACTCCTCCAAAAGCTCGTTGAACAACTCCAGCTTCGCCGAACCGACCTTGGCGCCGTCGTCCACCCCGAGCAAACGGGGATCACAGCATACCTGCCGCAAGCGCAGCAAAGCGGTCAACATCGTCATCCGGGCCTGGCCCTCGCTGTTTTTGGACAAGGCGTCGTCGATCTGCCGCCGGGACTCGCGCAATATGGCCTCGTAGAGTTTGGCCTGACCGGGCGTCAGTTCACAGGTCCGCACCTGTTCGATCTTGGGTGGCAGCTCCCGGGCCACGCTCTCCTTCAACCGGCGCAACATCACCGGTCGGATCCGTTGTCGCAACCGCTCCAGCACCGGCCGGGGAGCGGCCCCGCCGCCCAATGGCAGTTCATACCGATCCCTGAATTCCTCCCGGCGCCCGAGGTAGCCGGGAATGAGAAACTCGAAGATGGACCAAAGCTCGCGCACGCTGTTCTCCACCGGCGTCCCGCTGAGCGCAAGACGCGCCCGCGCCCGCAGTTGGCGCGCCGCCCGGGCGCTTTGCGTGTCTGGGTTCTTGATCGCCCCGGCCTCATCCAGAATCACCGCGAGGAATTCCCTTCCGGCCAACGCTTCCACGTCCCGGACCAAGAGGGCGTAACTCGTCACCAGAAGGTCCGCTGCCCCGATCTCCGTCTCTTCCTCCCAACGGCGGCTCCCGTGGAGCACATGGCAGCGGCGCTCCGGCAAAAAACGTTCCGCCTCCCGCTTCCAATTGTGCAGCAACGAGGTGGGACAGACGACCAGAATTTGTCCGGCCCCTTCTTCCTGCCAGAGCCACTCCGCTCCCGCCAAGGCTTGCAAGGTCTTGCCCAGCCCCATCTCGTCCGCCAGCAATCCCGCTCCGGCCGGGCCCCGCCACACCCCGGCCAACCAACTCACCCCATCCCGTTGATAATCCCGCAGCACCGCCCCGAGAGCCCCCAGTCCCGACAGATCCACCGGTTTCCCCAGGCCCGGATCCTCCCGGAACGCGGTGCGCAGAAATCCCGCCTGGGACGCGCGCGCCCGGAACAGCCCGTCCTCCTGGGTCGGTTGGGCATCGAAGAGGACTTCGTCCGCCTCGGCGCAAGCCTCCAGATCCACGAAGGCGGTGCGTCCGTTGGCCAATTGGATCTTGCTCTGCCCCTTGGCGAGAAGTTTGCGGATCTCCTGCCGACTGATCTCCACCCCGCCGTCCCCGGAGTAACGCAAGGCAAACCCAAACCAGTTCGCGTCCGCGCCCCGCTCCTCCAAACGGGGCCGGATGATCTCCACCTGGCGGCTGACGTGTTGGAAACGCTCTCCCAACTCCACCTTCCAATGCTGCCGCAACCCGGGGTAACCCCGCGCGTAAAAGCGCCCCACCTCTTTCTCCCCGCGCAGATGAAACTGCCCGGACGCGTCGGGTCCGGTGAACCCGAATTCCTCCAACCGGGCCGCGCCCATCCGTTCCGCCAGGGCGTTGCGGGTCACGAACCCGCCGTTCGCATCCCGGTAGGGAAAAGATCCCGCCGGGGGCGCCTCCCCCAACCGGAACGTCACCGCTTCCCCGTAAGCCACGGTCACGATCCCGCTCAGGGCGTTGAACGAGCCCTCGAAGCGGGCTGAAAAGGCCGGCGTGCCAGGCCGCATGACAATTCCCTGCCCGGGTTCCCATAAAAACTCGACACTCTCCTGCCAGGCCGCCAACCCCGCCAACAACAAACCGGGCGCAAGCGTCACCGTCCGCCCGTCCAGAAGATCGTCATAGGCCGACCCGACTCCGGCCGGTGCCGGGCGCGCCGGTTCGAGAAGGGCGCGCTGCGGAAAGTAGACCCAGCGGCGCTGGCCCGCCCGCAACCACTGCCACCGTTGGTCATCCCGCACCAAGGGAGTGAGCCGGAAATCTCCGTCCGCGAGGTTTTCCAAACGCACCCGCACCCGCGCCGCCGGCATTGCTGCGACCGTCAGGGACTCTTCCCCCATCCAACCCGCCCCGGTCTCCCGGAGGACCTCGAAAAGATCGAGCGCCTGCTCCGGGTTCACCACGCACATGGACGGCAACTTGCCGATCCCGGCCCGGTCAAGCCATTTCCAAACCGCCTCCCCGCCGCGCGGAGCCGGTTCCAGCCGAACGGGAATGCGTCCCTTTTCCCAAAGAACGGCAAACCTGGCATCGAACCGCACGCAGACCCCGCCGCGCGTCTCCACCGGCGCGGTCTGGACCGGATTCGCTTCCGGCGGGGGTCGATGGAGGGCCGGTTCGTTCCGGGAGGAGGGCGCGGGCTCTCCTCCGCCCAGAATGTGTGCCAAGGCCACGGCCGTCGAATGCGCACAAACCTGACCGTAGCGCCGGGAAAGGTGGCAGGGGCAGAGATTGCGCAAGTCGGTGCGGCCTTCGATCTCAAAACCGGCGGCCTGCGGTTTGCCCTGGGCACTGACCACTCCCTTCAGGCGACGCCCCTCCACCCGCACTTCAGTCACGCCTCCACCCTGATGGATCGCCCGGGCCTCTTTCAAAACCTTCCAACCGGCGGCATCGGAAAGCCATTTTTCCGTGAGGACAAAAGGAAGATCGGGGGCGGGCGGCGAGGAACTCATGAGGGGACGGAAACCCACTCTCACGGGCTGTCGCCCCCTTGCCAACCGCCAAAAACGAAAACCCGATTGCCAAAGGCTTCCGATTGTGACACCGTTAGGAGTTGTTGCCTATCAATCCGTTTTTATAATCGGTTCGCCATGAAAATCGTTGCTCTATCCAACCACAAGGGAGGTGTCGGGAAAACCACGACCGCGGTCAATCTCGGGGCCTACCTCGCCCGGGCCGGGCAGAAGGTGTTGGTGCTGGACCTTGATCCCCAGGCAAACGCCACCGAGACCCTCGGACTGAACCCGGAGGAGCACACCAGCATTTACGAGACCATGCTCGGGCAGGGCGATATCAGCCGGCTCCCGGTGGCCACCAACCTGGAGAATCTCCATCTCATCCCGGCCAACGCCGATCTCTCCGGAATCGAGGTCGATCTCGGGGCGGACGAGCACCGCCTCGCCAGGCTGCACGCCCCGCTCCAGAATTACAAGGCCATCGCTCCTTACGATTATCTCCTGATCGATTGCCCGCCTTCCCTCGGCGTCCTCATGACCTGCGCCCTGGCGGCGGCGGATGAGATCGTGATCCCGGTGCAGTGCGAATACCTCAGCCTCATCGGTTTGACGAAAATGGTCGACCTGCTGAACGAGATCCGCGCCACCGGAGTCAATCCCGGCGTGGTCATCGAAGGCATCGTCCTCACGATGGCCGACGGCCGCACCAATCTGACGGAGGAAGTGATCAACGAAGTGCGCCAGCAGATGAACAGCATCGCTTACGACACCGTGATCCCGCGCAATGTGAAGCTCGGGGAAGCACCCAGCCACGGCAAAACCATCTTGGAATATGCGCCGGATTCCAAGGGGGCGGAGGCTTATGAAACCCTCTGCAACGAGTTCCTCCAGCGCCACGGCGCCGTTCTCAGCGCCTGACCACCCGGCCCCGCCAGAGGAGGCAGGCCCTCACTCGTTGTCGCTCTTCGTGTCGTTCGCGTAGCGGGCCGCCCCTTCGAAAACCCTCGGGACCTTTTCCGTGACGAAGGTGTCGGTGGCGTTCACCGCTCCGACTGCCGTCAGGCCCAGCTCCTCGGCGGATCCGATGAAGATGGAGCCGATCCACTCGCCAAACCCCCCCACCACCTTGCCAATGGCCCGGCCGATCGGAGCGAGCGGATTCGGGCGGGGAGAGACCGGAACCACCACTTCTTCCCCGGCAGACAACGAGGCAGCCTGAAAGACCAGCGTCAAGACAACGAGAGCGCGCGCAAGTTTCATGTTCCGCACACTCTGGAACAGGAAGCCCCCTCAAGTCAATCGGCCAGCCGGGAAATCACCAAGGCCGAGCATTCCGGCAGTTCTTCCGGGATGATCTGATCCCCCAGTTTCCCTCCGAACCGATTCCAACCGGAATAAAGAACCACGCTTTCGCGGGCCGGAGAACGGATCGGCGTCCGCCCGAGGTTGATCACCACCTCCGCCGCCCCTGCGCCAAGCCCCATCCGGAACCAACCGTCTTCCGGTCGGCCCTCCACCACGAGGCCGCCGGGGTCGAGCACTCCAGCGGCGCGCCATGCCTTGCGGAGCGCGATCAGGGCCCGATACCAGTTCCACATGCCTTGGTCCCCGTCTTCCAAGGCGCAGAGCTTGGAGCGGAGGAACGTCTCCTCCTCCACCGGGGAAACGAAGGTCCCCCAATCGTGCTGATGGTAATCCCGTTTGCGCCCTTCCACCACCGCCTCGCGCAGATGATCATCACCGAAATCGACGAAGAAGCAGAACGGGCTCGATGCCGCGAATTCCTCGCCCATGAAACACATCGGCACCGCCGGATGCAACATCACGATGGCCGCGCCCACCCGCTGCAAGGCAGGTGAAGCCACCTGATGCAAACGACGCCCCGCCGGATGATTCCCCACCTGGTCATGGGTCTGCAACCCCTGCATCATGCGGCGCAAATCACAGCGCTCCGGGTTGTCGTTCCGGACGATCCCGATCCCGGTCCGTTCCCGCTCGAAGACAAACCCGGAGTCCAGCACCCGGCCCAGATCCTCCAGCCCACGGTAAACGCGGGCATCGATCCGGTGCTGCCCCAAGACCGCGGAGAAGAGGGCATGGGGGATCTCATCGTTCCACAGCAGATCATAGGCCCCCTCCCCCAAGGCGGGATCGACGAGCACCGGATCATGGACATTCGCCTCAGCGATGAGGTGGACCGGGTAGGCTCGTCCGGCCGCCCACCGGTGCACCGCCCGGGCAATTTCCACGGTGATGTGCGGCTCACTCTCATCCTGCATGAGCCGGACGGCATCGAGCCGGAGCCCGTCGAAATGATATTCTTCAAGCCAGTAAACCGCATTCTCCACCGTGAACCGCCGGACCGCCCCGTTCGACGGCCCGTCGAAATTCAACGCGGGCCCCCAAGGCGTCTGGTGACGCCGGGAAAAGTAGGGACCGAAGTCCCAAAGATAGTTCCCCTCGGGCCCGAAGTGGTTGTAGACCACGTCCAGAATCACCGCCAGACCGCGCGCATGGCAATCGTCAACGAACCCGCGGAGGTCATCCGGGTTCCCGTAATGATGGTTCGGAGCGAAAAGGTTCACCCCGTCGTAACCCCAATTCCAGCGACCGGGTGCCTGCGCCAGCGGCATCAGCTCCACCGCCGTGGCCCCGAGGTCAAGAAGGTGATCGAGACGCCGCGTCGCCCCCCGGTAGGTTCCTTCCGGGGAAAACGTGCCCACATGGAGTTCATAAATTACCAGATCTTCCCTGGCGATGCCCCGCCATCCCCGGTCCCGCCACCGATAGCCCGTCGGATCCACCACCCGGGAGGGACCATGCACGCCTTGGGGCTGAAATCGGGACCGCGGATCGGGACGCCGCGTCTCCCCATCCAACACGAACCAGTAATCTTCCCCCGGACGCGCCCCGCCCACCAACGCCCCCCACCACCCTTCATCGCCACGTTCCAGGGGAAACTCCCGCCCGCCGATTCGCACCGCCACCCGCTCCCGGTCCGGGGCCCAGACTTCGAAGCGGGTTCCATCTGGTGTGCTGGCGGGCAAAGACATGGCGATGGCGAACGATTCCTTGCATTCCGCCTTCGCGCAACTATCCCAAAACCACCGTCATGATCCTCGACACCCTCGCTCATTCGGCCCGCTACGAAACGTTGCATCCCCGCTTTGCCATGGCTTTCGCCTTTCTGCGCGACCTGACCGGCCACGAGACCGAAGGACGCCACGATATCGCAGGGGACGACGTCTTCGCCCTGGTGCAACGGACCACCACCAAACCGCCCGCTGAAGCGGAATTCGAAGCCCACCGCCGTTACATCGATATCCAGTGCGTGTTGCAGGGAAGCGAAACCATTCTCTGGGTTCCGCTCGCCACCCTGTCCCATCCAACCCGCTCCCATGACGAATCCAAGGACGTCGCCAAATGGAAGCTGGTCCAGCCTCACACCCTGCTGCGCATGGAACCCGGCAGTTTCGCGATTTTCTACCCGGAAGACGCCCACTCCCCCTGTGTGGCCACCGAATCTCCGGAAACGGTGACGAAGGTGGTGATCAAAGTGCGCGCCGCATGAGCCGCCCGCAAGGCGGGATCAAGCTGCTGAGATCTGCCGGGACCGCGTCGCGATCCAACTTTCCCGGTGATTCGTCATCCAATCCATCAGGGCCAGATCGAAATCCACGTCATAACCTGCGACTTGGCTCAACCTCCGCCTGATCTTCAGGATCTCGTCCCGCTCCGCCAGGAACTCCCGATAAGAAAAGGGGAGCTGGGACGGATCCGCGATTTGGGACTCGAATGGATTTTTCACAAGAGAACGGCACCAAAAATTAGAAGCAAATACGGGAATTGACCTGAGTTATTCACAGGTTATCCCTATTGTCAATACCCCCTATCTTTCGATTGGCGCCGTCCCGCGGACGCAAATGCTCAAGAATTCGCGTAGTCCCTCATCGCTTGGAAGATAATCGCGATCGAGACCGCACCGGCGTCCGGGTGGCCGATGGACCGCTCCCCGAGGGTCTTGGCCCGGCCCATGGTGGCGATCAGATTGCGGCTCGCTTCCATTCCGGCCGTGGCGGCATCGGAGACCTCCTTCAGAGCTTCCGTGAGGGGCAGGGCGACCACCTCCAGAGCGCGCCGGGCCGCGGGGTCCAAGGCATCGAGCATGGTCTTGTCCCCCGGCTTGGCCCCGCCCCGCTGTTGGATCGACTCCACGGCCGCCTGGAGCGACTGGGCCAGACCGGACGCATCGAGGACCGGACGCCCCTTCAATTCCCGCCCGGCCGCCCGGAACAGAGTCCCGAAGACCACGCCCGAAGCGCCGCCCATGGAAGACATCATGGCCCGCCCCATCTCGGTGAAAGGTTCATCGACCGTGGTGAACGTGCGGCCGCCGAGCGCCTCAAGAACCGCCTCCATCCCACGTTGCATGCCCAGACCGTGGTCGCCATCGCCGAGGGCCCGGTCGGCATCCGTAAGCACCGGCTCCGCGGCAATGATCCGCGCGGCCACCTGACGCAACATCTCGTGGACCTGGCCCACGCCGAGTCCGGGACCCGAGGGAACGGCGGCCACAGCCGGAGCGGCCTCGCTTCCCACCGCCGTGCCCAGGGTTTCCATCTTGCTGTAGCACACCGACTCACAGGGCAGATTCCAATAACCCTTCAATTCCGCGTCGAGCCGGGTCACGCTGAACGAGATCCCGGACATTTCCTGACAGGTCACCAAGGGCCCGACGATCGTGTCGTAGACCTTGATGCCGCGGGCTCCGAGGACCTGCCTGGCTTTGCGCAGCGCGATCAGGCACTCCATCATCGTGGTCGCCCCCAGGCTGTTGACGAAAAAGACGATCTCGTCTCCGGCGCGCAACTCCTCGACCTCGCCGTCGTCGGCGAAGTCTTTGAAGAGAAGTTCCAACATTTTCCCGGTGAGATCATCCGCCGTGGTCATCGGGATTTCCGCGACCCCCGGTTCACCGTGGATTCCCATCCCCAGACCGATCTTGTCCGGATCGATATCAAACGTCGGTTTCCCGGTGGCCGGGATCGAGCCTGGAGACATGGAGACGCCCACGGAACGGGTTTGGAGAACCGCCTTGCGCGCGATCCGCTCCAGTTCCGCGAGACTTTTAACGGACTGGGAGGCCGCCCCGGCGATCTTCACGATCGGCACCAACCCGGCCACGCCCCGCCGCTTGCCCTTCGCGGTGGGCGCGGCCGAACAGACATCGTCCCAAATCAGCACGGTGCGGACATCGATCCCCTCGTCCCGCGCGTCTTCGCTGCCGATATCGAAGTTCATCACGTCCCCGGCGTAGTTTCCGTAAAGGTAAAGGACCCCGTTCCCCCGGTTCACGGCGCGCGTCGCTTCGAGCACGATGTCGGGAGTCGGTGCCGCGAAGATATCGCCGCAAGCGGCCCCGTCTGCGAGATTGCGCCCGACCAAGCCGTGGTAAATCGGCTCGTGACCGCTTCCGCCGCCGACGAGGAGAGCGACTTTGCCTTGGGGAATGGAAGTCCTGACGATGGACCGCCTGCCCACCTTGACACATTCGCCGTCGTAGGCGTCAACCAGGCCGTCGAGCAATTCGTCGGCCACTTTCAGGGGATCATTTACCAGTTTTTTGTTCAACATGACGATGAGGTGGGTAAGGGAATTGAAGAGAGTGTCGGCTTGGCCATCAAGTTCTTTCGGTCCCGCTCAGATGACGCGGTCGTTGCCGCCATCCACCGGGATCTGCGCCCCGGTCGTTTTGCCGAACAGCGGGCTGGCCATCGCGGCCACCATGGCTCCCACGTCCCGGGACTTGATCTCCGTGCGCAACAGGTTGCGGGCCTTGTATTCTTCCACGGTCATGCCGTAGCGCTCCGCTGAACGGGCCAGATTCTCCGGAGTCCAAAGTTTGGTATCGAACACCGCGTCCGGGTGAATGATGTTGCAACGCACACCGGCCGGGGCCAGTTCCAAAGCGGCCACCCGGCACAATTGGGTCAGAGCGGCCTTGGCGCAGGAATAACTGGCGGCCCCCGCGCCGGGAGCCTGGACATTGCGGGAGCCCACGAGCACGATGGCCGGATCGATCCCGTGCTTGAGGTAGGGAATGGTGTATTTGAGAAGTTTCTGATGACTGGTCAGGTTCACGGCCATCGATTTGTCCCAGTTCGACTGCTCCAGCTGGTCCAGATACTGACCGGCCGTGAAAATGCCGGCGTTGCTCACCAGGATGTCGATCCCTCCGAAGCGCCGCACCGCGCCCTCCACGGCGGCGATCACCGCCTCGTCCTGGGTCAGGTTGACCACCAATCCCTCGCCGCCGAGGCTGGCCATGCCTTCCACGATTTCCGGGCTGAGATCCATGCCGATGACCTTGGCTCCCTGGGAGGCGAGCGCCTCCGCGCAGGCGAACCCGATTCCGGCCGCCGACCCGGTCACCAAGGCCACCTTGCCCTGGTGCACCTTCGCCGCCCCGCCCTGCCGCAACTTCGCCTGTTCCAGATCCCAATATTCCACCTCGAAGATGTCCCGCTCGGAAAGTGCCCGCCAGCCTCCGGTCGTCTCCGCCCTCTGCACCGTTTCCCAAGTGGCCTTCGCGATGTCCGCAACGGCATCCGCCTCGGTCACGCTCCGACCGAACGAGACCACCCCCTGCCCGGGCCAAATGACCACCCGCGGAGCCGTGTCGAGCATGGTCTGCCCCTTGGCGTGCCGCTGGAAATAGGCCGCGTATTCCGCCGCATAAGCCTGCAAGGAAGCCGTCCGGTCCGCTCCCAACACCGCCGGAATCCGCTTCGTCCGGATGCTGTGGTCCGGAGTCGCCGGTCCACGCGCCGCTAGGTCCGCGATGTGGGGCAACGATGCGTAACCCGCCGCCGCCTCGCTCGAATCGAGCCGGGCGATCATCGCCGCCCCGCGCAGGCGGGAAACCTGCCCCCGCAATTCGGCCAACCCCAAAAGATCCGCCGTTGCCGCTCCGGCCCCCGCCAGGGTCGCCCCCCAGCCCCCCAAGGCCGCCTCCGCCCGGGAGACCAATTCGATCATGTTCTCATAGCTGGCGCGGGCGTCGTCCGCAAAGGTGAAGATCCCGTGATTCATCAGGACGATGCCGCGGATTCCTTCCGCCGTCAGATCCCGCCCGCGGATCAGCTCCCACACCGTCCGTGCCAGGATGAATCCCGGCATCACGTAAGGAACAATGAGCACCTCCCCGCCAAATACCGCGCGGACCCGTTCCCCACCCTGCGCATGGTTGGTCAACGCGATGATCGCATTGGCATGCGTGTGATCCACGAAACGGAAGGGAATGATGGCGTGCAGGATGGCCTCGATGGACGGATTGGGAGCCTCCGGATCCAACATCGCCGCCCGCTGCTGCCGCACCATGTCCGCATCGGAAAGGTGGGGAATCTCCGCCATCCGCAGCAACGGCTTCATGCGCACCGGCGCGAAACCCGCGTTCTCGATCGTCGCCAGATCCCAACCGCTTCCCTTGACGTGGAGCACATCGACCGTCTCCCCGAAAAAATCCGTTTCCCGAGTCTTGACGGACGTGTTGCCGCCCCCGTGCAAAACCAGTTCCGGATCCGCCCCCAAGAGACGGGACGTGTAGACCCGTTTTCCCAAATCACCGGCAAAAGCGGCGGCTTCCGAATCGGACCAGATTGAACGCATGCCGGATCATGGAGGCAATCGGGAAGGATGCCAGCGGAAAACCACTTGGATCCGCTCCGTTTTTCAATGGGTGCAATGCATCGGGCCGTGGAAGGTTTCGTGGCGCCGGAACCAGAAGCGGTTGGATCAGGGCGGACACGGCCAAAGCAACGAGAACGGAGGAAACATCCCCGTCACACGGCCGGAAGTCATTTTCGCTCGAGGATTTCCACTTCGTAGCCGTCCGGATCCGTCACGAACGCCATCTTGGATTTGGCTCCGGAGGGAAACGCCTCCCGCCAATCACCGGGCCAAACCTCGAGCCCCGCCTGTTCCAGGCCGTCGCAGTAGCTCATGATGTCGGGAACTCCGAGCGCCGTGTGCATCAGATCCTCGGGAAAAACCACTTTGAAGCCGGGCGAGTAACACAACTCCAGAAAATGGTCGTTCCCCTCCAAGTCCAGAAAGGCCAATTGATTCCCCGCTGGAGACTTGTCCGTGCGCCGGTCCAAGCGGTAGCCCAGTTTCTCGTAGAACAGGATGCTGCGGTCCAAGTCCGCCACCCGGATGCGTGTGTGGAGAAATTTGATCATGACGTCGCCTGACTATTTGTCCCTCAGAAACAAGGGAAGCTCCCCGTTCGGATCGAGGGCCGGGGTCCCCGCTTTCTTGCGGCTGGCCGGCTCCATCGACTTGAGGAATTGAAACACGTCGCTGTCGGTGGAGAGCACCAGCGTCGTATCCTGACCGTTGAGCGACCGGTAAACTTCCATCGTCTGGAGGAACTCGTAGAACTCCGCCGCATCCGGCGCGGAACTGTAAGCCTCCGCGTAGATCCGGGCCGCATCCGCATCCGCCTTCCCCTTGATCGTCTCCACCTCCTTGTAAGCGGTGGACTCGATGTCCTTGAGTTCCCGATCTTTCTCCCCGAGGATCCGGTCCGCCTCGCCATCCCCTTCGGACCGGAATCTTTCCGCGATCCGGGCCCGCTCACTCACCATGCGGCTGTAAATCGTGGTCTCGACCTCCGGTTGATAGTTCACCCTTTTCAACTGCACGTCCAGCAACTCGATTCCCCAAGGCTTCGCCTTCAACTTTTCCACCGCCCGCGTCCGGATCTCCTCTTCGATCTTCGCCCGCCCGTAGCGGATCGCCCGGAGCTGGCTGGTCTCCCCGAGATTGCTGGACAGCACGTCCGTGATCTGAGCCTTGCGGTCCACCTCGGACCGGATGATCTCCGCGGCCTCGTGACTCCCCACTGTTTTGGGGATCTCGCTCCCCAGCACGTCATCGAGACGGGAGAGGGCGCTGCGGATGTCCCGCACGTTTTCCACGAAGGCCAGGGGATCGGAAATCCGCCAGCGTCCATAGGCGTCCACGATGATGTTCGTCTTGTCCTTGGTCGGCATTTCCCGGGATGGCCCATCCCACTCGAGAACCCTCTTCTCCAGCCGCATCACCTGATGCACCACCGGGAGCTTGAAATGCAACCCGGCGCTGACCACCGGTTCACCGACCGGCAGCCCGCCTTGCGTGACAATGACTTGCTCGGTCATGTCCACGGTGTAAACGCCGTCGAACGCGACCAAAACCAGCAGCAGAAGCGCCGCGAGAAATCCCAAAGTGACGGGCCATTTGTTCATGTCTTATTTTCCTCCGCTCGTTTCTCCTCCCAGCTGCAGCAGGGGCAGGGCCTGCGTTCCGCTTTCGTCAATGATCACTTTCCTCCCCATCCCGGGAAGAACCTCCCGCAACGTCTCCAGATAAATCCGGCGTTTCGTGATTTCCGGAGACCGCTTGTATTCGGTAAGCAAGGCCTTGAATTTGGCCACGTCCCCCTCCGCTTCGTTGACCCGCTTGGATTGATATCCCAACGCCTCGCTCACCATCTTCTGGGCCGTCCCCTTCATCCGGGGCACCGCCGTTTCGTAGTCCCTCTGGGCCACGTTGATCTTCTGCTGACGTTCCTGCTGCGCCTTGTTCACGTCGTTGAACGACGGTTGCACTTCCGCCGGCGGGTCCACGAAACGGAGCTGCACCAGATCAATCGCGATCCCCATGTCATAGGACTCCGCGATTTCCCGGAGTTGACCGACCGCTTCCCGCTCAATCTCGTCTTTTCCCACGGTGATCACTTCGTCCACCGTCCGGTCGCCGATCACCGAACGCATGACCGCTTCGGACGCGTCCCGCAACGTCTGCTCGGGTTCGTGCACCTTGAAGAGATAAGAGAGCGCATCCCGGATGCTGTATTGCACCACCCACTGGACCAAAACGGCGTTCAGGTCCCCGGTCACCATGTTTTGTTCAAACTTCTGTTCCTCCCAACTGGATGTCTGGTATCGGTTGGTGCCGCCTTCCGTCCCGAACCCGAACTCCATTTTCATCTGCCGCCGCACCGGCACGACCGTGGCCTCCTCAATCCCGAGCGGCAGCTTGAAGTTGAATCCCCGATCCGCCTCCCGGATATATTTCCCAAACCGGGTCACGATCGCGACCGAGTCGACCGGAACGGTGTAGATGGAGCTCGCGACGCCCCAGACGACGAGGAGGGCCAGAATGCCGAAGGAGAGCTTCCCGACGGAGAGTTCAATCTGCGGAGCGGCGGAGTTTCGCGGGTTGGCCATGGCTTCAGGGGGTTGGAGAATTCACTCGGATGGGTTGGCTCCGGTTGACGGACGATGCATCTCAAAAGTTCCCAGATTGCTGCGGGCGGAGCGGAACCCGGCTTTGAGATGATCCGGGGAGATCACCCCTTCGTGAGAATAGGTTCCCCAGGGAAACATCTTCTTGCTCCCTTCCACCCGGTAACTTCCATCCGGACGGGGTTGCAGGCCGCCCTCGACCCGGAACGAGGCCTTCATCCAACCCGCCCAGGTCGCCCAATACCGGAAGCTCAAGGTATCGGCGTCTTTCCGCTCCACCAAACAGCGCAACTTCCCGGTGTGCCCGTTCGCCGCGCTGGTCCATTCCCCGGTCCAAGCCCCGGTGACCTCGCCGGCAGCAGGCGCCCCGGCGGAAAGGCTCTGCTTCCATGCCCGGTCAAAACCAGGCGTGGCGCAGGAAACAAGCGCCAAAACCCAGCCCAACAGCATGAAACGAATGATTTTTTTCATCGATCGGAACGTTTCGGTTTACGAATAGATGTCGGCTCCCTGCTCTTGAAACTCCCGGGCCTTGGCCTCCATGCCGGCCTGGATCGCCTCCGCCTCGCCCAAGCCCTGTTCCTCCGCGAACTTGCGCACGTCCTCCGTGATTTTCATGGAACAAAAAGTCGGTCCGCACATGGAACAGAAATGGGCGGTCTTCGCTCCCTCCTGAGGCAGCGTCTCGTCGTGAAACTCCCGGGCGCGCAGCGGGTCGAGCGACAGGTTGAACTGATCTTCCCACCGGAATTCGAACCGCGCCTTGGAAAGCGCGTTGTCGCGAACCTGGGCCCCGGGATGCCCCTTGGCGAGATCGGCCGCATGCGCCGCGATCTTGTAGGTGACCACACCCTCCCGCACATCCTCCCGGTTCGGGAGCCCCAAATGCTCCTTCGGCGTGACATAACAGAGCATCGCCGTGCCATACCACCCGATCATGGCCGCACCAATCCCGCTCGTGATATGGTCGTAACCCGGGGCGATATCGGTCGTCAAAGGTCCCAGGGTGTAGAAGGGGGCCTCGTGGCACCACTCCAACTGCTTTTGCATGTTCTCCTCGATCATGTGCATCGGCACGTGCCCCGGCCCCTCGCACATCACTTGGACGCCCCGGTCCCAAGCGCGCCGGGTGAGTTCCCCCTGCGTCTTCAATTCCCCGAACTGGGCCACGTCGTTGGCATCCGCGATCGAACCCGGCCGCAAACCGTCCCCGATCGAGAACGAGATGTCGTAGGCCGCCATCAGGTCGCAGATCTCGTCCCAATGCTCATGGAGGAAGTTTTCCCGGTGATGGGTCAGGCACCACTTCGCCATGATGGATCCGCCCCGACTCACGATCCCGGTCATCCGATGCGCCGTGTGCGGAATGAAGCGCAGGAGCACCCCGGCATGGATCGTGAAATAGTCCACCCCCTGCTCCGCCTGTTCGACGAGGGTGTCCCGGAAAACCTCCCAACAAAGATCCTCCACCCGCCCGTTCACCTTCTCGAGCGCTTGGTAAATCGGCACCGTCCCGATGGGGACCGGAGAATTGCGGAGGATCCACTCGCGCGTGGCGTGGATGTTCTTCCCCGTGGAGAGATCCATCACCGTGTCCGCCCCCCATTTGGTGGCCCAGCGCAGCTTCTCCACCTCCTCGTCAATCGTGGAGGCGACGGCGGAATTGCCGATGTTGGCGTTGATCTTGACGAGGAAATTGCGGCCGATGATCATCGGCTCCAACTCGGGATGGTTGATGTTCGCCGGAATGATGGCCCGCCCCCGCGCCACCTCGTCCCTCACGAATTCCGGGGTGATCTCCCCGGGAATGGCGGCGCCGAAAGGCTGGCCCGGATGACGGAAGCCGATCTGGTTGGCGCGTCCCCCGGCGGCGGCCCGCTGCTGTTCCCGCCCCATGTTCTCCCGGATCGCGATGAACTCCATTTCCGGGGTCACGATCCCCTGCCGCGCATACCAGAGTTGACTCACCGGGTGTCCGGTGGCCCGCAACGGACGGCGCGACAGACCGGGGAACCATTTCAACCGGTTGCGCTCCGCTTTCCCGGTGTTGAACCGTTCGGCATGGGCATCGGACAGGTATCCGTTGTCCGAGGGCTTGACCGGGCGCCCCTCGTATTCTTCCACATCCCCGCGCGCCCGGATCCAATCAGCCCGCAACGCCGGCAGCCCCGCCTCCACGGACCCGTTGAAGGCTGGATCCCCCCACGGTCCCGAGGGATCGTAAATCCTCACCGGAGCGTTCTCCTCCATCCTCCCACTCGCGTGACGGGTTGGCGACAGCTCCACCTCCCGCATCGGAACCAGCACGTCCGGATGGCGGCTTCCCCGGACGTAGACGCGATGGCTCTTGGGGAAAAGGGACTCCGCCTCGCGACGGATCTCAGGACTGAGGTCGGACTTGATCATCGGTTTGCAATCACAGGGCTCTGCACAGCATACGGTGGCGGCGGTGCCCCGGGCGGTCTCAAACGTTCAACCGTTCATTCAACCGCTGCACACAACCGATCTCCCTGCGGCGGCATTACCCGCTTCAGGTTCAAAGGGTCCCCGGATCTCTCCGGGATCTCAGCCGACCGGTGAATATCCGGCTCCGCACCCCCGTCGCTAGGGTAAGTCTACGCCGCCCCCCGGCGAAGTCAATGCCGGGCCGTCGCCTCGACTCATAGAGTGTTTGCCAGGTAGTCCCCGCCGGTGCAGAATCCGCCTCATCCTCCATGCTGAAGATTTTCGACCGTTACCTCGGCAAACAGCTCGTCTCCTCCACGTTTTTCGCCGTGTTCGTCCTCAGCATGGTCCTCGTGCTGGGCAACGTGTTCCAAAAGCTCATCTCGAAGCTCGACAAACACCCCGAACTCGGCTGGGGCTTCGTCCTCGAGTTCATGGTCAACGTGCTCCCGTTCTCCCTCATCTTCACCATCCCCTGGGGCATGCTGACCTCCATCCTGCTCATTTACGGACGCCTTTCCGCCGACAACGAACTGACCGCCCTCCGCATGGCCGGGATGAGCATGGGCCGCATTTGCGCCCCGGTTTTCACCGTCGGGCTCATCGCCACCGCCGCGTCTTTCTGGCTCAACACCGACCTCGCCCCCAAATCCCAGTCGAGAATCGCCCAAGCCTTCTTTCGCATCGCCACCCAAAATCCCGGGGCCATGTTCGTCAATGACGAGGTCATCAACACCCTCCCCGGTTATCTGCTCTACACCGAGGAACGGCAACTGCTGGACGATGGCTCCGGACGTTACCGGCTCAAGAATCTCCAGATGGTCAAGCTCAGCGGAAGGGCCATGCCCGACATTTTCATCCGCGCCGCCGAGGGCGTCATCGGATTCGATCCGGGAAATCTCGATGATCTCATCATGGAACTCGAGGACGCCCACATCGAAAAGGCGGAGAGCGACGAAAAGTCCGAGTTCCAACTCCATCATTACGTGAAGCCGGGCCATGCCACTTTGCAGATTTCCCTCGCCGAGCTCCGGGACCGGCACCGGAAATCGAAGCCCAGCTTCATGACCCTCTCCGAATTGCGCCAGAAAACGGCCGGGGAACTCGATCCCGTCCTCAAATCCTCTTACCGGACGGAGATGCACAAGCGCCTTTCCCTCTCTCTCGCCTGTATTACGTTTTGCCTCGTCGGCGTGCCGCTCGGCGTCACCGCCCAGCGCCGTGAAACCTCGATCGGGTTCGCCCTGAGCATGATCATCGCCATCTGTTATTTCGTATTCATCATCGTCGCGGACTCCTTCTCCAACACCCCCGCCGCTTATCCGCACCTTCTCATGTGGCTGCCGAACGTGGTTTTCATGAGCCTCGGCGCGGTGATGTTCGCCCGCCTGAGCCGCAAGTGAACTCCACCTTCCCACGAAGACTCGCCAAACGACTGCTTGCAAACCCATCTGTTTCCAAGAACAGTGAGCGGGTGCCCCCTTCTGCTCTTCTGCTTTTCCTCGCTCTGGCCGCTCTGGTCGCGCGGGCCGCAGAACCCGCGGCGTTGATCGAAATCGCCCCCTGCAGGTTCCAGGATGAGCCTTGGGCTGATGGCGACAGCTTCCCTGTGCTCAAACCGGACGGGAGCCCCATCACGATCCGGCTCTACGGGGTCGATTGCGTCGAAACCCATGTGGCCGGGGATGAATCCAACGCCCGCCGGTTGCGTGACCAACGCCGCTTTTTCGGCGTCGAGGACATCGAAGCCGCCCAGCAATTCGGGTTTGCGGCCAAGGAAAAAACCCGGGAATTGCTGGCGCGGCCGTTCCAGGTCCACACCGCTTTTGCCGACGGCCGGGGAGACCCCCAGTATCAACGGGTCTACGCCTTCGTGACGCTCTGGGATGGGAGCGATCTGGCCGAGACTTTGGTCCGCATGGGTTTGGCGCGCGCCTTCGGCGTCTGCCGCGAACGACCGGACGGCATGACCGGGGAAGAGTGGCAGAAAAGCCTCGAGGACCTCGAACTGCTTGCCAGCAAGCGGGGCGAGGGGATCTGGTCCATCACCAATTGGGACAAGCTGACCGAGGAACGCCGTGATTTGCGCGCCGAGGAAGCGGAGCTCGAGCGCGTTCAAGGAACCTCCAAGCTGGGCGAGGGCAGCACCCTCGAGCTGAACTCGGCCGCCCGTGACGAATTGATGCAATTGCCGGGAGTCGGCGAGACCACCGCTCTGGCCATCATTGAAAATCGCCCCTACAGCTCCGTCGATGACCTGCTCCGGGTGCCCCACATCGGCCCGGGAAAGCTGGAAAAAATCCGCCCTTTTCTCCGGATTCATCCCTCCCCCAACACAGTCCCTTGACATCCTCGACAAAAGGGGCGACCTACTCCGCCCGTTTTCGAACCCTGCGAACCATTCCTGCCGCCATGGCCCACACCGAAGTCATCCTCCGCGAAAAAGTCGTCAACCTTGGTTCCGAGGGCGATGTCGTCCGGGTCCGCCGCGGTTACGCCCGCAATTTCCTCGTTCCCCACGGCAAGGCTTTCGAAGCCACCAAGGGCAACCTCCGCAATCTCGAGTCCCTCAAGAAAAAACGCGCCGCCCGCGAAGCCGCCGAACTCGAGGAAGCCGAGAAGATCGCCAGCAAGATCCGCCGCGTGAAACTCGAACTCGAATTGCAAACCGGTGCCACCGGCAAGGCTTTCGGGTCCATCTCCCTCAACGACGTGGTCAAGGCCCTCGAAGAGAAGATCAACGAGAAGATCGACCGCCATCTCATCCACATGGAGAAGCCGATCAAGTCGACCGGCCAATTCGACATCCCCGTCAAGCTCCATCCCGAAGTCACCGTCGATATCAAGATGATCGTCAGGACCGCCGGTGGCGTCGAAGTCCCCGCCGAGGATCAGGAAGGCTGATCCGGCCCCATGTTCCCCCGCAGCCGGCTCGCATCCCGGATCGCCCACCGCTCCGGCATCCTCGAGCTGATGGAGGACCTCGGCTCCGCCCTGGCTTCCGGGAGTTCCGATGTTGTGATGATGGGCGGCGGCAATCCCGCCCGGATTCCCGATGTCGAAGCCATCTGGGCACGGATTCTCACCGGGTTGACCGAAGATCCGGTAGCCCTCGGCCCCCTGCTCGGGAATTATGATCCTCCGGCCGGCAACCCGGGATTCCGCGCGGATTTGGCCCAATTCCTCAACCGGTCCTGCGGTTGGGAGATCGGGCCCGAAAACATTGCCGTGACCCCGGGCGGACAAACCGCGTTCTTTTACCTCCTCAATCTCTTCGGAGGGCGCGGCGCCGGAGAAGATCAGCCGACCCGCAAGATCCTCCTTCCCCTTGCTCCCGAATACATCGGCTATGCCGACCAAGGTCTCGAGCCCGACTTCTTCGTCGCCTGCCCGGGCAAAATCAAAAAGACCCGGCCCCACCGCTTCAAATATCACATCGATTTCGACCAACTCCGGATCACGCCGGAGATCGGCGCGATCTGCCTCTCTCGCCCCACAAACCCGAGCGGCAATGTGGTGACCCGGGGGGAATTGGAACGTCTCGCCTCTCTCGCATCGGCCCACGGCATCCCCCTCTTGCTGGACAATGCCTATGGTCTGCCCTTCCCCGGAGTGGTTTACACCAACGCAGAGCCTTTCTGGCATCCCAATGTGATCCAGACTCTCAGCCTCTCCAAACTCGGACTCCCGGGCACTCGAACCGGTTTTGTCGTCGGTCCGCCGGACGTCATCCGCGAGATTGCCGCCCTGAACGCCGTCGTGGGATTGGCCAACAACAATCTGGGACAGTTCATCGCGAGATCCTTGCTCCAGTCCGGTGAACTGGAGACCCTCTGCCGCAATTTCATCCGTCCCTTCTATCAACACCGCTGCCTGGAGGCCCTGGCACTCATCGACCGGGAACTGGACGGCCTGCCGTATCGTGTCCATGAACCGGAAGGAGCCTTTTTCCTCTGGCTCTGGCTTGAAGACTGCCCCCTGACGAGCCGGGAACTGTACCTCGGCCTGAAAGAACGCGGGGTGATTGTCGTTCCGGGGAACTACTTTTTTTACGGAATGCCCGGGGAATCCCCCCACCAGCGGCAATGTCTCCGCCTGTCCTACACCCAACCGCCGGAGGTTTTGGCCAAGGGAATCGGCATTCTCGGAGCCTGGCTCCGGACTCTCCATGCCGCCCGCCCCCGCCGGAAGCGTCAGCGAAGCGCAGGATCGGGCGAAAGCGATTCCGCGGACTGATTGGACGACAAGGTGCCAAGCGGAGCCGGCGGCGCATAAGTGCCGGGGGACGCCTGACGACCACGGACGATGACCTGGCTCGGCTGCCCGCTCACCATTTCCACGGTCATGTCCACCTGGAAAAAGTCCGAGATCTCCTTGAGAATCTCACGTCGGCTGATCGAGGACGATACCAGATTCAGCACCGGAGCATTGGGCGGAAGGTTCTCCAGCTTGTATCGAATCTCGGAGATCGGCTGCTGATCAAACACCATGCTCAGGGGCATGTTTTCGTAACGAATTTTGAAGCGCTCGTCCATCCACTGCTCCAGCGGAGGGTAATTCGTCACAAGGAACCCGATCGCGCCTGAACCCGCCGCGGCCCCAGGCGGTTGGACATCACCCGAAGCGGCGGAAGATCCGTCCGAACCGGTGCTCTCACAACCGACGCTGACGAGCGCACCAATGGCCAACAAGGCTGCCAACGGAGTGAATTTCATGATCGAGGACCACCCTCACAACTCCCCCCCGAAAAGTCAATCGCGAACTCCCGACAATTTATAATGACAAACCTTCCACCGCCCCGTCCGCCCTCGCAATATTGCAGGACCGGCGGTTGCGCTTCCCGTCCTCTCCGCGAGGATGCCCCCCATGAATCTCTCTCCCCTCCCCGTCGGCTCCCGGGTCTCGTCCTGGGGCGAAGGCCCCCTCTGGTGGCAGGACCATCTCTACTACGTGGACATCGAGTCCCACGAGGTCGTCCGTTTCGATCCCCTCTCCGGCGCGGAGACGGTTTGGCAGGCCGGGGAACGCGTCGGCTGTGTCGTGCCCCGCTCCGGGGGAGGCCTCGTGATCGCGGGAGACCATGGCTTTTCCTTCCTCGATCCCCTCTCCGGAGCCAAATCGCCCATCGCCGATCCCGAACCCGACAAGAAACCGGACAACCGCTTCAACGACGGCAAATGCGACCCCGCCGGGCGCTTCTGGGCCGGCACCATCAGCACCGTCAGGAAGACCGGCGACGCCCGGCTCTATCGACTCGATCCCGATCTCCGCGTCTCAGAATGCTTCGGCCCGGTGACCAACTCCAACGGGATCTGCTGGAACGCCGCCGCGGACACCCTGTATTACATCGACACTCCGACCCGCAAGGTCCTCGCCTTCGATTACGACCTCGCCACCGGCTCGATCACCTCGCCGCGCGCCGTCGTGGATACCGCCGCGCTGGGACTCGAGGGTTCCCCGGACGGGATGACGATCGACTGGCTCGGGCATCTCTGGGTCGCCATGTGCCACGGCGGATGCGTCGTCTGTTTGGATCCGGCCAACGGCAAGATGCTGGAGAGCATCCGCTATCCCTGCGTGGAAACCACCGCTCCGGCTTTCGGCGGTCCGGACTTGCGCACGCTCTATGTCACCACCGGCATCAAGAAGGGTCTCGAAGAACCGTTGGCGGGAAGACTCTTCGCCGTGGAACTTCCCGTGCGCGGCATGCCCGCCCACGCCTTCGCGGGCTGAGCGCGCCCGGCGTTTCCCGTCATTCCCGCTGATAGCGGTGCCGATAGGCCAACGGAGTCATCCCCGTCACCGCGCGGAAACGCTTCGTGAGGTGACTCTGGTCACAAAAACCGGTCGCGGCCGCGATCTCCCCCACCGATTGCCGGGTGGTGGCCAACAGGCGCTGGGCCTCCTGAACCCGCAGGGACAGCACATATTCCATCGGGGAGAGCCGGAGCAAACGCCGGAATCGCCGGTTGAATTGGGACACCGAAAGCCCCGCGAGGCCGGCCAGAGCTTCCGCGCTGATTTCATCGAAAAGATGGGTTTCGATGTGGTTGATCACCCGCTGCAACTCGCCGAAGTAAGCCCGCTGATCCTCCGGGGTGGCGATCGGCCGCATGAATCCGGCGAGCCCGAGCAGCTCTCCCTGCGGGTCGAAAAGCGGTGTCTTGCTGCAAATGAACCAGCGCGGCGTGCCGCGGATATGGGGCACCAGCCAAACCTCGTTCCAAACCGGCTCCCGGGTGGCAAACACCACCCGGTCATTCGCGGCATACGCTTCCGCCAGCACGGGGGGGAAATATTCGCCCGCAGTGCGGCCGATGAGATCCTCCTCGCGGGTCAGATCGTAAGTCACCAAGTGGAGGGCGTTGCACAAAACATAACGGCATTGCAGATCCTTCACGAACACGCAGGCCTGGGGTGAGGAAGCCATGAGGCGAAGGGGCGAAAGAAGCGTTGGATTGCGGCGGAAAAAAAACTCCTGAAACTGACGTGCTTCTTGGGGGCTCATGCGCGGAATCTACCAAAAGCAGCTTTTGTGATACAAGACGATCGTCAATCCGGTGACTAGAATGACCGGCGAAACAAAACCCACCGAACCGCTATGTTTGATTTTCTCGCGGAAAGCAAGGCGCCCCTGTGCGGTCGCGAATTCTCCCGACGCTCCTTTCTCCAGATCGGCGCCCTGGGACCGATCGGCCTGTCACTCCCGCAGTTCCTCGCGGCGAAGGAGCACGGTCAGGTGAAGGGGGATGATTCCAAATCCTGCATCCTCATCTTCAACCTCGGCGGCCCGAGCCATCTCGATCTGTGGGACATGAAGCCCGAGGCCCCGGCCGAGATCCGCGGGCCTTTCCAGCCCATTCCCAGCAAGGTTCCGGGTTTCCAGCTCTCGGAGATCCTTCCGCTGCATGCCAGGATCACGGACAAATTCTCCCTGATCCGCTCCTGCCACCATGACGGGGCGGCGGTGCACGACGCCGGATGGCAAATGATGCAGACCGGGCGCCGGTTCACCGGGGGGGTCCAAACCCCTCACGCCGGTTCGGTGGCCAGCTATTTGATGGGCCGGAAATCCGATCTGCCCCCGTTCGTCGTGCTCCCGGAGCTGATGGGCCGCGGCGGCGGCAACCTGCCCAACGGCCAGGCCGGCGGTTTCCTCGGCAAGGCCCACGACCCGTTCTCCCTGCAAGCGGATCCGTCCAAACCCAACTTCAAGGTGCCGGACCTTCTGCCCCCGGATCAAATCGGAGGAGCCCGGATGGATCGCCGCCGCAAAATGCGGGAACTCGTGGAGGGAACGATCAAGGACTTCGAGGCCAGCGAGGACGCGCGGCTCATGGACGACAACTTCCAAGCCGCCTTCCGCCTCATGACCAGTGAACAGGCCCGCAGCGCTTTCGACCTCTCCAAGGAACATCCGGCGGTGCGCGAGCGCTACGGCATGAACCGGGTCGGCCAGTGCATGTTGCTGGCCCGGCGCCTTGTCGAGAACGGCGTCCGTTTCGTGACCGTGAACACCTTCCACACCGTGTTCAATGAACTGTCCTGGGATATCCACGGCTCCAAGCCCTTCATCTCCGTGGCCCAAATGAAGCAGGAGGTGGCCCCAATGTATGACCGCGCCTACACCGCCCTGATCGAGGACCTCGATCAACGCGGATTGCTCGATTCCGTCATGGTCGCGGGGCTCGCCGAATTCGGCCGCACCCCGAAGGTCAACCCGGCCGGCGGTCGGGATCATTGGCCCCAATGTTTCACCTGTTCCTTCGCCGGCGGCGGTGTCCAAGGCGGCCGGGTCATCGGCAAGAGCGATCCCATCGGCGGTTTCCCGGCGGATCGCCCCGTCGAGCCGGGCGACATCGTGGCCACCATCTTCAAGGGGCTCGGCTTCAACCCGGAATCCCATCTCCCCGGGCCCTCGGGCCGCCCCTTCCCCTTGGTGGATTTCGGCAAACAACCCGTTCACGAACTGTTCACATGAAACAACTTCTCTTGGTTTGGGGGCTCCTCGCCGTCGGCGCGGGGGCCGAAGTGAAGCTGTTGCCGGGAAACCTCACGCTCCACGGCCCCGAGGCGCGGCACGGACTCATCGCGGTGCTCTCTGAAAACGGCCACTACGCCGGGGAATCCCCCGTGAAGCGGCTCTGGACGGAGGACGAAAACATCGCCGTCGTCTCAAACGGTCTCTTGTTCCCCAAGGGCAACGGCCGCACCCGCGTGCTCGCGGAAACGGCGGACGGAACCGCCAGCGCCGAAGTCACCGTGGTCGATTTCGACAAGCCGCGGGAATGGAGTTTCCTCAACCATGTCATGCCCGTGCTTTCCCGGAACAATTGCAACATGGGAGCCTGCCACGGGGCGATCGCCGGCAAGGGCGGCTTCCGCCTCAGTCTCAAGGGGTATGATCCCGCCGGAGATCATTATAAGATCACCCGGGAAATGCGCGGTCGCCGGATCGAACTCGCCGCCCCAGGCCAAAGCCTGCTGCTCACCAAACCAACCGCCGCCACCCCGCACAAGGGAGGCCGCAGGATCGATCCACAATCCCGCGACTACCAAGTCCTCGCCGCTTGGCTCAGCCAGGGCGCGCCGGGTCCCTCGGCAGAAGATGCCGCGCTCACCCGCCTCGAGGTCCTCCCGGCCCGTTCCGTGCTCGCCGTCGGGACCTCGCAGCGCCTTCTCGTCCGCGCCACTTACAGCGATGGCCGGACCGAGGACGTGACTTCCTGGGCCAAGTTCACCTCGGCCGACGAAACCGTCGCTTCGGTAGATGACACGGGCAAGGTCTCCGTGATCGGCTCCGGGGAAGGAGCGGTCACGGTTTGGTTCTCCAGCCGCATCGTCATGGCCAGGGTCACGGTGCCATTCCCCGGCTCCACCGGGTCCCCGGCCTTCGCCTCGGCGCCGCGCCGCAATTTCATCGATGACTTTGTGATCGCGCAATTGGAGGAGTTGCACCTTCCCCCTTCCCGCCGCACCACGGACGAGGAGTTCGTGCGCCGGGTCCATCTCGACACCATCGGCGTGCTCCCCTCCCCGGCGGAGGTGAAGGCCTTCGTGGCGGAAACCGCTGCGGACAAGCGGGACGCCTTGATTGACCGGTTGCTGGCCCGGGAAGAGTTCGTCGACTACTGGACCTACCGGTTCGCGGACATCTTTTTGATCAATGGCAAAGTGCTCCGGCCGGAGGCGGTGAAGGCCTACTACCAATGGCTGCGGGGCAATCTGGCGGCCAATGCCTCTTGGGCGGAAATCGCCCGGGAAGTGGTCACTGCCAAGGGCGACAGCCAAGGCAACGGTGCCACCAATTTTTACGCGGTCCACCAGGATCCGGAGACGATGGCCGAGAACATCAGCCAAAGTTTCCTCGGACTTTCGATCAATTGCGCCCGATGCCACAACCATCCCCTGGAGAAATGGACCAATGACCAGTATTACGCCTTCGCCAACCTCTTTTCCCGTGTCAGGGCCAAAGGTTGGGGCGGAGACTCCCGTTCCGGGGACGGTCTCCGCACCGTCTACGTGGAGACCCGCGGCGACCTGATCCAGCCCCGGACCGGCAAACCCCAGCCCCCCGCCCCGCTCGACGGCGCCGTCCTCGACGCCGCATCGCCACGGGATCGGCGGGAAGCCCTGGCGGACTGGCTGACGTCCAAGGACAACCAGCTTTTCTCGCGGGCCATCACCAACCGGGTCTGGGCCGCCTACCTCGGAATCGGGTTGGTCGAGCCGGTGGACGACCTCCGCAGTTCCAACCCCGCCAGCAACGAGCCCCTGCTCGAAGCGCTCTCCCGCCATCTTGTGGACCATGATTTCGACCTCAAGTCCCTGATGCGCATCATCTTGCAAAGCGAGACCTACCAACGCAGCAGCGAGGTCCTCGCCGGGAACCGGGGGGATTCCCGATACTTCTCGCGCTACTACCCGCGTCGGCTCATGGCGGAGGTGATCCACGACGCGGTTTGTTCCGTGACCCGGATTCCCTCGAAGTTCGAAATGATCGATCTCGCCGACGGCAGCCGGGAAAAAACCGCTCTCTATCCGCAGGGAACCCGGGCCATCGAGCTTTACGACTCCGCCGTGAGTTCTTACTTCCTCTCCGCTTTCGGCCGGAACAAACGGGAGATCACCTGCGAGTGTGAGCGTTCCAACCAGCCGAGCATGGGTCAGGTGCTGCACTTGGCCAACGGAACCACGCTGAACGAAAAACTGGTCCAGCCGGGGGGATTGATCGATGCCTGGCTGGACCCTTCACGCACCGGTGACCAAATCGTTGAGGAAGGTTATCTGGCCGCCCTCTCCCGGCTTCCGTCCCCGAAAGAGCGGTCCGGATTCCTCTCCCTCATCAACACCACCTCCGGTCCGGATCGCCGGGTCGTGCTGGAGGACTTTGTCTGGGCTTTGCTCACTTCCCGGGAATTTCTCTTCCAACGATGATGAAGATTGCCTCGCTCCTGTTGCTCTGCGCCACGGCGGTCTCGGCCGCGCCCGACTATCGCCGGGACGTTCTCCCCATCCTCCGGGATTATTGCGCCGGCTGCCACAACGGTCGTGACCTTGAAGGAGAGTTCTCCGTGGAAACCTTCGCCGCCCTCATGAAGGGTGGGGAAAGCGGGGAACCGATCCTCAAACCGGGCAAGGCGGCCGAATCCCACCTCGTCCGGCTCATGCTCCGGGAAGCCAAGCCGGCCATGCCGCCCCGGAAGGAGCCCCAGCCATCCCGCGCGGAGATCGCCGTGATCGAAGACTGGATCAACTCCGGCGCCCCCGGCCCTGCGCCCGGCATGGACAAGTCCTTGCTCGAAGAACTGGCGGTGCCCGAGATCGCGGCCGCCAAATTGCCGCGGCAACCCATCTCCGCCCTCGCCGTCTCCCCGGACCAAAAGCAGCTCGCCGTGGCCCGGTTCGGCCGCATCGACCTCCTCGACCCCACCACGTTTCACCCCACGGGCGGCTTCCCCTCCGGACCGGGCAAAATCAACGCCCTCCATTGGTCCTCCGACGGAACCCGTCTCCTCGCCGCTGGTGGAATTCCCGGACTGAAGGGGGTCGCCTCAATCCATCAGGTCCGGACCGGAGCCCTCGTCCGATCGTTCGGAGAGGGGCATCGCGACATTCTTTACGATGCCGAGTGGTCGCCCGACGGCAAACGACTCGCCACGGCCGGTTACGACCAAGTCATCCGGATTTGGGACGAGGCCACGGGTCGGCTGGAGCGCGAGTTGAAAGGCCACAACGGAGCCATCTTCGACCTCGCTTTTTCACCGGACGGGCGGCTCCTCGCCAGTGCCAGTGGCGACCAAACCTCGAAGATCTGGCGGCTCCGCGACGGCGAGCGGCTGGACACCCTCAACCAACCCCAGGGAGCCCAGTTTCGCATCGCTTTCTCTCCGGACGGGAGCTACTTGATCGGAGCCGGGGCCGACAACCGGATCCGGACTTGGCGCCTCCTCTCCAAGGAAACCCCGGAAATCAATCCGGTGATCGAGGCCCGCTTCGCCCACGAAGCGGAGGTCGTCCAGTTTGCCTTTGATCCCAAAGGGTCCCGGCTGCTTTCCGCTTCGGCGGACGGAAGCGTGAAACTTTGGACGCTGCCCGGCCTGCAACCGCTTTCGGATTCAGGTGCGCAGGGTCAGGTCGTGGCCGGGATCGGTTGGGTCGGGAACGGCTTCATCTCCGCCTCGATGGGTGGGGATCTCGTTCGCCACGCGATGTCGGCGGTCGCCCCCCCCGGCAGCACGCGCGGTCCCGGGTTGGCCTCCGCCGTGCCTCCGCCGGTCCGGGAACCGACCCAGGCCGAAGAAGTCGAGCAACCCACCCCCCAAGCCGTGACCCTGCCGACCATTATCAAAGGCGCCATCGGTGCCGAAGCGGATCTCGATAGCTTTCGCTTCGAGGCCAAAAAGGGCGAGCAATGGGTCCTCGAAGTCCGCGCCGCCAGGGACAAATCACCGCTGGATTCCAGAATCGAGGTCGTCTCCGCGGACGGCCAGCCGATCGAGCGGACCGTTCTCCAATCGGTTCGCGACTCTTGGTTCACCTTCCGCGGGAAGGATTCGGACACCTCGGACGATTTCCGCGTGAACAACTGGCGCGAGATGGAGGTGAACGAGTATCTCTATTGCAACGGGGAGGTCGTCAAACTCTGGCATTATCCCCGCGGCCCCGATTCCGGCTTCCGCGTCTACCCCGGTATGGGGAACCGCCGGACTTGGTTTGACACTTCCCCTTTGTCCCATGCCCTCGGTGAGCCCTGTTACATCGTCGAACCCCTGCCTCCCGGCACCAAACCCATCCCGAATGGCCTGCCGCTCCACCGAATCTATTTCGAGAACGATGACGATGCTTCCCGGAGATTCGGCAAGGATTCCAAGCTGACCTTCACGGCCCCCGCGGATGGCAGCTTCCTGGCGCGGATCCGCGATGTCCGCGGTCTCGGCGGTCCGGCCTACACCTACACCCTGACGATCCGCCCCATCGCACCGGATTTTTCCATCGTTGTGGAAGGGAAAAATCCCAAGGTGGCCCCCGGCAGCTGCCAGGAAATCGGTTTCCAAGCGGTTCGCGAGGACGGGTTCGAGGACGCGATCGAGATCAGCCTCGAGAACCTGCCACCCGGTCTCTCCGTCGTCGGGCCCACCCGGATCGAGGCGGGCCAGCAGTTGGCCTACCTCTCCCTCCACGCCGCGTCCGATGCCCCCATGATCACCGGGGAACTCTCCGCCCAGGTCCGCGTGGTCGCCCGGGCCATGATCGGAGGCAAGTCCGTGGAGAAAACGGTCGGTGACCTCGGGAAAATCGCCATTGGGCCCGCCCCCAAACTGCTCCCCCGCCTAGGCTCCGCCGGTTCCGTGGTCACCATCCGCCCGGGAGAAACCATCTTCACCACCATCTCCATCGAACGACGGGGCTTCGACGGTGAGGTCAACTTCGGCAAGGACGACGCGGGCCGCAACCTGCCTCACGGAGTCTACGTCGACAACGTGGGCCTGAGCGGGCTCATGATCCCGACCGGAGCCACCGAACAACGCTTTGCCATCACCGCCGCCAAATGGGTTGCGCCCGGTGAACGTTGGTTCCACCTGCAAACCAAGTCGGATGGAGGTCACGCCACCCCGTCCATCATGCTCCGGGTAGTGAAGGAGTGAATGGCCGCGGGTTCGGGAAGATCTCCACTGGATGAGCTTCGGCCCATCGTAAACCCAATTCCCACCGTCGCCCTCACCCGGCCAAAAAAGAAGCCGCCCGGGGAATCCCCGGACGGCTGGAAAGCAGGCGAATCTCAGGCGGCGCTGGACGTCGGCTCCGGCATCTCCTCCTCGACATCGGCGGGTCCGGCGCTCTTGGCTCCGTTGACCCACATGGGACGTCCCATGAAGTCCTTGCCGTTGAGCACTTCGAACGCACGCTTGGCCTCCTCCACGGTGGCCATCACGACGAATGCGAAGCCCTTGGAACGCTGCGTGTACTTGTGGTAGACAATCTCCGCGTCGCGCACCGCACCCACCCCGTTGAACAGGTCGTAGAGATCCGCTTCGGTGACGTCGTAATCGAGGTTGCCAACATGAAGCCGCTCCGTGGTCGGCTCGACGGGTTCCGGGGGCTTGCGTTCCCGGCGCTCCTCTTTGCGGGATTCCGCAGGACCTTCCTCGAGCCCCCCGCGCGACCGTGCCGCCTCGCGAGGCCGCTCGGCCGAGCGTTCCCGTTCCCGATCCCGGTTTCGGTCGCGGTCCCGATCACGGTCGCGTTTCCGACCACCCTCCCGAGACCCGGTCGACCGGTTCTCGGACGGATTCACGGGAACTCTCTCGAGCACCCGGGTGCTCGGGTTTTGACGGGAATCGACGATGCCGAAGGTGAGGAAGCGGATGACCTTTTCCACCAAGGTTTCCGGCTTGGGAGCCGGCTTGGAATAGCGACGCCGGGTGCGGCCCTCGGCGACGCCCTCAGTATCGGGATGACGCGGCTGGCGCGGGGAACCCTGCGGATTTTGGTGGGAGGAAGTGGATTGGTGGGAACCCTGGGGGTGCCCCTGACCACCGCCACCTCCACGGCGGCGGCGCCTGCGGTTGCGGCTGCGGGGAGCCGATGAGCCTTCTGAAGAAGAGGGTGATGATGACATGCTTTGTATCTGAACGGTTCGTTGTTTGGGATGCGCCGTCCGGGTGGAGAGTTCCAAAGAGACAGGGGATACTGCTGCGAGCCGCCACGGCTCCGCCATCCTTCAAATGTCCCCCAGACCGGAGGCTGATGTTTCGAGACGACCGGCTTTCCCTCGCATTGCGATCCGCCCGGCAAGGAGTGCTGCCGCACTGGGAACCGTGAGGCTCCCGTGCCCGGTCCGCCAAAGCGGAAACGAGCGAAGACCAGATCAACGCGGTGGCCAAACTCACGAATCCAATCCGGTCGCGGGCGACTTCAAGCACATTTCCTTGCTTGCCAGTCGTCCCACCCGGCATTGCCACGTGTTGAGCAGGGGGAAGCATCGGCCAAACCTCGAACCGGACACTACGCCACGGTTGATTCCGCGCAAGTCAATCGATCGACTCTGTGAAAAACCGGTGAACAGCCCCCCGGTTGACAGCGGGCGCCTGCCATCCCAAGGTGTCCGTTTCCGACCCGACGGCTTTCTGATGGATCCCCGGATCACAGCAGCGCTTGAGCGCTTCTCCCGAAACGAAATCGATGCGTTCCGTCGCCCGATCGACCCCGCGAACGCTCCCAACCCCCGCGACCCGCTCACTTTCGCCCGCCTTTGCGTCTACCTCGCGGTGCATCACCTCGACCTTCCCCTCCACAGTTACGAGGACGCGGTCACCGAGGGAGCCGACGACTGTGGATTGGACGGCATCGCCGTGGCCATGGGGGCGGAACCCCTCGATTCCCCGGCCACAGCCCGCGCCGCCGCCGGAGAAGCCATCGAGTGGGCCCGGGAAACCGGGGGAATCACCCCCGAAATTCCCCGCCCCAGAGTTTTGTTGGTGCAATCCAAGCGCAACCCCAAATGCTCCAACAACGAGGTCAAGTTGTTCGGCGTCGATGCCCTCGACTTTCTCACCGGAACCCGCGATCAGCTCCGCAAGCAACGCCCCAATCCCGCCATCCTCAAATGGTGGGAGATCTACGACGCCGTCCGGCAGGTCTTCCGCAAAAACCGGGTCCCCTTCGTGGTCGAGACCGACCTCGTCTTCGCCTATTCCGGTGCCTGGAGCGAGGACAAGCAACGCCCCGAGGGGTCCCGCGAAAACGCGGAACGACGCCTCCGCGAGGCCTTGCACCATGACCGCGCCAGATTCCGGATGTGGGGAGCGGACGAACTCGCCGGGGCCGTCCCCTTGTCCCCCGCGCCCACCGCCCGCCGTCTCGACGGTGTGTCCGTCGTCCCCTTGCCCGGGACCGGTCCGGCCCGCGGCTTCCTCGGTTACGCCCCGGCCGCCTCCCTCGCCGCTCTCCTCCCCCGCGCCGCCGGGGAACTGGATGACCGCGTCTTCGTCGACAACGTGCGTGCTTTCCTGGGGACCGAAAAAAACGGAAACCCGGGCGCCGCCGGCCTCGCCCACACCTTGGAGAGCGGGCGCGGGGAGGAAGTCATCCTCAAGCATAACGGCATCACCATCGTCGCGGATGAGGCTGTGCTCGAGGGCGGCTCGATCCAGCTCGAGGGCTACCAGATCGTCAACGGCGCGCAAACCTCCCACGTCCTTCACCGGAAGCGCCACCTGCTCCGCGGGGTCAACCTACCCGTCAAAGTCGTCGTCACCCGGGACGAGAGACTCAAGGACGAAATCATCCGGGGCGCCAACACCCAGTCGCCCGTCGATGATTTCGACTTCCTCTCTCGCGTCGCCGGGGTCCGCGCCATCGAGACCGCATTCCGTTCTCTCCTGCCCGCGGACCCCACCAAGCTCTGGCTCCAACGTCGCCGGGGCGAACGTCTCTACGACCGGGTCTATGACCCCCAGCGGATTGTCACGCCGCGCCAGCTCATGGAGGCGTTTGCCTCCGCCATCCTCGATCGCCCCCACGCCGTCCATGCCAACGCCGCGGACTTCCTCGGCTTGGTCAAAACGGAGAAGATTTTTCATCCGGACCACGCGCCCGCCGTCTACCTCGCCATGGGGTGGCTCGTTGTCGCGGGACGCCGGATGGCCGCGCGCAGCAACGGGCGCTGGGAAGTGCGGTTTGAAACCGGCCCCTCTTCCCATGCCTATCCGGCCCGCTTCCAGTTTCTCCGCGCTCTCTGGCAACAGGTGGATCCGGGGCCGGCGCGGACCGGGCTCGACGCCGGTTCAGAGGAAGCGGGCCAGCGTTTCACCGCGGCGTGTGCGCTGCTCAGCGATCCCGTGGCCTGCAAACCTCTGGAAAACGTGGTCGCCTCCGCCATCAACCGCGCCTTCACCGGGCGCAAGGCGCGCTCCATGCAGGCCCGCGGCCAAACCTTCGCCGGGAAAGTCGAGAAGGGCATCCGACCGCCAAAGAAGCCGGAGAACAGCGCCAAATCCGCCAAAAAACCAGCGCACCGCCCCCATCCTTCAACCCGCCCCCCGGGAAAACCGCCCCGTTGATTCCTCCCCTCCCGTAGGCGGCTGCGGAGTTTTCTCACCGCGTTGCTCCCGTTCGAGAGCAAGGACGGACAGGTTCCGTCCCTGCCGCTCTTCAAGAACACCATCGTGGACGTGCGCTGCCAGGACCGGCGGGGGCGGCAGTTGGAGAAGAATGACGAGTATGAACTCCTCAAGCCGGTCTACGGACTGAGCCTGCTCAACGACAAGTTTCCAGGAGGCAGCGGGGATTATTATCACCACTTTCGCTTGGTCAGGGCCGGAGCCCAGGAACAGGTCATCCGGGACCTGCAACTGGT
>JAGWVU010000003.1 GCA_018970725.1 Verrucomicrobiota bacterium
GGGACAGGCTTCCGCCAAGGGGGACAGGCTTCCGCCAAGGGGGACAGGCTTCCGCCAAGGGGGACAGGCTTCCGCCAAGGGGGACAGGCTTCCGCCAAGGGGGACAGGCTTCCGCCAAGGGGGACAGGCTTCCGCCGGGCGCCGCTCGACGGAAGCCGATCCATAAACCCGTGCGAATGGACTTCAGCCGGAGCCCGGTCCCCGGTCGACAGAGACCGGCCCAGCGAGTCTTTTGGACATACTCCCCGGACATCACCCGCCCTGCCCCCATCCGCATTCTCTCGCAAAAAAACCAGCCCTCCGCGGCGGAGCGGCGTTTTTCAACCGTCTCTTAACCTGAGTCGCAAGCCTTGGATCCGCTTCCCCTCCTTCTTCCAGCGGCGTTCAAAGTCCGTCTCAAAGTAGGCAAATGAATCTTCCCGCCAATCGAGTTCCGCGAAGGCCGGCTCGGCGCGGAGAATGGCGGCCGCTTCCGCGAAATAAGGCGGGTGATCGGATTTGAAGAGAAACTCGCCCCCGGGCACCAGAAGGCCGGAGGCGGCGCGGGCGAATCCGGGCGTCACGAGCCTTCGCTCCTCGTGCTTCTTTTTCGGCCACGGATCCGGGAAGAGCAGATGGATGCGGGAAAATCCACCCTGCGGCAGGAGCCAGTCCACCGTGTAGCGGCTCTCCAGCCTGATGAGGCGCACGTTCGCCACCCCGCCGCGCCATGCCTTGCGGCAGACTTTGCGGACCCGGCCCAGCAGCCGTTCCACGCCGAGGAAGTTCCGGTCCGGATGGTGACGCGCCATGGCCAGGAGAAACGCACCATCGCCACAACCGAGATCGAGTTCCACCGGAGCCTCCGGGCGTTCGGGGAAGATCTCCCGGAGACTTGCCCGGCAAAAAAAATCCACCGGGACGAACTCAAACGGTTCCACCCGGTCAAGCATGGCGTCGTTCACGGTCTTCTTGCAAGGAGAGGGCCGCGCAGCCGATGATCCCAGCCTCATTTCCGAACCGCGCCGGCACAAGGTGCAGTCTCTCCCAAAACACCGGGTTCAGGGTGGACCGGAGGCGACGGCGCAACGGCCCGAAAAGGACTTCCCCGGCTTTGGAAACCCCGCCCCCGATGATGACTCCGTCCGGATTGAGCAACCAGATGATGCTCGCGAGGGCTGTCCCCAACCAATCGGCGACATCGTCCCAGACCTGCAAAGCGATCGGGTCGGACCGCAGGGCGGACTCGGCGAGTTTTTGCGGGGTGCAGTCACCGCGACGGCAGAGCCGACCGGACCGTGTGGAAAGCGCCAGTGCGTGCTCCTCGATCTGCTGGTTGCCCACGTATTTCTCGAGAGCCCCGAAATTGCCGTAATTTCCCGCCGTGCCCCGGGCGTCGATGCTCATTTGACCGATCTCGCCGGCACCGTAAGCGGTTCCACGGAAGAGCCCGCCGTTCAGAATCAACCCGCCACCCACTCCGGTTCCGAGGGTGAGGCAAACGGCGTGCTCCATGCCACGGGCCGCCCCGTGCATCCATTCGGCATAGGCCATGGCGTTGGCGTCGTTTTCCACGCTGACCGGAAGACCGACCCTCGCTTGAAGGATATCCCGGAACGGGATCTCCTGCCAACCCGGCACATTCGTGAGGTGATGGATGAAACCCGTGGCGTGGTTGACAAAACCCGGCACCCCGGCACCAATCGCCCGGATCCCCGGATGAACCGCGCGCAATCGATCGATTTCGCTGACCATGACATCGACCAGTGCTTCCACTGACTCGTGACCGACCGTGGGGATTGGCTGGCTGCGCTCCACCACTTCGGGGCCGCGGCAGACGCCGATCTTGATTGAGGTTCCTCCGAAATCGAGGCCAATGGCCAAAGGGGAATCCGCTTCCATAGCTTCTCTCATCGCGGATTCAGGTTCGCGATGATCCGGATTCCGTCCAGCGTGAGATCGGGAAAAACAGCATCGATCCCCGGAAGGTGGACCGCCAACAGCTCCGCATGGCCACCGGTCGCGACGGTGTGGACGTGGCGGCGGCCGCCGGTGAGTTCCCGTTCCAGCTGGAACAGAAGTTCCTTCACGAGGCCGCGATAGCCATGCACCACACCCGACAACATGGCGCTCCGGGTTGATTTGCCGATCACCTCGGGTGGTTCCTCGAGTTCGATTCTGGGCAGCAAGGCGGTGCGCTCGTGGAGGTAATCCGTCATCATGCCGAGGCCCGGGGCGATGATTCCCCCGAGATAGACTTTTTCCGCGGAAACCACGTTGAAGGTGGCCGCGGTGCCGAAATCAATGACAATGCAGGGCAGTTCCTCCCCGAGACCGACCACCGCGGCGGCATTGGCCAAACGATCGGGGCCCAAGCGGGCGGGATCCGGAAGATCGAGCGTCACGCCCAGCTGCAAACGGTGGTGAACCTCCAGCACCGGGTGCCCGGACCAGAACTCCCGGATCATCCGCGCTTTGTCCGGCACGACGGAGGCCAGGACGACCCGTTCGAACTCCCAGTTCCCCGTGATGGCGGCCAGCGCGGCAGCATCCAAGGAGGCGGTTTCAATCACCGCCCGTTCCGGCCGCAAGCGATCCAAATCGGCCAGCGCAAATTTTGTCCGGGAATTGTTGTTGTTGATCAGCAGGTAGGGCGCGCCCATGGTGAAAGATCTGGCCGCTTGTTTCGGGCCAGACTCCTGCTAACAGAGAACACCATGTTGATCCAACCGAAGATTCGCGGCTTCATCTGCACAACCGCCCACCCCGAGGGTTGCGCCGCCCACGTGCAGCAGCAAATCGATTTCGTGAAGTCGCGCCCGCCGCTTGCCCACCCTCCCGAAAACGTGCTGGTGATCGGCGCTTCAACCGGTTACGGACTCGCCTCCCGCATCGTGCCGGCATTCGGCGGCCGCGCCCGCACCATCGGGGTCTTTTTCGAAAAACCCGGCACCGAAAACAAAACCGGGAGCGCCGGATGGTATAACACGGTCGCGTTCGAGGCGGCCGCCGCCCGGGAAGGGCTTTACGCCCGCAGTTTCAACGGCGACGCCTTCTCCGCCGAAATCAAGCAGACGGTCATCGAGGCCATCGCCCGGGATCTCGGCAAGGTCGATCTCGTGGTCTACAGTCTGGCTTCCCCTCGCCGCACCGACCCCGCGGACGGGCAAACCTACCAGTCCTGCCTCAAACCGATCGGGGCCGCTTACACCCAGAAAACGCTGAACACCGACAAGGCCGAGGTCTACCCGATCACCATCGAAGCGGCTTCCGAGGAGGAGATCCGCCACACTGTCAAGGTCATGGGCGGAGAAGACTGGGAGCTGTGGATGGACGCGCTGGCCTCCGCGGGCGTCCTTGCCCCCGCAGCCCGCACCATCGCTTACTCTTACATCGGGCCCGAACTCACGTTCCCGATCTACACCAACGGCACCATCGGCCGCGCCAAGGAACATTTGGAAGAGTCCGCCGCCCGCCTCAACCAGCGCTTTGGCAGCGGCAGCGCCTTCGTCTCCGTGAACAAGGCGCTCGTCACCCAAGCCAGCTCCGCCATCCCGGTCGTTCCGCTTTACATCTCCCTTCTCTACAAAGAAATGAAGCGCCATGGCCTTCACGAGGGATGCATCGAACAGATCGAACGCCTCTTCGCCTCCCATCTCGCCACCGGCAACCCGCCGCTGCTCGATGCCAAGGGCCGGATCCGAATCGATGACTGGGAAATGCGCCCGGAAATCCAGGCAGCGGTGCAAACGGCTTGGGACGAGGTCAACAGCGGCAACCTCCGCGAGATCTCCGATTTCGAAGGCTACCAGACGGAATTCCTCAAGCTCTTCGGCTTTGGCCTCCCCGGCGTGGATTACGCCGCGGAGACCGAGCCGGTCCGCCCTTGCTCGGCGGGAGCCTGAACCTTGCCCCCGCTGCTTTCAGGGAACACCCTGCGTCCGGGCCAGCCGCTTGGACAAAATCTCCCGGATCTCCCCGGCGTCCCCCGCCGCGGCGAGCCGCTGCCGCACCTCTCCATCGGCAAAAACCTTGGCGATGGCCCCAAGCATCCGCAAGTGCAGCTGATACTCCGCCTCCGGCACCACGAAGAGCACCACGAAGTGGACCGGAGCGTCGTCGTGGGCCCCGAAGTCAATCCCCTCACGGGAACGGCCGAAGACCGTGAGCACCCGATCCAAGCCGGGCACAAAGGTGTGGGGTATGGCCACCCCGGAACCCACCCCGGTACTCACAAGTTCCTCACGCCGCAGGAACTGCTCTACCAACGTATCCTTGGTAATGGAGCCGGGCCGCTGTTCGGAGGCAAGGTGCTCGACCAGCTCGGTGATGGCTCCGCGAAACTCCGTGCTCTTCATTTCTGGAACGATCCGGTCGATCGCAAGCAAGTGCGCCAAATTCATACGGGGGACGGGAAAAGCCCGGAAAAGGCCGCCTCTGCGCCGCCTCCGGCACCAACCCTCCTTTCCCTCCGGCAAAGCACGGCGGACTTTGAAGCGCCCGCCAAAAACGCTTTGTGTTTTTTACAATTTTCTGCAATCTTTTCCCGCGATCCTTTAAAAAGAAATTCACCTTCCCTTGACGCCGGGGCATGGGGATTGCTAAACCCCGGGCATCGCGAAAACGCCACAAGCTCCCACTCCTCCGCCATCCACCCAACCATGAAGCCGCTCGCACGCACTCCACTCGCCTTGGCTCTCTCCGCCCTGGCCCTCCTTGCTTCCGCCTCCGCCGCGGACAAACAAGGCGCCACCTATGATTTCACTCCCAACGGTGCCAAGCTCCGCCGCGTCCCGCTTGAGGAACGGCGCGTCCCCGCTTTCCGGCGCATCGAAACCCAGCTGACCCCCCTGTTTTACGAAGGTCGTCCGCTCGTCCGGACGGACGAAGTTGCCAGCCGCGTTCTCAGCGTCCACGTGTTTGCGAGCGGTGGCAAGCCGCAACTCCGCGCCGGGCACGCCCTGGCTCCGGACGTGGCCCGCAGCGCCAGGCCCTGATCCGGTCGCCCCCGGCCTTGCAAAAAGGGGCCGGGATTGTAGTCGCCCCGCCCTCGTCTTCGGGGCATGCTCCAGAAAGTTTTTTCAAACCTGGCGTCTGACGGTTTGCCTTGAAGACAAATCGTCATCGCCCCGTCCCTGAAAACAAGTTTCTGCATTCCCTGAAGACGACCATGAAATCCGCTTGGACCTCCCTGGCTGTTTGTGCCATCGCCTCGGCCTCCTTGGCCCTGACCTCCGTCCTGCCCGCCCAATCGGGAACCTCCGCCCCCGCGGCCACTCCGCTTGCCGATTCCATCCGCTACGTCGATCGCCCGGACGGCCGCGCCGAGTTACAGACCTCGGTCATCTCCCTGCGGAACAGCGGCGGGAGCCAGGTGGATCTGGTCTCCGCCGTGCACATCGGGGATGCAACCTACTTCGAGGCGCTCAATCAGGTTTTGGGCGGCTATGACGTGGTGCTTTACGAATTGGTCGGCGGGCCGGTGGAAAAGCGGGCGGAGCAACCGTCCGGTGCGGACTTGAGCGGCACCCGCCTGCTCCAAAGCGTGGTCAAATCAATGCTCGGCCTTCGCTACCAGCTCGACGGAATCGATTACCAACGGCCCAATTTCGTGCACGCCGATGCCACCTGGGAGGATTGGGAGCGCCTCAACGCCGAGCGGGAGCAAAACCTCACCACCCTCTTCGCCCGGGCGATGGAGATGCAAAATGATCCCGAACTCCAGAAAGAGATGGAAAAGATGCAGGGCGAGGAGGTCTTCACCCAGATTCTCTCCGCAGTCCAGGAGTTCAATCCGGACAAGTTCAAGCGCAGTCTGGCTCCCATGCTCAGCGAAGCCGAGGGCTTCGTGACCAAGCTGGAAGGCAAGGACGGGACGGTCGTCATCACGGAACGCAACAAGATCGTCATGGAGCGGGTGCGCGAACAAGTGGCCAAAGGCCACCGCAAGATTGCCGTCTTTTACGGGGCCGGACACATGCCGGATCTCCAGAAGCGCCTCGAAAGCGACGGCTTCTCCGAATCCGGAACCACTTGGATGACCGCTTGGAACATCGGGAACTCCGCCTCTTCCGTCACCGGTCTGGACCTGCTCGAAAACGTCCTCAAAGACGACGCGGTGGTCGAAAACGTGATTTCCATCTTCCGGGCCTTCGCGGGAGAAAGCGCCTCCGAGCCTTCGAACTGACCCGTCGGCCGGGCCTCACTCCGGAGCAAAATCCCCCGGAGCGAGTCGCTTGATGGTTTTCCGCAAGGGATGTTCCTCGCGACGCCCGTGGATGAAACAGGCGCACCATTCCGCCAGGCGCCGCCCGAGGATGCGGCAGGCTTCCTGCACGTCGGGATCCCGCGGCGCCTTGGCGCTCACGGCGCCATAGTGAAGTGTCAGGTCACGGCTGCTGTATTCGGTGACTCCGAAGACGAGAAACCCGAAATTCATCAGCACCGTCAGGATGGATTGACAGGCCATCTCCATCCCTCCGCCCCAACCGCCGGCACTGGCGAAGGCACAGGCGATCTTCCCGTCCACCTCGATCCACTTGTCCAGCATCACGTCATCCCAGAAGCGCTTCATCTTCCAGGAAAGAATCCCCATGTTTGTCGGGCTGCCCACCGCCAAACCGTCGCACCAAAGCACGTCCTCGGCGCTCGCCTCGTCCACATGACGCACCCGCACCTCGGTATCCGGCACCTGCGCCGCTCCTTCGGCCACAAACGCGGCCATTTGGGCCACGTTGCCGGACTTCGAATCAAAGAGAACGAGAATTTTGTTCATGACGGAACGCTGAGCCGCAGACGAAAACAAGGCCCCGGGCGAAAGGCACCCCGAAAGGGGTAACCTATTGAAAAGCCGAGAGAAGCAACCCCGCAAGGATTCGAACCTTGAATAACGGAACCAAAATCCGCTGTGTTACCGTTACACCACGGAGTTGTCGACTTGGCGCCCGCAACGACGCCGGAAGACATTCTTCGTCCATCACAAAAACGTTTGCAAGGGGAAATCCAGACGGCGGTATGGGAGTCCGCTGAAATCCTTCGCGACACCGCGACGGGCTTGGGTCCCGCGAGGCGGAGAAACGGGAAACCGTCATTTGGTGGTGCGCGAGGCCAACGGAATTCCGAAGTTTGCGGGGATTCATCTTTGCCAAGCCCGGAAAGACGGTATGTTCGCCTAGAGGTCTCCCCCGCTCCGCATGCCTTACTCTCCGAAAGTGTTTCCAACCACCCGCTGGACCTTGGTTGACCGGGTCCGGAACCCGGACGCCGTGGTCCGGCAGGCGGCGCTGGAGGAACTGTGCCAAGCCTACTGGCTGCCCCTCTATTCCTTCGCGCGCCGCAGCGGAAGGGACCCCCACGCCTCGGAGGACGCTGTGCAGGATTTTTTCATGGGAGCGCTCCGTCGGGATCTCATCTCCAACGCCAACGAGGCGTCCGGCAAACTGCGCAACCTCCTTTGCATCGCCTTCAGACGGCACCTTTTTCATCAAACCCGCCGTGAGCAGACCCTCCGCCGGGGCGGCGGCGTGGAACACGTGCCGATCCTCCCCGGAAACGCGGAGGATCTCTACCAGAAATCCGTCGGGGATTCGCCAGAATCACCCGATCGGATTTTCCAACGCCAGTGGGCCCGACACCTCGTCGAGCGCGCCCAACGGGCCCTTCGGGACCAATACGAGCAGGAGGGAAAAGCGGCCCTCTTCGACCTGTTGGCCCCGTTCCTTCCCTTCGACCCGAGCGAAACCAGTGAATCCAGCGACGCCGAAGAGCCCGACGATTCCTCGGAAGCCATGAACCGAAGCGCATTTCGCGCGGCGCGTTTCCGGATGCGCAAGCGCTTGCAGGAATGCATCCGCGAGGAAGTGCGGGAAACGACGCAATGCACGGACCCGGCAATGATCGAGGCGGAGATCCACGCCCTGTTGGAGGCCTTGAGCAGCTGATGCGGAATGAACCCCGGGCCTCCAACCCCTGACAAGGACAAGGCGAGGGACGCGAATCTGGCCGCGTTGTTGCAACTGGGGCTGGAGTGGGAAACGGAGGAAACCACCTCCCAGGCCTCTGCGGAAGGCCTCCCGCCGGATGACCTCCTCGGTTTGAAACGGTATCGGTTTGCCGGCAAGATCGGGGAAGGCGGTTTCGGCGAGGTCTGGGGCGCCGAACAGATCGCCCCTGTCCGGCGCCAGGTGGCCATCAAGGTCCTCAAACCGGGGATGGACACCCGCCAAGTGATCCGGCGGTTCGAACGCGAGCGCCAGACCCTGGCGATCATGGATCACCCGGGGATCGCCGGGATTTTCGACGGCGGTTCCACCTCCGCGGGACGGCCCTACTTTGTCATGGAGCGGGTGGACGGCCTGCCGCTCACGGCCTATTGCGACCAACAGGCCCTGTCCATCCGGGCAAGGCTGGAGTTGTTCCTGCGCATCTGCCAGAGCGTCCATCACGCGCACCAGAAGGGCGTGCTCCACCGGGACCTCAAGCCTTCGAACATCCTCGTGTCCACCGTCGACGGCCAGCCGCTGGCCAAGGTGATCGATTTCGGCATCGCCAAGATCCTCGACGGGGAAACCGATGGCGATCCCCTGATGCGGACCCGGGACGGTTGGATCCTTGGCACCCCGGCCTACATCAGTCCGGAGCAGATGATGCTGGGCGGCCTTGATCTCGACACCCGCGCGGACATCTACTCGCTCGGGGTCCTGCTCTACGAACTCCTGACCGGCCATACCCCTTTCGAGGCGTTGGGAATGACCTCCACGCCCCTTGACGAATGGGCCCATCTTCTCCGCCACGTGCAGGCCGGGAGCCCGAGTTCCCTGGTGGCCACCGCCTCCCCGGAAGTGGCGGCCGCCCGGGGTGTGGCCAACCCGCGGGCGCTGGTCCGGCAAGTCCGCGGGGATCTGGACTGGATTACCCTCAAGGCCTTGGAAAAGGACAGGGAGAAGCGTTACGAATCGGCGGCAGCCCTCGCGGAGGATCTGCGGCGATTCCTCGCGGACGAACCCGTTTCCGCCTCTCCCCCCTCGACCGTAGAGGTGGTCTGGAAATTCGCGAAACGCAAGCGCGCGCTGGTGGGAGCGGTGCTCTTCTCGGTGTTGGTCCTCCTCGCTTCAGCGGTTTTCTCGACCGCCGCTTTCCTCCGGGAATCCCGGATGCGCACGCACGCCGAAGCCGCCCAGCGGGAAGCAAAAGCACAACGGGACCTTGCCATCACCAGTGCCAGTGAAGCGCGGGCTCAAGAGCAACGCGCGACGAAGACCTTGGAATACCTCGATACCCTGCTCTCCCGGGCGGCGGACTTCGCCACACGCGGAGCCAACCCGGAGGCCTTGCGGCTGGCGCTGGACGATGTCACGGTCACGATCCCCGACTTCACCGCGGACCCGATCCTCCGGGAGACCATTCTGGGCCGCAGCGCCATCATCTACCGGGCCATCGGTCGGGAAGAGAGCGCCATCCCGCTGGTCAAGGCCCAACTCGAAATCACCGAGGCCAAGTCCGGGCTCACCGCTCCCGCCACCCTTGAGGCGCTGGCCCTCTACGCCCGCTCGCTCTCCACGCGCGACCATCACGAAGAAGCCGTCGCCCAGGCCAACGAGTTGGTCCGGCGCTGGAGTTCCCTGCCCCAAGACCCTGAGACCGCCCGGAAATGCTTCGTCGCCCGTCGCGACCGGGCGGACATCCTCCGCAAGGCCGGACGCAACGCCGATGCCATCGCGGCGGGCGCTTCCCTTCTGGCATCGGCCAGCCCGGAAACAAAAGCATGGAGTGGATGGAAATTGTTCATCCGCGCTCACTCCGGCCTGCTTCGCGAAGCGGGCCGGACCGGGGAAGCGGAGCGGCTTTTGGACGAGGCCATCGCCGCCGAACGGCAAAGCCCCGACCAACACAGCCTTGCCTCGCTCTTGCAGGAGAAGTCCCGTCTGCAGAGAGACCTCGGAGATCTGGAAGGCTGCGCACGGAGCCTGCTGGAGAGCATCGCGACGCGGAACCGCACGAGAGGTCCGGCCGACCGGAACCTCCCCGCGCTCCACGTCGAGGTGTCCCGATCGTTCGACGTGCGCAACCTGAACGAAACGGCGGTGGAACACTGCCGGAAAGCGATGGAAATCGCCCGGCAGATCGATGACCGTCCGAAGCTCCTCGCTTCCACGCGCGCCCTGGCCGAAAATCTGGAGAACGCCTGCCGGTATGCGGAAGCCGCCAAGGCTTGCCGGGAGGCCGCCGACTTGGACCGGGAACTTGGCAAGCCTCTTGGCGACCGATTGATTGACCTCGCTTTCGCGGCGCGCAATCTGGCCCGGGCGGAGCGCGGCGGGGAAGCGACGGCGCTGGTCGGGGAAATCCGCCCGGAACTGTCCGAGCTGCCCCAAGATTCCGAGTTGGCGCACAACCGGAAGGTCATCGGCACGGTGATGGCCTTCGTGGAGAAACGGTCCCGGGCCGCCCCTCAGGATCCGCGCCCCGAAGAGCATCGGCTCCTCGTCTCCCAATTGGCCGAAGCGGAGCTCCTCGGGTTCGAATCGGCCCCCAAATTCCAAGCCTTGTCCCCGCGCGCGCGGCAAATTCTCGCCGGACGCCACGCCAACCCGGGCAAGGTCGGGCCCGATCTGGAACCGGGAGCGGCGGACCTGCTGGCCTTCGACCGTGCCCTCCACGACCGGTGGATCGATTATGATCCGACTGGCCCACTCTTCCATCTGGCCGCCTGTCTCCGCCTCGCCAGACGGCCCGACCTGGCTTGCGCGGTCTACCAGGAGGTCATTGACCTGCCGGCTGAGAAGGTCCGCGTCCCGGGGCGCCAAACCATGGCGAAACTTCATCAGGCCCAGTGTCTCCTGACCCTCGACCACCTCGGAGAGGCCGCGGCCCGGTTGGACGAATTCAATCGACAGATCCAACTCACCGCTCATACCTCCATCAGCCCGGCGGCGGTGGAATGCTTCATCGATTTGCAATCGCACCTCTCCCCTCTGGCGCAAAATTCTCGCGGGAATTGAACGAAAGTTCGTAACGCTTGAGCCCCCGACCGGCAATGGAAGGGTTGAAAGGAGCGATTGGCCCATTGAATGACGATTTCCGACATTTGCCTTGGCAAATGAGTCCGTCCGAACGGCGGGCGAGCGATACCAGCCTGCCGATGCCCGAGGTTCTGGAATCCCTCGACTGGTTGCGGTGCCTCGACCCCGGGGCCCTGCGGGATCTCATGCACCGGGGAAAACCTGCACCCGTCGGGACGGAAGACCATGCGGTCCTTTTCCTCGTTGATCTTCTCGACTTTGCCGGTCTCCGGAGGGATGCCAGCGGCCATCTGGCGGTGAACTGGGGCGATGGCAGCCCCGTGGAATGTTTCGGGCCCGACCGGGAACCGTTTGATCCCGGCCATCTGCATTGTTTCACCTCGAGCGGCCAGTTCAAGGTTCTCCTCGGCGTCTGTTCACCCTGCTCCCCGCCCGTTCTGATTCGCCTCCTGGCCCTCGTCCACCATGGCTCGGGCGAGGCCACCGTGATCCATCCGACCGGGCTGGAGTGAGCGGCGGGCCAGCGGTGTCGGCCCCTCATCCGCAGAACAGGGTTGCCAGAGCGTTCTTTCCTGTCTACAGCAACCTCTGGCACCCTGTGATGAAACGCTTTTTCCACTCCGCCGTCTCCTTCGCCCTCCTCGCCTCCATCTGCCCCGCGGCGGAAACCTCTCCCAAGGCCCCCATTCTCGGCCCGGCCCAGCCCTTCACCTTCGAGCTGCTGGTGGAGCGCGCCAAACGAATGGCCGCCGCCCCCTGCACGGACGGAGCCGAACCTCGCGCCGCGGAAATCCTTGAGCAGATTGACTACGACGCCTTCGGCAAGATCACCTTCCGTCCCGAGCGCACGCTCCGGGTCGGAAAATCGGGCATCCGGCTCTTCCATCTGCAACGATACGCCAAGAAACCCGTCGGCATCCATCTGGTCGCGGACGGAGCTTCCCGGGAAGTGCTTTTCTCCCCGGAATTCTTCGACCTGCCAGCCGACAGCCCGGCGAGGGATTTGCCCGCGGACATCGGTTTCGCCGGATTCCGGGTTCTCGAGTTCGGCAAGGAAGCCGACTGGATGGCTTTCATGGGAGCGGCCTATTTCCGGACCTCGGGAGAAATGAACCAATTCGGTCTCTCCGCCCGCGCCCTGGCGGTGGGGACGGCCATGCCCGCTCCGGAGGAGTTTCCCCGGTTCACGCACTTCTTTTTCGCGCCCTCGGAAAAAGGGGAGTTGGTCGTGCACGCCTTGATGGACAGCCCGAGCGTGACGGGTGCGGTGCGCTTCGATGTCAGCCGCCCCGCGGGAGTGGTCATGATGATCAACGCCCGGTTCTTCGCTCGCCGGGAGATGCCACGGATGGGTCTGGCCCCGCTTACCTCCATGTTCTGGTTCTCCGAATACAGCCGGCGCAAAGCCACCGACTGGCGACCGGAAATCCACGACTCCGACGGGCTGGCGATCTGGACGGGGACCGGGGAACGCCTGTGGCGGCCGCTCAACAATCCGCCCCGGGTCATGACCTCCAGCTTTCTGGACCGGAACGTCAAGGGTTTCGGTCTGTCCCAACGGGACCGCGCGTTTGATCATTATCAGGACGACGGCGTGTTTTACGAACGCCGTTCCACCTGCTGGGTGGAGCCGGTGGGTGATTGGGGGCCCGGCATGGTGCAACTGGTGGAAATCCCGACGGATGACGAAATCTACGACAACATCGTGGCCTATTGGCTCGGTGAAAAACCGGTCGCCCCGGGGCAGGAAGTGCGGCTGGATTACCGGCTCCACTGGGTCAAGGACGAGCCCTACCCCGCCGTCACCGGACGCGTTTTCTCCTCCCGAACCGGCGCGGGCGGTGTTCCGGGCCAACCAAGACCGCCCGGCGTCGTGAAATTCGTGATTGACTTCGAGAGCGGCCAACTCGGCACCTTGGGGCGTGAGGACGGGGTCGAGGCCGAGGTCTCCGCCTCCTCGGGCAAAATTTCCGGGGTTTACGCCCTCCCCGTCGTCGGCACAAAACGGTGGCGCGCCGTCTTCGACCTCGCCCCGACCGCTTTGGATCCAGTGGAATTGCGTCTCTTTTTGCGGCGCAAAGGCGTGGCCCTCACGGAAACCTGGCTCTCGCAATACCACCCGGAAAAGCCCGCCGCGCCGGGGAAGAAATGACGGAGCTCAGGCGGCGGCGGTGAAGTGTTGCAGCAACCGGGGTCCCTCGACGTGTATCAAATCACTGGGAAGGTTGATCGTCAGCCGTTCCCGGAGGTGCGGCTCAAGCTCGTCCAACACCGCGCCGTTGATCTCCGCCGGAGCCGCGAAACCCCAGGCCCCGTGATGTTCCGCCAGCCACACGCTCATCTGCGCGGCCAAACGCCGGAAAATCCGCGTTTCCTCCTCCGTTTCCATAGACATCCTCTCCCCGATCGAGTTGCCCTGTCCCGCCGTCCCACCGGTCGGAAAAGCTCCCGCCTGATCGCTGAACTTGTCCCGATACCGCCCGTGGGCGGCATCGATCCGCACCGTCTCCAGAAGGTGCACCTTGGGCCCGAAGGAGGGGGTCTCCTCCAGCCGGAAACGTTTCAAAGAGCCGCGATCGGCCACAATCAGGAGGGAAGGGATTCGCTTGGACACGCCCTCTCTCCCGTGCAGGACCCATGCCAAGCCGATTCCCCCGAAGCCCGGCCTGGACCCGTGCAATCCGCCCGGGCCTTTTGCAAGATCAGGCAAGCGGGTCCATGGTGAATCGGGATCCATTCCGGCACCGTTCCTGCTTCCTTCACTCATCGCTTATGTCCGAAGCCCCACCGCCCAATCTCCGCGAACACGGTTTCCAAATCCTCGAGGAGGATCTCCGCTTTCTCATGAAGGCCTTCGCCACCGTCTTGCAACGGCTCGGTGAACCGGGCTTGGCCGCCGCCCTGCCATGGGTCGGGGGCGACGAATCGAGAAACCCGGACCGATCCCTCGGTCAGGCCTATTCGATCGCCTTCCAATTGCTCAACATCGTCGAGGAACGCGCCGCCTCCCAGACCCGACGGCTCCGGGAAAAAATGCACGGGCCCGCCGCGGAAAAAGGGCTCTGGGCCCACAACCTCCGCCGCCTCGGTTCCTCCGGGCTCGGCGAACACGAGATCCTCGACATCCTCAGGGAGGTCCGGGTCGAACCGGTCGTCACCGCGCACCCCACCGAGGCCAAGCGCGAAACCGTCCGGGAACTGCACCGGGAAATCTACAGCCTCATGAACCGGCACGAGAATCCCGCCTACACGCCGCGGGAACTCGACCGCATCGAAAGCCAGTTGCAGACCCAACTGGAAAACCTGTGGCGCACCGGGGAAATCCAAGTCACCCGGCCCACCATCGAAGCGGAGCTACAAAACGCCTTGTATTATCTCCGCGAAGTTTTCCCGGAAGCCCTAACCCGCGCCCACGCCCATTTGCGCGAGGCCTGGATCGCCGCGGGCTACAACCCGGCTTCCCTCGATTCCCTCCCTCCCCTCCTCCGCTTCGGTTCCTGGATCGGCGGAGACCGCGACGGCCATCCCTTCGTCACCGCCGAGGTCACACACCATGCCCTGCTGGCGATGCGCGGCAACGCCCTCCGCGTCCAACGCCGCGGGCTGGAATCGCTCGCCCGTCACCTTCCCCTCAGCTCCCTGTTCCAAGCCACGCCGGCCCGGCTCGTCGCCCTCACCGAATCCCTCGCTGCGTCGCTCCAAGTGGAGCCCCACACCGACCTCGCCTACATCCTGCAACGGAACCGGGAGGAGCCGTGGCGCGCCGCCGTCTTCCTCATGCGGGCCAAGGTCGTCCTTGCCCTCGAAAAACCGGACTCTCCGGCCGCCTACGTTCATCCCGAAGAACTCGGGGAACACCTCGGAGCGCTTTCGGAAACCCTCCTCGAGGTCGGGGCCAAGGCCATCGTGGACGAACAAATCATCCCCCTCCGGCGCACCCTCGCGGCCTTCGGATTCCACTCCGCCGCGCTCGATGTCCGCCAGAACTCCGCCTTCCACGAACGCGCCCTGGACCAGCTCCTCCGCGCCGCCGGCTTGCTCACGACCGGATCCTTCGCGGACTGGAGCCCGGCCGAAAAACGCGCCTTGCTCGACCGGGAACTCGCCTCCCCGCGCCCATTCCTCGCTCCCGGAATGTCCGCCGGCGCGGATGCGGACACCGTGATCGCCTGCCATCAGGTCCTCGCGGAGCACCGCAAACGATTCGGCAGCGCCGGGCTCGGATCACTCATCGTCTCCATGACCCGGAGCGTCGAGGACCTCCTCGTGGTCTACGTCCTCGCCCGGGAAGCCGGCCTCATGGAATGGGGGCCGGAAGGCTTGGTCTGTCCCCTTCCCGTCGTGCCCCTCTTTGAAACCATGGCGGATCTCGAGGCCGGCCCGGCCATCGTCGATGCCTTTCTTTCCCACCCCATCACCCGGCGCAGCCTGCCCGCCTGCGCCGGAGGGGATCGGCCAGGCTTCCAAGTCATGGTCGGCTACTCGGACTCCAACAAGGATTGCGGCATCGTCGCCAGCCAATGCGCCCTGCACCGCGGCCAGATCGAACTCGCCGCCACCATCGGCAAGCACGGGGCCCGGCCCATCTTCTTCCACGGGCGGGGCGGCACGGTGGGACGGGGCGCGGGTCCGACGCACTGGTTCATGGAAGCGCTTCCCCAAGGCTCGCTCCACGGGGCCATGCGGATGACGGAACAGGGTGAAACGATCGCCCAAAAATACGCCCACATCGGCTCGGCGGTCTACAACGCCGAACTGCTCATGGCCTCCGCCACGGCGGCCACCGCCTCGCACCGCAAGGCCCGGCCCATGGAACAGCCGGACCCCGGGGATTTGCTGGAGCGGTTGGCCAACACCAGCCGGGACGCCTATCGCTCCCTGCTTCATTCCGAGGGATTCATCAGCTTCTACCGCGAGGCCACACCCATCGATGCCCTCGAGAACGCCCGCATCGGTTCCCGGCCCGCCCGACGCACCGGCCAAGCTTCTCTGGACGACTTGCGCGCCATTCCCTGGGTCTTTTCCTGGACCCAGTCCCGGTTTTATCTCCCAGGTTGGTATGGAGCGGGTAGCGCGCTGCGGACCCTCAAGGAGAACGATGCCGCCGGATTCAAGGCCCTCGTGGCGGCCCTGCCAACCTCACCCTTCCTTCGTTATGTACTAACCAATATCGAGAGTTCTCTCGTCAGCGCCAACGCCGACCTCATGCGCACCTATGCCGGTTTGGTCCGGAACGAAGCGGCGCGCGCCCATTTTCTCGGCATCATCCTGACGGAATTCGAAGAAACCCGTTCGCTCATCGAGGAACTTTTCCAAGGCACCTTCGCCGAACGCCGCCCGCGCCTCGCCTACACCTTGGAAATCCGCGAGGCTCCGCTCCGGGTCCTTCATCACCAACAAGTCGCCCTTTTGCGGGACTGGCGAAACCTCCTCGCTACCGGTCAGGGCGAAGCCGCCGAAGCCCTCATCCCCGACCTGCTCATCTCCATCAACGCCATCGCGTCAGGACTCCGGACCACCGGCTGACCGGTTCCGTCAAGCCCGGCGGTCAGGTCCGGCGCTTCGCGAGGTTCACGCCCAGAACAGCCATCCCGCTTAACTGTTTGCGACCACGAATCAGTCCACCGCAAGATCCACGCCCGCTTGCGCAAAGACGCGATTGCGGTGGTCGATGAATCCCACAAAGATCAAGTAGTCATTCCACGTTATTGTTATGTTCTCATAAGCATTTGTTACAAAGAACAGTTATTCCGCTTGACTGTTCGCTTGCCCCCCTTCATGGTGGTCGTCATCATGATCGAGACCGCCGACAGACCGTTCCCCACCCACAAGCGTTTTTTGCCCGGAGGCACCTCGTCCTGGGGTGTCATGCATGCCTTCAACCGCACCGCGGGCGGGCTGTTTTTGTTCGGAGAGGCGGAGAAGGATTACTTCCGCTTCCTCGTTCACGGGGCGGCGCACTTTTGCGGGCTGGAGGTTTTGGCCTGGACCTGCCTCGACAACCATTTCCACCTCGTCCTCAACGTCCCGAGCGAGGCCGAGGGGGCGCGGCTCCGGGGGGAGGTTTCCGAGGAGGAGATCTTTGCCCGGATGGAGAAATGTTACTCCCAGATTTACCTGAAGGACACGAAGCAACGGATCAAGAAGTTCCGTTCGCGCCCGGGCAAGGAGCACTTGGCCGAGGACATCATCCGGCGGCTGCGGGCCCAGATGTATGATATTTCGACTTACATGCACATCGTGCAACGGCGCTTCAGCGCGTGGTTCAACGACCGCCACGATCGACGCGGCACGCTCTGGCAAGGGCGCTTCGGCAGCACCTTGGTCGAGTCCAGCGGCGAGGCGCTGCGCAAAACCGCCGCCTACATCGACCTCAACGCGGTGCGCGCCGGCATCGTCGACGATCCCAAGGATTACCGTTGGTGCGGTTACGCCGAAGCAGAGGTAGGCCGGGCGGAGGGCGTGGCCGGGGTGGTCGCCACCGTGCGGATGGCGACGGATTGCCCCGAGTCCGAGCCAATCTCTGCGGCCGAGGCGATCGCGTGCTATCGCGACTGGCTGGCGGAACTCGGCGCCCCGGTCATCGATGAGCACGGTGGGGTGGTCCGGCGCGGTTTTGGCGGGGCCGATGCCGCGGGTGAAAGCAAGGGCAACGGCAATCCCGGCCCGGCGGCGCGGCTGGGCACGCGGATCCGCTATTTCACCGCCAGCTTAGTGATTGGCTCCCGCGCCTTTTGCGAGGAGCATTTCCGCCGCTACCGCCACGCCTTTGGGCCCAACCGCCAAAGCGGTGCCCGCCCGCTGCGTCACGGCAACTGGGGCGGCCTCTGCGGTCTGCGCGACCTGCGCCGCAACGTGATCGGCACGCCTCGCTGACCGCCGATCCCGCGGCCGGCCGGTCGGCCAATCCGTGAGGCAGCGGGCCTCCGACAAGACACCGCCGGCAAATTCACAAGAACCGCAGGCTTCCCTCACGCCTCGGGTGAAGTGACGCGCAGAGGCATGTCACTTCCTGACGCTTTGCCGCGCCATGGCGCCCGCTTACGGTCGATGCATCCCGAGCTGAGGGCACCAGAGGCTTTGCAGCCCTTCTTCGCTTACCGCTCAAGTGCTGCTGAGGCGCTGGTTCCAATAGTTAAGCGGGATGATTATGCCTTCCTCCCGGTCGCGTTGAGTCAGCAGTGATCGACTCAGTCCGAACGGTGGGGGGACTGGGAGACGGTTCCAACAGTAAAGCGGGATGATTATGCCTTCTTTGCGCTTTGCGCGGGCCAGCGGACGATCCTGGGCACGCGCACGCTGCCTTCATAGACCGTGTGCTTGCCGCCCCGCAAGTTTCCGGCGAAGCCCATCGCGTCGAGCCGGGCGAATTCTGCGGCCGTGTCCGCCGGTTTCGGCTCCTTGCCGCGTAGACGGCGCGCTTCCGGATCCATGGCCGGATCGACATCGATCGGGGCGGGGCCCTGGTCGCCGGATAAGACCACGATGGTGTGGTCGCTCAGCCCGAGAGCGTCCAGCCGGTCGAGGAGGCGGCCGATATCCTCGTCCATTGAATGAAGGTCCGCGAGATAGCGGCGCAGGTGGAGATTGACGTCCCCTCCGCGCGCCTTGCAGGCGGCCAACTTCGCGCGCATCGGAGGGGCGAATTTCGATTCGTCCACGGCGAGGTCGTGGAACTTCGGCACATAACTTTTTGGAGGCGCGATCCGGTGATGCGAGATATGGCTCCAGACATTCACATAAAACGGCCTGTCCTTGTGTTGTTCGATAAACCGCATGGCCTCGTCGTAAATCCGCGCGTCCCGACCCCTCATGGTCCCGGTCATCTTGCGTCCCGGTTCGTCCACGGAGCGGACCACATCGAACCCGTAGACTCCGGCTTTTTCCTCGGGACCGATGTGTCACTTGCCGAAATGGCCGGTGGCATAGCCGCCGGCCAACGGCTGGTCATGAGTCCGGTCCGGGCCGGGCAACAGGTCACGCCGGTTGCATGGAAGCGGGTGCAGCGGGTGCCCGCCCGCGCCAGGGAATCGACGTACGGCGTCCGTGCATAAGGATGACCCTGGCAACCGAAGTCGGCGAAGCCGGAATCGTCGGCGAGAATGAAGACAAAGTTGGGGTGGGGCGCGGGACTGGAATTGCCGCCGGCGGCAAGGATCCCCGGAAGGAGGAGACCGAAGAGGAAAAGCGTCTTCGTGGCGATGGCACCGGTCCCGCCTCAGGGATGCAACAGGATGGCCGCCTCGCCGTCCCGCAGTTGGATCGAGTTCACGGTCGCTTCGGTGCGGCCGTCGGCGCGCAACCGCTTCATCGGGGACGGCAGGATCAAGCGCATCCCCGGCACGGCGGAAAGGTCCGGGCCGGCCGGCGGGCGCACCAAGACCAGTCCTCTCGTGAACTCACGGGCAAAAACCGGAGTCACCGGAGCGGGGGCTCCCTCGGTGAGCCGCAGGTCATCGATCCAAGCGGTGCCGAGCGCTTCGCTGAGGCGGAAGCTGATGCGTCCCGCCTCGTCATCCGCGGTGGTGAACGACATCTCGTGCCGGGTCCAGTCCGTGGTCCCGGTGACGGTCAGCATGGCCGCCGGCGAAGTGGTGGCTCCGGCGAAATCGTAGGGATAGACCTGGGCGCCGATCCCGCCGCGCACCGCCTCGGTCTTGATCCAGGCGCTCAAGGTGAAGGCGGTGTTCGGCTTGAGCAAAAGATGCTGGCTGTGGATCCGGATCGGTTTCGGATCCGCGCTCTCGATCCGGACGCTCGCCACTCCCTCGCGTTTGACGGCGGTGTCGAGCACGATGCCTTCCGCGACCCGCCAGTCATCGAACGAATCGAGCGAGCCGTTGCGGAGCAGGTTGGGGCCGGTGTCGGTGCCAGACCGGTCTTCCGCCTGCCAGGGGCGCATCTCGCCCGCCGGTTGGCCGAGATCGACCCGGATGGCGTCGAACCAAAGTTCAGTGACGCGGGTGTAAGGATGCAGACCGAACCCGAAATAGGTTCCCGCCCCGTGCGCCATCAGATAGGAGGCGAGTCCATAAATCTGGTCCCGCCCGCGGTCGACCCCGGGAAGCCGGGTCCCGAAGGGAACCAACGCCGGGTCGTGGACCGGATTGTATTGCAAGAGTTGCACGTGGCCCTTGCGGTCGTGGTCCCGGGCGCGGTCGATCCGGCGCCGCCACTCGTGGGCCGGGGTGGCGAGACCGAGCCAGTTCTCGAGTTGGAACCCGTCCACCACGAGCGGATCGGCTTGCCAACCGTTGGCAACGAAGAGTTTCTCCGGTTGCCGCGCCTTGACCTTGGCAAACAGGGACTGGAGATCGCGCGCCCAGCGGTCCGACTCCGGTCCGACCCGCGGGTATTCAGCCACGGCCGCGGTGCGTCCCGGACCGGCCACTTCGTCCGGCACGGTGTCGAAGAAGATGCCGTCCCAACCGGCCGCAACTTCCGGAGCGTGCCGGGCCGCGAGAAAATCCTGGTATCCGGCGAACCCGACATGCATCACGAAATCATCGGCCGGAGGCCCCCAATAATAGATCGGCACGCGCGCCGTCCGCCGCTCCCTGGCGCTGGCTTTGGGGTTCGCCCGGGAGCTAAATTCCGCGTCACTGAGCCGGCCGTCGCCATCGCGATCGTTCCGCGGGTCCCAACCGGGGATGGTGCGCGTCTCCCTCGGGTTCGCGGCTTCCTCCGCGCCGACGTGCAAGGTGACGGGGGTGTCGGCGGCGAAGTGGATGAAGCAGTCTTCGTAGTCGAGTTTCCTGTCGCGGCACCAGGCGCGCAGGGCCTCCGCTTTTTCCGAGGGTTCCAACAGGGTGCAGACGAGAGCGTATCGGATCGCGAGGTGTGAGGGACGCGCCTCTTTGGCCTGGAGCCGGAAGCCGAGATCGATCTTGTCCGACATCCACGCCGCGTCCCCGCCGAAGTTCATGAAGGTGCGGACGGAGGGCAGGACGTGAGGCCGGTCGGCCGCCGCGAGTGGCGGCGAAGTCAGGGCGAGAAGCCCGAGGACCCCGCCGAGGCGGGAGAGAAAAGCAGGGAGGCGGGCCGGAATCGATCTCATCGGGATTACAGTTCAGTTAAGCGGGATGATTATTTCGGCCTTGCGGAGGGGCTCCGCCTTTAACCTTCAAGCGGGTGCATTATTGGGGGCAGCCAAAACAGCCGGGAGCGGTTTGGGGATGACGAGATTGATCCAGCTGTAGGCAGGAGGCACGCGATCCGTCATAGCCGGGACGACTGTGTTACGAAGAGGTGAAACGAGGCGTCTTGGGCACGCAAATCTGTTGCGACGGCGCCTTTACATCCTTTCTGGTCTGGAGTCAATGAGTTCTGCCTTTGGGTGGAGGTCGCGAGAGCGCGAAGCGGTCGATAGGCGCTCTCAGGAAACGGGCACCGGGGTTCCGTTGTTTCTCGCGGAGGCGAGGCAGGCATCCATGACCTTTTGGGTCTTTAGAGCGATCTCGGGCCAGTGTGGATCTGGAGAACCGCCGGCGACGAGCGTGTTGAATGTGCGGAAGAGGTTGGTCTCCTGGGCGGTGGGATGGTTGTTGGAATACTCGGCGCAGGAGATTTCCCGACGGCCCGGAGCCATGTTGAAGCGGCAGCCATCGACATCGAAGGAGGAATTGGTCACGGTGAACCGGGTCTCACTGCCGTGGAACGGGAGGACGAAGTCGTCCAGTTTGAGATAACCCGACGTGCCGCTGGCGATGAAGATCTGCTGGTGTTCGGTCTGGAACGAGTTGTAAAACGACGCGGACAGACCGCCCGGGAAAAAGAGTTCCGCGGAGAATTCCATGGGGACGGCGCCGGGGCTGTCGGAACGGCCTTGGGCGGCCAGGATGCGGCCGGAGACGCGCTCGGGCATGAGGTAGCCGAGGGTCCAGAGGGTCATGCGGATGGTATACCAACCGAGGTCTCCGAGGCATCCCTGAGGTTCCAGATGGCTGCTCATCCGGATATTTCCGGCGAGGAACTCGGCCGGGGCGTTGAAGCTGAACTGGGAATGGATCCGGCGGAGGGTGCCGAGTTCCGCGGCATCGAGAACATTCCGGATGGCCGCGAGGCGCCGAGTATGCATGAACATGACGCCGTCCATGAACTGCACGTTGGCCGCGCGGCAAGCGTCGATCATCTCTGCAAGATCCTTGGCATCGAGCGCGCAGGGCTTCTCGCAAAGGACATGCTTGCCCGCCCGGGCGGCGCGAAGGACCCATTCCTTCCGCAGACCGGTGGGCAACGGGATGTAAACGGCTTGGATGGAGGGATCCGCGAGCAACTCCTCGTAAGAGCCGCAGGCGCGGGGCACGGTGGGAAACGCGGCCTCCCGCTGGCACTCCGCGATGAAAGCGGCGGCCTTGGCCTGATCCCGGCTGGCTACGGCGGCGACAGATCCGGTTCCGGAGAAGAGCAGGGCCTGCCAGTTTTTTCTGGCGATTCCGGCGGTGCTGAGGAAGCCCCAGCGGATGGGTGTGGAAGTCATGGGTTGGATGGGCTGGGCTTGGTGGTCTTGGCTTTTTTGCGCGTGGCAGTGGATGGGGCGCTGCCGAGATCCTGCTGGTGCAGGCAAGCTTGGATGAAGCCGGAGAAGAGAGGATGGGGCACGTTGGGGCGGGAGAGGAACTCCGGGTGGAACTGGCAGGCGACGTAAAAGGGATGGGCGGTGATTTCGATGATTTCAGCGAGGTCATTGTCCGAATGGACGGCGCTGATGGTCAGTCCGGCGTTTTCGAGTGTCTCGCGATAGGCCGGATTGAACTCGTAACGATGGCGGTGGCGTTCGCGGATTTTTAGCTGGCCGTAGAGTTGGTGGGTGCGGGTCCCTTCCTTGATGAGGGCGTCGTGGCCGCCGAGGCGCATTGAGCCGCCGAGATCGACGACCTTGGACTGTTCCTCCATCAAGCAGATCACGGGATGGGGCGGGTGGGTCTCGAATTCGGTGCTCTGCGCCCCGGTGAGGCCGCAGACGTTGCGGGCGTATTCGATGACGGCGATCTGCATCCCGAGACAAAGACCAAGGAAGGGAAGCCCGTGTTCGCGGGCGTATTGGGCGGCAATGACCTTGCCCTCGATTCCACGGTCCCCGAAACCGCCGGGGATGAGGATGCCATCGACGCCCTTAAGCGCCTCGTCGGCACCGCCCTTCTCGAGTTCACCGGAATCGACATATTCGCATTCGACCTTGCATCGGAAGTGGGCGGCGGCGTGGTCGAGGGATTCGTAGACGCTCTTGTAGGCATCCTGAAGATGGTATTTGCCGACGAGACCGATCTTGATGGTCCGGGACGGGTGTTTGACGAGATCGACGAAATGTTCCCAGGCATCCATGGAAGGCGGCCCGCTCTGAAGACCGAGGCGTTCGCAGACGATGCGGTCGAATCCTTCCTCGCGGAGCCAGAGTGGGACCTCGTAAATGGTGTCCTTGACGTCGAGTCCCTGGATGACGGAGGAGCGGGGGATGTTGCAGAAGAGAGCGATCTTGTTGCGGACATCCTCAGTGAGGGGGTGCTCGCAGCGGGCGACGATCACCTGGGGCATGATCCCGATTTCGCGCAATTTGGCGACGCTTTGCTGGGTGGGCTTGGTTTTGAGTTCTCCGGCGGCCTTGATGTAGGGGACCAAGGTGACGTGGACGAAGAGGACGTTTTCCGGGCCGACATCATGGGCGAACTGGCGGATGGCCTCGAGGAAGGGGAGTCCCTCGATATCCCCAACGGTGCCCCCGATCTCGGTGATGATGATGTCCCCGCCCATTTTTTTCGCGACCTCATGGATGCGGGCCTTGATCTCTGTGGTGATGTGAGGAATCACTTGAACGGTTTTGCCTTGGTATTCCCCGCGCCGTTCCTTGCGGATGACGCGATAGTATACCTGACCGCTGGTGAGGTTGTTCAGCTTGGAAAGAACGCAGGTGGTGAACCGCTCGTAGTGCCCGAGGTCGAGGTCGGTCTCCGCCCCATCGTCGAGGACGTAGACCTCGCCGTGCTGGAACGGGCTCATCGTGCCGGGATCGACGTTCAGATAGGGATCGAACTTCTGCAGGATCACCTTGAATCCCCGGTGTTCCAGAAGCGTCCCGAGGGATGCGGCCGCCAAACCTTTGCCGAGGGAGCTGACGACGCCTCCCGTGAAGAAAATGTATTTCATGCCGCGTTGATGAGTTGGGCGACTATCCGTGCTTGTTCCGGAGTGTCAACGCCAGGGGCGTCGTCATCGGTCAGCAAGACCCGGATCCGGGCCCCGTTTTCGAGGGCGCGGAGCTGTTCGAGACTCTCGGTTTGCTCGAGAATCCCCGGTGGCCAGGCGACGAAGCGAAGGAGAAAGTCCCGGCGGTAACCGTAGATCCCCTTGTGCCGCAGCGTCCGGAGACCCGGCACGTCCCGGGTGCGGGGAAACGGGATCCGGCTGCGCGAGAAGTAAAGGGCATCACCCGCCAGGGTAAGCACGGTCTTGACCACGTTCGGGTCGTCGAGCAGGAACTCGTCCTCGATCGGATTGGCGGCCGTGACCATGGGCAGGTCGGGCTGCTCGTGCAAGGTCAGGGCGAGTCGATCGATGAGGGCCGGGCTGACGAGGGGTTCGTCCCCTTGAACATTGATGATGCGGTCGTGCGACGGGTAAAGGGCGGCGACCTCGGCGATGCGATCGGTTCCGCTGGGATGATCGGGGCGGGTCATTCTGGCGTCCGCACCAAAAGCGAGGGCGGCATCGCGGATCCGCACGTCATCGGTGGCGATGACGATGTCGTCGAGTCGGGAACACTCGCGGCAGCGCTCCCACACATGTTGGACCAGGGGTTTGCCGGCGATGAGTTCGAGGGGTTTGCCTGGGAACCGGGAGGAACTCCATCGGGCGGGAATGACGGCAAGGCAGGAGGACATGGAGGGGAACTTTCGCGACTTGTGAAGCTTTTTGGGTTGTGATTGGCCGGGCTTCTGCTGAGATAGAGGGGCGGCGTGGCGCCGCAAGGGGAAAAGGAAACGCCGTGATGGATCTGAGTTGGACGGATTGGGGGAACCGGGTGTGCCGGGCCTTTTGGCTCATGGCGTTGCCGGTTATGACGGTGCGGGCCCAAACGCCGCCGGGCGCGGTGGCTCCGTTGGATTTGGCAAGCTTCCCGGGGTCGATGATCGAGGAGGTGATCGTTCCGGACCCGGGCGAATTGTTTTCGTTGATGGACAAACTTCCGGGGCAGCCGAATTGGGATGGATGGGTGCGGAGTGACTTTGGGAAAGGCACGTTGACGGACCGGACGCGTTTGGCGTTGTGGTTCGGGACCTTGATCGCGGATGGGTTCATCGCGGTGCAGGCGGAAAACGTGGAGGGAGTGACCAAGGCGGGGCGCCGGATTCTCGAGCTGGCGGAGTCCCTGAGTTTGCGGGACGCGGTGCTGCCCCACAGCCGGGCCATCATCGAGGCTTGCGAAGCGAAGGACTGGCCCCGGGTGCGTCAAGAGTTGGACCGGACGCACAAGACGGTGCGGGAGCAGATGGAAATGATGCGGGATGAGGATCTGGCGCAGTATGTGAGTGTGGCCGGTTGGTTGCGCGGGACGGAGGTGCTGACGAGCCTGATCGTGGAATCCTATTCCCAGGACAAGGCGGAGATCCTGAACCAACCGGATTTGGCGGAGCACTTCATCAAGCAGCTTTCCGGGTTGGAGGGAGAGGGCAGGGCGAGTGAACCGGTCCGGGCGGTGATCACCGGGTTGAAAGCGGTGCGTCAGGTGATGGGGAGTTCGACGACCACTTCGTTGAGTTCGGAATCGGTTGAGCAAATTCACGGGATTTGCGCGGGGATCGTGAACCAGATCGTGCCCAAGTGATCACGGGAAGAACTCTGGCCCTCACGGGCATGATGATCTTTGGCGCCTTACTTGGGGGACCGGCGGCCCGCGGAGCGGACGAGGAAGCCCACGCGGCGATCATGGCGGCGGTGGCCGGGCATGTGGAGGACGGGTTCACCATCCGGGAGGAGTATTGGAAGGGGGAATTAGAGTCGGGCGGCAAAAAGCTGATCCGGCACCAGTTGTTCCGGGGGAACGAGTATTGGTTCTGGGCGGCCACCAGTCTTCCGGGGTGCGACATCAAGCTGGAGGTCTATGATGCCAACGGCGTTCCGGTGACCTTGGAACGCTCGGAGAAAGGCACGGTCCGGGGCGTGCGGGTCACCCCGGCCCAGACTTCCTCTTTTTACATTCTCGTGCAGATTTCGCGGGCTCCGGGCGAACAATCCGCGCCCCCGGCAGTCCAATTGATCGACTGGGCGTTGGTTTACGGCTACCGCTGAGTCACCATCCCGAGGGGCATGCCTACCAAGACACTCCAATTCGAGAACCCGCGGTTTTTGCAGTCGCTCTTTGCGAACGATGTGGGGTTGCTCAAGCGGTTGCAGGAGGTGGTCGATGTCAAGCTGACGACCCGTGACGGTTGGGTCCGGCTGGAGGGGGAGGCGGAAGCGGTGCGGCGGGCGGAGCAAGTGTTCCGGCACTTGGAAAACGCTCGGCGCAAGGGGCTCGACATCAGTCCGCAGACCTTTCATTACGTGGTGGAAAGTTCCGCCGGGGCGGAGGAGGAGCCGAGTTTGGCGGACCTCGCGGAAGTGCAGATTCTGGCTCCGCCCTCGCGGCGACCGGTGGTGCCGAAGACGGCGGGTCAGTTGCGTTACGTGGAGGCCATGCTAAAGCATGAGGTCGTTTTCGGGATCGGTCCTGCGGGAACCGGGAAAACATTTTTGGCGGTGGCCAGCGCCTTGCAGGCGTTGAAAAACAAGCGGGTGGAACGGATCGTCCTCGCGCGCCCGGCGGTGGAAGCGGGGGAGGCCTTGGGATTCCTCCCTGGAGATTTGAAGGACAAGGTCTTCCCCTACTTGCGTCCGCTCTACGACGCCATTTCCGAGATGGTCTCCCCGGCCGAGGTGGAGCGTTGGATGGAACGGGAGATCATCGAGATCGCGCCGTTGGCCTACATGCGGGGACGGACTTTGAACCGGGCCTTCATCATCCTGGACGAAGCGCAGAACACGACGCGCGAGCAAATGTTCATGTTTCTCACCCGGATGGGCGAGCACTCGCGCTGCGTGGTGACGGGGGACCCGACCCAAACGGATTTGCGCCGCGGTGTGTCCTCCGGGCTGCGGGAGGCGATGCAAGTGCTGGGCGGGGTGGAGGGGGTCGAGTTCTGTCATCTGGAGCAGCGGGACGTGGTGCGGCATCCGGTGGTGCAGCGCATCATCAGGGCCTATGAGACGCACCGTCGCGAACCGGGCGAGCCGGTGGCCGGTGCGGAGGTCGCGCGTTAAATCCGGGGAGGGGTAGGTCCCGGGGGGCGACGGGAACTTTTGCATTCCCGCCGGAATCGGCTATGATGAGCCATTTCGAACACGAGGTGAACATCTTCGATCTCTACTCCCGGCTCAAGCTGGAGCGTCAGGGCCTTTCCAGCGGCAAGCGAAGGCGCAAGGTGCGGGACAGTGGATTCCTCGTGGATCTGGAGGACGCGCTTTGGGCGAAGGTCGCGTTGTTCGGGCTGTTTGCGGTGGGCAGCATTCTCTTCCTGTTTTTGGCGAGGGCGGAGGACGCGTTGTTTCACGACCGGGCTCTGGAATCGGTGTTGTTGATTGGAAGTTTGATGGTGACGCTGGCGATCCAGTTTTCGGTAAGTCATTCGGTGGCGTTCGCCAGCAACCGGAGCGTCCTGCTGACGCTGGCTGCGATTTTCCTGCACTTGGTGTTGCTGAAGGTTTCGTTCGCGCCGGTCCGCTCGGAGGCCTTGCCCGAGGCTTTCCGGTTCGTGTTGCCGACCTATGCGGTGGCGCCGATGGCGATCTCGCTTTTGTTGGGGCGGAGCCACGGGGCCTTTGTGGCCTTGTATGTCAGCTTGTTGGGCGCCTTGTTGGTGAGTGCGGACAAGGCGTATGAGTTCACCGTGCTGAGCTTGGTGTCGGGATTCGTCGCGGTGTATCTGACCCATCAGTTGCGGAGACGGGGCAGTCTCATTGCGGCGGGCTTGTTCGTGGGGTTGGCCACCGGGTTCATGGCTTTGGCCACGGGGCAGATCGTGATTGAACCGGAGGGTTGGCGGGCGGGCCTGCTCCAACTCACGACGGCGGTTCTGGTGGGGCTGGGGACGGCGATGGTGGTGAGCGGAGGCTTGCCTTTTCTGGAGGGATGGTTCCGGATCACGACGGAGTTTTCCTGGTTGGAGTTGTCGGATTTGAACCATCCTCTGCTGCGCCGGATGAATTATGAGGCGCCCGGGACCCATCACCACAGCATGATGGTGGCGCAACTGGCCGAACGTGCGGCGGAGGCGGTGGGAGCCAACCCGACCATGTGCCGGGCTTGCGCCTACTTCCATGATATCGGGAAACTGAACAAGCCTCAGTATTTCATCGAGAACACCAGTTCCCATGCGAATCCGCACGATGACTTGACGCCGACGATGAGCGCCCTCGTGATTCTGGCCCACGTCAAAGACGGAGTGGACTTGGCCTTGAAACACGGGCTCAACAAGGAGATCATCAACGTGATCCGGGAGCATCACGGCACCTCGGTGATTCATTATTTTTACCATCGGGCGATGGAGCAGAAGGCCCGGATCGAGGAGCTCGTCGCGCAGGGCAAGGCGGCGGAGGAGGATATCCCGGCGGTGAACGAGTCCGATTTTCGCTACCCCGGACCGAGGCCGAGCAGCCGGGAGAGCGCGATCATCTCGTTGGCGGATGCGGTGGAAAGCACCTCCCGCTCCCTGGCAAAGCCGACCCCGGCGAAGATCAATCAGATGATCAACGAGATCACGGAGAGGAAGTTGGGAGACGGCCAATTCGACGACTGTGACCTGACCCTTGGCGATCTCAGCAAGATCCGCAAAAGCTTTTACGCCACGCTGTGCGGGGTCATGCACAACCGCATTCCTTATCCAGGGGAGCCGATGATCAAGAAAAAGAGAATCGATCCGGAAAAGGCCCGTGAGAGATCATCGAGCGGTGCCAAGTCCGCAGGAGCCGCCGTCCCGGCCTTGGAGCCGGCAGCCCGTTTGTCCACCTCCTCTTCTCCGGTCGAATCGTGAGCGCTCCTCCGTTACCCGGCCTCTGGATTGAGAACTGTCAGGAGGATCGCCCGGTTGATTTGTCCCGCCTCGAGGCGGTCGCGGGCCCGGCCTTGCGGGAAGTGTGGAGTCGGACCGGAGCGATGGCTGCCCCGGGGGCCATGCCAATGGAGGAGTTGGAGGTTTCCTTGGTGGGAGAGGAGGAAATTTGCAGGCTCCACGAAGAGTTTCTCAACGATTCCTCCCCGACGGATGTGATCACCTTTGAGCACGGGGAGCTGATCATCGGGGTGGAGGCAGCGGTGATTGAGGCGGCGGCACGGAATTGGCCGCTGGAGCGGGAGCTTTTGCTCTATGTGATCCACGGGCTGTTGCACCTCCGGGGATGGAACGATGAGGAGCCCGGGGAGGCGGAGCGGATGCGGCGGCTTCAGGAGGAGATTCTTGATTCCGTGTGGCCTCATGGAGGGGGCTAAGACGAGAGGATGCGCGTTTATCGACCAGAACCGGAACCCGGGGACGAGCCGGCGATTTATCTGGCCAGGGAGGATTTGCCCGGCGAGATCTGGCGGGGAGTGGAAATCGCCCTTTCGGGCTTCGTGCCGACGGAGCGGCTCTTTTTCGAGGGGGGCGAGGGCGAGTGGGAAGGTTGGTGTGCCCGGGATTTCGGCGGGGGAATGGCTCCGAAGATCATTGCGGCGCGCGAGATGGCGACGCGCGGGGTGAAAGAGTGGGCGTTGGTGGACGGGGAGTTCGGTGCAGGCCGGGGCGGGCTGGAGGCCGCGTCGCGGAGTTTGCGGGCGGGGCGGGCGCTGGCGCAACGGCACAATGGAGCCCGGCAGTTTCAAATGCAGGAGAGGTTGCGCCGGAGTCTGGAGGGTGACCCTGTGGCGGGGCACGCGGCCACGGTGGTGGCGTTTCTTTCCGCCCAGTTCAACGTGGCCACCACGGCGTGCCTCGTGGCTTGTCTGTTTCTGGAGTGGCGGGCCGCCTTTCCCCGGAGACCGGAACAAGCCTTCGGCCTGATGACCCCGAGGCTCGGGGAACTGCTGCCGATATGGCTTGGATCCCGCGTCTTTCCCGCTTTGCAATCGCCCCCGGAAGATTAAACTAAAAGGACTGCGATGCCGCTGACTACCGACGATCCGGACGTAAAGATGGAGGAGAAGGAGGGGACCGATCTCGACTCTCCGTGGAACGTGGTGCTTTACGATGACCCGGTCAACTTCATGGGATTCGTGACCATAGTGCTGCGTCGCGTCTTCGGATATTCGGAGGCCAAGGCGGAAGAGCTCATGTTGCAGGTGCATCATGAGGGCAAATCCGTGGTGTGGACGGGGGTGCGGGAGCAAGCGGAGCTTTACGCGCAGCAGTTGCAAGCCCACCGGCTGTTGGCCTCGATGCAACGGGCGAATTGAGGCGGGCGGCCAGTCAGGCGATGCGAGTGGAACTGGAAAAAAAGGCTTGGATCCTCGACGAGATCGGGGAGGTGGAGTGGTTCATGCTGTCCCAGCTGCCGGAGTCCGCCGATTTCAACCGTTCGGAAAAGGCACGCCGTCGGATCCTGCCCGAGGTTTGCGATGACGAGGACGTGGCCGCGGACTGGCGGGACTACGCCCGGCCGGAATTGGAAGCGCGGTTCCGGGATGAAATCAGAGTGGTGGCCTCGGACTTGCGTCGGGTGGAGGAACTCTTGAAGAAAGGGAAGTCGGGGAGTCAGTTCCGGCTCAAGGTTCCGGTCGAGCATGCGGAAACATGGTATGGCGTGCTCAACCAGGCCCGGCTGATTCTCAACGAGGAGCACGAGGTGGTCGAAACCGAGGTTAGCCTGATGTCAGGGGAGCTGGTTCCGACCGCGATCGAAGAGCAGCAATGGCTGATCATGGTGCAGTACCGGATCTACGGAGCCCTACAGGAGTTTTTGTTGACTCACCTGATGGAATCGCCCTGAAGGTCACTCGAAGGTAAAGCCGAAGCCGGCACGGCCTTCCCAGGACGAGGCGTCGATCTCCACGTTGGCCATGCCGGCGGAAACGGTTACGGGGTCCACCCAGCGGTAGGAGCCTCTGGTTTCAAGAAAGACGCGGCCGTCCGGTGTCAGGGGGAGACGGGCGGCCAACCCGGTGAAAAGACCCAGTTTGAAAGGCGTGCCGGAGTCTTGCCAGCTGTGTTGGAAAGCAGGTGCGGTCCGACCTGTCTCATACCACGCGAGTTGGGATTTCAGGTTGTATTGGAGAATGTTGAAGGTGAGGCCGCCTTCCCAGGAGAGATCGACCGGGCCCGCCTCGCGGGTGAAGCGCAGCCCGAAAGGAATCTCGTTCAAACTCACCTCCAAATCCGCCCGGCCCACCGCATAAAAACTGGGTGAGGACGCCCGGGTGGTGTCCGTCAGGGTCTTGGGGGAGCGATAGCCGGTTCCGAAAAAGGCGGGAACGGCGGTCGGGTTGTAGACGATGAATTGTTCGAATCCGTCGATGGTGCCGGGAATCGCGAGAGGCAGTGACGGGTCGGCCACATAGTCGTAAAGAAAGGTGTATTCCGTCCTCGCCTCGAACACCTCCGCGACGCGAACGTGTCCGGTGTTGGTTCCGCTCTTGAGAAAGGTCCAACCGCTCACGAAGTCCACCCGGATGTCCGTGCCTTCTAAAGAGCCGAGATGGTAGCCCAGTTCCAAGCTCGGGTTTGCCGTGGTGGCGGGTGACATCTGGCTGACGCCGACATTAGACGGGTAGCTGTAGCCGGTGCTTGAGAAGGAGAGCGTCCGGGCCAGATTTCCGTTGGCGTCCGCGCCGGGGGCGAGCGGGCGGATCTGGCCGGGGTCGTCGACGCGCCCTTCGGCCCCGAATCCGGTGAAGTTCGGGTTGTCGCCCCCGACCGCGCCGTTTCGGTAGACGCGGGGTTTGCCGGTGCCGTCGAAAGTGGTCAGGCTGCCGACGTTGGGGCGGCGGGGGAAGAGATCGCCCCAATCGAGAGACTCGTGGTGGCTGTAGCCGAGTTTGAAACTCGGGGTAAGGGCGCGCACGCTGACGCCGGAGGAAAAAAACCAACGGGGTTCCTCGGGAGCCGCCGAGACCGAAGAGACGGTCAGAACCACGGCGAGCGTGGCGACCGTGAGAACGAAACGGAGGCGGTCGACCTTCATGGGAGAGTCATCCAATCAGGCCTCCCGGGCTGCGTCAATCTCTTCTTGCGCGACTCAGCTTTTGCCGATGCGGTAAAGCGCGTGTTCGGTGCGCAGGTAGAGGGACTTTCCGACCGGGACCGGCGAGGCCATGAGAGCGCCCTCGAGTTGGTTTTCCGCGAGCACCTCGCAGCTTTTGCCGGGCTTCAGAACATGGGTCTTGCCCTCTTGGGTCACGACGTAGATCTTTCCGTCCGCGGCGACGGGTGAGGCGGACACATTGCCCCCGCCTCCCAGCCTCTCCTGCCAGTGCACCTGACCGGTGCGGGCGTCCACGCAGGTGGCCACGGCCCGATCGTCGACGAGGTAGATTTCCTCATCGATGAGCAACGGGGAAGGTTGGTTCGGCATGGACCGGGTCAGTTCCCAAACCTGCTTGGGGGCCTGTCTGCCGTCATAGGTGAAAGCGAGCAACTTGCTCTTCATGAAGCAGGTGGGGACAAAGAGCATCCCATGACCGGTCACCGGTCTGGAGACGTTGGAAAAGCCGAGGTGCCCGTAGCTGACCTTCCAGCGTTCCCGTCCGCTCGCCGGATCATAGGCGTAAAGCCAGTCGGCGGCCGGAGAAATCAGTTCGGTCGATCCGTCCGGCAACGGAAAGAAAAGCGGCGTGGCGTAGCTTTTGCGCAGTTGGGGATTGTCCGAAAGCTTGCCGGTGCGCGCCGTTTTCCAGACGATATGGCCGTCAGCTGTATCCAAGGCGGCGATGAACTGGCGGTCGCTTCCATCGAGGTGAAAGATCAGTTTGTCCTTCCAGACGACCGGTGAACTTCCGGGGCCGTTCTCGTGCATGACGACAAGCCCGGGGTCGAGGTTGGTCCAGAGAACCTTGCCCGAAGCGGCATCGAGTGCGGCGGTTCCATAAGCGCCGAAGTGGGCGAAGACCTTTCCGTCGGCGATGACCGGGGTGGGAGATGCATAGCTGTTGAGCTTGTGAACCCACTGGGGCTTCTCTTGTTTGATGAGGGGAACGTCGTGGATGATCGTCCCGGTGTTCCGGTCCAGGCAGAGGGCGTGGAGCCAGACCTTCTCGAGAAGTGTCAGTGGTTGGCCGCCGGTGTTCTCAGCAAGGCGCGCCTTGGCATCCTCCGGTGCGGCGGGGGTTTCCAAGGCGGTGGTCAGCCAGATGCGGTCGCCCTCGATCACCGGGGTGGAATGGCCCCGGCCGGGGAGGGGCGTCTTCCAAGCGACGTTTTCGGTCTCCGACCAAGTCAAGGGCAGCCCGGAAGCGGCGGGGGCCTGTCCCTGCTGGCCCGGACCACGCCATTCCGGCCAATCGGCCGCGCGCGCCGTGCCGGAGGTCAGCAACAAGAGAAAGGCAAGCGAGTGGCGGAGGTTGATGCAAAGGTTCATTAGGGGGGGTGCAGGGGCAAATCCTTCTGGGATCAATAGGCCCCAACGCGCGGGGAAGGTCAACCCCGAGTGGGGACCGGGCCGAAGATGATCTCTGGGGCAACATCTGCTTCGCGGCCCAGTTTGGCTTCTGGAGGGAGAGCCCCGGCGAGGTGCCGCTCCTGCAAGCTGCCGAAATCCAGTTGCACCGGGGGCAGCCCGCCGCCGCGGTGCAGCGTCCAGGGTATTGTGGTGAATCGGGCGGGAATGGTCTGGCAACCGGGCGCGTCGCGCCACACCGGGGTATCCGGGGCGATCCGGTCGGTGAGCACGGCGGCCCGGAGGTCCGCGGCCGTGGCGAACTCGAAGAGGCCGCAGGCCGGATTGACCCAGGTCCACAAGGGACCGGCGGTGGATGAAGGGGAAGCCGGGGACATGGGGCCGTGACGGGTTGGTGCGGGGAGGTTGCCGATCGGATCGACCAAAGTCAAGGAGGCTCAGGGGGCGAAACGGTAAGGCCAGAGCGCCTCCACTGTTTCTCTTCCGATCCAGCCGGCGCGGGTGCCGGGGATATGAACGAAGAGCCAAGGGCCCCGCTCGGCGACCACCCGCACCTCCGAGCCGGCCGGAAGGCCGATAATCTCCTTGGCGTCCGGGAACGGACCTGCCGTGGCTACGACGTTGTTCGTAGTGACGATGAAAAGGCTGGCCGGATCGAGCCGACCCCGGTGGATGAATCCCCCCGCCGAGGCGAGTCCCGCCAGCAACCCCCCGCCAATCGTGGTGGCGAGGAGGATGCCGCTCCAAGGCTGGCCGGGACGATAGAGGAGGAGAGTGACTCCCCCGATGAGGATCAACCAGAGCCCCGCGCAGGTCAGGGTGATCCATTGGCTGGCACTCAAGCGCCCCGCGGCGCGCTCCACACCGGTGTCGGAGAACTCGAGGAACTCCAGTTTGCGCTGGATCAGGCGCAAGTTCTGCGAGGCCTCGGCCATGCCCGGATCGAGCAACTCGGCCCTGCGATAGGCGAGGCACGCCTCGCCGAGCCTGCCGAGGCGGAAGTTCGTGTTCCCCAGGTTGAAAAGGACTTCGCGCGAGAGAGCGGTCTTGAGCATTGCCTCGTAAGCTTCGCGCGCCTTTTCGAACTCCTCCGCTTCGTAGAGCGCGTTCGCCGAATCGAAGGACGATTCCGGCTCGGCGAGGGCCGCTCCGTGGGGCAGGAGGGCGCACGCGGCGGTGACGGCGGCGATGGAAAAAAGGGCGGAGTGGCGCATGTCAGGCGATCGGGGCGAGCGATTCCAATTCAGCCAGCGCGGAGAGGACCTCCTGCTTTTCCTCATTGGAGACCGGTTCGGAGCTGTCGGAGGCACCGGCGTAGAGGATCGAGTTTCCAGCCCGCCACATGTCCTCCAGTGCGGTTGTGGACCGGGGGGTGAGTTTGGCGGGGAGTTGCGTATGTTTGACCCGCCAGCGTTCGAAGTATTCCAAAACCATGGCGTAGAATTGGGCCCGGCTGAGGTGTTGAGAGGAGCGCGCCCGGACTTTCTCAAGCGTCATCTCGAAACGGCGCCGGCGTTCGGCCTGCCAGTTGCGCCAGCGTTGCAAGGACCAACCGCCGACGAGACCGGCCAGAACGGAGAACGGAAGCAGTTGCCACAGCCAGAAGGACGGGCGGGTGACGAGGCTGCCGTTCAGCGGTCGCCAGCTGGGGCTGTTGGTGTGGATGAAGAGGATGTCGTCCAGCTGCTCCCCCTGGAACCCGATCTGGTTGAGGATGGCATGGCCCGAGGCTGGGTCCGCGGTGGGATCAGGGATGATGTTCAGCGGGATGGCCGGTGAACGCAGGGTTACATACCGCTCGGCGGCGGGGTCGAAGAAGGCGAGTTCCAGCGGGGGGAGCGAAGGGTGTTTCCTCAGGGGAATGACCACTTGGGCGTAGCTCACCGTTTGGCTGTCCGAGCCCCCGGGATTCTCCACCTTGGCGACCGGATAGACCCTCCATCCTTCGGTTTCAGGAAGTTGCGGGGGTTGCAGGCTGTCGAGGTTTCCGTTGCCGCGCACGCGGACATCGATGGAGAGCGGATCCCCGGCACGGAGTTCCGCAGGGTGGGCCTTGACCTCCAGTTCAAAGGAGCCAACGGCCCCGCTGAACGAGGGCGGCCGGCCGGCTTCGGGGAGCGGTTTGATGGTGAAGGTGAGTTCGTTGCTGGAAATGGTGCGGCTTTCCGAGAGCCTCATCATGGCTTTGGGGAAAAGGCTGCTGCCGGGCTTGGCGATATCCGTTTCCACCGATGCCGGGCCGAGCGAGAGGGTTCCGGGGGCAAGGGCGGCGACTTGGGTGGGAAAGCGGACGTTGCTGAAGGGAATGCCGTCGATCTGTTCGGGATTGAGACGATAGGTAGTGGGGAACGGCTTGATCACGAACTTGCCGGAGTTCTCGAACTTGGGCCGGCCGGGGCGGGCGATGCTGTTGTTTCCCCGCACGTAAAGACCGAGTTCGATCGGAATGAGTTCGTTGACGTAGGCCTCGGTTTTGCTTGCCTGAAAGGTGAGGAAGTAGGGTTGGCTCGAGTTGAACTGGGGGCGGTTGCCGGAGAGTTTGACGATCTCGATGCTCAACGGGGAGGTGGCGACCTCCTTGCCACGAACCCGCAATTTAATGGCCGGGATGGTGAAGGTTCCGGGTGCCTGCCCGATCACCGGGTAGAGGTATTTGTTCTGAACGGTGAGGACGCCGTTGACCGTGGAGTGGGCGTAGTTGGAAACGGGGGGGCGCGAGGGATCGCCGACACTCAATCCCGGAGCGGCGATTACGTTCGGGATTTCCTCCGGTTGGCCGCCTTGGACGATCAGTTGGAGGTAGGAGGTGATGCCCACGGCGACCTGGGTTTCCTCCAGAACGGCTTCGACCGAAATCTCATTCTGCGCCGGAGCGATTTGCCCGGAGACGAGCCAGCACGCGAGCCACGCGGCGACGAAGCAAGGCGAAAGGCGCATCTCGGTTACCAGTTTTTAAAGGGTTGTGAGGAAGATGGTAAAGGCATCGCCGGCTTGGCCTTGAGATCCTCGCCGGCGTTCTGCTCGAGAATCTGCCGTGCCTGCTCCGGATTCCAAGGAAGTTTCCGCGGTGGCGTGTCCGGTGCGTCACGAGGGTCGGGGGGCGGATTCTTGTCATCCTGCGGCTTTTCGGGCGGTTCCGGTGCTTCGGAGCCGGGGGGCTCTTCGCCGGGTGGGGGTGATTGCTTGTCCTTGTCGTTTCCGGGATTGTCCTTCTCCGGTTCGGGTTCCGGCTCCGGCTTCTCCTCCTTTTTCTCCTCTGGTGGAGGTTCCTTCTCCAACTGCTTGAGCAATTCCTCGACGAACTTCCGGTTCTGCAGGGCCGACTCGTTCTTCCGATTGAGATTGAGCACCAGATCGTAGTGCCGGACCGCCGCTTCCCAATCCGCCTTGGCTTGCGGTCGCTTCGAAGCGTCAAAGCTGGCGCGGCCGGTGGCAAAAAGGGCGCCCGCCAGATTGTAGTGGGCTCTCTCCCGGAGCGATCGATCCCGGGTCAGGAGGGCGAGGCTGAAGGCCTCCTTTGCGGTCGCGAAATCGCCCGAACGGCAGGCGGCGGCTCCGATCCCGAACTGGCAGTGTTCCCGGGTCAAGGCGAGGGGGGCCCCGGCGGAACTGGCAGTGAACAGTTCCTGGGCCTCCGCGTATGCACCCTCTTTGTAGGCTCGCAAGGCGTCTCCCGGGGAAGCGGCCCGGGCGGTTCCGCCGTCGATGATCCATCCCAGCGCTCCGGCAAGGGGAAGGAAGACGGCGGAGGCGGCTTCGCCGCGCCATCGGGAAGGGGAAGCCAGGCCGGTGAACATCGGCCAGAGATGGGAAAGCAGGAGAAGGATCATGCCGGCGGTGAGGGGAATGGCGTAGCGCTCGTGCGGGATCCGCACATCCTCGGCGCGGAGCTTCGCCGATTCAAGCTTGCGGAGCGCTTGTTGGACGATGGCGTTCACGGAGGATTCGGAGCCGAGCTGCACGTAGACACCGCCGGAGCCTTCGGCCAATTCACGCAAGGCGGGTGCACTGAGCCTGCTGCGCACGATCTGGCCGGATTCGTCCCTTAGGAATTGCCCGGGATTCTCCGGGTCCGGAATGATGCTGCCTTCGGAAGTGCCGGTTCCGATGGAGAGAATGAGGAGTTTGGCTTCGTTGATTTGCGTGAGGGCTTGGGAGCGTTCCCTCCCGCCCTCGAGATCCTCGCCGTCGCTGAAAAGAATCAGGGCGGCCAAGCTGTTCTCCGTGTTCCGCAGGCTTTCGATGGCCAAGCGGGGCGGCTCGCTCAGGTTGGTCCCGCCACGCGGAATCACCTCGACGTCAAGTTGCGAGATCGTCTCGATCACGGCGGCGTGGTCGATCGTCAAGGGGGCTTGGATGAAGGCCTTGCCGGCGAAGGCGATGACTCCCAGCCGGTCGGCCGGAAGGTTGCGCACCAAGTCTTGGGCGAGGAGTTTGGCGCGCTCCAACCGGTTGGGCTGCACGTCGGTGGCGAGCATGCTTCGGGAGGTGTCGATGGCGAGGAAGATGTTGCGTTGCGAGGTGGAGGTCTCGATCTGCTGGAATCCCCACTGGGGCCGGGCCAGGGCGGTGATGAAGGCGAGCAGCGCGAGACCTTGCAGACCAAATCCGGTCCAGTCGGCCCAACACGGGCGCCGCTTCACGAGCCGGGGTTGCAAGCGTTTCGCGACGATTCCGTCCACGGCCGCGGCGGCGCGGGAACGGGACCACCATTTGAGGCCTGCGAGGAACGGCAGGAACAAGGTGAGGATGAACCACTGGGGGACGGCGAAATCGATCGTCATGGGACAGGGTCAGGGGGAGCGGCGCCACCAGGTTTCCTGACCGATGGCTCGAAGCAGGGCGAGGGCGAACATGAGCACCACCAAGGGCGCGAACAGGTCGGTCGGATCGACCCGGGTCCGGGCCGTACGTTCGGTGGTTTCGAGGGAATCGATGTAGCCGAAGATCCGTTCGAGATTCTCCAGGTCCTGGGCCATGAAGGACTCGCCCCCGGCGGCCTTGGCGATGCCTTGGAGGGTTTCGAGATCGAACTCCTGGTTGAGGGAGAGCGGTCCGCTGCTGGTGGGGATGGTGTGCCGGCCGGGAGTGCCGACGGCAATGGTGTGGATCTTGATGCCGAGTTGGTTGGCCAGTTCTGCAGCGGTGACCGGCGCCAGATTCCCGGAATTGTTGGCTCCGTCCGTGAGGAGGACGATGACCTTGCTTCTGGCGTCTCGTTTGTCGAGCCGTTTGGCGGAAGCGGCGATGACGGAGCCGATGGCGGTGCCGTCCTCCACGAGACCGATGGTGATGCGGCTGAGGCTGTCCTGAAGCCATTCGTGGTCGAGGGTGATGGGGCTGACGAGGTAGGGGCGGCCGGCGAACGCGACGAGCCCGATTCGGTCCATGGGCCGGCGTTTGAGGAAATTGCGGATAACGGCGCGGGAAGCGGTCAGGCGGTTCACCATCTTGCCCTCGTAGGGAATATCTTCGACGAGCATGGAGCGGGAGACATCGATGGCCACAATGAGTTCGACGCCGCTCTCCTTGACCACCTTGTAGGTATTGAGGTGCTGGGGGCGGGCGAGGGCGAAGATGCCAAGGGCCAGCAGGAGGCCGAGGATCACCGGATAGGAAAAACCGCCCCAGCGCGGCCGCGGTTGTCTTCCGAGCCGGTTGAGGAGGTGCAGCGAGGAAAAGGTCACGGCTGAGTCCGCCCCGGCGCGACCGCCTAGCATGCCAAGCAGGGGGAGGACGGCCAGCAACACCAGCACCCACGGATATTGAAAGCCGAAACTCTGTTCAGGGGGATTCATCCGGCTTGACGGGTTCGGGGGCCTTTTGCACCAGGAGGCTCGCCTGGTTCCAAAGTTGTTCCTTGAATTCCCCGTGGCGGGTCCCGGGCTGGAATTTCGCTTGGTCGCAGGCCTGGAGAAAGGCGTCCAATCCGGACGCGAACCCCGCGGGAAGCGCATCGGGAAACGCGACGAGCAGGGCGCGGAATTCTTCCTGGGTGCGGGTCGTCAACCCGATCCCATATTTCCTTTCCGCAAAACGCCGGACCGTGGAGCCGAGGAGAATGGCCAGATCGCGCAACGGCAGGTCCGGAGAAGATTTCAGCTTGGCCAGCATGGCTCGGGCCTCATCGGCCGGTGGGGGTAAGGAAGCCGCTGCGGGGCGGGGGCGGGCCTTCAGGATTAGGGCGCCAAGCCAACGGAGGAGCAAAATCAGGAGAAGCACTTCGGCCAGATAAATGGCAACCACCGCCCAGCCCGGGAGTCCGAACAGATCCGGACGGAGCGCGAGCCACGCCGGGGGAGGCAGGGGCATGGGATCCGCCCAGTCCGAAGGCAAATCCGGAATTTTGCCGGGTTGCAACGTCAGTTCCTCTCCCATGTCACCGGTTCCCGTGGGCTGATCAGTTCCGGGTGGCTACCCGCCGCCGGAAAAACGATTGCAATGCCGGAAGATACTCCGCCTCCGTCCCCGCCTTGATCAGGTCCACCGAGTGCTTGCGGAAGAAGACATCGACCTCCTCCTGCCAGCGCCGCCGTTCGGTGGCATAGGCGTGGCGCAACGCGCGGTCGGAGGTGTTGACCTCACGGGATTTCCCGGTCTCGGGGTCCCGAAAGCACATGCGGCCGACGGGCGGGAGTTCGCGTTCCGCCGGATCACTCACCTGAACGGCCACCAGATCATGCCGAGCCCCGGCGGAACGAATGCTTTCACTGCGGAGTTCGAAGAGGAAATCACTGATCAGGATGACGAGAGAGCGGCGCCGGGCCAGATTGGTCAAACTGCGGAGGGCATGGCTCGCGGTGGTCACGGCACCGGAGGCGCGTTGGTGGAGGATCTCGCGGATGATGCGCAAGCCCTGGCCAGCCCCGCGGCGGGGAGGAAGGCACAGGTTGACGTCCCCGCTGAAAAGGATCAACCCCACCTTGTCCCGGTTTTGAATGGCAGTGAAGGCAAAGACGGCGGCGATTTCTGCGGCCAGTTCCCGTTTGCTCAGATGAACGCTGCCGAAGTCCATGGAGCCGCTGACATCGACCAGGAGGAACACGCTCATGTCCCGCTCCTCGGCGAAGTTCTTGATGAACGGGGTTCCGATTCGCGCGGTGACGTTCCAGTCGATGGATCGAACCTCGTCTCCGTGTTGATACTCCCGGAGGTCCTCGAAATCGAGGCCCTCCCCCTTGAAAGAGGAATGATAACGGCCCGCGATTCCACCGGTCACCAAGCCCCTCGTTTTCAGCTCGATGCGGCGCACCTTCTTGATGATGGCTTGGATTTCGGCCTCTTCGTCCGGATTCATCGGCGTCGGGACTGTGGGCCAGTTGGACGGGGGCCGCAAACTGGAATTCGGATCCGGAGTCCGCGAGGGGCCGGAGGCCGATTTCCGGGGTCTGTCTGGTGAAATCGGTTGCACGGGGCGAAAGCCGTTCTTTAGAGTAACCCGCGTGTCCGCCGCGAAGACTCATCGGTCGCCCTCTGCCCGGGCCGGCTCGAAGCACCAGACCTCCGCGCCGCACGAACTTCTTTTGTCCACCTACAAGTGGATGCTGCTTGCCCGCACCCTCGAGGACAAGCTGGCCAGCCTTTACCGGTCTGGCAAGATTGTCGGCGGCGTGTATTTGGGTCGGGGGCAGGAGGCGTTCAGCGCGGCCCTCGCCGCCCATCTCGATCAGGCGGGGGGCGACGTCTACGCCCCGTTGATCCGGGACATGGCGGGACGGTTGGCCTTCGGGGAGCCGTTGATCGATCCGATGCGGACTTACCTCGGTTCCCCGCTCGGTCCGATGCGTGGGCGGGACGGCAACATCCACCGGGGGCGGCCGCGGGAGGGAATGCTGGCCATGATCAGTCACTTGGGCGCCATGGTTTCGGTGGTCAACGGGGTGTTGTTGTCGCGTCGGCTTCGCGGGATCGGGGGACAGGTGGGCGCGGCCTGCGTCGGGGATGGCGCCACCTCGACGGGCGCCTTTCACGAGGCGCTGAACCAGGCGGCGGTGGAAAAGCTGCCGTTGGTTGTGGCCGTGGCGAACAATCAATTTGCTTACTCGACGCCGACCTCCCGACAGTTTGCCTGCGCGGATCTGGTGGATCGGGCACTCGGTTACGGGGTGGCGGGGCATCGGTGTGACGGCACCAACCTCGAGGATTGTCTCCAGACATTCGGCGAAGCGGTGCGGCGGGCCCGTCAGGGGGAGGGGCCGCAGCTGGTGGTCGGTTCCTTGCTTCGTCTGAGCGGTCACGGGGAGCACGATGATGCCGGCTACGTTCCGGCCGCTGTCCGCAAAAGCGCACTGGCGGCGGATTGCATCGATCTGGCCGGTGGCCGCCTCATCGAGCGGGGTTGGGCCGCTGAAGTGGATTTGGCGACGTGGAAATCCGAGGCGGTGAACCGGGTGGAGGAGGTTTTGGAGCAGGTAGCTTCCGAACCGCTGCCGGATCCACTCGGGGAGACGTGGTGTGCGCTTTCGGTGCGGCATCTCTGTGAGGGGAATCTGGGCGCATGAACGTCACGTATCTGGACGCCATCCGCGAGGCGCAGGCCAAGGCATTGGCCCGGGACGACCGGGTTTTTCTTTACGGTCAGGATATCGCCGCGTTCGGAGGTGCTTTCAAAGCCACCAAACGGCTGGCCGAGGAATTTCCCGGCCGGGTCTTGGACAGCCCGATCAGCGAGGATGCCATGGTCGGCCTGGCCATTGGGGCCGCCATCGACGGCATGCGTCCGATCATCGAGATGCAATTCGCGGATTTCTCCTCGATCGCGTTCAATCAGATTGTCAATCAGGCCGGGACTCACTTCTACCGCACCGGTGTGCCGGTGCCCTTCGTGATTCGTTTGCCGAGCGGGGGGAACAAGGGGTCCGGTCCGTTTCACAGCCAGAGTCTGGAGTCCCTCTACGCCCATTTCCCCGGCTTGGTGGTTCTCATGCCCGCCACGGTGGAAGACGCCTACACCATGCTGCTCGATGCCGTGGAGTTGGACGATCCGGTCATCTTCTGTGAGCACAAGCTTCTCTACTATCATCTCAAGGCGGACAAACTTCCGGCCGAGGGATTGCCGATCGGCAAGGCTCGAATCGCCCGGGCCGGAACCCATGCCACCGTGGTGACCGCCGGAGCCATGCTCCACGAGGCGCTCAAGGCCGCGAATCAACTCGCCGAGGAGGCATGGGAGATCGAGGTGGTCGATCTCCGTTCCGCCAAACCGATCGACACCGATACGATCCTCGCTTCCGTGGCCCGGACCGGTCGGATTCTCTGTGTGGCGGAGTCGTTTCCCTGGGGAGGGCTCAACGCAGAGGTCATCGCACGGGTGGTTGGGGAAGGTTTCCACCTGTTGGATGCGCCTCCCCTCCGCTTGAATTCCCGGGATACGCCGATCCCGTATCATCCAAACCTGTGGGCCGCGCATCGTCCCACCGCCGCCTCGATCACCACGGCTCTGAGAAAACTTCTTGGTTTCTGAGCGCTTGAGGTGATTTTGCTGGTCCCAGACCATGCCGCGAATTCCGATTCTCATGCCGCAGTTGGGCGAAGCCATCGCCGAGGCAGTCGTCAGGTCCATCCGGGTCAAGCCCCTGGACCGGGTGGACTGTGATCAGGAAGTGATGGAGGTCGAGACCAACAAGACCAACATGGGGGTCACCGTTCCCTGCCGGGGGAAAGTGGTGGAAATCACGGCGGTGCTCGACGCGAGTTATCCGGTGGGAGCGACGCTCGGCTATCTGGAGGTGACGGCGGCCGATGCGGCGCGGGCGGGATTCAAGGAACCCGGCCCGACCCGGGGCAAACGGAAACCGGCCAATCGTCAGGCAACGGGCGCGGCCGCGGCCAAGCAAGGAGAGGCCGTGAACGGGGGAATCCACTTCCGGGTTGATGAGGAGGATGCCTTCACGGTGGCCGAACCGACCGGTGTCCGGCCCACGGTGGGCTTGCCGGTGCCGGCAAACGCGACCGGCGCCACGTATCTTTCGCCCCGGATGAAGGCGCGGATGCAAGAACTCGGTTTGAATGCGGCGGACTTGAGCGGCATTGCCGGGACCGGTGCGGGAGGGAGGGTGACCATCGAGGATTTTGAGAAATTCGTACGGCAACTGGACAGTCACGCGCAATCGGACGCCTCGCCCATGCGGATTGCGGTGGCCGACGCGATGCGGCGGAGTTGTCTGCGCCCGCTGGCGACCGTGGGGCGTCCGGTTTTGCTGGACCGTTTGCTCATGCACCGCAAGCAGTCCCCGAGCAAGCCGGGGCCCACGCTGTATGTCATCCGCGCCCTGGCCATCGCAATTGCGGAAAACACCGCCGTCGGGGGGCGCCTGGTGGGCGGCAAGATCATTCATCCGCGCTCGATCGACATCGGCTTCGCGGTGGAGGTGGACGACGGGGTTTTGGTTCCGATCATCCGGGAGGTGGACAACCGGCCTTTGCGGGAGATGGTGGAGCCCTATAACCAACTGGTCCGGCAGGCGCAGTCCCGCAAACTTTCCTTGGAGGCCACCGGGACCGGGATTGCCACGGTGACGAATTTCGGAACCTTTGGCTTGGTTTGGGCCACGCCCATCCCCTTGCCGGAACAGAATCTGGTGCTCGGGTTGGGGGCGGGTCGCAAAAAGCCGGTCTGGAGCGACGAGGTGGAAGCATTCGTCCCGGCCACCGAGGCCGAGCTGACCTTGAGTTTTGATCACCGGATCCTCGACGGGGGAGCGGCCGGGCGTTTGCTGAGCCGGGTCGCCGACCTTTTGCAGAAACCGGAAACCTTGTGACGCAACGGGGCCCATGAAAAAATCGCGGATCGCAATGCGCCTCGGATGCGCTTTCGGCTTCACGGGGGTCTTGCTTGGGGCCTTCGGGGCCCATGGGCTCAAGGATCTGCTGGAGGCGGGCGGTCGGGTCGATACCTGGGAGAAAGCGGTCTTTTACCAGCTGGTGCACGCGGTGGTCCTGGTGGCCATCTCGAAGGAGGGGAGGAATCCTCCCCCGGTGGCTTGTTGGGGATTGGGAGGCGGCATCCTGCTGTTCAGTGGATCCCTTTACCTGCTTTGCCTCACCGGGCTGAGGGTTTTCGGGGCGGTGACGCCTCTGGGAGGTCTCGCCTTTTTGGTGGCTTGGGCCGCCCTCGGCTTCAACCGCTCCGATGAAGGGGAATGAAGCGCGTTCTCCTCACCCTGTTCAGCTTGGCTTCGGTCCATGCGGACGAGGCATGGAAACCGGTCGACCCGGTGCCGCAACGCTTTCCGATCGAGCGGGATCCGCTCGGTTATTCGTGGCAGCTGACGGCGGCGGGCTCGTTTTACTCTTCCGGGGGCAATGTGTTTGAGTCCGCCAATCAGCTGACCGTGAATGGCGAACGTTTTCAGGCGGACCAAGTGGAAGTTCGTCAGGGGCATCATGCCTTCACCGGGAGATGCGGGACGGACTGGATCGTGCGGCGCGAGGTGTGGATCGATCCCGACCGATCCGCTGCCTGTCACCTTGAAGAAATTCGCAACGGCGCGGACCGGATGCTGCCGATGGGGGTGGAACTGTCCACCCGATTCCGCACCCCTTGGCGCTCATGGACCGCGCTGGATGGCAAGGCGAGGATTTCCAGTGGTTTGCAAGCTTCGGCCGGGGCGTTCCTCACCTTCGCGCCGCGGGAGGGCGAAAGCGATCTCGTCTTGTTGCTCGGCGACGGCATGGCGCTCCAGCCGTCGGTCAAAACGGACGGCCAGGACTTTATGGTGCGTTTTGAATTCGAACTCGCTCCCGGAGCGGGGCTTCGCCTTTTTCACGCAATGGGGCAGCGACGCGCCCCGCCAGGCCTGCCGCCGGAGGCGGATCCGTTTGCTGCATGGTTTTCGGCGGGGCGGCTGGTTCTTGAAGGGGTTTCAGGCGACCTCGGAAATTTCGGACTACCGGCAGTTGCCGAGTCCGGTGAAGCGGTCTGGACGTTGCGGGACGGAGGGCGGCGGAGGGTGACCGAGGTCGGAGCCGGGGTCGTGATCCTGCAGGGAGCCTTGGGAACCATCCGTTTGGCCGCCGGGGAGATCGCCGGGTTTGACGGACGGATTTGGACCACGCGGGAGGGTCACCATTTCGCCGCCGTGGCCATCCCGGGGCAAATCATTTCCGTCACGGCTTCTCCGGAAGGAAGCATCGCGATCCCGGTGGAAGAGTTGGCGGGAATCCGCGTGTCAGGAAGCGCGGTTGGGGCTCCGGACGGTCTGCGATTAAAAAACGGTGATTTGTGGCCCGGGAAGCCGGTCGGTGCGTCCGCAGGGGCTGCAGACTTCCGCGGTTGGGAGATTCAGGGCACGGTCCGCGAGGTTCCGCGCGGCTGGGTCGATGACGATGGGAAATGATGAGGAAGACGCTCGCGTGGATTTTGCAGGGGCTCTGGCTGGGAACGGTCATGGCGGAGGAGCCGCGTTTGTCCGGCTCGTGGGGGGATTTGCATGGGGAACCCTTGGTGCCGGCGGCACTCGGCCTGTGGACGGACCTGACCGGGGCGGCGTGGAATGTGCAGGACCACGGGGTTTTGGGCAGGATCGGTGCCGGGATGATGAACGCCGGGGAAGCCCTGGTCATCGGTGAGGAGGCCTTTGTCTGCGACAGCCCCCTCATGACCCGGGACGGAGACGAGTGGGTTTTCCCGGCCAACCACCTCTTGCAAGGCTTGGCGGTGACCCGGCGGGTCCGGTTGGATCGCCAGTCTGGAACGGTGCGCTACCTCGAAGCGCTGCGCAATCCCACGGCCCAAGGAGTGACCGTGACGGTGGAATTGCGCACTCAATACAACGGAAACATCGGCGAGTGGCGCAGTGATCGCGGCACCTTGTCGCCTCTGAAACTTGGGGACGATGAGGAGGGGATCGTGGTGCAACCGGGTTCGGCCGGGCACGACCGGCTTCTCGTCTACTCCCTGTGCCAGCGCGGCGGGGTTTCGCGGCCCGCTTTGGCGACCCCGAGCCGGTTCTCCTTCCATGTGCGGTATGAGGTCGGCGTGCCGCCCGGGGAGACGGTTTTCCTGCTTCACGGGTTGGCGCAGAGACCTCCCGGGAGCCCGCCCCGTCCCGACATGGCGGTGTGGGCCGGGCAACTTCCCGACAGCGAGCGGGAGCGGGTGGCGAACCTGCCTTCCCCGCAGTTGGACGATGCCAGATCCCGGCTCATCGCCGCGGTGCGCGCGGAACTGGGGGAGATCCCCCCGGAAGACACCCTCTTCCTTCCGGGCCGGACGCGTCTTCCGGGAAAGCTCAAGGCTGGGCCTTTCACGTTGGCGACGCTCGCAGGGGAAAGAACCTGGAAGCCCGGGGAGGCGGTTGCTCTGGAGGTGGGGGCCGATGGCACGGGTCGCATTTTCCTTGGGAACGGCGAGGTTTGGCGGGGTGCTCTCAAAAAGTGCGACGCCGTTTTCGTGCCCTCGTCAGGCACCGGGGAGATTGCGCTGAACGGTAGTCGTGAGCTCCGTTGGGTGCGGGGCGGGGGGGCGGAGATGAACCAATGGCCGGAGGGAATCGAAGGGTATCTGGAAACCCAGGACGGACAGCGCTTCGCCTTGGTCTCGCTCGGTGCAAACAAGGTTTCTTTCAACGGTCGCTGGGGGAATTGGAATGGAACGCTCGACCAGGTGGATGAGTTCGTGTGGGTCGACGGAGATCCCTGGCTCAACCGGCGCGACGGTGCGCGGCTCAGGGCCTTTCCTGCGGACGCATCGTGGACGGTGAACTTGAAAACCGGCGGGTCGGTGAGTCTGCCGTTGAACCGGGTGCGGAGGATGGTTCACCGGATGGCCGGGATCCCTTCCGGATCGGTCGTGGCCCGGTTGCTGGACGGGGAGCGTCTGGTGGGCGGGTGGACGGACGTGGATCTCGAGGTCCAGGGCGTGTCCATCAAGGCGTCCGCAGTCCGGCTGTTGCGTCGTGTGGAAGGCGATCGCGTGACCGTCTCGCTTTGGGATGGAGGGGAGATCACCGGTCCATTGGCCGGCGGTGGCGTGTCGCTGGTTTCGGGGGGCGCCGGGGTGCGGATCGGTCTGCCGGAGCTGGAGCGGGTGGTTTCCAGTGGCCCGGAACTCGGAGCGGAGGAACGCACCCGGATCGTGGATGGGATCGCACGGTTGGGTGATCCTCAATGGGAGAAAAGGGAGGAGGCGACCCGTTGGCTGGCGGGGTTGGGAATCCGGGCCCGCGCGGAATTGGCGGCGGCCTTGGCCGCGGGGAATCATGAGCCGGAGGTCCGGCATCGTTTGCAATGTCTCTTGACCGAACCATGAAACCTGATGACCCTACCCGGGCGGATCGATGGGCGTTGCTCTCGGATCCGCACATTGACGCCGATGTATCCGCTGTCTCCCGTTGGGGCGAAAGTTTGGCGTGGAACCTCCGTAAGGTGGTCGGGGAGATTCTCGCCGAACGGGAGCCCCTGGACGGCGTGATCATCAACGGGGATTGCGCGCACATCAAGGGAAAGCCCGGAGATTACAGGGCCTTGGCGGACCTCTTGGAACCTCTTCGCGAGGCGGGCCTGCCGATGCTCCTCACGCTGGGAAATCACGATGGCCGGGCCGCTTTCCGGGACGTGTTTCCCCGGAAGGAGCCCGGTCCTGTGCCGGACAGACTGGTGACGGTTGTGGAAGGGAGGTGGGTGATCTGGCTGCTTCTCGATTCCCTGCGGGAGGCGGGCCGGGTGGAAGGTGAACTCGGAGCGTCCCAGTTGGACTGGCTGCAAGGATATCTGGCGGAGAACCGGTCCAAGCCGGTCATCCTTGCGGCCCATCATTATCCCCAAACGTCGCGGGACGATATCTTTCCGGGGCCCGCCAAGATCGACATCCCGGGGCTGCTGGACGGGGAGGAGTTCCTCCGGATGGCCAACGCGCATCCTCAGGTGAAAGCGTATGTTTTCGGCCACAGTCACGACTGGCGGGTCACCGCCGGGGGGGCTGAAATGCATCAGATCAACCTCCCTTCCTCCTCCTACGCCTTCAATCCGTCCCGTCCGGTTGGATGGGTTCTCGCAGAGGTTGGTCCGTCGGGCATGGTGCTGGAACTCCGTGCCTTGGATCGGGAGCATCCGGAGCACGGGCGGAGGCAGGAACTGAAGTGGCGGTGAGACGCAGACCGGGGCTTGATCGGGAGCGATGGCAGGAATAGGTTGGCCGGGATGACGGAAGCGGGGCGCGATTTTGAGCCGGTGGCAAGGCGGGTGGGGAACCGCCTCCTGTGTCGTCACGCCTTGCAGCTGGCCAACCGGACGGTGGTCTGGGTTTCCCTCGCTGCGGCTCTGGGGGTCGTGTTGACCCGAAAAGCCCTCCCCGGCGAAAGCGGATGGTGGATGGCGGTGCTGCTGTTGGGGCTCTGGGCGCTTGTCTGCGGGGCCATCTCCTGGTGGCGGCGGCCAGATGCCTACGACTCCCTGGCCCATTGGGATGCGGTCTCCCCGGTGCGGGGGAGTTTGGCGTCCGCTCTTTGGTTTCAAGAACAAAGCGCCCTCGGTCCCGGGGAAAGCCTGCACCTGCGGGAGGCGGAGCGGATTTTGGCGGAACGTTTGCCGGGGTTGGATGCTGAGGTTCCGACCGGTTCCATGACTCGTTCATGGACCTGGCTGTTGCTGGTGCCGCTCGCCTTCGGGTCCGGCTTGGGACGGCGGACGCTGGCCTTGGAAGATCGGCCGCTGACGCAGCGGGTGCGCGCGACCGCTGAGGCGCTGGCGGAGGACTTGGGCAAGCTCCGCCGGAGTTTGGAAGAGGATTCCGGCACCAAAACGGAAGGCGTTTCGCCGGGCCGGCTGGAGGAGATTTTGGCCGGAGCGCAAGAGCTTCTGGGGAATCCCGGAAAGGCGACACCGGGAGAAATGCTCGGCGCCTTGGAAGACCGCGCCCGGGGGTTGGAAAAATTGGCGGACGAATTCCGCGGTGAGGACGCTTGGGTTCCTGCCGAAGTGTTGGAGGCCTTGGAACGTCACGCCGATACCGCGCCCTTGGCCGGTGAGTTCCGCGAGAAGCGTGCCATGGGAGCGGCGGCCGAGTCGGAGCGGCTGGCGGAAGTGGCGGGTGGTCCGTCCGGAGATCGGCTCAAGGAGGCTCTCGCGGCATCCCTCGGAAAGGCGGCACCGGACCAAGCGGAATCTCCGGTGATGCGTCATCTCCAGTCTGCCGAAACGCATTTGCATTCCGGTAAAGCGGATGAGGCGGCGGTGGATTTTCAGGAATTGTCCGCCCACTTCCGCGGCCTCGCCCGAAGACAGGAAGCGAGAGAGGAGCTGCAGTCCCTCGCCGAACGGTTGCGGTCGGATGCGGAACAACTGGCGGAGTCGACCCGGGAGGGCTCGGGGGAACCTTCCCCTTCATCTTCCCCACCACAGGGCGCCGAGGCTCTGGCGGCCCAAGCTCCTTCCGCTCCGCCGGAGGGCAATGCCGCGAATCCTCCTCCGGTGGCTCCCGGAGAGACCAAGGCTCCAGGTTCCACCGGAAACGCGCCTCCGGTCCCGGCGCCGCCCGGTGCCCCGGTCCCGGGTGAGGCCACGGCTCCGGCTCCCGTTCCGGGAACGCAGGCGGCCCCGCCCTCCGCGTCCCTCACCCTCTCGGCCCCCGTCCCCGGTCAGGTCCCTCCCCCCGGCGGAGCGCCGCAAACCTTAAGCGCCCCCGTGCCGGGACAGCCCGCCCCGGGAGCACCGGGGGCCACCGCTGGCCTCCAACCGGGGCTCAATGCGGGTGAGGGCACGGCTCCGATGGCGTCTTCCCCGGGAAAAACCCTCGAGAGTGCCCGCGATGACAAGGTCCAGGCGAAGATGGGGAACGAGGGAGATTCGGAAACCCGCGCCGTCCGCAGCGAACAGGGCCGGGCGGAGACGGTGAACCGGGAAGCCAAGGGGGGCGCGGCGAATTTCAGCGAGACCGAGGAAAGCGCGATGGACGAGGAGACCCTGCCCCCGGCCCGGCGGGATCAGGTCCGGCGCTACTTCAACGCCTTGAGGCGGAACTCTGAGGCGGAGAAGTAGTCCCCCGGCCCAGGGCGAACTCAAGGATGCCCATGGCGTTTTCCCAGCGCCGGACAAGCACATCCGCGAGAAACAACGCGAAGAATGCCGCCAGAAGATGGGGCCAGAGGTCGGTATGCCGCGCGATGCCGGAGCCGTCGAGTTTCAGGGGGTCTGACGCCGACCGGAGCGTCTGGCCCCCGGTCAACCGGGACGCGCTCTCGAGAACCTCACGCACCGCTTGACCCGTGGCTACTTCGGCCGCGGGTTCATGGACATGGCCGGCGGAGACCTGGGAGGCGCCGTGCCGGGCCCGGACCAGATAGACGCCCGGTTCATCGGGGCGGAACGTCGCCTCATAGGCTCCGGGGCCCTCCTGCTCGAGGCGCATTCCGGCCAACTTCCGCAAGCCGGTTCCGAGGGAGTTCGCGGGCACGAAATAAACCTCGGCATCGACCTCGGCGTTGTTCAGCCGGTGCCCCGCATCCGCCAGCAGGTCCACCTTGAATCGCAAATCATTGCCGTCGGGTTCGAGCCGAAGATCCATGTTGCGGTTCTGCGGCGGGCGCGCCGTTTCCCGGAGGATTTGGGCCCAGAGCCGGGTGTAGCCCTCCCAACCATTGACCCAGAGCGCGGCCCAGCGCGATTTGCAGTCGCTCGAGAAGGCGGTGACTTTACCCGCCCCAAAACGCCAATGGGCCAGCAGAGGGTCGCCCGATCCGGTGAGCAGGGGCACCTGGGCTCCCGGTTTCGGATTTGTCCGGACATAGCCCAGCAGCGGCGGGGAGACCTCCGCTTTCCAATTCCGCAACATCGGGTGTTCTTCTCCCTGCCGGGGTTGGAAGGGTTCCTCGCGGATCAGCCGTCCGGTGTGCCTCAGGGTATCCTCGGTGAAGATGCGGGTGATCGCGGATGGATCCATGGTCACATAAGACTTTCCTCCTCCGGCGGCGGCGATGGCTTGAAGCAGGCTGATCTGGGCTCCGGAGCCGATCGCCACGGTGGAAATGGTAATGCCCTCCGCCTGACATTCGTTCGCCAGCGTGGTGTAACCCTGGCCGGCTGTCTGGCCGTCAGTCAGCACGATCATGTGTTTGATTTTGGACTTCACTGACGTCAGGGCCTGCCGGGCCATCACCATGGCGGGGAATGCATTGGTCCCGCCTCCGGAAGACAATCCCGTCAACTGGCCAATCACGTCGCCAGCTCCGCTGACGCGAGTGATCGGCAGGACCGGATGCGCACTGGAGTCGAAGGCGTAAACCGCGATGTAATCCTCGTCATCGAGCAACTGCGCGGTGGCGATCGCCGCGGACTTGGTCAACTCCAGCTTGCTGCCCGCCATCGAACCAGAGCGGTCGATGACGAGCGCGAGCGCCGAGCCTTGATGTTCCTCGTGATCGTCCCCCCGCAACTTGACCGGAAGCATTTCCTCCACCGGAGTCCGTTGATAGCCTCCCGCTCCAAAGGAATCCGGGCCGCCAATCATGACGAAACCCCCGCCCAGCTTCTCCACGTAATCCCGGATGGCGGTCATGCGCGCCTCCCCGATGTCCCGGGCCGGCACCCCGGAAAAGATGATCGCGTCGTATCCGGCGATCTCCAGAGCCTGGGACGGGATCCCGGACGCAGCGCGGGTGTCGAGCCGGATTCCCTCCTTGGCCATCGCGCCGACGAGAAAATTGGCTTCATTGCTCTCGCCCTCGACATAAAGCATGAGCGGTTGGCCCCGGACATCGACCACGGCGAGGGCTTCATTGTTTTCGACCAACGAATCCCCGGGGCCGAAGCCTTCCAAAACCGCGCGGTAATGGTAGATGTTCCGTTTCTCGGGAGATCGCTGGAAGTGATGCCTTGCGAGGACCCCGGCAGTCACGGTCAGCTCGTGGCGATCCACCTCGATCCCGTTTTCGAAGAGTCGAAGGAGGCCCTTGCCTCCGAACGAGGATTGGACCGTCGCCTCCAATCCAACCGTCGCTCCTTCACTGATGGAAGGTTGGGAAGGGCTGAGGCGGGTGAGGCGCACGTCCGATTTCAGGTCTCCGGCCAATGGCAGCGTGTGCAAACGGATGCCCTGCACCGCGGCTTCCCGCGCCGCCTCCTCGAGACTTCCTTCCGTCTCCTCGCCGTCGCTGATCAGGACGATGTGGCGCGATCTCCCCGACGGAAAGACCGCGGACGCCAGGGCAATCCCCTTGGCCAAATTCGTGCCGGAAGGGTCCGCGGCCGGGCCAATGCGCCCGAGGTCCACCGCCTTGCCGGGGCCCGGTGCGGCCACCAGCGCGCTATCCCGCGCCGTCACCACGACCCCGGTCTCCACTTCGCTCCCGACCTGCCTCCTGATGGAGTCGGCGGCCGTGCGAACCCGGCTCCAGCCCTGCTCTCCAAGGCTTTGCGAATGGTCCAGAACGAAGACGAGGCTCTGGCGCCCGCTGCGATCCACCCGGGCCGGGGAAGCCAGGGCGAGTATCAGCAGGGAGGCCAGCACACAACGCAAGCCAAGAAGAAGGCGGGCGCGGCGCGGTCCCATCGAAGGCAAACTCCGACGCCCGGCCCAGAAAAGGGTTGCGAGGGCGGGAACGATCAGGAAAAGCAAATAGGGGCGCTGCCAGTCCATCGGGGAGAAGAGGATGATGGCACGGACTGGGGACGCCGTCCAATGAGGAGCGTGAATCGATGGCGGTATTTTGATTTAGAATAATTCTTGATTTCGGGCGGTGCGGACCCATGGTGATTGGGTGGATCACGAGGAGGACGAGCATCAAGCCGCTCACGGGGAATGCGGAGAGCATGGGGAGGGTTCCGCCCAGCCCGGTTTCCGGATGACCCGGCAGCGGCGCTTGGTTTACGACGTATTGTTGCACGATCTCAATCACCCGACGGCTTCGGACGTCTTCCTCCGCGCGAAGGACCGGCTCGCCGGGATCTCGCTGGCCACGGTTTACAACTGTCTGGAGACCCTCACCGAGGCGGGCTTGGTCAAACAGGTGAACCTCGACCGTGAGCCTTCGCGCTACTGCCCGAACCTCAACGATCATGCGCACTTTTTCTGCATGGCTTGCGGATCCGTCGAGGATGTGGTCCCCGCGCCGCTCGGGGGGGGGCTCCAAGGATGGTGCATCCCGGATGGCACCCGCGTTGAAAAGATGGAGGTGGCCATGCGTGGTCGCTGCCGCCGTTGCGCCACCGAAGCGGATTCCTCTGGTGCCGTAGCGCCCCAACAGGCGTCCGAATCGGCTCGGGCGTCGAACTGAACCTTTTGTGTCTGGGTATGGATTGTCTCGAAATCAAAGATTTAACGGTCGCCATTCAAGGGCAGCGCATCCTCGATGGATTGTCGCTGGTGGTGCCCAAGGGTGAGGTGCATGCGATCATGGGGCCGAACGGTTCCGGAAAGAGCACCCTGGCCAAGGTGCTTGCCGGTCACGAGGATTACGAGGTGTTGTCCGGTCAGGTCTTGATGGATGGTCAGGATCTTCTGCAGATGGAAGTCGATCAACGCTCCCGCGCCGGTTTCTTTCTTGCATTCCAGTATCCCTATGAAATTCCCGGGGTGAGCAACGCCAACTTCCTCCGGGAGGCGGTGCGCGCCCGGCTCGGCAGCGGGGAAGACCTTGACGCGGTCGCCTTTTACAAGCGCCTCTACGGGCTGATGGATGAGTTGGGGATCGACCGCAAATTCACCGCCCGGTCCGTGAACGAGGGATTTTCCGGCGGCGAGAAAAAGCGGAACGAGATCTTGCAGATGGCGATCCTCGAGCCGTTTTACGCGGTGCTCGACGAGACGGACTCGGGGCTGGATATCGACGCCCTCCGGGTCGTCGCCGAGGGGGTGAACCGGATGCGTTCCCCGCACCGGGGATTTCTCTTGATCACCCACTACCAGCGCCTCTTGAACTACATTGAGCCGGATTTCATCCATGTCCTGGCCGGGGGCAAGATTGTCCGGACCGGCGGCAAGGAACTGGCCTTGGAGTTGGAGGAGACCGGTTACGACTGGATCAAGGAGGGGGCCTTGGCCACCGCCTGAGCAAGGGAGAAAGAACTGCCATGAGTGAAGAATCCGCCACACTGGATGCCGTCCTGATCGATCAGTCCCAGGGCAATTTTGCCTACCCTGAGGATTATGAACTTGATGCGGGGCGCGGGCTCGGGCCGTCCACGCTCGATTATATTTCGGAGGTCAAGGGCGAGGATCAGTGGATCAGGGATTTCCGGCATCGCGCCCTCGAGGTCTTCGAGCGGAAACCGATGCCAACGCACTGGGCAAGCCGGGAACTCGACGAGATCAAATTTCAGGACATCCGTTATTACCTCGCGAAAGGGAAACGTCCCACGCGGAGTTGGGACGAGGTGCCCGACGACGTGAAGAAGACCTTCGAGCGTCTGGGGATTCCGGAGCGGGAGCGCGGTTTTCTCGCCGGGGTGGAGGCGCAGTTCGACAGCGAGGCGGCCTATTCAAACATCAAGGAGGAGTTCGACAAGCAGGGGGTGATCTTCGTCAACAGTTCCGAAGGGCTGAGAGAACATCCGGAGATTTTCCGTCGCTGGTTCGGCAAGGTGATTCCCACGGGGGATAACAAGTTCTCCGCTTTGAACAGCGCGGTCTTCAGCGGCGGCAGTTTTATCTATGTGCCGCCGGGCGTGAAAGTGAAGCACCCGCTTCAGGCCTATTTCCGGATCAACGCGGAGCAGTTCGGTCAGTTTGAGCGGACGTTGATCATTGTCGATGAGGGAGCCGAGGTGATGTATATGGAAGGGTGTACGGCGCCAAAATTCGAGACCGCCACCCTGCACAGCGCGGTGGTCGAACTCGTTGCCATGCCGCACGCCAAGATCCAGTACATCACGGTGCAGAACTGGAGCAGCAATGTCTTCAATCTCGTGACCAAGCGGGGCTTGGCCCATGAGGGGGCTGAGATCCGGTGGATCGATTGCAATATCGGTTCCCGCCTGACCATGAAATATCCCGGTGTCATCATGAAAGGCCGGAAAGCCCGTGGTGAAGTCATCAGCATTGCCCTGGCCAACACCGGTCAGCATCAGGATACCGGGGCCAAGATGATCCATGCGGCTGACGAGACCACTTCAAACATCGTCTCAAAGAGCATCAGCATGGGTGAGGGCCGGGCCACCTACCGGGGGCAGGTTCACATTCCGAAGCATCTCAAGGGGTGCAGAAACAACACGGAGTGCGATGCCCTGCTGATCAACAGCCGGAGCCGCACGGACACCTACCCGGCCATCACCGTCCGCGGGAACCGCCACGCCACCCAGCATGAAGCGAGTGTCAGTCAGGTGAGCGAGGAGCAGATCTTTTACATGAGGCAGCGTGGTTTGACCGAGGCCGCCGCCATGAGTCTTTCGGTAAACGGTTTCGTCAACGATTTGGTCCGCGAGTTTCCGATGGAGTACAGCGTGGAACTCAAGCGTCTCATTGATTTGGAAATGGAGGGTTCCGTAGGATAAGTTCCTCTCATTGTCCCCTGACCATGACTTTACCCCCTGTCCTTGACCCGGACTCCCCCGTGATCCGCAGTTTGCCCGAGTGCCGCGCTGCCGCGGAGGAACGATATAATTTGGCCGCCTGGCCGACACGCAATGATGAGCACTGGCGTTTCGCCGATCTGAAACGACATACCGTCGACGGTTATGCGGTCTCCGCGGAGATTGCGTTGGATCGGTCAGGTCCTTGGGAGGCCATCGAGCGGATGGATCTTGATGCGGCGCTGCAGCGATACGGTGATCTTTTCGGTCCGGTCATCGAGGAGAAGCTCGGGGCGCTCGGGGCCGGTCGTCATCTTGCGTGGGGGCTCAAGTCGGAGCCTTTCCAGGGCGAGTGCTGGGTGGTCGGTGAGAATCAGGTCATCGCGGAACCACTCCAACGGAGAGTCACTGCGCGGTCCGGTGGACACGCCGCGTGGTTGAATTTGATTCTGGTCAAGCGCGGAGCTTCGGTCTTCCTTTGGGAGCACATCAGCTCGGTCACCTCCGACCGGGTTTACCTCCTGAACGGCACGATTCTGCTGGTTGAGGAAGGGGCTGACGTGACCTTGGTGGGCAGTCAGGAACTGTCCCCGGCTGGTAAGTGGGTCAATTGCGTGCACCTCGTTCCCGGGGAGCGCGCGAAAGTCCGCGATGTGCGCGTCAACCTTGGGGCGGAATGGGTCCGCCAGGAGGTGTCGGCCTCGCTTGGTGGCAGGGGCAGTGAGTGCGAGTTGTTCGGGCTCAGTCTCGCGGGCGCCGGAGAAGAGTTGGATCAGCGCACCCTGCAGGCGCACGTCGGCGGGGGAGTTCACAGCAACTTGCTCTACAAAAACGCCTTGTTTGCCGATGCCCGGTCCATCTTCAGCGGTTTGATCCGGGTCGATTCCGGTTCCCATCAGACCGACGCGTTCCAGTCTTGTCGGAATTTGCTGCTGAGCGAGGAGGCGGAGGCCAATGCGATGCCAGGCCTTGAGATCAACGCGGACCAAGTGCGCTGCAGTCATGGCTCCACGTGCGGGCAGATCGATCCCGAGGAGGTCTTTTATTTGCGGGCCCGCGGCATTCCGGAGGCCGCAGCGAGGCATCTCGTCACGTTGGGATTCGCGCGTGACATTCTCTCCCGAATTGGGAATGAATCGGTGGAAGGACAACTCGAGGATCTGGTGGAAGCCCGACTCCTTGCGTTGCGTGATCAGACGCTCTGATCTTCGGTTTTCGGGGAGGGCGCATCGACAATCGCATTGATCGGGAGTCCGTATCGCCACCAACGGAATACCGTGAGGGCGAGGAGGCCTGCGCTGAACCAGATCCACCAGGCCGAGGACGTCTTCCGGATGATCTCGTTGCCCATGGATTGGTCCCAGAGGGCAGGCGGGTCTTCGGGGGCGGAGGCGAGGACTTGGCCGATCGCCAGAAGGTTGATCAGGGCATAGAACGCCATCATGGCCAGTCCCCTGAAGCTCAAAACCGTGGCGCGGTGAGCGGAATCCGTCACCCGGTTGAGGTAGTGTGAGCTTGCGGCATGGATATGGCGCATGCCCATGCCGAGGGGAATGCTGACAAGAACCCCCCAGATCGGGACCTGCAGGGCCACGAAACATAGGCCGGCAAGGATCAGCAAGGCGGAAAGCCGGTAGTTGAAACGGGGCGTTCGGTGGGAGACGAGGAAGGTGATCCATGGAGCGGACACCAGACCGACGAGATTGGCGCCGGTTCCGATGAGGCCGAAGTATCGGGGGTCGATTCCGATGAAGCTGTGATAACTGCTCGCGACGGTATAGAAGAGGCGGACAATGCTGTCGAAAAACACCAACACGAGCACGATGAAAAACGGTGCCGGATGTTTCCAGATCCAATGGGCGGCGTGGAGCGTGGTGCGGAAACTGTCCCCAATCGTCTTTTGGTCCATGCCGGTCTCGCGCCGGGGCTCGCGCATCTTCAAGGTGACGGTGAGTGTGGCCAGTGAGGAGAGCAGACAAAGGAAAATGGGGAGCCGCATGGCGATTTCCCTGTCGAGGTGGAACGGAGCCGACTGAAGTCCGTAACAAAAGGCACCGACATTGAGGGCAACGATCATGCCGACGCTCTGGAAGGCGATGAGCCGGGACTGGACGCGCGGCCAAGTCTGCAGACGGTCCTCCGGCGGGATCGAGTCATAGGCTAAAGCTTCGTCCGCGCCGCTGGCCGCCGCCTCCGCGCTTCCCGACAAGATGCGGTTCAAAAGAAAGAGGGCGAAGACATGGGGACCGCCACCGCTTGGGGTCAGGCAGAAAACGGACATTTCGACCACCATCAAGACGGCGGCAGCCACCAGGAGGGACTTGCGGCCATAACGATCGGCAAGGGCCCCCGAGGGAACCTCCAAAAGAATGCTGGCCAAGGTCCAGACGACACCGTTGAGGATGTAAAAGTCGAGCGGGGAGAGTCCGAAATCAAAAAAGAGGATGGCGAATACCGGGTAATAGAACCGGGCATTGAAGAGGACGCGGAACCAGACGAAGAGACGGAGGTTCCGCTCCAGCGGGGAGGATTGGGAGGTTTGGGAAGACACGGAGGATCCTTGAGGATCAAGAAGTTTTCTCCGTGGAGCGATCCTGGAAGAACACGAAGAAGAGGATGAGCACGCCGGCGGAGAGCAAGGCGGGGAACTGCCAGATGGCGGGCCAGTTCATGACGCCGTCGAGGGTATGCCGGCCCGACCATTTTCCGGCGAGAATCCCGCCGAGGAACATGCCGACCCCGAGGGTGACGAAGGCGATGAATCCCTGGGCGCTGGAACGGACATCCGCCGGGGCGCGGCGGTCGACATAGAGCTGGCCGGTGAAGAAGAAGAAATCATAGCAGATTCCATGGACGATGACGCCGAGGAAGAGAAGGGCATGAAGGCTCGGGGTGGCAGTGGCGAAGAGGAGGTAGCGCAATACCCAGAAACCCATGCCGATGAGCAGCATCCATTTGACGCCGATCTTGCGGAAGAGAAACGGGATGGAGAGGAGGAAGAGAATCTCGGAAACCTGCCCGAGGGTCATGACCCCCTCGGTGTTCGCCACGCCCATGGCATCGAGGAAGCCGTTGGTGAGCTGGAAATAGAAGGAAAGGGGGATGCAGAGAAGCAGGGAGCAGATGATGAAGACGGCGAACGACCGGTCCTTCATGAGGGCCAGCGCTTTCAGGCCGAGGATATCTCCGATGGCCACCTGTTGTCCCTTGAGCTTGGGAGGGGTGTTGGGGAGGGTGAAGCTGTAGAGCCCCAGGATCAGGGAGGCCAAGGCACCGAGATGCAAAGGCGTTTTTGTGAAACCGAGCCCGACCCAACTCTCCGGTGGCTTGGTGCCCCCCAAAAGTTCGGGCACCCGGAGTTGCAAACCTTCCGGAGTCAGGAAACTGCTGCCGACGAGCAGACCGGAAAAAATCCAGCCGATGGTGCCCAGCGTCCGGATCGGTGGGGCGTCCCGTTGCGCGTCCTGCACCGTTTGGAAGAGGACTGAGTTGGCCATGGCCAGGGTCGGCATGTAACAGATCAGGTGCAGGACGAGAAAGGGATAGAAGTGAGACCAATCGCTCGAGCCGGCGGCGAGATAAAGAAACAGACCGCCCGCCAGGTGGAGCACGCCGAGCACCATCTGGGATGGGAAAAAACGGTCCGCGACTAGACCGACGAGAAAGGGCGAAATCATGGCGCCGAGACCGGTGGCGGCATACGCGGTGCCGATCTGCAAGGAATCGATCCCCAATCCGGAGAGATACTTCCACATGGGGACATACCAAACCCCCCAGATGAAGAACTGGAGAAACATGAGGATGCAGAGGCGCGCTTTGCCGTGGTTGGCGGATGGGGCGTTCATGGGTGGTTCTTCTTGGGGGATTTGCGAAGACTGTGGTTTGCGGGCGGTTTTGTGAATCAGAAAAAAGTGTTTGGGGCGGATCAACGACTGTTTCGAGCTGCCCGGCGGTGGCGGTGGCGCTTGAGAGACCGTTTGCGCAAGGGGGACCAAGACGGGCCGAGGCTGGCCACGGCTTGTTGGGTGTGATGAGGATCCGCGTCCTCACCGGTCCATCCGGGATCATCGTCAGGGGCGTGTCCCATCCCCAAAATGATGCGGGGGGCCGGGGTGGGGGCTTCCGGCGGGGAGGCCGACCACGGCGTGGAGACGGGGTCTTGCAAGGCGAAACATCCGGTGGCGCCCAGAAAAAGCAGGAGCCCGCCACCGAGAAAAACGGTGCCGGGCAGGGCGAGGGACGGCCACGGGGCGTCCGGCCACGGCAGGGCATCCGGCCACCATCCGAGCCTGGCTCCGGCCCCGGTGAGAAGGATGGGGAGGGAGAGGAGGAGGGAGACCGCGGCCCCCCGCCCCCGTCCGAGGGTGAGCGTGAGGGCGATAACGAGGAAGAGGGCCGCCAACGAAGCCTCGACCAACCAGGCGAATCCGAGCACCGGGCTGGCACCGGATCCGGGGACGTTGGTCAGCGTGGAGGGCCAGCCCTGGCGCCAGCCAAGAGTGGCGAGGATCGCGAAGAACATGGATGCGTGCATGGGAAAGCGTGCGGCCGGCACAAACTGGGAAGCGAGCGCCAAGAGGGCGAACGAGACCGCCAAAACGGGCCGCAACGGCAGCAGATGCGCGACTTCCAGAAAATCCATGACAGGGCCATTCTTGCCAGAGTGATCGCCTTGACGCAACCGGAGCGGTGGAAATCATTTGCGGCGCGGGCGGTCAACCGGGAGAATGGCGAGCGATGCGCAATCTGTTTACCCCCATTTTGGTGGCGCTGGCCCTCGGCGGTCTGTCGCCTGTTTCCGCTCATGAAGTGGCCGACGCCATGGCCGCTGCCGCCCGGGATTTCTTGAACAGTCTCGAACCCGGGCAGCAGACGAAGGCGAGTTTCAGCTTTGAAGACGAGGAGCGTTTCAACTGGCATTACATTCCCTTGGAGCGCCGGGGGCTCTCGATCCGGGAGATGCGTCCCGAGCAGCGGGTGCTGGCCTACGGTTTGCTCAGCACCGGACTGAGCCATTCCGGATTTCTCAAGGCGACGCAAATCATGAGCTTGGAACGGATTCTCTGGGAATTGGAGAATCATGCCCCGAAGCGTGATCCCGAATACTATCTGGTCTGGGTTTTCGGCAAGCCGGACAGCAAGGGAACTTGGGGCTGGCGCTTCGAAGGGCACCATCTTTCGCTCAACTTCACCATCGTCGACGGCCAGCTCATCGCCGAGACCCCGGCCTTTTTCGCCGCCAATCCCGGCGAAGTGAAGCAAGGGGCTCGCAAGGGACTCCGGGTTCTCGCCGCCGAGGAAGATCTGGCCCGCGCCTTGGTCAAGTCCCTCAACGAGAGCCAGAAAGCAAAGGCGGTCATCGCTGCTGCCGCACCCGAGGACATCCTGACCAAGGATCTTCCCAAGGTGGATCCCTTCAAAGCCGAGGGAATCGGCTACGCAGACCTGGAGGAATCCCAGAAGCAGCAACTTTGGAAACTGATCGATGCCTATCTGGAGAAGCATCACCCGGTGCTGGCGGCCGAGGAGCGCAAAAGGGTGGAGGGCGAGTCCGCCGACATCCGGTTCGCCTGGTCAGGCGGGTTTGAGTTCGGTCAGGGGCACTATTACCGCATCCAGGGCAAGACCTTCGTCCTCGAATATTGCAACGTGCAAAACGGTGCCATGCATCCACACGTCTCCTGGCGCAATTACGGTGAGGATTTCGGCCGGGATCTCCTCCGCGAGCACGTCGCCAAGGAGCACCCGGGTTCCTGACGGCTATTCCACCGTGTTGACCAGCTCACCCAAGCCGTCGATCGAGATCGCGACCCGGTCTCCCGAGCGCAGGCTGAAGCTGTTGTCCGGGACAATGCCCGTTCCGGTCAGCAGGTAGGCTCCTTCGGGGAATTCGTTGTCCCGGAAAAGGAAACCGGCCAGCTCGTCAAAGCCGCGTTTGATCTGGGAAACGCTTGTTTCGCCGCTGAAGGCGAGGGCTTGGTCCCGGAAAATCCGGAGGCGGATCGCGGTTTGCGGCGTGACCGCTTCTCCGACGACCAGGCCCGGACCGAGCGCACAGGAACCACGGTAGACCTTGGCCTGCGGGAGATAGAGGGGGTTCTCCCCCTCGATCGAGCGGGAACTGACGTCGTTCCCAATGGTGTAACCGAAAACACGCCCGTGCGAGTTGATCGCCAGGGTCAATTCCGGTTCCGGCACATCCCAGGTCGAATCCGTCCGGATGCGGATCGGGGCGAGGTGTCCGCGGGTGCGGGCCGGCGTCGCCTTGAAAAAGAGTTCGGGGCGCTCCGCCTCGTAGACCTTGTCGTAAAAGATGTCGCCCCCGGCGGCCTCGGCTTCTTCCATGCGGGCGGTCCGGCTCCGGAAATAGGTGACCCCGGCCGCCCACACTTCCTGGGAGCCGATGGGAGCGAGCCAGGCGGTCGAACCGGGATCACGGGGGGCGGCGGGCTGGCAACCGGCGAGCTTGGCGCGGAGCCAGAGCGAAGGATCGGAAGCCGTGAAAAGCTCGTCGAAGGAAAAGTCCGCGGTTTGGTATTGCTGTCCGTCGACCGCAATGATGAAATCCGTTTGGGTCCGGAAAATGGTGGTCATGGGCGCAGCCTAGGAGTTCCTTGCCGGGTTGCAAGTTTGGTGATCCTCCGTTTGCCGTGTCACGCCATCGATGAACCGAATCCTTCTGTTGATTGTCTTTTGCTGGGGACCTGCCGTGCCGGCGGAAGCGGAGGATGCGATGGTGAGCAGTCTGCGGCCCGGGGAACTCCGGGAATTCGAGCAGCAGTCACCGGAGATTCAGGAGTTACTGAGCTATGCGTTGGGGCTTACGGAGCGGGGCTTGGCCTATCGCTTCGGTTCCGGTGATCCCCGTCTTGGGGGCATGGATTGCTCTGGGACCGTGTGGCATATTTTGCGGCACTTGGGCTACGCTGCGCCCCGGTCGTCCAATGAGATTTTCCTGTGGCTGGAGAACGCCGGAAATTTGCGGCGGGTTCGGGATCCGCGCAAGGTGGATGACCCGGTGTTCGCCTCGTTGCGGCCCGGGGATCTCCTGTTTTGGGAGGGGACCTATGCGGTGGGCAAGCGGAACCCGCCGACCTCACACGTCATGATCTACCTCGGTCGCCTCAAGGAGGACGGACGCCCGGTCATGGTCGGGGCGAGCAGCGGACGGCGCTTTGCGGGAAAAGTGAGGCACGGGGTGAGCGTCTTCGATTTCGTGTTGCCCGGACCGGGTGCGGACTCCTCCTTCGTCGGTTTTGGTTCCGTGCCGGGCTTGGAGGAACGTCCCGAACCGGGCGGGTTGAGGCGGTTGGAGGCGATCCTTTCCCGATGGAAAACTCCCTGAGGAGGCGGTGAAATCGATTGGAGTCCCGGTGAAAATGGGCTAAGAACGGAAGTTGATGGTCCGGAGCCCCACCATGGGACCTTGTTTCCCCAGCCCATTTCCATGAAATTGCGTGTTCTGTTCTTTGCCGCCCTGCGCGAAATTACCGGGACCGCGGAACTGGATTGGCCATGGGAGGAGCCGGGCGCGCCGGTGTCCCTGTTGTTGGAGCAACTTTACGGCCGGTTCCCGGGGTTGCGTGATTGGGACGCGGCTCTTTTGGTCGCGGCCGACTGCGAATACGTCGGAAGGGAGGACCTTCTGCGACCGGGGCAGGAAGTGGCCGTGATGCCGCCGGTGCAGGGGGGGTGAGATCGATGGACGAGGAGGAAGAAAGCCTGGTGCCGTGGATCGATACCCGGATCGAGTTGGGGAGAGAGTCGGTATCGATCCCGGATGATCTCCGGGAGAATCCGATCAGCCGCAGCGTTGGTGGGTTGCAGGAGCGGGCGTTCGGTCCGGTGATCGCGGGGTGTGGGCGCCGCCTTCTGGCCAAGGCGATCGACGGTCTGCTCATCGGACTGCTCTTTTTCGCGGGCACGGTTTGGGGTGCCGCGCGGTTCGAGGGGGGGCATCAGGCGCTTTGGGTGCTCTTCATGGTTACGATCGGCCTGCTGGGCGGTTGGGCGCTGTGGGTTCTCTATCACGCGTTGACCCGGGGCGGGACGATCGGAAAGCGATTCCTCGATCTGGAAGTGGTGGACGAGCGGGGGCAACCGATCGGCCTCGGCCGGAGCATCGGCCGGGTGCTGGCCGAAACCGTTTCGGTGGTCACTTTGGGACTCGGTTACCTTTGGGCCGTGATCGATCCCCACAAGCGGAGTCTGCACGACCACTTGTGCGGCACGCGGGTGGTTCGGCGCCGGTCGAATCCCGCGCGGTTGTGAGGATCAGGAGTTGGTCAGGACAAGGACGATGGCGGCGAGCATGAGGGAGGCGCCGCAGAAGCGCCAAGCCATGACCCTCGCGCCGAGGTGCCGTTCCCGATTCATGAACCAGTGGCCGGCAACCCAGACCAGAATCACGCTCATCAGTCCGCGCGAGGCATAGAGGATGTTGGCCGAGGTGGCGTTTCCGTGCAGGGCAAGCGTGCGGACGAAGAGAATGCTCTGGGCCGCCAGAAGCACACATCCTCCCGTCAACCACGGCCAAGCCTGGCGACCGATCCGATGGAGCGGGGCCGAGAATTTCAGGACGAGGCCGATGGAGAGAATAGCGTTGACCCAGAAAATGGCGGGCAGAAGCCGCCCCGGACCCCAGTGCGGTCCCCAACGTTGCACCAGCAAATCGAAGATGGCGAAGCAGACGGCTCCGGCCGATCCGCTGATGATCGTGACGGCGAGCCCGCGGGGCCGTTTGTCGACGTCCTGCCGGTTCAGGAGGACGATGCCGCCGGTGCTCAGAAGCGCTCCCCACCAGAGGCTGGAACTCACCGGTTGCCCGGTGAACATCGGGCTGAGAAAGGCCACGATGACCACTTTGAGGCCGAACACCGGGACGGCGACGGTCACATCTCCGCGCTCCAAGGCGAAAAACTGCGAAAGCTGGCCCAAGAACAGGCAGAGGGCGATGAGGGCCGGCTGCCAGAACTTTGCGACGTCAAGGTCAGGACCGCCCTCCAACCAGAGCAGGGAGAAGAGCAGGGCCCCGATCATATTCGCCACGAAGGTGGTCCGCCAAATACCGGCTCCGAGATCGCTCGAACGTTTGAAAAGCAGGGCGGCAATCGTGTAGACAAACGCGGAGATCAGTGGGAAGAGAGTGGCGGCGGGCACGGTGGCTGCTTACGGCGGTAGGCCGGGTTGCACAAGGGGCAGCTTCGGTCCGGGTGGAAAAAGGCGGGAAAACCACCTCGACAACATCGGCGGAAAGTTGACTGTAAGACTTTCCGCTACAAAAAGGTGTTCTTCTTGGTAGATGAAGAGGAAGTCCCGGAGCCGACCGCAGCCCATTTCTCCCCAGTCGTCCCTCCGGCCCGCGGAGGTTCGGTGGCGTGTACCGGGGGAGTTTGAGACTCAGGAGACGTTGGTTCTTGGCTGTGCCTGTCTGATTCGGAACATGCCGCAGGTCTTCGTCAATCTGGTCCGTGCACTGCAGGGGCGGATCCGGGTGGTTTGTTTGGTGAATCGGGAAGACGAGGTGCTCGGCGAGGTGTTGATTGCCGCCGCCGGGCTGCCGAAGGAGGTGGTTGAGTTTCACCGCCTGGCTTCGGTGTCGATGTGGGCGCGGGATTGGTGTCCGATTCCTGCCTATGATTCTGCCGGGCAACGGACGTTTCTCGCTTTGGAATTGAGTCATCTCCGCACCGCGGCCAATGAGGAGGCGGAACCGGAACTCTCCCGCATCTTTGCCACGCCTATCGTCAAGGTGCCTCTGACATTGGAGGGAGGGAACATTCTCTGTAATGGAGATGGGATTTGCCTCACCTCGACGACCATTTTCCCGAAGAACATGTCGCGGGGGATGGATCAAGCGCAGTTGGGCGGAGTGTTGGCGACCTACTTCGGGGCCACGCAGTGGGCTTATCTCGATCCCCTCAGCGGGGAGTCCACCGGGCATGTCGACCTGTTTTGCAGCTTCCTCGCTCCGGATTTGGTTGTGGTCGGGCAGTATGCGGCGGCGGTGGATCCTGTGAATGCAATGGTTCTGGACCGGGCTGCCGAAATTCTCGGCAGCCTCAGGACCTCCGTGGGACCGCTCCGGGTGGTCCGGATGCCGATGCCGCCCCCGGTTGACGGGCGGTTCCGCAGTTACACAAACGTCGCGTTCGCCAATGACGTGCTCCTCGTTCCGCTTTACCCGGGGATCGATGATCATTTGGACCGGCGCGCCTTGTCGATCTACCGCGAACTGATGCCGGGGCGGGAAGTGGTGGGGGTGGACATCATGGAAATGTCGACCCTCGGCGGTGGCCTTCATTGCATGACCTGCAACGTGTGTCCCGTCACCGCCGGTGGTTTGGCCGGAGCCGCTTCCATCAATGACCCGGAGCGGAGCGGAGCGGTGGTGGCCTGAAAGAGTTGCGGATGACGGATTCCCCATTTTCCACTGGCTCGATGATCGAGGTTCGCTCCCCTTGGTCCGGAACGGTTCTCGGCGAAGTCCCGGTTTATGACGACGCGGCGGTGGATCGTGCCCTCCGGGATTTGGCCGCGGTTCCCGCGGAGGAAGGTGAGACGTTTGAACGGGGCTTCGGGGAAACGATGGCAAAGGCCGCGACGATCCTGTCCGGGCGCGGGCTTGAAGTGGCCATCCTGATTTCCAAGGAGCAGGGCAAGCCCCTGGTGGAGTCGAAGGAGGAGGTTTCCCTGACGGTGGGCCTACTGGAAGCCTTTTCCCGGGCTGGTTACCGCTTGGGGCAACAATTCCAGCCGTTGGCCGCTGCGGCCCGGGTCGGGGATCGTTTTGGCTTCACCCGGCAGAGGCCGGTGGGGATCAACGCTGTCGTCACGCCGAACACCTTTCCGCTCCTGATTCCGGCCAAGCTGCTGCTGGCTTCCCTTGCCGCGGCCAATCGGGTGGTTCTCAAGCCGGCCTCGGCCACCCCCTTTGCGGCGCGGATGCTCGTCGATATTCTAACGGAGGCGGGAATGAACCCTCTGGCGGTGGCGGTTATCACCGGGCCGGGGGCCACCACGGGTCAGGCCATCTGCCGTCACCCCTTGGTCGATCATCTCTCCTGCCAGTGTTCTCAGGAGACGCTCGGGGCGCTGCGCGGGGCGATCGGGGCCCTCCCGCTCCGTTACACTCACGGCGGGTCCGCGGTGTCGTTGATTGCGGCCGATGCGGATCTGGATCGAGCGGTGGCCGCGTTGGTTCGGCAACGATTTGAAAACGCCGGTCAAACCGCAATTTCGTCCGGCACCGTTTTTGTGGAGGCATCGGTCGCGGAAGCGTTTGTCGAGCGAATGGCGGCTGCCGTGCGGAACCTGCCGGTGGGAGATCCCTTGGGCGCGGAGACTCGCATCGGCCCGTTGGCGGAAAGGTCGAGGGTGACCGAATGCCTCGACCGAATCGGAGCCCTCAACGGGTCGGGGGCAAGATTGGTGACCGGTGGTGCCTATCTGGGGTCGGTGGTGGCCCCCATCGTCATGACCGATGTGCCGCCGCATCATCCAGCTCTTTGGAAAGACCGCAGTCACCGGGAACTTCTCGGGCCGTTTCTCTCTGTTTCCGTGGTTTCCGGCGGTTTCGAAGATGTCGGTCGATGGCTCGACCGTCGCAGCCAACTGGTCGCCAGCCTCTTCAGCCGGGACTTGGATCGGGCGACCCGCCTTGCCAACACCCTTCCCGTTTTCAACGTGCATCTCAACGGGATACCGACTTGGCGCGACGGGGTGGTATCGAACGCCGGATCGGGCGCGAGGTTGGGGCGGCGCCAGGTGGATGAACGGGTCAGCGACGTATCGACGGTCCAGGACATCGTCTTTCACCCCGTCTGAACCCGATTTTTTTTGTGGCGCGAGAGCGCCCGACCTGATTAGTCTCAGAGCCGAGGGCATGGAGGCGGCACCCACAGGTGGTTTTTTTTCCGCGGCAAGGTTGGGCCACCAACCCGTTGCGGTGCCTCGTTTCGCCGCGTTCGGTCTCGGTTTGTCCAGTATTGTTCTGGTTGCCGGAGTGGCGTTTGTCGATTGGTGGGTGGGCTGGGAGATCAGTCTTTTCATCTTCTATGCCTTTCCCATTGCAATCGCGGCGTGGTTTTTTGGCAGTGCGGCCGGGATGGGGATTGCCTTGCTCTCCTCTGGAGCTTGGTTGATCGCCCAGGGCAGTGGGAATCCCTACACCACCACCATGGGGCTCGGGTTGGCCTTGGTGAACCGGATGTTTTATTTCATGGTGGCGGCGCTGGGGACAGTGGCCGTGCGGAAGCGCAATGCGGCGGATGCAGCCAGGATCAGCACCTTGGAGGAACTTCGGAAGGTGGAACGGGATGTCGTGGAAGTGAGCGAGTATGAACATCAGCGGATTGGGAGGGATCTGCATGACGGGTTGTGCCAGCAATTGGCGGCGGTTTCGTGTGCGGTGGGTTCCATGGCCCGGGAACTCAGGGAGAAAGGGGATCCGATCGCGCCGGATGCGGAAATGATCCAGCGCTCCTTGGAGCGGGCGGTTCTGGATGCCCGCAATCTCGCCCACGGAATCCTGCCGGTTCACGTCGATAGTCAGGGTTTGGCCGTGGTGTTATCGAAACTGGCGTCGACTACCACCGCCCTCACCGGAATACCGGTCACGCTGCACGAAGAAGGTTTTCATCTTGAGGATCCGACCTGCGCCATGCATTTCTACAGGATTGCGCAGGAGGCTGTGGCCAATTCCATCCGGCATGGTTGCGCTGCGAGGGTCGGCATTTTTTTGAGCGCCGGTGAAGAGTGGCTTGAGATGAGGGTGGAAGACGACGGCATCGGGTTTCCTCCGGGCGGGGGTGTCGAAGGCATGGGATTGCATACGATGCGTTACCGGGCCCAAGTGATGGGTGGGGCTGATTTTTCGGTGAAACGAGGGGACTCCGGCGGCACTGTGGTGCGGTGTCATTTGAAAATTCCCGGCGAATCAGTCAAGCGAAGCCCTCTCAAACCATGAGTGCCTTCGGAGATCGGGAGGTGAAAATCCTCCTCGTGGATGATCATGCGATGTTCCGCGAGCATCTGGCTCAGTTGATTGCCCGTGAGGAAGGCTTGAAAGTGTGTGGGGAAGCTGAAAGCGTCTCCGAGGCCATGGAAGTGCTGCGGCATACGATGCCGGATCTGGCGATTGTCGATATCACCCTGCGCGGCTCCAGTGGGCTCAAGTTGGTGGAGAAACTTGGGAAGGAGGCTCCCGGAGTGAAGGTCTTGGTGCTGTCGATGCATCCCGAAGCCCTTTATGGAGAGCGGGCGATCCAGGCCGGTGCGCGCGGTTATCTTACCAAACACCAGACTTCCCGCGAATTGGTTGAGGGTATCCGCCGGGTCTTGGCAGGGGAAATTTTTCTCAATCCGCAGGCGGAGACCGAAGGCACCCGGAATGAGGAGTTGGCACTGGGAATCGCGGTTGCCGACCTGCTGAGCGGGCGGGAACTGGAGGTTTTTTCCATGTTGGGGCGGGGAAAAGGCACCCGGGAGATCGCCGCGATATTGGGGGTCTCGGATTCGACCGTTGAGACCTACCGGTTCCGGATCAGGGAGAAACTCGGCTTGCGCAGCGCCGCGCAATTGTATGTGACGGCGGGAACCTGGGTGCGGGAGCAAGCGGGTTGAGTCCGGCAGGGGGCCGGACGCGGACATCCGGAAAAAAGCAGCCCCGGGATTGACCCGCGTTCGGAATGATGGAAGGGCAGGATCGATGAGCGATCCGATTGAAACCGCCACCCTGATCGATGCCCTGAATTGGCGCTATGCCACGAAGCGTTTTGACCCCGGCCGCCGGATCCCGGAGGAGACATGGCAGGCGCTGGAACAGTCCCTGGTCCTGACACCCTCTTCCTATGGGATGCAGCCGTGGGAGTTTCTTGTGGTGACCCGTCAGGAGCTCAAAGAGCAACTGGTTCCTCATTCCTGGGGACAACGTCAGGTTGCGGATTGCTCCCATCTTCTGGTCATCGCGGCGCGGCGGGCGCTGGGCGAGGGGGATGTGGATCGTCTGATGTCCGCCCTTGCCTCCATTCAAGGCCGTTCGCCGGAGCAGACCAAGGGGTATCGGGAAATGATCATCCGGGATGTCGTCGAGGGACCCCGCTCCAGGGACGTGACCGGTTGGGCCCGGTTGCAATGTTACATCGCACTCGGTAGCTTTATGACGGCGTCCGCCTTGTTGGGGATCGACACCTGCCCCATGGAAGGGTTTCTCCCTGATCGATACGACGAGTTGCTTGGACTTGCGGAGCGGGGCTTGACCGCAGCGGTGGTTTGTCCGTCGGGATATCGCCATCCCGGAGATCCGAACGCCTCCCTGCCGAAGGTCCGGTTTCCTGTGGAGGAAATGGTGCGCCATCTTGCCTGATGAAGACGCTTTCGCTCTGTCTGACGCTGCTCGTCGTGTTCTCCGCCGTCGGCTGGGGCCAGTTGGGGCCGAATGGGGCCACCGCATCTTTCAGGGGAAGCCTGCCACCTCCGCCAACGGCCGATCTGGACGTGGAACAGGAGGCGGCGTTGCAGGCCGAGCTCGCGGAAGTCAGGCGGGATTTTGTGAGGGTGGCCGGTCATCCGCTGGCGGCCGATGCCGAAATTTTCCTGAAAGCGGTCCGTTACGCGCTGGAATTTCACGAATGGTATGACAAGAAACCGGAAGACGGTGTGGCCAAAGCGCGGGCTCTGCTTGCCGAAGCCCGCAGCAGGATCGACGGTCTGCGGCGCGGCCAGATCACTTGGGCCGGGGGGAGTGGTTGGAAGGTCCTTGGATTTCGCTCGCGCATCGACGGTTCGGCGCAGCCCTATGCGGTGGAAATTCCCCCGGGGTTGACGGTTCCGGGGCCCATGCAGGTGCCGATGTGGATCTGGCTGCATGGACGTGGGGACACCGCGACGGACCTCCACTTCCTTCATGGCAAGCTGACCGCGCGGAAGCCGGGTCAATTCCAGCCCGCGGGCACGATCGTTTTGCACCCGTTCGGGCGGTATTGCAACGGTTACAAGAGCGCGGGGGAGACGGATGTTTTCGAGGCGCGGGACGCGGCGGTTGCCCGTTTTCACGCGGATCCGGACCGGATTGCGCTCGCGGGATTCAGCATGGGGGGAGCCGGCGCCTGGCATCTCGGGGCGCACTACGCGGACCAGTGGGCCTGCGTGCATGCGGGCGCTGGATTTGTCGATGTGAAGCGCTACCAGAAACTGGCGCCCGAGAAGTATCCGCCCTGGTATGAACAGAAGCTTTGGGGCGTCTATGATGTCCCTGCCGCCGCCCGCAATTTTCTCAATGTTCCGCTGGTGATCTACAGCGGCGAGCTGGATCCCCAGCGCGACGCGGCCGAGTATATGACGGGGATTCTGGCCGGAGAAGGTCTGCGTCCTCCGCATCTCATCGGGGCCGGGATGGGGCACAAATACCATCCGGAGATGCTCAAGGAAGTGCAGCGGCTCATCGAGGAAGCGGTGGACAAGGGGCGTGACCCCTGGCCACGCCAGGTGCATCTGCAAACCGCCAGTCCGTGGCACCGTCACCTCTTTTGGGTCCATATCGAACAGTTCGCCGAACCGTGGAAGGAAGCCCGGGTCGATGCGGAAATCTCGGATGCGGACAAGACGATTCAGGTCAAAACGCGCAATGTGGCCAAGGTGCGCATCGACCGGAACGAAGCGACGCGTGGCTACAGACTCGTAGTCGATGGGAAGGAGCAGGCAGACGGGGAGTCGGTGAAAGGAACCGGGAATACGACGGGACCGATCGATGCGGCCTTCCGCGAGCGTTTTGTGGTGGTCCTGCCCGAGCGGGCGGGAATGAACCCGGAGGTTGACGAATGGGTGCGGCTCGAATCTTCGCGGTTCCTGAAACGGTGGCGGAGCCTGATGCGCGGGGAGGCCATCGTGATGGAGCCTTCGGAACTGACCCCTGAAACAGCTGGCACGCGTGTTCTGTGGGGAGACCCGCTTTCCAATCCGGCGATTGCCGCTGTGGCGGATCAGTTGGCGGTGGCTTGGGGGGATGGGGAAATCCGGATCGCGGGGAAGGTGTATCCGGCGTCCCGTCATGTTCCGCTCCTGATCCAAGCGATGCCGGATGGGAGCCGGGTAGTCCTGAACTCCGGGCTCACGTTCCGTGAAGCTCATGATCGCAGCAACTCGTTACAAAACCCGAAACTGCCGGACTGGGCGATCCTCGACATTTCCGTGCCTCCGGGGGCGGAGACCGCCGGCCGGGTGGTGGCGGCGGATTTTTTCCCTTGAGCCGGGTGGAAGGTGGGGGAGAGGCAATGAGTTTGCTTGCTTCGGGAGATGGCATCCGCTAAGAGGCCTGACGGACTTGGTCATGAAACGAAGCTTCATTTGGGTTTGGCGCCTTCTCGGCAGCGTTGTGTCACTCGCCTTGGTGACGGGCTGTTCCACGGTCTCGGCCCCGGTCCGGGTTCAGGCGGCGCCGGAGACGGCCCCGGAAGCGTCCCCGGAGGACTTGATCACCGGATTGATGGCCCCGATTGCCAAGGCGTTGGCACCGGAGGCACCGGGGCAGGGGCAGGTACTCCGTGGGATGGAGCCGGAGATGGGCCTGAGCGCATCGGAGTCGGCGCCAAAGAGGGCGGCTCCGGCCCCGGTGGTGACCGCTGTAGATCCCGGGAAGACCGCGGCCCCGTTTCTCACGCAACGGGTGTTTTACGGGACCAACCGCAAGGTGAACAACGCCTCGGATCCGAACGGCTTTTACGGCGGGATGGTGAGCGGGAAGCTCGAGGTCGGCTACTGCGACGTGAGTATCCCGCTGGAACACCAGCCCGGGAAGGTGGAGGCTCCCGATCCCCTGAGCTGGCAGTATTGGTTCGCCGGGGATTTTCGGGAGGATCCCAAGAGGCACGTCGTTCTGCTCGGAGTGAAGCCTCAGGAGAAAGAGGTCTTTCTCCGTGATCTGAATGCGAGGATGCGCGCGGGGAATCCCTTGCGGAAGCGATGCTTTGTCTTTGTTCACGGGTTCAACGTTCCGTTCCGCAATGCCGCGCGTCGCACCGCGCAAATCGCCAATGACCTCGGATTTCCGGGGGCCCCGGTCTTCTTCAGCTGGCCCTCCCAAGGAGGGGAAGCGTATTACACCGTGGATTCGGAGAACAACCTGCGTTCCCGGCCGGAATTGGTGAACTTTCTTGAACTGATCGCCAAGGACAGTGGCACCCAGGAGATCTATCTGTTGGCCCATAGCATGGGCACAAGAGTGGCGTCCGAGGCCGTCCCGGAGGCTTACGGCAAGCTTGGTCCCCTGGCGAGGGCCAAGCTCAAGTCGGTCATTCTGGCCGCCGCGGATATCGACGCGGATGTGTTCAACAACGAGGTGGTCCCCAAAATGCGGAATACGGGAATCCCCTTGACCCTTTACGCGTCCCGGGCGGACAAGGCCTTGCAGGTCTCCCGGCAGTTCAACGGGAAACCGCGCATCGGTCAGGACCCGATCCTTGCCGCCAGGGGAGTCAAAGGGATCGAAGTGATCGATGCGTCCACGATTCGGAGCGACTTCACCGAGCACAACTACTTCGGGGCATCCCCACTGATCCTGCGCGAGATTCAGGCGATTTTCGACGGACGGCGCCCGGAGCAGCGCTCCTGGTTGCAGATGCAGACCGCTCCCTCCGGCGGAAACTACTGGGTGTTGCCCTCACCCTGATCGCGTCATGGGACGATTTTTCCTCCTTATCTTCCTACTCGGCTTCCATCTTTCCGGCCTGGTGATGATCCGGGCGGCGGAGCGCAACATCATCTTTTTCATCACCGATGACGAGAGCCCCACCCTGGGGTGCTACGGGGACAAGGTGGCGGTGACTCCGCGGATCGATACCCTGGCGGCGGACGGAACCGTTTTCCTCAATGCCAGTGCCACCACGGCCAGTTGTTCCGCCAGTCGCTCGGTCGTGATGTCCGGCTTACACAATCACGCCAACGGACAATACGGGCATGCGCACGACTTCCACAAATTTGCGAGTTGGCACAATGTGGTGAGCCTCGCGCTGCCGCGCGTCCTCGCGAACGCGGGCTATCGGACCGCGCACATCGGCAAGTATCACGTGGCGCCGGAGGAGGTTTATCATTTTGAAACCTATCTCGAGGGGAAGGGGGAGCGGAACCCGGTGGAGATGGCGGAGAGAGCAAGGGCCTTTCTGACCGCATCGGACGAGCGGCCTTTTTTTCTCTATTTCGGCGTTTCGGATCCGCATCGCGGCGGTGGTGAGGATGCCTCCTTCCCCGGGCCCCTGAAACCTGACCTTTTCGGGAACAAGCCCCGAAGAGGATCCTGGCCGGGTGTCAAGGAAGTGTTCTTTGATCCAGCCACCCTGCCTGTTCCCGACTTTCTTCCGGATACACCGGAGTGCCGGTCGGAGTTGGCGCAATACTATCAAAGTTGCGCGCGGGTGGACCAAGGGGTGGGCCGTCTCGTGGAGATTCTGAAGGAGGCCGGAGTGTATGACAAGACGCTCTTTGTTTTCACCTCCGACCACGGCATGGCGTTTCCCGGGGGGAAGACGACCGTGTATGAGGGGGGGCTCCGGGTCCCGTTCGTGGTGCGCAACCCCTATGAGAAATCCCGTGGAATCCGTTCCGGAGCCCTGATCAGCCATATTGATATCACGCCTTCGTTGCTCGATTTCGCCGGCGGATTGGACGCCGCCACCAACGCGCCGGAAAACATGGTTTCCGCGGCCGAATATTGGAAGGACAAGCCCTATGCCGCCAAGGAGAACCGCGGCCCCCGCAAAGGACTGGAACGCTATCACGGAAAGTCATGGATCCCGATTCTGGGGGCCCCGGATGCGGTGCACCGTGAGGCGGTGTTCGCCTCACACACGTTCCACGAGATTCAAATGTATTATCCGATGCGCGCGATTCGCGACCGTGACTTCAAGTTAATCTGGAACATCGCCCATGGATTGCCCTACCCTTTTGCCTCGGATCTCTGGGCTGCGTCGACGTGGCAGGCCCAGTGGGCAAAGGGCCTGGAGGCTCCTTACGGCACCAAAACGGTGGGAGCTTACGTGCACCGCCCGGCCTTCGAGTTGTATGACATGAAGAAGGATCCGGGTGAAGCGGTGAATCTTTCGGCCAATCCGGAGTATGCGGACGTATTGAAGCGCTATCAGGACAAGCTGAAAACGTTCCAACGGGATCTGGGCGATCCTTGGATCCAGAAGTGGGAATACGAGTGAAGGCTATTCCCGGTCTGCTTCGTCTTCGTCACCGGCTTCCGCGAAGACGAAGGCCGCACGCCTTGGGGCGGGCATGGGCTCGTGGTGACCACGGACCGATCTCCAGACCATCTCGTTGAGGAGAAGATCGTCGGCCGCGTCTTCCCTGGCCAGGTCCATCTCCTTCGTGAGGTCGGCCCCCCAGGCGGTTTTCGCGTTCTTCTCCTCGAGGTTGACCCCGGGCGCCTCGGCGACAAAAGGGCGAAGATCCGGTTCCGTTTGGAAGCAAGCCGTCATCGGACGGGCGGCGGCATCGAACTGGGACATCGGACGCAGGCCGAGGATCAGTTCCATGGTCCGGAGCATGCTGCAGGTGGAATACATGGTGGTGTCCACCGTGCCCCGCCGGATGTAAGGGCTGACGGCAAAAGCGATGGTGCGGTGGGCATCGACGTGATCCGGTCCATTCTGGGCGTCGTCCTCGACAACAAAGATCGCCGTCCGCGGCCAGAACTTCGACTTGGAGACGGCTTCGATGACGCGGCCAAGGGCAAGATCGTTTTCCGCCATGAACGCGGTTGGAGTCGGTTTGCCCGGACTGGTTCCGGAGGTGTGATCGTTCGGGAGTCTGATGATCTGAAGCCGTGGCATGTCCCCCTCGGACTCGAACCGGCGGAGTTCGGCGATGAACCGGTCCGCGCGTTTGAGGTCGGAATAGTCCTGATCAAAGCCGCGGAAGAGAGGATCGAAGTGACCTTGGAGGTTGACGATGTTCGTGGTCGCCGGGAGACCGGGCTCTTTCGCGTTTTCGATGAACTCGCCGTAACTGCGGTAGCTGACTCCGGCCTCCCTGGCCCGGTCCCAGAGGTATCCGCCGGCCGGGATGGCCAGCTCAAACTTTCCCTCACTGGGATAGGTGTATTTTCCGGACTTGGAATGTCCGTAACTGAGTGGCCAGTGTTTCTCCACAAAGTCGGTGGCGTAGGCGCCCATGGTCCATTCATGGCCATCCGCGCTGACCTCGCTTTCCACGTAAAAGTTATCCAACAGGACGAATTCGCGCGCCAGCTTGTGATGATTCGGCGTCACCTTTTCCGGAAAGAGGCAGATTGACGGGTCGCCGTTGCCCTGCGGCACATCGCCGAGAACCTGGTCGTAGGTGCGGTTCTCCTTGATGATATAGAGGCAATATTCGATGGGACCCCGCTCCCCGGTTTTCGTGGGGATGGGATGACCGGGGGGGGGCGGGGACTCCGAACCGGGACGGAGGGAAGCCGGGGCTCCGGCATAGACGGCCGCACTCCAGACCTTGAGCGCCTTTGCAAAGTCCTCCTTTGGAGGGAGGTCGATGATGGACACGGTGCCCTCAAGGAGCCCCCCGATATATTCGCGCACGGCGGGCGGGAGATCGGGTCGACCCGGCTGCGGTCCGTGGCGATTCGGCTTCGGCACCACGCCCTTTCCGTTCGCCACCAGCAAGCGTTTGCCGTCGGGTGTGATCCGGACGGAGGTGGGATACCATCCGGCGGGGATGAAACCGACGGACTGGCTGTTTCCGGGGTGCTCCACCTCGAATACGGCGACGGCATTGATATTGGCGTTGGCCACGAAGAGAAGTTCTCCGTCCGGGGAGAGCGCGAGGCTGTTCGGCGTGGAACCGGGGGGCGATCCCGGGTAGAGTTCGGCAAGGAGGGTTTCCGAGATCTTTCCGGTGGAGGTATCGATCACTGAAACGGAATTGTGGTTGGCGTTGGCGACGAAGAGGCGTCCGCCATCATGGCTCAGCACCATTTCATTGGGGTGGGGCTCAACGTTCCAACGGGTGATCTCCTTCCACAGGTTGAGATCGATCACCGAGACCTGAGCCAGGCCCCAGAGGCTAACGTAAAGTCTCTGGCGGGCGTCGTCGAGCAGCAGGGCGTAGGGGAATGGTTCCCCCGTGTGGGAACTGGCGAGCAAGGCCTCCGCCCGCTTTGAGACGGCCAACTCCTCTTCGGTCTTCGGCTTGGGGGCGGGCGTGCTTTCCAGAACGGCTTTGCCGAGCTTCAGGTCGCTGACCTTGCCGTCGTTGATCCGGGACACAAGATGCCCCCAGAGGTTGGCGGCATACACGGTTCCTCCATCCGGGCTGATGGCGATACCTGCCGGGATGCCTTTCAATGAGGCATCGCGCAAGCGGAGTTCCCGGGGCGGGGAGAGGCGCCCCTCATGGTAGTCGAACACGTGCAGCACCTCGGAGGATGCGCCGCTGGCATAGAGTGTTTTTCCGTCCCGGGAAAACATGAGTCCGTAAAAGCTCTCGGGGAGAGGGATTCGGTCCACGGCCTGCGCCGAACCCAGCTCGATCAAAACGACCTCATGTCGACCATAACCGCAATGCAGGGTGGCCGCGTGGCTTCCAGCGGGATGAAGGGCGATGTTCACTGGGAAATCTCCGGTCTCCACCTGTTTGCCCACGGGCCGAAGCGACCACTGGTTCGGCAGGAGAATGGAACCGTCCGGCTGCGGGCCGGGGAACCGGGGAGCCTCTTGGGCGGCGCAGGCGATGCTGAAGCAGGCGAGGATGATAACAGGTCTCATGGGGGGCTGAGAAGGGAATCAGGGCTTGGGGGCGGACTGCCTTGAGCGGACGGTGAACGAGACGGGCATGCCGGTGAGGTCGAATTCCCGGCGCAATTCGTTTTCCAGATAACGCTCGAAAGTGCGGGTCACCAGTTCCGCGTAATTCACGAAGAGAATGAAACGTGGAGCTTGGACCGGGCGCGGATGATCCTCCTTTTTGGTCGTGACGTAGAGGAGGTTGAGGCGTCGGCTCTTCCGGATGGGAGGCGGGTTCCTCTCGATGGCGTCCTGGAGAAAACGGTTGAGGACTCCGGTGCCGATTGGTTGGCGGGCCGCGTCCAGGATTTTCTCGATGCCGCCGAAGATCTTGTTGAGGTGCTGGCCTTTCATGGCGGAGGTGGCCACGAAGGGGGCGTAGTGGAGAAAAAAGAGCTCCTTTTCGATCCCGGTGCGCAACCGCTCGAGACGTTCCGCCGACTTCAATTCGGGCTGGAAGAGGTCGAATTTGTTCACCACCACGATGCACGGCTTGTGCGCTTCCACGATTTGCTGGCCGATCGTGCGGTCCATCGCGGTGACGCCCCGCTCGGCATCGATCACCAGGAGGCAAAGATCCGCCCGACGGATGCTCTTCTCGCTGCGCATGACGCTGAACACCTCGACCGGGGAATCGCGGGACGTGCGGCGCCGGATTCCGGCGGTATCGATGAGGGTATAATGGCGTCCGCCACGTTCATAGGGGATGTCGATGGCATCGCGCGTGGTTCCGGCCACGTCGCTGACGATGGTGCGGTCATCCTCGAGAATGGCGTTGACGAGCGAGGACTTGCCCACGTTGGGGCGCCCGACGATGGCAATGCGGATGCGAGCCGGTTCGGTGCCCGGCTCCTCCGTCTCCGGTCCATGGGTGGCGATGAGGTGATGGCCGATGCGATCGATCAGTTCATCGAAGTTGCGGTCGTGCTCCGCGCTGATCGGGAGAGGATCGGAGAAACCGAGACGGTCGAAGTCATGGGCGAGATTTTCATGTTTCGTGGTATCGACCTTGTTGATGAGGAGGATCACGGTCGTGCCGCTCTTGCGGAGAACGGAAGCGAGTTGCTCATCCACCGTGGTCAACCCGTTTTGGGCGTCGGTCACGAAGAGGATCAAAGCGGCGGACTCGATAGCGATATCCGCTTCGAGCCGGACCTGGGCGGTGAATCCGTCCTGGAGGCGGGAACCGATGCCGCCGGTATCGATGAGTTCGAAGGAGCGTGGGCCGCGGGTGCAAAGGGCGGAGATCCGGTCCCGGGTCACACCGGGTTCATCGTGGACGATGGAGATGCGGCGGCCGACGAGGCGGTTGAAGATGGCGGACTTGCCGACGTTGGGACGCCCGACGATGGCGACGACGGGGCGTGGCGTGGAAGATGCGGAATCGGTCATGGAAGCGACGAGTGACGCTTGCAACCACCCGAGGGGCATCCAACGTAGCTCAAGGAACGCATATGGCAAACAAACCAGAAGTAGGAAGTCCGGCTCCCCAGTTCACCGCCCCGGTTGTCGGAGGGGATTATCCGGAAGGCGCCACCCTGTCGTTGTCCGATCTGGCCGGGCAAACCGTGGTTCTGTATTTCTATCCCAAGGACAACACTCCGGGATGCACGACCCAGGCTTGCGACCTTCGGGACAACTGGGCTGCCGTCTCGGCCAAGGCCAGGGTTTTTGGGGTCAGCCCGGACGGGGTGAAGAGCCATCGCAAGTTCATCGACGGTCATTCCCTGCCGTTCCCCCTGATCGCGGATCCTGACAAGAAGATCGTCAATGATTACGGGGTCTGGATCGAGAAGAGCATGATGGGCCGTTTGGGGTTCGGCACGGAGCGGACCACCTTTGTGATCGGCCCGGACCAGAAAATCAAGGCGGTCTTCCCCAAGGTAAAGCCCAAGGAGCACGTCGCCCAACTGCTAGGGGTGATCTGAGACTTCGCCCTCCTGTCGCGTTCAACCCATGGTTTCCCTGGCGGCGCGCCGGCCGGATTCCACGGCGCCGTTCATGAATCCGCAGAACGCTTCGCTGGTGTGCTCCCCCGCGAAGAGCAGGCGTCCCTCGCACTCCGGTCGGGCCGAAGCGGCGTTGATCCAGGTGTATTGGCCGGTGAGCGGGCAGCTGTAGCTCCCCTCGTGAGTGGGCACCTTGGGCCAGTTCATCACCGCGCTGTTGCCATCGTAAGCCGTTTTGGCGCCGGGGAAGACGGTATCGATGTCCGTCAGGTCCCGCTCATCCGCCCTGACTTGGAACTCGGTCGCGCGCCGTCCCCCGAGCAGGTTGGTCAGGATGCCGCCCGTTCCCTCCTGGCCACGGCTCGTTTCCCAGATATTCTGGAAGTTCGGCAGTTCGGCGAAGACCGAGCCGTTGGAACCTTGCTGGCGCCAGACGCGGCTGGAGAACCCTCGCATCACCTTGATGTTTTGTCCGTAACCCAACTCGCGGACCGCTCTGGCTTTCTCCTGGGAAACCGGCAGATCGAAGAATCCGGTGACCTTGCGGAGTTGGTTGAACGGCAGGGTGACGATGACCTTGTCGAACCCCCTTGCGGATTCCTCTCCGGCGAACGAGAGCTGGACACGATGGTCCTGAAGCACGATGCCGATGAGTCGTTTGCCGGTATGGCAGGTCACCCGGTCCTTGAGTTGGTGGGTCAGGGTGTCCGGGAGCCGGCTGTTTCCTCCCATGATGCGCCATGCCTCATCACTGTCCCCAAAGACGCTGTATCCGTCCCTTAGGTCGGTGTCGGTGAAATCGACGAGATTGAGGCAGGAGATGAGTGAGGCGCTCAGCCCGTATTCAGGCTCGTAGGCGGCCAGCAGGTAATCGGAGATCCAAGGTTCCACGCCGGGGATGCCGGCCAGATAACCGATCAGGGAAATTCGGTCGAGCTGGGCGGCATACGGGGTGAAGCTCCCGTCGTCATGGTAGAGTTTGGCCACGTCCCCGGCGATCCGGGTGATCACAGGTTGCAAACCGGCAAGCCACTCCTCCTCGGACCGCGCCCTGTCCTCGAACCAGAGCCGGTCCTTTCCCGCCTCGCCCTCAACCAGGTGCTGAAGCTGCAGCCCGAGGTCCCGGGCGAGTTGGATGAGAGCGGTATGGTTGGTGTCGATCAACTCGCCGCCGAGTTCGACGAACATACCGTCGGAATTGAAGTTCCGTTTGGTGAACACCCTTCCGCCGAGCCGGGGGGAGGCTTCAAAAAGCTCAACGGTCGCCTCGCTCTGCCGCAGGTGCCAAGCCGCGGTGAGTCCGGCGAGACCGCCTCCGATGATGGCGACGGATCCCTTGAAGGGCTCGGTGGCCCGGCTCGGCGTGCTCAGGGCGGCGGCGGCTCCGGTGGAAGTCTGCAGGAATCGGCGCCGGGAAACACGACCGGACGGGACGGGTTCCCGGGAGAGGCCGATGCCGAGGAGCCGGCGCAAGTGACGGAAAACAGGGGTGCGGGCGGGCATGGAGGATTTGGCGCGGGTTCAGGCGGATTGCCCGGCTCGGGCGGGGCGCTTCCGCTTGCGCTTGCGATCAAAGGTAGCCTTCCAGCGTTGATGCATCCAGATCCACTGTTCCGGGTGACGCAGGAGCGCGGTTTCGAGTGCCTTGTTGAAAGCGGTGGCGGTCAGGCGGATGGCGTCCTCGGCCCGTTCATGATCGACTACCGGGACGGGCTCTTCGAAGCGCAGGACGTGGGTGCCATCCGGTTCGCGCCAACTCGTGGCCGGAATGACGGGGGCCCCGGTGGACATGGCGATGATCGGCAGGCTGCGGAACGTGTTGGCCGGGGTGCCGAGAAAATCGGCCGGGACTCCATCGCGCTGCGTGGCGTGTTGGTCGTAAATGAAGACCACGATTTGGCCTCGGCCGAGAAGGTCGAGGATGGAGTCGAGGGACCCCCGGCTCGGAATGGTCCCGAAGCCGGCTTGGTGGAAGCGCCAGGTGACGAAGCGGTTGAGGAACTCGGGATTGAGTGGCTTCCGCACGAAATGGAAAAGGCCCTTGAACTCGGTGAACTGGCGGATGCCATCCACCGTGGCCACCTCCCAGTTTCCGAAATGTCCGGTGAGGAGCAACATCCCCTTGCCTTGGGCCAAGGCGCGGGCGGCGATCTCCATCCCTTCGATGCGGATGGATCGCTTCCGCAGGAAGAACTCGCCGAAACATCGGACAAAGTGACCGTAGTAGTCCTGCGCGAGGAGGGCGATCTCCTGCTCCGTGAGAACTTCGCCGAACGCGCGGCGCAAGTTGGTCAGGACCACGCCGCGCCGCAAAGGGAAGAGATGGTAAACCAGCTTGCCGAACCAAGGCGGGGTAAAAGCGCGTTTTTCCGCTACCGCCACGGCGGAAGCGGAGTTGGCGGTGTGGGTCAGGGAGAGGCGGATTGCGGTGATGAACGCGCGGTTCATGGCGGCGTGGGCCGCGGGACTGGCCTCAACATGGGGCGCACCGTAACCATCGGAACAAACCGAAAAGTCCGCGGGGCCGAGCTGCCCGAGCGCGGTTTCCTTGGGAAAGAGTTTGCAGCAGGCCTCCTTGGCGGCAAACCGGGCGGCCAAGCTGCCAACCCGGCCCGCGCCCTCCCCGGCGTCGGCGATTTCCCGGGCGCTGAACAGTTTGCCGAGATCCTCCGGAGGCGTGGCCCGAAGCAATTTCTCGAGGCGAGGGATCTCAACCGTATCGATCCCGCACCGCGTTCCTGGCGGAGGCTCGGGCGTCATGAAGGGGTGTTCCGGCGGACCAGCAGGGCCACGTTCATGCCTCCGAAACCACGACAAATGATCAGGGCGATGTCGCTGCGCGGCCGCTGGTGATCGCAGGAAACGGGAAGCGTGGCGAAGGCGGGATCGACCTCCCGCAAGGTTGGAATTCCCGGGACCACGTCGCGCGCGAGACACTCGAGGACCAGAGCGGCATCCAGCGTTCCGGCGGCGGCGAGCGTATGGCCAATGGCCCATTTGAACGCGGTCACTGGTGGGACTTGATGGCCAAAGACCCGTAGAATCGCGGCGGCTTCCGAGGCGTCGGAATTCGGCGTTCCGTTTCCGTGGGCCACAATCATCCCCACTTCCTCCGGGGAAATCCCGGCATCCGCCAAGGCGAGGCGGATGGCCCGGGTGGGGCCGTCACCATCTGGCTGCAATTGGACGATTCCGGAAGCTTCACTGACGGTTCCGGACCCGAGAAACTGGCCGAGGACCGGAGCCTGGCGGGCCAAGGCGGATTCCAACGGCTCCAAGGCAAGGGCGGCGGCCCCTTCGCCAAAGAGCGTGCCATCGCGACGGGCATCGAAGGGGCGCACGGCATCGCTGGAGAGGAGCCCGAGGCGATGATAACCGAGCACGGACTCCGGCTCGATCGGCGCGTCGTGTCCTATGGCGACGATCCGGTCCGCCTCACCGATCCGGAGGGACGCCGCCGCTTCCGCCACCGCGAGGGCTCCGCTGGCGCACTGGTTGGTGATGCAGGCATTGGTGCCCTTGAACTGGTTGCGGATGCCGACGTGGCAAAGAACGTTGTTCGGAAGAATGCGCAGCAGCCACATCGGATGCACCGAGGACGCGAGGTCGCGCCCGAAAGCGGTCATGTCCCCCTTGGACGAGTGCAGCAAGGGAAAGAAGTCATAGTTAACTTGATAGGATCCTCCGCCGGATCCGACGACCAGGCCGGAGCGGTCGTTGAACAGAGGAACCCCGGTTTCCGGCAGCGTGTCGCGCAAGGCCGGAAATCCGGCGGACCGGATGGCCTCGTCTCCGGCGTAGATTCCGAACAGGTCGGTTCGGGAAATTGACTTGTGGAGTTTGCGGTCGTCCACCAGGACCTGATCCTTGATCCCGTTGATCTGGGCGGCCACCCGCACGGGCCAATCTGAGGCGTCCCAGTAACCGATCGGTCCCACCGCGGAACGGCCCTCCAGAATGGCGTCGAGAATGGCCGCGGGACGGAGTCCGGCGCCGCAGACCGCGCCCGAACCGGTGATGGCAATGCGTGGGGAGGGGCTCATCGGGTCGTTCCAATCAGGGTTGGCGGAAGGTGAGGCAGCTGTTGGATCCGCCGAAGCCGAGGGAATTGGAAAGGGCCGCCCGGATCCGGAGTCGATGGGATGTGCCGGTCACCATGTTGAGCGATTCGTTCCCCGGGTCCGGCGTCTTGAAGTTGGCGCTCACCGGAGCGATGCCGTCGCGGATGGCCAGTGCGCAGACGGCCGCTTCCACCGCGCCGGCGGCCGCGATGAGGTGACCCATGCAGCCCTTGGTGGAGCTGACCGATACCTCCGGCAGGCGTTCACCCAGCACCACCTTGAGGGCGGCGCACTCGCTCTGGTCGTTCATCTGGGTCGAGGTCCCGTGGGCGTTGACGTAATCAATGTCTTCCGGTCCCAAGCCCGCGCTGGCCAAGGACTGACGGATCGCCTGGATCGGACCGTCGCCGTCTGGCGGTGAATCGGTGATCCGGTAGCAACTCAGCGAATTCCCGTCCCCGGCCAGTTCCGCATAAATCTCCGCGCCGCGGGCGAGGGCATCCTCCCAGCGCTCCAATACGAGAAAGCCCGCGCCTTCACCGAGGACGAAACCGTTCCGGGTCACGTCGAAGGGGCGGCTGGCCCGCCAAGGTTCGTCGTTGTCGGTGGACAAGGCGCCGAGAAGGCAGAAGCTGGACAGTCCGATCGGGTTGAGCATCGAATCGAAGCCACCGACCAGCATTCGGTCGACGAGACCGCGTCGCATGACCTTCAGGGCGGTCCCGATCGCCTGCCCGCCGGAGGCGCAGGCCGTGTGAACGGCGGAACTGTAACCGCGAATGCCGAAGTGATGGGCGAGCAGGGCCAGCCCGGCATTGCATTGGGTGCGGCAGAAGTAAACGGGATCCACAGGGTATTCCGAAGCCGCCATTCTGGTGGCGTCGAAAGATCCCTCCGGCGCACAATATTGACGGACCACGTCCAGTTCCTCAACGGAGATGCTCATCATGCCGGCCCCCACGGAGAGTCCCCAACGGTGGGCGGTGGCCGGATCGGGGCGGATCCCGGCGTCTGAGAGCGCTTCCCCGGCGGCGGCCAGGGCGAAACGGTGGCAACGGGACGCTTGTTTGAGCAGTTTCCGGGGGGCCATCCCCTCAAAGTCGAACCCCTTCACCTCGGCACCGATGCGCGTCGTGAAACCACTGGCATCGAAGGTCGTGATCGGGCCGGGGCCGGGCCGTCCTTCGAGGAGCGAACTCCAGGTCGATTCCCGATCATTCCCCACCGGGGTCACCAAGCCAATTCCGGTGATCGCGATCCGCATCCTTGGATTGTTGCTCATTTCCCTGTAATTGCGGCCAATTCCACCCGCGCCGCGCCTTGGAGGCGGCCTCCCGCCTTGGTCTGCACGGAAACCAGCAACGCGGCAGCGGAATGTTCGAGGACTTTCGCTTCCAAATCAAGCCCGCTCCCCGGCGGGATGAAGGCACGGAGTTTCATGTCGCACACCGCCCGGGCCGCCCATCGGCCTGTCTCCGGGGGGATCGATCCGGCGAGGGCATCGACCAGTTTCAGGTTCATGTTCATCAACAAGGTGCCCGGAAAGACCGGGCGGCGCGGAAAATGATCTTCGAAGAAAGGCGCCTCGCCGGGAACCTGCAGTCTGGCCCGGGCGATGCCGCCGGTCTCCACCACGAGTTCCTCCAACGCGAATTCAGGGACGCCACGAAACGCTCCCGGTTCCGCACCGGCTCCACACAGGACGGCAAGGCGCTCGCGCATCGCCGCCGGATCATCGAATTCCCCTGCGGGCATCATGGGGCCGACGCAATGGTGGAGGCGGAGAACCGGGATCCCATCGACCGAGGCCAAACCACCATAAGCCACCGCCTCCGCATCCGCGGTTTCCAGTTCCGCGGAAAGCTCCAGCGTCTGTCCCGGGGCCGCATCCCCGAGAAGTTCCACCCTTCCGGCGATCCCTGCGACGGGGCGATGGGAGAAGTCGATGGCGGCCATGGCGGACCAAGCCGCCAGCTGGCCCGTGGCCTCCGCCACCAGAGAGAGGGGAAACCGGGGAAGACCGGGCGGGATTTGCCAGGAACCGGCCACACGCACACCCGGTTCCAGAAGGGAGATGCGGTCGACGAAGGAGAAAGCGCGGTAACGATGATGCATCAGGCGCCGCGGGCCGCGTGTTGTTCGCGGATGATCATCTTGGCGAAGGTTTCCACCGTGAACAGCTTGGGGATCTCGGCCGAGCGGATCGGGGTTTTGAGGCGATCCGCTGGAACTTCACTGAGGAATTCACGGAGACGTTGCTCGCCCTCGGGAGTCACTACGCCGCCTTTCTCAAACTCGGCCTCGGCCAACGGGCCGCGGGCGTCCTCCACGATTTTGCCGCGCGGGATCTTGACCTTGAACTCGCGTTCCAAGCGGAAAACGATATCGAGGAAATCGATGGATTCGCCTCCCAGGTCGTTGATCAGAGAGGAGGTGGGTTGAACGTCGTCCGGTTCGCACCCAAGCGCGTCGGCGATGATTTCGGCGACCTTTGGCAGGATCGCCTCGATTTCTTCCTTGGTGATGTTCTCGTTGCTCATATCAATCAGAATCAGTCTTCAGTCCATTTTGAAGCCCCCGTCCACCGGGAGGATCTGGCCGGTGATGTAGTCGGCGTATCGGGAAGCCAGAAACCAGACGGCATGGGCGATCTGCTCCGGCTTGCCATAGCGCTTCAGCAGGATGCGCGCCTTGATCTGGTCCCCCGCGAGGTCCCGGACGGTCTGGGACATCTCGGTCTCGATCACGCCCGGGGCCACCGCGTTGACGCGCACGTTGCGGGCCGCCACTTCACAGGCGAGGGACCGGGTGAACGCGTCGATCGCGCCCTTGCTGGCGGCGTAGTTGGTTTGGCCGCGCCCTCCCTTCGCACCGGAGACGGAGCTGAGATTGATGATGCTGCCCCGGCGTTTGGACATCATGAAAGGAACCACCGCTCGGCACATGTTGAACGTGCCCTCCACGTTGGTCCGCAGAACCTCGCGGATTTCCTCATCGCTCAAGGCGACGAGCAGGTTGTCCCGGACGACTCCGGCGTTGTTGACGAGGACATCGACCCTCCCGGTCCGGTCGGCGATCGATTCCACAAAGGTCTGGCAGGCTGCCGGATCCCGGACATCGACCTGACAGGCCGTGATCCTGCCCTCCGGTCCGGATGCGGAGACCTCCCGGGCCGCGGCGGCGTTCTCCCGCCAGGTGAAGGCGACCTCCATTCCGGCGGCCGCCAAAGTTTCCACGATGGCACGACCGATGCCCCGGCTGCCGCCGGTGACGATGGCCACTCCGCCGGCCAAGCCTGAATCCGAGAGACTGGGGGCGTTCATTTTATCCTGAAATGCAGTAACCTCCATCGACGACGAGGGTATGTCCGGTGATCAGTGCGGCCTCCGGCAGGCACAAGAGATAGAGGGCGTCGGCCACGTGTTCCGGCGTCAGCGGCGTCGGGATCGGCGTGCGCTGGGCGGACTCCGCGAGCAGGTTCTCCCGGTTCGGGAAATGTTTCAGGGCGTCGGTATCGACCACGCCAGCGCTCACGATGTTCACCCGGATGCCCCGGGGGCCGAGTTCCTGGGCCAAAGCGCGGGCCAGTGATTCCAACGCCGCCTTCGAGGCGCCGATGAAGGAATAATGAGGGATGGCGCGGACCGAGCCCATGCTGGAGAGTCCGATGAAGACGCCACCCTGAGGCATGATCGGGACGGCCTGTTGGGCGAGGGTATTCAACGCGAGGGCGTTCGTTTCCATGCAGCGACGCCAGTGCTTCAGCGTCATCTCGAGGGCCGGGCGGAGCACTCCGATGGCCGCGTTGCTGACCACGATGTCCACTTGGTCGAACTGCTTGCGGAATTCGCCGAAAGCCTCGGCGAGGCTCGAGGGATCGCTCACATCCGCCTGCAACGCGATCGCGCGGCGTCCCAGGTCGCGGATTGCCTGACACACCTCCTCCGCCTCCTGATGACTGTTGAAGTAGACGATGGCCACGTCACAACCCGCCCGGGCCAGCTTGAGGGCGCTGGCCCGTCCGATGCCGCGAGCACCGCCGGTGATGAAAGCTGTCTTGCCTGCAAGCGTTTCGCTCATTGCCTGAAAAAGGAAATCAGATAGGAGCCTTGATCAGGGAGTTCGTCAAGGGATGGCCGGAATCAGGAACCGATTCTGCGCTTGATCGCGGTCCGATCCTCCGGCAGAAAGTGACCTCATGGACACCCGGAACAGCCGACGGCACTTTCTCTCCCTCGCGACCACCGCTTTGGGCGGAGGCATCCTCAGGGCCGGGGAGGGGGCCTCGTTTCCTCCCCGGCGCGCGATCACCCGGGGACCATCCCACCACTGGTTCGGGTATTACGACAAGCTGCAGTTCGATCCTTCCGACCGTTTTGTTCTCGGCATGCGGGTCGGATTCGAGCATCGCTCACCGCTTCCGGACGACACCATCGAGGTCGGAATGGTCGACCTCGAGGAGGGCGACCGCTGGGTTCCCCTGGGGTCGACCAAGGCGTGGAACTGGCAGCAGGGCTGCATGTTGCAGTGGATTCCCGGGACCCGATCCAAGGTGATTTGGAATGATCGGGAGAAGGATCGCTTCGTCTGCCATCTGCTCGACGTGCAAACCGGCGAGAAACAGACCCTGCCTCACCCCGTTTATGCGTTGAGCCCGGACGGGAGGGAAGCGGTCACCTGTGATTTCTCACGGGTCGCCGACTGCCGCCCCGGGTATGGTTACGCCGGAATCCCGGACCGGTTTTCGCATGTCATGGCCCCGGCGGAGACCGGCATCAGCCGGGTCAACCTTGAGACCGGCGCGGCCAGGTTGATCCTCTCCCACCGCAAACTGGCGGAAACCGGGGTGGTTCCTGAGAATCATCCGACCTCGAAGCACCACGCCTACCACCTGTTGGTGGGGCCGGACGGCAGGCGCTTCATCCTTCTGCACCGTTGGACCCAGCCCAATGGCGGGCATCTCACCCGGCTCATCACGGCCAATCTGGATGGATCCGATCTGCGCATCGTAATCCCGAATGGCTACGCCTCCCACTTCATCTGGCGGGACGCCAGCCATATCCTCTCCCAAGCCAGGGGATGGCTCGGTCATCAGAACTGGGGAAACTTTCTTTTCGAGGATAAGGATTCCGGGGTCATCGCCGAAATCGGACGCGGCGTGCTCGATTCGGGCGGCCATTTCACCTACCTCCACCAAAACGAGTGGATCTTGAACGATACTTACCCACAGGGCGTCCGCCGATTGGCGACGCCGCATCTCTACCACATCGCCGGGAACCGGAGGATCGATCTGGCGCAGTTTCCCCAACCGGCCGAATATACCGGCGAGTGGCGGGTCGATTGCCACCCGCGTCTCAGCCGGAAGGAACGCTGGGTCTGCGTCGATGCGCCCCACCAAGGCACGGGGCGTCAGCTGCACCTGATCGATCTCGAAGGGATCTTCGGGTGAATTCAGCTCGCGTCCGAGACTGATGAAAGGTGGAAGGCGTCGACCACCAGCGGCGGCACGTGGGCGGGCCCGTCGCTCTCGCTCCCGAGCACCCGCTCGGGAATGCCGGACGCGAGGATCTGCCGGAGGACATTGGCGGGGGACTCGTTGAACCGGAAATTTTTCACCGGTCCGGCGAGTTCGCCGTTGCGGATGGCAAAGGTTCCGTCACGGGTCAGGCCGGTGTAGAGGAGGGATTCCGGCCGGACCATGCGGAGATACCAGAGCCGGGTGATGAGCACGCCGTCCTTGACCTGGGCGATGAGTTTCTCCATGGATTGGCCTTCCCCGGGGATGAAGAAGTTGCCTGGCATGGGCTTGGACTCCAGACCCTTGGCCTTGGCCCAGTAGCGGCCGGTGACGAGGTTGCGGAGGATCCCGTTTTCGATCCACGCCGTCGGCCCGAGAGGCTCCCCGCCAGCATGGGTGAGACAGGGGGCCGGGCGGAAAAGCGGATCCGAGCGCAGGTTGGCGGTTCCGAAGAGTTGTTGGCCGATGGGATCCCTCCCGTCCTTGGCGAGCGCATTGAGAAAGCTGCGGCCCTCGTCGAAATCCCGTCGCTCCAGGCTCCACAACAACAGGGAAACAAGATCCCTCACCGCGGCAGGCTCGAGGAGAACCATGACCCGTCCCGGCGGATGCTCGGCGGGATGGCGCGACGCCAACGCCTTGCGGATCGCGCGCTCTCCGACGGGGCCGAGGTCGAGATCGGAGGAGTCGGTGACCTGGGTGCTGGCCCAGCCGGAGCCGCCGTCCCGGGTGCGGGCGGTCATGGAGAAACCGACGGACGTTTGCCGCTGGGCCACGAAGAGCCCCTTGCTGTTGGCCAAGGCGTGGGAAGCCACGGTCTTCTGGAGGTAACCGGCGCTCTCGAGGCCGGCGGCCCGGGCCGCCTCGATCACGGGGCGGACCCAACGCAGGGCGTCGTCAGGTCCCGAGACCGCGGTCTTTTCCGAGAAGGCGAGCGGTTCGGCGAAGGTGGCGGGGGCGACCGGAGGCATGTGCTCGGGATTTTCCGGGGCCAGTCTGGCCATGGCCTGCACCTTGGAAACCGCCTCGCGCAGGCTTTCCGGATCCGTCTCTTGGAACGAAATCGAGGCGGAACGGCGGCCGTAACTCACGCTCAGACCGATCTGACGCCGGGAGGTCAGGGAGTTCGACGTGATGTCGTTGTTCGCGTGCCGGAGATGAAGATCGGTGCTGTCGTCGATCGACACCACGGCTTCATCGGCCTCGACGAGATCGAGGATCCGGGCGGAGAGGGATTGGAGGTCGGCGTGGTTCAAGTCCATGCGGTGCGGGTTCCTCCACAGCCACATTCGCGGGGGTGGGACGGGTGAAAAGCCGTCTTCGCTCCGGATTCGTTGGCCGTGTTCAGGATGTTGATGTTGCGGAAACGGGCCGGGACCGCCCCGTGACTGACGGCGGCGATCTGCCCGGGCTGCCCCTTGCCGCAGTTGAAGGCACCGCCCAGTTCATAACTCGGCTCGCCGCCGATCCCGTCACAGGCGTTCCAGAAATCGACCGAATTCCCTTGGTAGGCCACATCGCGCAGCATCCCGTCCAGTTTCCCGTGGCGGATGCGGTGGAAGATCTGGCCGGTGAACTGGAAGTTGTAACGCTGCTGATCGATGCTCCAGCTTCCGTTGCCTTCAATGTAAATGCCGTCCTCGACCCCCGAGATGAGGGAGGCGGCGTTCGCGGCAGGGTCCGGTCCGGGTTGGAGGGAGATGTTCGGCATCCGCTGGATGGGGAACGAGGCGAAGCCGTCGGCGTAGGCGCAGCCGTTGGAGGCCTCGCGTCCGATCAGCGCGGCCTGTCCCAGCGCCATCTGGAAATTGCGGAAAACGCCTTCCTGGATGATGGGGAACTCCTTGCCCCCGGTGGCGGTGCCGTCGTCATCCCAGGCCACCGTGGCCAAACCACCGGGAGCGGTGCGGTCTCCGACGATGGTGACCCATTGGCTGCCGTAGCGGAGTTTGTCGAGCTTGTCTGGCGTGCAGAAGGAGGTTCCCGCGAAGTTCGCCTCGTAACCGAGCGCACGATCGAGTTCCGTAGGATGTCCCACGGTTTCATGGATCGTGAGCCACAGATTGCTGGGGGCGATCACGAGATCCAGTTTCCCTGATTTGACGGAAGGGGCCGCCATTTTTTCGCGCGCCTGCTCCACGGCGAGGGCGGACTCCGTGGCCCCATCCCAGCGCCGCACGTGCTCGTACCCGGCCGCCCGGGGCGGGAGGAGGCTCTGCCGGGTGGAGAAGTCGCCCTTCTTCGCGTCGAGCACGGTGACGTCGAAGGCGGGCTGAAGCCGCACCCGCGATTGTTGGACCCGGGTGCCGAAGGAAGTGGCAAGCCACTTGCGTTCACGGACCTGCAACAAATGGGCGTGGCAGAAGTTCGCGCCCTTGTCCAGGGCGGCGCGGGTGATGCGCAAGAGGTCGCCCGTTTTCTCTTCCAGCGACACGGTGAAGGGATCGATTTCGAGGGGCATCTCCCAAGAACCGGTGTGCGGGGGGAGGGACTCGATCTCGATGCGGCGCAGGCGCCAGCCGGCTTGCGCTCGCGCCAGCGCCACGGCTTGCTCCGTGAGGCGGATGACCTCCGCTCCGGTCACGTCGGCACTGGCCGCGAAACCCCAACACCCGTCCACGAGAACCCGGACCGAGAGACCAGCCGTGGAAGAAGCATCGATCCCCTGCACCATGGATTCGCGGACGAAGATCGATTCTTCATCGGTCTGCATCAGGTGAACCGCAGCGAAGGAAGCGCCGCGAACCTTGGCGTGCTCGAGCGCGGCATCGGCCAGGGTGGGGAAGAGGCGGGAAAGCCGCGCCGCCCGTTCCTCGGCGATGGCCCATCGGCTGGTGAGGAGGGCGAGACCGGCGGCACTGGTGCCGCGGAGCCAATCGCGTCGATTCATGAGGAGAGCGTAGGGGAGGGAACGGGGAATGTCGAATCCGGAGTGAGCGCGGGCCTTGCGGATCGCGCGAATCGCTCCCAACTTGCTGCAGATGGCGGCGGCGGTTTCGGTTCCGGTCTCAGCGGACGTGGTTTTGGACAGTCGGCTCGCTTTGGCGCACCCCGGGCAGGGATGGATGGCGGTGGCGGACGTGCACTATGGATTTTCCGGTGCCATGCGCGCTTCCGGCGGGTTGTTTCCGATTTGGGGGGACGCGACCGTGGAAGAGCGGCTCGGGGCCCTGTGCAGGGATTACCGGCCGGAAACTTTGATCATCAACGGGGATCTGGTGCATGGGCGGGTCTGTCGGGAAGCCTTCGGCGCCTTTCTGGAGCGCTTGGCGCGGCTGGCCCCGCGGCTGGTGCTCGTCGGCGGCAACCATGACCGCAGCCCCACGGCACGGGCCGCCGCGTTCGTGGAAAGTCATGCGGAGCCGGGTTTTTTCTTTCATCACGGGCATCTGGAGCTTCCGGTGCCGCAAGGAAGTGTGGAAGTTGTGGGCCATCATCACCCGGCCATCGTGCTGCGCGACGGCGCCGGGTTGAGGCTCAAGCTGCCGGGATTCGTCACGGAAAACCTCGGTGAAAAGGCCCGTTGGATCCTCCCCGCTTTTTCGCCATGGGCCGGAGGCGCGGTTTGGCCGGATGCGGAGGGCGGTGTGACGCGTCGTTGGGTCTGCGGGCCGGGCCGGATTTTGCGGATCGATGGCGAACCTGAAGCCGGGGCGGCGACCTCCACTTGCCAGAAGGTGTCTGATCCGTTAACGGAAGGCTGACATGTCCGATCTCGATTCCTTGCGCGAGGCGCTCCGCCATTCCCCCGACAACGTGCCTTTGCGGCTGCTCTTCGCCCAGTCCTGCCTGGAGGACTTTCACTTCGGCGAGGCACGGGAGTCTTACGAGCACGTCCTCCGGGTCGAGCCCGGGCACGAGGGGGCCAACCTCGGCATCGTCCGGGTCTTATTCGGTGAGGCCCTGTTTTCCGAGGCGATCGTCAGGGCGGAAGCCTTGGTGAAGGTGAATCCCTCCTTCGCGGCGGCTCATCTCATGCTGGCGCGGTTGCATCTGGCGGAGGGGGACAAGCCCTCGGCGATCGGGAGCTACCGCACGGCGGTGAGGATCGACCGTGGCTTCATGGACGAGCCCCTGGCCCGCCAATTGGGAATTCCGCCGGGGGGTCAGGAGCCGGAGGAGGCGCGCCCCGTGGCCATGGGCTTGGGAGCGTCGGGCGGATGGCGCGAGGTCGAGGAGGGAGGCCCGCCGGGAGGGGAACCCGATTTTGCGGCGGAGATTGAGCGGCCGGGGCAGACCTTCGCCGACGTGGGGGGCATGGAAGCGCTCAAACAGCAGATCCGGATGCGCATTCTCCATCCGATGAAACATCCGGAGCTCTTCCGGGCCTACGGAAAGACGGCGGGCGGGGGCGTGTTGCTCTACGGTCCTCCCGGTTGCGGCAAGACCCTGATCAGCCGCGCGACCGCCGGAGAGATCGACGCCAACTTCTTTTGCATTGGTCTGCACGACATCCTCGACATGTGGATCGGGTCGAGTGAGAAGAACCTTCACGGGGTCTTCGAAATGGCCCGGGCCCACGCGCCCTGCGTCTTGTTTTTCGACGAGGTGGATGCCCTGGCGGCGGACCGCAAGGATTTCAAGGCCAGCGCGGCCTCGCGTTCCGTGATCAATCAGTTCCTCGCCGAACTGGATGGCGGGGTGAGTCACAACCACGGGGTCCTGTTCCTTGGAGCGACGAACGCACCCTGGCACATCGACCCTGCCTTCCGGCGGCCGGGGAGGTTTGACCGGACCGTGTTCGTTCCCCCGCCGGATGAGCCGGGCCGCGCCTCCATTCTCCGCCTTTTGGCCAAAGACAAACCGGTGGCGGATTTCGATGCGGAGGAGTTGGCGCGCAAGACCAAGCATTTTTCCGGGGCGGATCTCAAAGCGGTTTTCGATGCGGCAGTGGAGAGCGTGTTGGAATCGGCCCTCGAGGCGGGGCGGGTGCTCCCGGTGACCCAGAAGCACTTGCTGCGCGCGGCCAAGGAGCATCGCCCGACAACCCAGGCCTGGTTCGAAACCGCGCGGAACTACGCGCTCTATGCCAACCAGGGCGGATATTACGACGATGTCTTGGAATATCTCGGCCTGAAAAAGCCATGAGCGAAGCGTTTTCCAGGGCGTGTTTACTCGCGGAGCGGCAGCGATGGGTCGAAGCGGAGAAATTTCTCCGGGAGCATCTCTCGTTTGATCCGGAGGATGACCGGGCTCTTTACCTGCTCGCGGTCTGTGCCCGGATGGGCCAGGGCCGCGACCGGGAGGCATTGCAAATCATCGATCAAGCGATCGCGCGGGCCCCGGAAAATGGCGGGCATCATGCGTTGAAAGCCAAGATTCTCGCCGACCTGAAGCGCCCGGGGGAGGCCGCGGCGAGCGCCGGGGAGGCGTTGCGGATCGATCCGGAGGATGCCGGGTTCCACGCGGCCCGGGCCTATGTCCACCAGCAGCAGGCGGAATGGTCCGCGTGCGAGGAGGCATCGCGACGTGCGTTGTCCCTGGATTCCGATTGTGTGCTGGCGCAGAACCTTCTTTCGGCCGCGCTCACGTTCCAGAATCGGACGGATGAACTGGCGGAACAGATCGGCGCCCGGCTGGCCCGGGATCCGAATGACTCGCTCACCCACGCCTCGGCCGGTTGGGCCGCCCTGCGGTCCGGAGAACCGCGCCGCGCGGAAACGCATTTCCTTGAGTCGTTGCGCTTGGATGCCGTCAATGAATCGGCGCGGCTCGGGCTGCTGGAAGCCTTCCGGGCCAGATCAGGGGTCTACCGGGCGCACCTCGCATTCTCCTTTTTCGCTGCGAGCCTCGCGACCAAATACCGGATGTGGTTTTTCCTGGGGATTTATGTGGTTTACCGCGTCTTGCGGGTCGCGGCGGAGAGCGTGTCCCCGGTCTTGGGTTGGTTGGTGGTGGCGTTGTATCTGCTTTTCGTCCTGTGGGGCTATGTGGGTCGTGGGATTGGAACCCTCCTCATTCTCGCGGATCAAAGGGCGAGGCAGGCGCTCAATGCCCGGGAACGATGGGAGGGAATCGCGGTCGGCGGCTCGGTGGTGCTGGGCCTGATGTTGCTGTCCACGGCCCTCGCCACCCGGGGGGAGATCGCGCAACGGTTCGCCTTGGCCGGGGCGGTATTGGCCGGTTCCTCGATTCCTTGGTCCATGTCCCTTTCCAACGGAAACCTCACCGGACGCCGGATCTATGGGGTCATTGCCACCGGAGTGTCCTTCTGCGTGCTGGTGGTGATCGGCTGGGTGACCGTGTTCCCGCAATTGGGAATCTGGGGCGCCCATGCCTTCCAAGCCTCCCTTTACGCCACGGTGGCATGCACCTGGATGGCGTTGTTCCGCTTCAAGTATGAGTGACGGTGGCGGGTTGGGCACCGCGACTCTCCCTGCGGATTTTCGCTCACGGAAAACCCGTTTGAAATCTCGTAAAGTGTAGCCCTGCCCCCTTCTTTTTTCGTCAAAATGAGACCATTGCTGCGTTTTCCAATCCGTTGGTCGCCCGGCAATTTCTGAGTGCCTGGCTGCGGGTCTCTGGATGGGGTCGCGGTCAAGGCATGACACTGTCCGGTCGGGGAGGCCGGCCCATGTCGGCGGGGATGGATTCAGGCGCGAAAGCCTGCACATCGGGAGGGGACCGGAGTCTTTTCTCAGGCACCTTCGCGGTCTCCAATGTCAGGTTGCCAAGCCGCTGTCGCCAGCGTGCGCTCCTTGATGCACGAAAGAAGACCCTGCCAAAGCAGCGTCCCGGCAAGGGGGCAAATCCCTCCATGCGCCGAGCCCCCGCCATCCCCGGCCGACCGGTGACCCGTCGCAGGGAAGGATGGAACACGGGGGGATTCACCAAGCGTTCTGGTCGTTGACCCATGGAGCGACAGTCAACTCGGCTCAATCCCGCCCGTGCGGTGACGAGGGCTGGAAGGGGGAATTGGGACCTCCCTTCTCTAGCTTTCCCGCCCAATCGATCAAACTTGGCGTGGGCAAGTTCCGCACCGCTTCCCCTTGAGAAAGCCCCCACGCGCGGCCCGGTCTGGCCGTGGTGCGCGCAATTCGTGCAGATTGGTATGCGAAATGCTTTCCGACACTTTGGTCAGTCGGTGGTCGGTGGGGCTTTTCCTTTGGTTGCCCAGCCGGTCCGTTCAGGGGAGTGGCCCCACGGCGCCGCGGTTTCGGCGTGCGTGGGGCCCTTTTTTTCTGGCTGACAGACGGGAGTGGGTCGGGTAGAGACTGGAAATGGATATCCCGGAGCCGCTGCGTTTCCTGATCACCGCCGGTCCGACCCGCGAGCCGATTGATCCGGTGCGGTTCATCAGCAACCGGTCCTCCGGGAAGATGGGGTATGCGCTGGCTTCGGCGGCGGCGGCGGCGGGGCATTCCGTGGTGTTGGTCTCCGGGCCGGTGGCGATCCCAGTCCCGGTCGACCCGAACATCCGGTTGGTGGGGGTGGAGACGACGCGGGAGATGTATGCCGCGGTGGAGGCGAGGTTGGGGGAGGTGGATGTGGCGATCATGGCGGCGGCAGTGGCGGATTGGCGTCCGGTGAGCGTCCGCCCGCACAAGGTGAAAAAGAGCCAGCAGGGGGACTGGGTGCTGCACCTGCGGAAGACCGAGGACATTTTGGGAAGCGCCCGGGAGCCGATGGGGTTTCACGGGCTGCTGGTGGGGTTTGCCGCGGAGACGGAAAACCTTGAGGCGTATGCCCGGGACAAGATGCAAAGGAAGCGATGTGATCTGATGGTGGCCAACGACGTGAGCCAGCCCGGGATTGGATTCGATGCCGATGAAAACGAGGTCATGGTCCTGCAGGCGGACGGTGGGATCGAGCGGTTGCCGCGCGCGGCGAAGACAGTAGTTGCGCGGGAGCTGGTTCGGATTATCGAAGGGCTGTCGCGCCAACGGCGCCGCACCCAAGCTTCATGACCCACTACCTTGAGACCGCGATCACGGCGGCGCGCGCGGCGGGCGCGTTGCTGCGCGAGCATTATGAAAGTGAACTGACGGTGGACGAGATGCTGGCGCACGACATCAAATTGCAGATGGATGTGCGCAGTCAGGACCTGATTACGCAGATTCTCCTCGAGCGGCACCCGGACCATGCCATTTACGGGGAAGAGGGGGTGGCGGGTGATGCGGGGAGTGCCTTCCATTGGATCGTCGATCCGATCGACGGGACGGTGAACTATTTCTTCGGGATTCCCCATTTCTGTGTTTCGATCGCGCTGCGGGAAGGGGAGGAGATCACGCACGGAGTGATTTACGATCCGATGCTGGACGAGCTGTTTGCGGTGGGGCCGGGGAGTGGGCCAACGCGGAATGGAAAGCCGATCCGGGCGAGCCGGCGGTCGTCTTGGGAGGAAGCGGTGATCACGGTGGGGTTCTCCAAGACGAACGAGGCGATCGATATCGGGTTGGAACGATACCGGAGGATCGCACACCGGGTGCGCAAGACACGGATGTTGGGGAGTGCGGCGCTGGGGATGGCCTACATCGCTTGCGGACGGCTCGACGCCTATTTTGAGGAAGCGGTCAGCCTGTGGGATATTGCGGCCGGGGAATTGTTGGTCCGGCGGGCCGGGGGAAGCGTGCAACGGTTTGCGAAAGCCGGCTCGGACAAGTTTGGCGTGATCTCCTCGAACGGGTTGCTGCCGGTGGAGGAGATGATCTGATCGTCATGATACGGTCCGGTATTGGTTATGACGTGCACCGACTGGTCGAAGGACGGGATCTGGTGCTTGGCGGGGTCGTGATTCCCCACGAGAAGGGGTTGCTGGGGCATTCGGATGCGGACGTCCTCAGCCACGCGATTGCGGATGCGGTTCTCGGGGCCCTGGGGGAGCCGGACATCGGTCACTGGTTTCCGCCCTCGGACGCGTCGATCGCCGGGATCTGCAGTCTCGAGATTTTGCGCAAGTGCGCGGAAATTGCCGCAGGCAAGGGAGCGGTGATTCAGAATGTGGACGCCACCTTGATCGCGGAGCGACCGAAGATCCGGCCCCACGTTGAGGCGATGCGGGCCAACATTGCGGAAGCGTTGGGGCTGCGCCCGGATCAAGTCGGGGTCAAGGCCACGACCAACGAGCGATTGGGATTTCCCGGGCGTGAGGAGGGGATGGCGGCGATGGCCGTGTGCACGGTGGATGGGTGACCGTGGAGCCGGGCGAAGCGGGCGTGAGGCAGAACGAACGTCCGCGAGGATTGTTTTTGGGCTCACGCAAAGGATGAGCAGCCAGCGCATGCATCAGTCCCGGGAGGGTCATGGCAGGATCATAATCAAACCACCTTGGCGCGATCATCCTCTGCTCTCTTTGCGCGATGGACCTCATCTGACCGACCCACCCCGGAGCCGGTAACCGCTCGCGAAGTCCGGAACAGCCGCCTTCACCGACCTAGAATGGGCGCGATGTCCTTGGCAAAATAGGTCAGGATCATGTCGGCCCCGGCCCGGCGGATGCCGAGGAGCGATTCAAGAACGACCGCCTGTTCATCGAGCCATCCGGCGGCGGCCGCGCTCTTGATCATGAGGTATTCCCCGCTGACTTGGTAGGCGGCCACCGGGAGGTTGGAATGGTCCGCGATTTGCCGGATGACATCGAGGTAAGGGCCGGCCGGCTTGACCATGAGCATGTCGGCACCTTCCGCCTCGTCGAGCGCCGCCTCGCGCAAGGCCTCGCGGACGTTGGCGGGGTCCATTTGGTAGGTTTTTTTGTCGCCTGACTTGGGCGCGGAATCGAGCGCTCCACGGAAGGGACCGTAAAACGCGCTGGCGTATTTAGCGGTGTAGCTGAGGATCGACACGTCGGTGAACCGTTCCCGGTCCAGTGCCCGGCGGATGGCGGCGACGCGACCGTCCATCATGTCACTGGGAGCGACGACATCCGCTCCGGCGTTGGCGTGGCAGAGGGCCTGGCGGACGAGAACCTCGACGGTTTCATCGTTGAGGATGCGACCGCAGGGCCCCACGAGACCGTCATGGCCGTCGCTGTTGTAGGGATCGAGGGCCACATCCGTGATGATGACGGCTTCAGGAAATCCGGCCTTGAGAAGGCGGATGGCCCGGGGCACCAGTCCATCCTCGTGCCAGGCTTCCTCGGCGCCCTTGGTCTTGAGGAACGGGGCGATGGCCGGGAAAAGGACGAAAGCCTCGATCCCGACCGCGGAGGCCCGGGCGACTTCCCGGACCAAGCCCTCGAGACTCCATCGGTGGCAACCGGGCATGGACGGTATGGGGATGTCCTCCGGCCCATCGTGAAGAAAGAGAGGATAAATCAGGTCTCCCGGGGAGAGGGAGGTCTCACGGACGAGATGGCGGATGCCGGGGGATTTGCGGTTTCGCCTGGGGCGGGAAAGCATGAGTCGGTCGAAGGGGGCTAGCGAAAGACTTCAGCGGGTATGGACGGCCGGCAAGCGCCAAATGTCCCGGGCGTATTCGGAGATGGTGCGGTCACTGGAGAATTTGCCGACGCGCGCAGTGTTGAGGATGGCTTTCCGGGCCCAGGAAGATGGGTCCCGGAAGGCGGCATCGACGCGGGCCTGCGAGGCGGCATAGGCATCGAAATCGGCGAGGACGAGAAACGGGTCGCCATGGTTGAGAAGGCTGGCCTTGACGGCGGAGGTGGCCTCCCGGTTGGGGGTGAAGTAACCGGAATCGAGCCAATCGATGGCGTTGCGCAGTTCTTCATGGGCCCAGTAGATGTCGGAGGACCGGTATCCATTGGCGACGAGGGCCTCGGCCTCCTCGACGGTGAGGCCGAAGATGAAGATGTTGTCCTCGCCCACTTCCTCGAGGATCTCGACGTTGGCGCCGTCGAGCGTGCCGATGGTGAGAGCGCCGTTGAGGGCAAGCTTCATGTTCCCGGTGCCGCTGGCCTCCTTGCCGGCGGTGGAGATCTGCTCGGACAGATCCGCGGCGGGGATGATGCGTTCCGCCAGAGAAACGGAGTAGTTCGGGAGGAAAGCAACCTTGAGCTTCCCCTGAATCCGCTCATCGCCGTTGATGGTGGCGGCGACGGCGTTGATGCAATGGATGATGTGCTTGGCGAGGAAATAGCCGGGAGCGGCCTTGGCGGCGAAGATGAAGACCCTGGGGACGATGTCGAGGGAGGGATCGTTGAGGAGGCGCCGGTAAAGCGCGAGGATGTGAAGGAGGTTGAGGTGCTGCCGTTTGTATTCGTGGAGCCGCTTGATCTGGACGTCGAACAAGGCCGCCGGATCCACCGTGATGCCGCACAGGGAGGAAATGGTGGACGCCAAACGCACTTTGTTCGCCGCCTTGATGGCGAGGAAGCGCTCTTGGAAAGCGGGATCTCCGGCGTGGTGGGCCAGTTGCTGGAGTTGATCGAGATTCCGGACCCAATCGGGACCGATGGTGGCGTCGATCAGTCCGGCAAGGTCCGGGTTGCAGGCCTTGAGCCAGCGCCGGGGCGTGATCCCGTTGGTCTTGTTTTGGAAGCGACCGGGGAAGAGTTCGGCGAAGTCGGGAAACAGCCGTTCGGTGAGCAGCCGGGTGTGCAAGGCGGCGACGCCGTTGGTGGTGTGGCTGCCAAGGACACTAAGATGGGCCATCCGGACCATCTTGGGATTGGTCTCCTCGATGAGCGAGAGGGAGGCCATTTTCTCCGGGGCGTCCGGCCAGCGGACCTTGACCACCTCGTCGAGGAACTTCTGGTTGATCAGGAAGATCAACTCCAAGTGGCGGGGGAGAACCTTGTGGAGCAGCTGCACGCTCCAGCGCTCCAGAGCCTCCGGAAGGAGGGTGTGGTTGGTGTAGGCAAAGGTTTTGCCGACGATTTCCCAAGCCGCGTCGAAGGACATTTCCTCCTGATCCACAAGGATCCGGAGGAGTTCGACCACGGCAATCGCGGGGTGGGTGTCGTTCAGCTGGATGGCCACCTTGTCTGCGAAATTGTGCCAATCATTACCGCCGGAACGGTGGCGCCGGATGATGTCCTGCAAGCTGCAGGCCACGAAGAAATACTCCTGGACGAGGCGGAGCTCGCGCCCTTGGGCGGTGTTGTCGTTCGGGTAGAGAACCTTGGAGATGGTCTCGCCCTCGGCCTTGTCCTTCATGGCCTCGATGTAGCCGCCCTCGTTGAAGATGCGGAGGTTGAACTCGGCGGAAGCATGGGATTCCCAAAGTCGAAGAAAATTGACCGTGGAGAGACCGTAGCCGGCGATCGGGATATCGCGCGGCACGCCGACGAGAGATCGGGTGGCGGTCCAGATGGAGCGACCGTTCCCGGAGTCGTCGAACTTCTGCTCGACCCGGCCGTAGAGGCTGACCGTGACGGCGTAGTAGGGGCGGATGATTTCCCAGGGGTTGCCGAACACGTTCCAGGCGTCCGGCTTCTCGACCTGATTGAAGCTGTCGAACGTCTGCTTGAACAAGCCGAACTCGTAGAAAATTCCGTAGCCGACGCTCGGGAGGTCGAGGCTGGCCATGGAGTCGAGGAAACAGGCGGCGAGGCGGCCGAGACCGCCGTTGCCGAGCCCCATGTCCGGCTCGGTCTCGAGGAGCGGCCCCAGATCTTGGCCGAGTTCGGCGAGGGCGGCTTGGGTCGTGTGCCAGAGGCCGGAGTTGTGGAGGTTGTTGTCGAGCAACCGTCCCATGAGGTATTCGAGGGACAAGTAATAGACCCGCCGCACGTTGAGGGTCTGGTGGGCCGTCCGGGTCTGGCTGGAGCGATCGAGAATCCGGTCCCGGACCGAGAGGCAGACGGCGTTCCACCAGTCTTGGGGGGGAGCGACGCTTGGTTCCTGGGCCAGGGTGTAACGAAGGTGGTTGAGGATGGATTGCTTCATGCCCTCGACCGAATTGTCGACGGGGAAACGGAAGTCGCGGGTGGTGGCGGAGGTCGGTGTGGCGAGATCGTTCATGGACTTGTGGGCGGATGCATAAGCAGCATTCCTGCCAGCGGGGGAAATGGTCGCTGAGACGGGAAAGAATTCAACCGAACTCCAGTGAACTCAGCGGCCCGGGGCCTGGGGATTCTGTTCCTTGACGTGAAGATAGTCCCCGACCGGACGCCCGATGAAGCGGATGTCCCGATGGTGGATTTGCACCGCGCGCCGCATCGCCTCCTCCATGGGGGAGAGAACGAGGTCGCCGCTTTCGGTGCAGAGGACGATGCGTGGTTCGAGGTCCGGCCGGCGCCATTTGACACGGTCCGGAGTGCCAAGACCGAATTGGATATGGCCAGACCCGGTCACGGTCATGGCGACGGGGCGGGGTTGGTCCTTGGCGGGAACCGGACCGAGAGCGGCGACCAGATGGGCCGCCATCGAGTCATCCCGGGCGACCTGGGCCTCGAAAACGTTTTTGAGGAACTTCGGGTCGAACGTGGAGTGCACGCTGAGGAGGAGATTGAGGAGGCGTTCGTAGACCGGGTCGTCGGTGTGGATCTTGTCAGGCAGCAGGGAGCGCTGGGCCGGTTCGAGGGCGGCGATCCCGACCTTGCCAGTCTGGTGGATGACCTCGCGCGGCCCGTTGAGACCGACCACCCGGCCGTTCCGTTCCCGGACTGTCTCGAGAAGGGCGCGGTAGTCCTCGTAATTATCCCATTCCGCTTTCCAATCGATCGTCTTCGCAAGTTCGTCGAAGTCGATCGCCCCCTTGGCATAGCGGTCCAACACGGCTTGATGCCGCGCTTCGATTTGCTCGAGGCCGAGGAGGAAGGGGCGCTTGGTGGCGAGTAACTTTTCCGCCACGACCACCTGGATCCGGTGGTGCCGTGCGAGCCGATGCGTCTCCCCGACAAAGACCACATCCGCGGTGGTTAGGTCGTCCCAGAGATCGGCTTCCTGTTCGACCGGCTCCCCCATGTGCAGGTCGAGCCAGAATTCGGCGCGCGGCTTTTCCTCCGCCAAGGTGGTCAGGGTGAGGAGGCCAAGAAACGGGGCGAGGGTGCGGATCATGATGGAGATACGGAGAACGATGCCGGAACGGGTTCGCCGCTGCACGGAGAGTTTCGCGCAGGATTGCCATCCGACAAAACAAATCTCCGGGGCAGTCGGATCGGCGGAGATTTGCCTTGACCCCGATGGAACGGGGACGTTGGTGGGGGGATTCGAGCATGATTCGCTGGATTTGGATTCTCTTTGTGGTTGGTCCGATGAGCGCTCCGGCGGGATCCTTCCCCTTGCGGGTGGGGCCGCGGGCCGGACTTGAGGTGACGGAAGCGGACGGGGTTTGGACGATGAAGGTGACGGGGCCGAACCCGCATTTCTGGTTGAGCTCCATCCCGGCGGCGGCCACGCCCGGGTCCCACCCCATCCTCGGATTTGAATATTTTTCCACGGAACCGGTGCCGAAGCTCTTCGTGCGGGTGCCGCTGGCGGTTGGGGCGACCCATCTGCAGGCCGGAGCCCTGCCCATCGCGGAAGCATGGAAACCGTTTGCCATTGACCTGCGTCTTGCGAAGCAGCCCTTTGCGAGCGGTCCCGGAAAAGATCTGGCCATGATTCTGGGGCTGTCTCCCGGGGCCCGCCTCCACATCCGCAACCTGCAACTGCGGGCGGCCACCCCGGAGGAGGCCCGAGCTGAGGCGGAACGGGAGGTCATCCGGGAGGCCCGGGCGCGGGAAGCGACCGAGTGGCTCGCCTCTTTGCGCCGGCCTTATCCGGGACGAATCCGCTCGGTGCGGGTCCGGGAAGCCACGATTGAAGTGGAGGCGGAGGTGAGCGGCCGGGTCCGCATCGATGGCGTCGTGGAGCCCGGAGGCGGGTTGATTCCCCGGTTCGCCGGGAAACGGGACCGGGCCGACGGGTGTTTTGAGATCGTCGATGCCTCCGGCCTTCCGCTCACGCCTCCGGCCTACGCGGAGGCTTGGGAAGGGCAGCGGAACCTGCCCGGACTGAAAGCCCGCGGGATCAAGGGACTGGGCGGGATTCCGCTGAATCTGACGGAGAAGAGCGAAATCTTTGAGCTTGGGATCGAGCATGCCACGGTGAACATCGTGGTCAACAGCCTGCTGCAGCCTGAAGCGGCACCGGGCTGGGAGGCCTGGGAGTTCGAGGGCAGGGTTCTGCATTTGCATACGGCCTATCTCCGGAGCCTTGACCACACGGTGCGCACGTTGTCCCGGAAGGGCGTGATCGTGAGTGCCATCCTGTTAGTCGGGAATCACCGGGATGCCGCGGGGAAACCGGACCGGCCCATGGTCCATCCGGAAGCGCTCGCGGAAGGGGTGTATTCCATGCCTGATCTGGTGAGTGCCGGAGGCACCGATCTTTACCGGGCAGTGATTCATCTTCTGGCGGAGCGTTATACCCGGGAGAACGGCGAATTCGGCCGGATTTCCAATTGGATCCTGCACAACGAAGTCGATCAGGCCGGCACATGGACGAACATGGGGGAGCAACCGCTGGCCCGTTACCTCCGGACCTACCTCCGGTCCTGCCGTCTGGTGCACCAAACCACGCGCCGGTTCGACCCGCATGCCCGGGTCTTCATCTCCCTGACCCATCATTGGACCACGCCGGGGGATGGTCTCCAGACCTATCGAGTCCGGGATGTTCTGGAACTCTTTGCCGAGGCGGCCCGCTTCGAAGGGGATTTCGCTTGGGGCGTGGCGTATCACCCTTACCCCCAACCGATGACCCGTCCCGAAGTTTGGACCAACCCGGAGCGAACCGATTTCGAGGCCCCCCACATCACGCCGAGAAACATCGAGGTGTTGCCAGCCTATCTGGCGCAGGAGAGGTTTCTTCATCGGGGCCGTCCGAGGGCGATTCTGCTTTCCGAGCAGGGGATCAACGCCGTCTCCCTCGAGCCCGGGGACCAGAGAAACCAGGCGGCCGGTCTCGTCTACACGATGGAGCGGGTCCGCCGTTTGCCGGGGATCGAGGCCTTCCACTACCACGCCTATCGCGACGCTCCGGAGGCGGAGGGGGGACTGCTGCTCGGTTTGAGCAATCCGCAGTCCGGACACAAGCTGGCCTGGGAGGTCTATGCTGCGATCGGCACCGAACGGGAGCGGGAAGCTTGCGCCTTCGCGTGGCCGATCATCGGGATTTCCGGGCCGGGGGATGCGGCGTTGCAACTTCGACCGGTCAAACCCCGTCCTTAAAGAGGCCGGCGGCACGCAGAACGGTCTCGTGGACGGCAATGTCGTGGGCGGCGTCCCATGCCAGCGTCTTTTCTCCCTTGGTCACGGCGGCAAGGTCGACGAATTCCCCGGCGTAACGGTCCTTGGAAACGTTCAATTGGAGCTTCTGGGTGCCCTTGACGAAATTCTCCCGGGGAGTGGTGAGGGAGAGGGTGACGAGTCCGGACTCGAGGGGGACGATCTCCATTGCGCCGAGCGTGCCGGCCACACTGAAACGGCGCCGCGGCGTGCCAAAGGGATCGGCGTGGTTGCAGCGGATGGTGGCCGTCGCTTTGCCGTAGCCGAGCACAGCGAGTTGATTATCGGGAACGCCATCGCCGCCGGTTGGGGTGGAGAACCCGGTGACGTTGAGCGGTTTGCCGAGGATGGTCACCACCGCGTCGATCACGTGACAGGCGAGTTCGAACATCCCTCCGCCGGGCAACTCAGCCAGGGTCTTGCGCAGGTCTGGCGACGCCAGCTTGCCGATGGAGGCATCGACCTCGGTGATTTCGCCGAGCCAACCCTCACGCACCGCGTGGAAGAGAAGCTCAAATGCGGGATTGTAGCGCAGCATGTAACCCATCTGCACCGTGAGATGGCGGGCCTCCGCGTCCAGACGCATCGCCTTGAACTCTGCATGGTGAATGGCTCCGGGCTTGTCGAGGTGCACGTGCTTTCCGGCCCTGACGCAACGAGCCGCCGTGGCGCAGGAATCGGCCAGGGTGGTCTCCACCGCCACCGCCTTGACGGTTGGGTCCCCGAGGAGCTGTGGCTCGGTGAGGACGGGAACGCCTGCGAACGGTCCGCTGCGCCGGGCGGGATCCGGTTCCACCAGTCCGACCATCTCCCAGAGCTGCGGCAAGGAGCGGATCGAGGCCATCTTGCCGGCGGCGTGGGCATGGCGGCTACCGATCTGCCCGATGCGAAGGGGCGGTGCTCCCGCAGCCCCGGAACTCCGGACGAGATGGGTAAGGAGAGCCGTGACGGAGAGTCGCGCGGCGGAGCGACGGGAGAGGGAGGAGACAGGCATGGCAGGATTGAGTATGGAATATCGGAGATGCAGGCAATCGTCTGGTAGTAATCGCTAACAAATATATTTTATAGAGATAAACGAGATAAGCTTTAGAAGTAATGTGTCCGCAATATTCGGGAGGCCGTCGTTTGAGGCTACGGACACGTCGAGGAATTGGAATCCGGAAAGGCTGATCCCATGAAACTTGCACGTCAATCAATCCTGTCCTCCTTCCTTGCGGTCGCGATTTCTTCCGTTCGCACTCCTGGGAATGCCATCTGGCGGCCCCTCGCGACGCGAGCCTTCAGAAGTGCAGGCTGGGGATTTTGGCGCCGTGTGGCCTTGGAAAGCCCGCCTGAAAAGAGGATGCGGTGCAAGTGAAGGCGGTTTGCGCGCGTGGAAGAACCGTATGCTCCGTTCCCGCCCAGAACCGCCCGTTTGGACCGCGCTGCTGGTCCCGGCCATCACGCTTTTCCTTGGACCGGAAGGGGGTATGGCGGCGGGTGAACCGGAAGCGGTCCCGGAATCGTCCCATCGTCCGGTGGTGGTGAACCAGCGGGTGGAGAAAGTGGTTCCCCGGGCGGATCTGCCGGACGGTTACCGGTTGGAGGTGGCGGCGTCCGCCCCGTTGGTCATGCATCCGATTATGGGGTGCCTCGACGATCGGGGGCGGCTCTTCATCGGGGACGCGGTTGGGGTGAACTGGAACAAGGCGCAACTCGAGGCCAACCCGCCGAACCGGGTGTTGTTGTTGGAAGACGCGGACGGGGATGGCGCCTACGACAAGAGCACCGTCTTTGCGGACGGGATGACCTTTCCGCAAGGGGCCCAGTGGTTGGATGGAAGCCTTTACGTCGGGTCGCCACCCGGAATCTGGAAGTTGACAGACCGGGACGGTGACGGCGTGGCGGAGGAACGCAAGATGATCGTGTCCGGCTTCGATTACACCGGCAACGCAGCGGACGTGCACGGACCGTTCCTGCATCCCGGAGGCCGGCTCTATTGGTGTCACGGGAGGAAGGGATACCGCGTGGTGGACGCGACCGGCAAGGTGACCCACGAGGGAGCCAGTTCCGGGATTTGGAGTGCGCGGCCGGATGGCACGGAGGTGCAGTGGCACTCCCTGCTGGCGGGGGACAATCCAGTGGAAGTGGATTTCACGCCGGACGGAGAAGTGATTGGGGTGCAGAACATTTATTACAGCCAACCGAGGGGAGACACCTTGGTGCATTGGTTGGCCGGGGGAGTTTACGAACGGCCGGACATGATGAAAGTCCTCCAAGGCCTGCCCCGGACGATGGAGCGGATGCCGGTGATCCACAACTTCGGGCACGTGGCGGTGAGCGGGTGTTGCTTTTGGAAGAGCTTTCCGGAAACGGGGATGGATGGCGTCCTGCCCTTTCTCGTCACCCATTTCAACACGCAACGATTGGTCCGCATGGACTTGATCCCGGAGGGATCGAGTTTCCGGACCCGGGAGAACGAATTCCTCAAGATTCACGACCCGGACGTCCATCTCACCGATGTCATCGAGGCGGCCGACGGATCCCTGTTGGTGTTGGATACCGGGGGATGGTTCCGCATCGGGTGTCCCTCCAGTTTGATGGCCAAACCGGATCTGCTCGGAGCGGTTTACCGCATCCGTCCTTCGAAGCCGGTCAAGCCCGGATTCCGGGAGGCCTGGCGCGCCGCGTGGAAACCGCCAGGGGATTCACCGGGAAGCTGGCTGGCCGGATTGGCGGATGGAGAACCCCGGAGCAAGCTCCGGACCCTCGCCGCATTGGCCAGGAGCAACATCCGGGATGAGGCGGTTTCGCGCCGGATGCTGGCACTCTTCGCCGAGCCCTCCGACGCATCCCTCGAGCACGCCTTGATCTTCGCCGCCCGGCAGTGGCGCCTCGTGGACACGGTGGAGGAAGTGCAAGCGGGGGCGACTCCGCTGGCCTTGCGACGGCTCCTCACCGCATTCCAATCCGACGACCCGGCCCGGCAGGAAGCGGTCCGGGAAATCGCGCGGGGGAATCTGGAGTCGCCGGATGCGGCCTTGGCGCAAACCGCCTTGCGGGTGGCAGGCACCGATCCGGAAACCGTGGGCCGGCTGTTGGGATGGCTTAGGGAGAGCGGCGTTTCTCCGGTCCGCTTGACCGCGATCCGCAGCCTCAGCGATGCCGGGACCGACGAACTGCTCACCGCGATGCTCTCGCATCCGGCGGCGGAGGTGCGCCGGTCCGGCTGGGAGTCCCTTGCCATGCGCCAGACCGTGTCGGCCCGGGAGGAGTGGATGGCGCCCTTGCGGCAGGCGTTGTCGGGTGCCGGTGCTCCTTCTCCGGTCCTTCTGGACGCGATCAAGAAGGTGAGATCGGCGGGTTTCGACCCCCGGCTCCAAGAGATTTCCAACGATCCGTCGCAGCCCACGGCGTTGCGTCTCAGGGCGTTGGACGCGATGCAAGCCCGGACGATGAGCCCGGCGATTTTCGATCTGCTGACGCACGTCCTCTCTCGGGATCCATCGCCCTCCGCGCGGATTCAAGCGGCCACGATGTTGGGGAATGGCGGTCTCACGAGGGAGCAGTTGACCTCCCTGGCACCGGCATTGGCCGGGGTCGGGCCGATTGAACTCAAGGAACTCGTGCGGTTGGTCCGCTCCGTGAAGGATCCGGGGATTGCCCGTTTGCTCGCGATCGAGATGGCGCAAAACCCGGCGTTGGGCAGTCAGCAGGAAAGTGTCTACCGCACCCTCTTCAGCACCCAGGCGCCGGAGTTGATCGAGACCATCATCCTCCCTGCTTTGCGGCGGGCGGAGGACGGGACCGATCTCATGAAGCGTCGTTTGGGGCCTCTTGCCGACCGGGTGCGGGCCGTGGGGAATGCCGCGGCGGGGCGGCTTCATCTGGAGGCCGGCAAAGGGACTTGCACGGCTTGTCACAAGATCGGGTCCACTGGCCGGGCGATCGGGCCGGACCTTTCCAAAATCGGAGCCATCCGGACCGAGCGTGACCTGCTGGAGAGCATTCTCTTCCCGAGCCACACCCTGGCCCGGGATTACGAGGCGCACGTGGTCGAAACCACCGGTGGGGAGACGCTCGCCGGAGTGATTCGCAGCCACACGGCCGAAGGTTTGCTCCTTGTGGACGCCTCGGGGCAGGAGCGAAACGTAAACCATGGTCAAATCCTCTCCAATACCGTCCTGCCCGTCAGCCTGATGCCGATGGGCCTCGATGCCACGATGAGCGAGCAAGAATTGATCGACATCGTGGCCGCCCTCCGATCCATGAAATGAAAGCGATATCCCATCTCCTGATTTTGGTTGGAATCGGCGCCGCCCCGGCTGCCGACTCTTTGGTTTCGAAGACCACTTACTCCGAGGCCTATGGAAAAACCAAGCATGACGTGACCGTTGATCCGGCCAAGGACCTCCCGCATTACCCGGCCGTGCCGGTGGCGGAAGCGGTCTCCACTTGGAAGGTCAAGCCGGGCTTCTTCCTGCAACTGGCCGCCAATGAACCGCAGGTCAGGGATCCCGTGGCCCTCTGTTTTGATGAACGGGGCCGGATGTTCGTCTGCGAGATGATCGATTATTCGGAGATGCGCGATGTTTCGCCCCATCTCGGGCGGATTTCGGTGTTGGAGGATCGCGACGGAGATGGTGTGCACGAGACTTCGCAGGTCTTCGCCGATGATCTCCCCTGGCCGACCGGTCTGATTTGGGCCAATGGCGGGCTCTACGTGGGGGCCACGCCGGACATCTGGCGGCTAGAAGACAAGGACGGGGATGGCTGGGCCGAGGTGCGGACGCGGGCGTTCACCGGATTTGGAACCGGTCTCAAGCGGTTAAACGTGCAGGGCTTGCTCAACAGCTTTCAGTGGGGGCAGGACAACCGGGTTCACGTGTTGGCCGGCGGAGGAAACCGGGGGCTGGTCACCTCCCCGCTGCGTCCCGAACTGCCCGGGCAGGAACTGGGAGGAAATGATTTTTGGTTCGATCCGCGAACCCATGAGTTCGGACTTGAGGCGGGCGGAGCCCAATATGGGATGAGCTTCGACGATTACGGCCGGAAGTTCGGTTGTTCCAATTCCGACCACTTGCAGTATTGGGTCCACCCGGGTGGTGGCTCCGGCCTGCCGTCGGCCCGGCAGAGCATCGCGGTGGATGGCGGGGCCGCGGAGGTCTTCCGGCTCAGTCCGGATGAACCGTGGCGCATCATCCGGACCCGGTGGCGGATCGCCGGAACCGTGCCGGGAACGGTTGAGGGGGGCGGCCGGGTCAGCGGTTACTTCACCGGGGCCACGGGCACCACGATCTACCGTGGGGATGCGTATGGTCCCGGCTTCGTCAACAACAGCTTCACCGGGGATGCCGGAGGTCAGTTGATCCACCGCAAGATCATCCGTCCCGCGGCGGACGGCGTCAGTCTTACGGGTGAACGGCCGGAGGATGAGCGTGGGATGGAATTTGCCGCGAGCCGGGATACCTGGGTGCGGGTGGTGAACTTCGCCAACGCGCCGGATGGCTGTCTCCATGTCTGCGATATGTATCGCGAAGTGATCGAGCATCCGTGGAGCATTCCGGATGAGATCAAGCGCCATCTGGACCTCAATCACGGAAACGATCGCGGAAGGATTTACCGGATTGTCCCTGCCGGAGGGGCCCCGCGGATCGGTCAGTCCGTGAACCTGGCGGGCGCAACTCCCGCCGAACTGGTGGCCCTTCTGGAACATCCCAATGGATGGCATCGCGACACCGCGCACCGGCTCTTGTTCGAGCGTCAGGATGCGACGGTGGTTCCCGCCTTGGAATCCCTCTTGGAGAAGGGCGGGCCGGCGGCCAAACTGCATGCGCTCGGGGTGTTGCATGGTCTCGGCGGTCTCCGGGAAACGGCGTTGCTTACTGCCCTCGGGGATGAGGAGCCGCTGGTCCGCGAACGTGCGATCGAGTTGGCCGCCCTCCTCCCGCAACCCGGGGAAGCGTTGCAGGCTCAATTGACTTCCCTCGCCGCCGATGCGTCCCCCCGGGTGCGCTTTCAACTGGTTCTCGCGCTTCGTTCCTGGCCGTCCCGCGAGGTCTTGCTGCAGCTGGCGCTTCGTGACCACGCGCACCCGTGGATCGCTCCCGCGATTCTCAGCCATGACCCGGGAGACCTTTCGCGGCTTCTGTTGGATCCGTTCACCAAGGATCCTAGCCTGGCGGCGGAGGCCGCGCCGTTCGTCGCTCGTTTGTGCGAAGTTTGTGCCGCCACGGAACCGGAGAAGTTGATTTCCTTTCTCGCCCAAGGCGAACCCAACCCGCTCTGGATGAAAGGGTTTGGCGAGGGCTTGCGCCGGGCCAAGCGGTCCCTCAAGGAGGTGGATCGGAAGAAGAAACTGGCCGGGGTGTTCGCCGCCGCCGCCCAGCGGGCGCTCGATCCCAACGCCTCCGTCAGCATAAGGACGGGGGCTCTGGAGATTCTTGGGATGGCTCCCGACGAGGTCTGGCGCCAACCGGTGGAATCGGCGTTGGCCGACCGCAAATGTCCGGAGATCCAGGGTGCGGCCTTGAATCTTCTGGCCAGCCGATCCGGTGGGGAAGCCGTCCGGATGGTCGTCGGGCACTGGGGGGATTACGAAGCCGCCGGGACCCGGGTTGCGGCAATCGATTGGTTGATGAGTCGGGCGGATCGCCTGCCGGCGCTGCTGGAGGCCGTGGAGAAGGGGGTGATCCCCGGTGAAGCCTTCAGCGCGGGCCAGTTGCAAGCCGTGTTGCGCCATGCGGATGCCAACTTGGCGGGCCGGGCCCGGCTGGCACTTGCGGCATGGATTCCTCCCTCGCGCGCGGAGGTCATCTCAAAGTATGGCGAGTCGGTCCTTGCCAAAGGGGATTTCGCCAAGGGCAAGGCGCACTTCCAACAGCGCTGCCTGACGTGTCATCGGGCGGCAGGAGAGGGGTTTCAGGTCGGGCCCGACCTGGTTACGGTGAAGACCAAGGGACGCGAGGCGTTGCTCACGGCCATTTTGGATCCCGGCAAGGAAGTGGCCGCGCAGTATGTCTTTTACACCGTCAATACCAAGGAGGGGGAAACGGTCGCGGGATTGATCACGGAGGATCAAGCCAAGACCATGACCCTGCGGATGCCCGGTGGCTTGGAGCGAACCCTGGAGCGCTCGGCCATCAAAGGAAGTTCGTCGGTCGGCTCGAGCCTCATGCCGGAAGGGCTCGAAGCCGGGATGACGCCACAGGACATGGCGGATCTCCTCACGTTCATCGAACAGCTTCCATGAAACCGGGGCTCATGTGGCTCGCCTGCCTGCTCGCGGGAGTCCTGCTGACGGATACCCGGGCGGGTTGGCAGGTCGGGGTGGCCAAAGCGGATATCACGCCCACGGAGCCCGTGCCCCTGGCCGGTTACAGTGGCGCGGCGCGGATGCACGTCCGCACCGATCATCCCATCTGGCTCAAGGCCCTGGCGATCCGTCCGGACGATGGGCCGCTTGCCGTTCTGGTGACGGCGGATCTGGTGGGGCTGAGCACGCGGATGGTGGAGCGGATCGTCAGGGACGCCGCCGCCCGGGGCGTTTCCCGCGCGGGCCTCGTGTTGAACTCCTCGCACAACCACAGCTGCCCGGTGACGGAGGACGTCCTCTGGCTCTACTATGAATTCACCGCGGAGCAGACCGCCGCCTGTGAGCGCTACACGGAACGGGTTTACTCTCAATACGACGCCGTGATTGCCGGGGCCATCGCGGACCTGGGACCGGCGGAGCTGTCGTTTGGCCAGGGGCTGGCCGGGGTCGCGGTGAATCGGCGCCGTGCGCGGGGCCCGGGAACGCGCCAGTTCGGCGGGCAGGTGGATCAGGATGTCCCGGTCATTGTGGCGCGGTCAGGCGACAAGTTGAGGGCGGTGGTTTTCGGGTATTCCTGCCATACCACCGCCTTGGGTGGGTTGAGTGTCAATGGGGATTATGCGGGGTTCGCCCAGCTCGAACTGGAGGAACGGTATCCGGAAGCCGTGGCCTTGTTTGTGCAGAATTGTGGAGGGGACGCGAACCCGTTGCCACGGATCCGGGGGAACGATCCGGGGGCGGACGCGGCCGCCCTCGCCCTGGCAGCGAACTACGGACGTATTCTGGCAGAGGCGGTGAGCCAGACCCTGACGGCACCGCTGCGTCCTCTCCCCGCCACGTTGAGTTTGGCGATGGGCGGCACGAAACTGGCCTTGGAGCCCGGGTTGCCTCTGGAGGAACTGAGGGAACGGGTCCCGCAAATGAGCGGTCTTCCCAAGCGGGCTTTCAACCACTTCATCCGGCAATATGAGACGGAGGGAGGGTTGCCTGGGGAAGTGGAGTATCCAATCCAGGTCTGGCGCTTCGGGCCGGAACTTACGTTCATCGCCCTGACCGGGGAAACGGTGGTCGACTACAGCCTCCAGTTGAAGGCCCGGTATGGATGGGAATCGACCTGGGTCTGCGGTTACAACAACGACCTCCTGAGTTACATTCCGTCGCGGCGCGTCCTCCGGGAAGGTGGCTACGAAGGAATCACCGGGATGTATGAATACGGACACCGGGCGCCTTACACCGATGACGTGGAGCAGAGGATCCTCACCGAGGTGGACCGATTGATCAGGGGGCCCGCCCCGCCGTCGGGAGGCGGAGCGGGCGGTCAGTGATTGCCGATCAGTTCCAGCCGGCGGTTTCCCGCACCTTGAGCATGGTCGCCAGAATGGTGTTCCATGTCTGTTGGGTCTCAAGGGTGGCGTTGGGGAACATGCAGCCGTCCCAGCAAATGTGCCGGATGCCGCGGGCTGGGGCGTCCTTGAGCCAGTAGGATGAACATTTGACGATGTCCAGCTTCCCATTCGGATCGTCCGCCGGGCAATGTTTTCCGGTCTTGTCGTGGGACCCGGCGCCTTTGACCTGGCCATCGTTCTGGGCGACGTGGAAGTCGATCGTCCAAGGGCGGAGGGCGTCGGTCATTCGGGCGTAGGCATCCCAGAATTCGGCCTCGCTGTAGTTCGGGGAAAGCAGGGCCTGCTCGGGGGCGTTGTAACCCAGTAGGTAAAGGTAGGTGTGAGCCAGATCCGCCTGAAAGCCGACCGTCTGGGGACGACCGACTTCCTCGAGGGTATTGAGCATGCTCTTCCAGCCGTGCATGCCTGCCCAGCAGATTTCGCCTTCAGCCGCGAGACGTTCGCCGAAGTCCTCGGCCACCTTTGCCGCTTCCCGGAAGGTGAGGGCGATCTTCTTGGTGTTGCCGGTGGGATTGCCGGCCCAATGGGCGGGGCTGTCCGCGGAGTCGATCCGGATGACGCCATACTGCCGCACGCCGTGCTCGTTGAAGACCTTGGCAATGCGGCAGGCTTTCTTCACCGCCGCGATGAACTTGGTGCGTTGCTCGGCATTGCCCATGGCGGAATCACCGACCGTGCCGGGCCAAACCGGTGCGACGAGCGACCCGATCTTGAGACCCTTGGCCGCGACCATGTCGGCAATGCGGCGCAGTTCGGCGTCGCTCGCGTCCGGGTCGGTGTGGGGGAAGAACAGGAAGTAATCGATGCCATCGAATCGGGCTCCGTTGACAGTCGCATTGGCGGTGAGATCGAGCATGCGCTCGAGGCTGATCGGGGGTTCTTGACCCTCGCCGGTGCCCTTGCCGACGAGGCCGGGCCACATGGCATTGTGCAGTTGCGGTGCGGTGTGAGACATGTTTGGATTGGGGGTGGGGGATGAGTCAGGCGAGGCGCCAACCGGTTGGGCGGGAGCGGCCGCGGGGAGCGGCCGTCCCTTGCCAAACCATTTGCGCAGGGCGTCTTGGATCACCTCGTGATGGGGTCAGGAGGCGGCGCCCGCCTTGAGATCTTGATAGAGTTGGAAGGCTTCACCGGGTTTGAGACCTTCGTGGACCACGCCCCGGACGGCTTTCATCATGGCGACGGGTGCGTCCGACTGAAAAATGTTCCGGCCCATGTCGACCCCGGAAGCCCCTTGCTCACAGGCGTCGTAGGCCATCTTGAGGGCGTCGAGCTCGGGACGCTTTTTGCCTCCGGCGATCACGATGGGAACCGGACAACAGCTGGTGATGGTCTCAAAGTCCTCGTCCGTGTGGTAGCACTTCACGATGTGGGCCCCGAGTTCCGCCATGATGCGGGTGGCGAGGCGGAAATACTGGGCGTTGCGTGCCATGGCGCGCCCCACGGCGACCACGCCCATCACGGCGATGCCGTAGCGGTTGGCGTGATCCACGAGGTCGGTGAGGTTCTTCAGGGATTGCCGCTCGTAGGCGCTGCCGATGAAGACCTGAACGGCGAGGACGCTGGCGTTGAGGCGGATCGCTTCCTCGATGCTGCAGGCGAGACTTTCGTTGGAGAGTGGTTCGAACCCGGGACGCTGGAGTTTGAAGGCGCGCTTGGACTCGCCTTCACCAACCTCACCCTCCCATTCTTCCATCGGGCTGACCATGGAAGTTCCGCCGGAAGCGCGCAAGGCGATGGCCTTTTGGGTCGAGGCCGGAATGACGGAACGCTGGATGCCGCGGGTCAGCATCAGACAGTCACAGTAGGGCTCCAGGGGGAGGATGGTCTGGTCGACCCGCTCCAGACCGGTGGTGGGCCCCTGGAAATATCCGTGGTCGAACGCCAGCATGATGGTGCGGCCGTTCTTCGGGTTGAAAACCTTGGAAAGGCGGTTCTTCATACCCCAGTCGTATTGGTGGGATCCCTTGAGGAAGAAGCCGGGAGCCTCCTGGGGGACGTGGGTGAAGTATTCTTTATCCTTCTTTTCCTGCTTGGTTCCGTCGATATCAGCCATGTCTGGGTATTCTGGGTTCGTGCTAAATTCCCCGCCACTCTTGACTCGTTCCGGGGGCCCGGTCAAGGACGCGTTGCGCCCACCGCACATTCGGGTTGCCTCCCGGGAGGTCGTGCTTCACGCTGCCCCATGAATCCGAACGCCGCTCCTCCACGCCTCGCGGTTCTCAACGTCGTCGGGTTGACCCGCCGCTTCTGGCGCGGTGACCGCCTGCCCCGGATCCGGGCGTTTGTGGAAAGGGCCGGGCACGGGCACCGGGTGCTCGAGCCGGTGCTTCCCGCCGTCACTTCCACCGTTCAGGCGACGTTCCTCACCGGACGGACCCCGGATCATCACGGCATTGTGGCCAATGGATGGTATGACCGGGAGCGATCCGAGACCCTCTTTTGGAAGCAGTCGGATCGCCTTGTCCGCGGGCCCAAGGTCTGGGAAGTGGTCCGGGAAACGAGACCGAATCTTCGGGTCGCCAGGCTGTTCTGGTGGAACAACATGTTCTCAAGCGTCGATTACTCCATCACCCCGCGCCCTATTTACCGGGCGGATGGTGCGAAGATTTTTGACATCACCTCGTCCCCGTTGGAAATCCGGGACCGGGTCAAGGCGGATCTGGGCCCGTTCCCGTTCCAGAATTTTTGGGGTCCCGCCTCAGGAATCGAGTCGAGCCGATGGATTGCCCGCTCCGCCCGCTGGACGGAGGAGCATTATGCGCCAGACCTCAGTCTCGTCTATCTGCCCCACCTCGATTACAACCTCCAGAAGCTGGGCCCCCGTCATGCAGCGATCGATGCCGATTTGGCCGCGATTGACGAGGTCACCGGTGAGTTGATCGACTTTCTGGAAGGGCGTGGCGTCGAGGTTTTGCTGGTCTCGGAATACGGGATCACCCCCGTGGACCGGCCGATTCATCTGAACCGTCTTTTCCGCAAGCAGGGCTGGTTGGAGATCAAGGATGAGGTCGGCACGGATACCCTTGAACTCGGTGGATGCTCGGCTTTCGCCATTGCGGATCATCAGGTGGCGCACGTTTACGTGGCCAATCCGGAGCTGACGGATCAGGTGGCCGAGTTGCTCCGGGAGACCCGGGGAATCGCGCGGGTGCTGGACCATGAAGGCAAGAAGGCCCATGGTCTCGACCATCCCCGGTCCGGCGACCTCATTGCCATCGCCGACGAGCGGAGTTGGTTCACCTACTATTTCTGGGAAGACGACGAACGGGCGCCGGACTACGCGAGGACCGTGGATATCCACCGCAAGCCCGGGTATGACCCGGTCGAGCTGTTTCTCGAATCGCCGGCCTGGCTTGCGAAGGCGAAAATTCTCTTTGGGTTGGTGCGGAAGAAACTCGGGTTTCGCATGCTGATGGACGTGATTCCGCTCGATGCCTCGCTGGTGCGGGGCTCCCATGGGTGTCTTCCAGTGGAAGAAGATGACTGGCCGGTTCTGGCGGGGCGGCTCGCGGATTGGCCTGCCGGGGAGTCCCTCAAATCGCCCGACGTCTTTGAGGTCATCCGGCGCAAGTTGACTGCGGACCGTTGATTTAGTGGCCCCCTTGGCCGTAGTAGGCCCCCGGGCCGTGCTTGCGGAGGTAGTGCTTGCGCAGAAGATGGGCGGGCAGGGGGGAAGCCGCCGGGTTCAGGGCATGGGTGCCGAGGGCCATCTGGCAACAGACCTCCAGGGCGATGCTGTTGTTCACCGCGTCCAAGGCGTGCCGGCCCCAGGTGAAAGGCGCATGGTGCGCCTGGAGGGCGGCCGGCATTTCCTCGGGTGAGAGGCCGAGTTCGCGGAACCGGGAGGCAATGGCGAGCCCGGTGTTGCCCTCGTAATCCTCCGCCACTTCCGCTTCGGTCAATTCACGGACCACCGGGACGGTGCCGTGAAAGTGATCCGCGTGGGTCGTACCGAGACAGGGCAAGGCGCGCGCGGCCTGGCAGAACATGGTGGCATGAACGCTGTGGGTGTGGCAGATCCCCCCGATTTCCGAAAACTCGCGGTAAAGGATGCGATGGGTGGGGGTATCCGACGACGGATTGAGGTCTCCCTCGACCACCCTGCCTTCGAGGTCGACCACGACGAGATTTTCCGCGCGCAGGTCGGCGTAGGCCACCCCGCTGGGCTTGATCACAAAGAGGCCTGACGCCCGGTCGATACCGCTCACATTCCCCCAGGTCAGCTTTACCAATCCCTCGCTTTCCAACAGAAGATTGGCGGCAAGAACCTGACGGCGGAGTTCGGGTAGGAGCATGGGAGACGGGGATATTGCAAGAGGGAACGACAGGTTGCAAGCAAGGGATCCGGGCTCCGCGGCGGAATGATTTTATTCCTTGGAAGCTATGGCTCCCTCTCTACACTGCGCTCTGATGAGACGATTCGAGCAAAAGACAGTCCTGATCACCGGCGGTGGATCGGGAATCGGAGAGGCCATGGCCCGTGAATTTGCCGCCGAAGGGGCGGCGGTCTTGATTTTGGAGCGGGACCAGGCGGCAGGGGACCGGGTGGCGGGTGAAATCGGTGGTCGGGTGATCGCGTGCGATGTTTCGGATCACCCGGCCGTTCAGGCGGCGATCGGCCAACTTCAGATCGATGTCCTTGTGAACAACGCCGGGATCGCCCACATCGGCACGGTGGAATCCACCTCCGAAGAGGATTTTGACCGGATTTTCCGAGTCAATGTGAAGGGGGTTTACAACTGCTTGCACGCGGTTCTTCCGGGGATGGTGACGCGCGGCGGCGGCGTGGTGTTGAATCTTTGTTCGATCGCGGCCCGGGTCGGGTTGGCGGACCGCTTTGCCTATTCGATGAGCAAGGGGGCCGTCCTGACGATGACCTTGAGCGTCGCCAAGGACTACCTCAGCAAAAACATCCGCTGCAACTGCATCAACCCGGCCCGGGTTCACACGCCGTTCGTCGATCAGTATCTGGCGCGGAATTATCCCGGACAGGAATCGGAGATGTTCGCCAGACTCTCCGCCGCACAGCCGATCGGTCGGATGGGAAGCCCCGCTGAAGTGGCCAAGCTGGCCACCTACCTCTGTTCCGACGATGCCTCGTTTGTCACGGGGGTCGCCTGGGACATTGATGGCGGCTATATGAACATCCGCTGAAGCGCCGGAATCTTGGTCAGAAGGATGAGGCGGTGGCGCCTCGTTCCGGAAAGAGGCGGAGGATTCCCTCTTCGGTGGCGGGGCAACAGCCGCGCTCGGTGATCAAACCGCTGACGAGCCGGGACGGCGTGACATCAAAGGCGTGATTGACCGCCGGGGAAGTTTCCCCGAAGAGGCGGACCGAGACGAGGTTGCCGGCCTCGTCCTCGCCATCGATCCACCGGACCTCGCGATCGGACCGCTCTTCGATGGGAATCTCCGTCAACCCGTCCCGGGCCTGCCAATCGAAGGTGGACGACGGAAGGGCCACGTGGAACGGAACGCCGTTGTCCCTCGCGGCCAGTGCCTTGAGGTAGGTGCCGATCTTGTTCGCAACATCCCCGGTGCGGGTGGTCCGGTCGGAACCGGTCAGAACCAGATCCACCCTGCCATGTTGCATGAGGTGGCCACCGGCATTGTCCGGGATGACGGTATGCGGCACGCCGTGACGTTCCAGCTCCCAGGCCGTAAGCCGGGCGCCCTGGTTGCGGGGCCGGGTCTCGTCGACCCAGACGTGGACGGGTATGCCGGAATCGTGGGCCGCATAGATGGGGGCGGTGGCGGACCCGAAATCGACAAAGGCCAGCCAGCCGGCGTTGCAATGGGTCAGGATCTGGACGGGGAGGCGTCCGGGCTTCCGAGCCGCGATCTCCGCGATCAGAGGCAGTCCGTGTCCGCCGATCCGCCGGCAGGCTTCCGCATCCTCGTCGGCGATGGCCCGGGCCGTGGCGAAAGCAGTTTCCACCGGGTCCAGAGCCTGGCGGATGGCGGTGAGCTGCCGATCGATGGCCCAGCGGAGGTTCACCGCGGTGGGGCGGGTTGCCGCCAGTTCATGGGCCAAGCGGAGCAAGGAAGCGGAATCGCCGCAGGACTCACGGGCCGCGAACCACATGCCCCAGGCTGCGGTGGCCCCGATGAGACCGGCCCCGCGCACCTGCATCTCCCGGATGGCAAAGGCAACGTCGGCGACGCCACGCAATTCCGCGATGACAAAACGAAACGGGAGGTGCCGCTGGTCGATGATCCGCACGCAGTCCCCGTCGGGCCAGATGGTGCGAAAGGATTGACCGTCGACCCGCATTGTGTTCTCAGCGGAGCCCGCAGGAGTGGAGATACCAGCGGATCAACTCCGGTCCGGTGAACAAATAGATCAGGGTGGCGAGGGCGAGGTAGGGGCCGAAGGGGATCGGCTTGGAATGGCGCCGGGCCGCGAGCCACTGCTGGGCCAACCCGCCGATCGCCCCAATGACGGAGCCGCCCATCAGACAGAACACGGTGACAGGCCAGCCGAGAAAGGCGCCGATCATGCCGACGAACTTCACATCGCCCATTCCCATCGCCTCGCGCGGGCGTACGATCCGGCGGGTGACGCCCTGCAGCTTTTTGACGTCCTCCAGCGGGAGTTCCGAGCCATCGATGAGGGCCCGGTTGAAATGAAGCACGATGCCGCCGGGTGCGGGACGGACCACGCCATCGACGGCGACCTCGGTGCACTCGATGACGAGCCGATCCTGCTCTGAACCGAACATCTCGCTCCAAAGGTGGGTGAACTCCCCCGCCTCGAGTTGAGGCTCGGCATCGGCCCCGGGTTCATGGATGACCCAGGTCGTATCCTCCGCGAACACGTGGGTGAACTTCCCGAATGCCAGTTTCCCCAATTTCACGACCGACCAGAGCAAACCGTATCCGGAGGCGAATCCGAGGGCGGAAAGGAGCAGGGCCCGATGCCAAGGGGCGTTGGGCAGGGTCTGGGCGCCGAGGGCAGCGGTATTGAGGATGCCGGCCCACGGGAAACGGGCGTCCAGAGCGGGCAGGAGGGCCGCCAGAACGCCGCCGGCGATGGCCGCCTTCCACGTGAGGCCGTCTGGGATGATGAGATGCTCGGCGTCGATGAACGTGGCGGCGATGAGCAGGGAAACGAGAACCCAGTGGACCGCGGGGACGCCCCATCCGTCCGGAAGGAACCGCCACCAGACCGCGAGGAAAATCCCTGCGGTGAAGGCTTCGACCAAAAGGTAGCGGATCGAAATGGGAGCCTGACACTTCGCGCACTTGCCCCGGAGCAAAATCCAACTTAGGATCGGGAGGTTCTGCCAAGCGGGAATCTGCGTCTTGCATGAGGGACAGAAGGAACGCTTCGGATGCAACACCGAAAGATTCAGCGGCAACCGGTAGATGACCACGTTCAGGAAAGACCCGACACAGGCTCCGAAGGCCAGAACCATGGCCGTGATCAGCGGGTGGCGGAGAACCATTTCAAGTGGCGGGGGACCGATGTCCAGGGAGGCGGGAAGAGCGGAAGCAAGGTTGGACATGGATGGATGGGTGGAGACGGCGCCTTTGAAAAAATAGTGCAGGGATCCTGAACCTCTGCTTACATAAAAGATCATGGCCCCGAAATCAATCGCGACTTTGCCTTTGCTGCTCGTCGGCGCCCTTCTTTTCGTCCGCTGCCAGTCTCCCGCGCGCTCCGGACCCGGGTCCATCGTGGTCGCCGCCGCCCGTCACGGGTTGATCGACATCCGCACCGTTGTGCCGGACGTGGTGGTGGATCTCCGGTATGCGACCGCTGGCAACGTGGCCCGGAGGGCGCTCTATCCTGCGGACATGCCCTGTCTGATTGAACGCCGGACCGGGAATCAACTGGCGCAAGCCGCCCGCGAGGTCGCTTCCCACGGATATCGGCTCAAGATCTGGGATGCTTACCGGCCTCCGCAGTCCCACCTCGCCCTGTGGCGCGCCGTGCCCAATGGAAACTATGTCTCCGCCCCGTCCAAGACTCTTTCAATGCATTGCGCCGGGGCGGCGGTGGACCTCACCTTGGTCGACGCCAATGGACGGGAGTTGAAAATGCCCACGGGATTTGACCACTTTTCCCCAGCGGCCGCCGCCGAGTATCAGGGAGGCGATCCCGAGGTGGCACGCAACGTGGCGGTTTTGCAGCAGGCCATGAGAAGGGCGGGCTTCAGCACGATGAAGACCGAGTGGTGGCACTTTTGGAATCCCTCCGCCACCCCCCACGTCGCGGTTCCGGCCGACGCCCTCGGGATTGTCCTTCCCCCGCATGTCCGCTCCATCCCACCAAGGTCCCGATAGCACCACCCTGCGCCAAGCCGCCACCCGGCTCGCCCGGCGCCTTCAGGAATCCGGTTTCGAGGCGTATTTTGCCGGAGGTTGCATTCGCGACACCCTGCTTGGTCGGGAGCCCAAGGATTTTGACATCGCCACCAGCGCGCAGCCCCGGGAGGTCCGTTCCCTGTTTCCCAACTCGGGGATGGTCGGCGCCCATTTCGGCGTGGTGCTGGTCCATGAACCGGAAGGGGATTTTGAGATCGCCACGTTTCGGACGGACGGCGTCTATTTGGATGGGCGGCGCCCCAAGGACGTGCGATTTTCCTCGGCCTCGGAGGATGCGTGGCGCCGTGATTTCACCATCAACGGTCTTTTTCAGGATCCGGTGAGCGGCGAGGTGATCGACTTCGTCGGTGGTCGGGCCGACCTCAGTGCCCACTTGATCCGGGCCATCGGGCAGCCCGGGGAGCGTTTTCGGGAAGATCACCTGCGCATGCTCCGGGCGCTGCGCTTTGCTTCCGACCTCGGCTTCGAGATCGAGCCGCTGACCCTGGCGGCGATCAAACAAGAGGTGGCCAGCATCCATCACATCAGCGCCGAACGCGTCCGTGACGAGTTCGAAAGGATTCTGCTCAATCCGCGCCGCCTCCGGGGGTTCGATCTTCTGGTGGGCACCGGCCTGCTCTCGGAAATTTTGCCGGAAGTCATCGATCTCTGTTGGTGCGAGCCGCATGGCGCCGCCGCTGGGGTGGACGTCTTCGCCCGGTGCCGCCGGATGCTTGAGCTTCTCCCGGCGGAGGTGAGTTTGCCGTTGGTCCTGGCCGTGCTCCTGAAGGACGTCGCCAAACCGGTCATTGCGATGAGAGGACCGTCCGGGGAGCTGTTCTTTCCCAACGCAGCCCGGGAGGGGGCCCGGATGACCGGGGAGATTTTGCGGCGGCTCAAGTTTCCCAACGACGTCATTGCGGCGACGGTGGAGGCCGTCGCGATGCAACCGGCCTTTCACGAAGTCCGCGGGATGCGGATTGCCGAATTGAAGCGCTTCATGGCCCGGCCGACTTTCCCGGACGAGCTGGAGTTGCACCGGGTGGACTGCCTCGCCTCCGGGAGTTCACTGGTGACCCATGAATTCCTCTTGAATTCCCTCCGCTCGTTCGGTGCGGGACCGATCATTCCTCCGCGGCTCCTGACCGGGAAGGATCTTTTGGATCGCGGGTGGACTTCCGGGCCGCACCTCAAGGTGCTGCTTGATGCCGTTCAGGACGAGCAGTTGGAGGGACGGTTGGCCACGCCCGGTGAGGCGTTGGAGTGGGTTCTCGGACGCTTTACGCCTCAATAACGCATCACCCGGGAAAAGAACCGTTGGCAAACCGGCGAGACCGGCGCGCCGAACAGGGTTTGAGGTGCGCCGCTCTCCTCGATTTTTCCGCTGCAGACGAAGGCCACCTCGTCCGCCACGGCCCGGGCAAAACCCATTTCGTGGGTGCTCAGGATGATGTCCTGCCCGGCCTCGGCGAGTTCCTGGATCAGTTCCAGAACCTCGGCCGTCATTTCCGGGTCGAGCGCCGAAGTGGGTTCGTCGAGGAACAGCACCTCCGGGGAGAAGGCAATGGCGCGGGCGATGCCCACCCGTTGCTGTTGGCCGCCGGAGAGTTGTGAGGGCAATTTGTCCGCGTGATCGAGCAGGCCGAATCGCTCCAGGGACTGGTCCGCGAGGGAGCGGGCCGTCTCAGGCGGGTGACCGTGGACCTTTTCGAGCGGAAGCGTGATGTTGCGGCGCGCGTTGAGGTGGGGAAACAGATTGAACTGCTGGAAGACGAATCCATTGCGGCGGCGATACGCCTGCAGGGCGCGCGGGTCGCCCGTGAGGCGATGTTCGTTCAGGGTCACGGTGCCTTGTTCGGGGACCTCCAACCCCCCGAGGACGCGGAGCAAGGTGCTCTTGCCGCCTCCTGAGGGGCCGATGAGGACCATCACACGAGCCGCCGGAATCCGCAGGGAAAGGGCGTCGAGCGCCCGGGTCGCGCCGAAACATTTGGTGACGTTGTGGAGATCAAGTTTCATCGCGGAAGCGGCGCTCCAGCCAGTGGGCCAGCCAGGCCACGGGAAGGGTGAGGACAAGGTAGCCCGCGGCCAGGGGAAGGTAGCCTTCCAAGCCGGCATACGAGCGGGAGATGAAGTTCTTGGTGTTGTAGAAGTATTCCGAAACGCCAATCACGTTGAGCAGGGAGGAATCCTTGATCAGGGAGACGAATAAACCGGCGATTGCGGGGAGGACGCGGCGCAAGGCCTGAGGGAAAATGACATGACGCCAGACCTGCCAGGGGCCGAAGCCAACCGCCCGGGCGGCATCCCATTGCGTCGCCGGAATGCTTTCGACTCCGCCCCGGAGGATTTCCCCGAGATACGCCCCGGAGAAAACCGAGAGGAGGACGATGCCGATGATCACCTTGTCATCCCATCCCAGACCGGCCAGGGGACGGGACAACAGCGGGGCGAAAATCACGAAGTAACCGAACAAGAGATGGACCAGCAACGGAGTGTCCCGGACGAACTCGAGGAAGCCGCGGCAGGTCCAGCGCACGACCGGCAACGTGGAGCGCTGACCCATGAGGAAGGCCAGACCGAAAACGATGCTGCCGAGCAAGGCGGCGAGGGAGAGACCCAGAGTCGTGGTCCAACCGCGCCAGAGGGATTCCCGATAGGCCCAGGCACGCGACCAATCGACCGGCCGGTCCAATCCGCTCAGGACGAGGGTGCAGAACCCGGCGAAGACCGCGGCCAGAAGCACCGCGGCCACCGCATTGGCCATGAGCGGGGGGCGGGTCACGCGGTTGTCGGGTCAACGGAGGATGAACGGAATGCCTTGAGCCTCGAGGAAACGCTTCTCCTCCTGGAGATACTGATCGCCCAATCCGGCAAAGCCGTTTCGCGCCCGGAACGTCTGGATGAAATCGTTGACCTGTCCGCGCAACCCGTCGTTTTCCTTCGCCACGGCGATGGCCCAACTCTCCTCGACGAAGGGTTTGAGGAGGCCGCGCGTGGTGTCCGGGTTCTGTTTGGCGTAGTTGAAGATGCTGAGTTGATCATAGATGAAGGCATCCGCGCGCCCCTGAACCACCTCCAGGACGCAGGCGCTTTGGTCCTCGAAGACAACCCGTCTGGCTTGCGGCAGATGATCGATGGCCCAGGTTTCCCCCGTGGTGGCCGCCTTGGCCGCGATGACCCGGCCCGGCTTCTTCAAATCGTCGGCCGACTGAATGTCCGAGTTTTTGGCCACCAGCAGGGACAGGCCGGTGAACGCGTATGGCTCGGAAAAGTCGATCGACTTCCGCCGCTCGTCGGTCGCGGTCATGGAGGAGAGGACCAAGTCGATGTTTCCGGTCTGCAGGGCCGGGATCAGGCCGGAAAACTCCATCGGGACGATCTGGAGTCTGCGGCCGAGATGCGCGGCCAATTCCCCGGCCATCCGCACCCCGGCGCCATCCGGTCGACCGGAGGCGTCGAGCATTTCAAACGGCGGATAGGACAAGTCCATGCCGATGCGGAGCGGTGGCTGGGTTGTCGAGGCTTCCGGCCTTTCGCAGGAGATCAGCGAAAGACCGATCAATCCGGGAAGAGCGACGAGTCGAAACCTGTGCCGCAGGGTCCGGAGACATCGGTGCATCGTGGTCATGGGGCCAAGTGTAGTCGGTCCGGCGCGCGGCGCATCACGGGACCTGCAATTTTTGAGGGACGGAGTGCAGCCAGGCCAACCGGTCAACCATAAGCATACTCCGCGAAGAGGACCATTTCGCCGGCCGCGGTGATCGCCAGGAAGAAAAACTCAAAGGCGGCTCCGTTCTTCAGTTTGAATTGCGCGGGTCGGTTCCAGGCGCCCCAGAGATCGGTGACCGGACTGCTTCCTCCGAGTCGTGTCGTGGCGATGAACCACCGGGGATCGCTGGCCGGCACGGTCTCCAGCCCGAATGTCGAGACGATTTTCGCGGCAAGGGCAGGATCCGGATTCACGACGACGAATCCGGCACGCCCGGAAAGCGGTGCCTGCTCCCGGATGGGGCGGATCGCGATACCGCGGTCCGCAAGGTGGGTGCGAAGATCCCGCGGCAGTCCGTTGTTCACCCCACAGCCTGTGAGAAACAGGGGGAAGAGGACGACCGGAATCAGCGTTGGGAGGCGCAAGCGGCGGATGGGTGAGGATTTCAATCAGCTCCGGGAACGCATCTCCTCCCGCCGCATCGGCATGGTGTCGATGAGGGCGAACAAGCGGCTCAAGTTCAGTTCGCCCGACTGGCGGGCCTTGAGGCCGCCGTCTTTCCCGACGAGGAGGAAAACGCAGCCGGATTCTCCGGTCAAACCATATCGGGAGCGCAAGGAATCGAGGTCCGCGGCGGCGGGTCGGATCGATTGGGGGATACGCTTGTCATGGAACGACAGATCGATCACGACCAAATCGCGGTCGAGAAGCCCGGACCGATGCTGGCGCAGGGCGGCGACCACCTTGCCATGCTGGTCCCGGGCCGTGTTCACGAGCAAAATCCGGTTCTTCCATCGATAGACGGAAAGATCCGCCGATACGGAGTCAGGGAGGAGAAAGGAGGCGGAAAGGGCGAGCAGATACAGGGCCGGGGTTCGTCTGGTCATGGCAGAGGGAAAACGGCTGACGAAGACTTTTGGATTGGATTCGGCAGAACGTCGACAAAAATGCGATTCCCGTGCGGTGTTGCTCCCATGCGGATTTCATGGGTCGCGTCGCTTTCCATCCTCCTGCCCGGCGCGGGTGCCGGGGTCGTTTCGGCGGCAGAGGGCCCCGGGTTGCGGGCCGGTGCAGCGACGAGCAACATCACCCCGGATCTGGGGGGCGAGATCATCGGTGGTTTTGCACCGTATCCCTCCACAAACATCCACGATGAATTGCACGCCCGGTGTCTGGTGCTCGATGATGGCAGGACGAAACTGGCCCTCGTGGTCTGCGATTTGCTCGGCCTGCACCGGACGGTTTCCTTGGAAGCACGGGCCCGGATTGAGGAGGCAACGGGGATTCCCGCCGCGAATGTTCTGATCTCCGGGACGCACACCCACTCCGCGACCAGCGCGATCGGCGGTGCGGTGCGCCAATACGTCTCGGACCTCGAGCTGAACGATTACCAGAAATTTGTCGTCCGGCGGATCGCGGACGGCGTGCGCTGTGCCATGAACCATCTGCGCCCAGCGGAAATCGCTTTTGGAAGCGTCGAAGCGCCGGAGCATGTGCATATCCGGCGCTGGTTTCTCAAAGAGGGGAGAATGCCGCCGAACCCGTTCGGGCAGATCGACCAGGTGAAGATGAATCCCGGGGCGGGGAATCCGGACCTTGTAAAACCTGCCGGGGAACCGGACACGACGCTCAGTTTCATCGCGCTGCGGGAACCCGGAGGCCGGATGATTTCCATCTACTCCGCGTATTCGTTGCATTACGTGGGCGGGGTTAACGGGGCCGACGTTTCGGCGGATTACTTCGGCTGTTACGCGGAGGCCCTGAAGCGGTTGCTGACGGATAGCCGGGAGGGACCGCCCTTTGTCGCCATGATGGCGAACGGGACCAGCGGGGATGCCAACAACATCAACTTCCGCAATCCGCAGCCGCGCAAGAAGCCCTACGAACAGATGCGTTTCGTGGCGGAAGATTTGGCGGCCAAGGTGCATGGGGCTTTGAACGGGGTGGAGTGGCGGAAGGAGGCCCAGCTCGGGGCCCGCTATCGCGAGTTGCCGATCGCTTGGCGCAAGATTCCCGCGGACTTGCTCCAGTGGGCCCGGGAAACCGAGGCCAAGTCCCTCCCGCTCCCAGGGGGCGGGGCCAACCTGCCGCTGGCTTACGCGGGCAGGGTGCAACGGCTTGCCCAAGCCAGCACGGAGACGAAAACTCCGGTGCAGGTGCTCCGGATTGGCGACATCTGCATCGGCACCACGCCCACGGAGACTTTTGCGGAGACGGGGGTGGAGTTCCGCGGGCGAAGTCCTTTTCCCCATTCGTTTATGGTGGAGCTGGCGCACGGCTACTATGGCTACATGCCGACGCCCCGGCACTTTGCCCTCGGTGGGTATGAGACCTGGCCCGGAACGAACAACCTTGAGCCGGAAGCCTCTGTCAAAATGATGACCGCGCTGCTGGAGATGGCGGCCGAATTGAAGCCATGAAATTCCCAGTGCTTGTTTTGTCCGTGCTGGTGGCGGTGGCGGCCCAAGCCAAGCCGCTTCCCCCGTTGGATCTTGGCGAGGTCAGCGAGGAGCAGGCCTGGATTCCGATGCGCGATGGCGTCCGGCTTTCCGCCTATCTTTACCGGCCGCGGGGCGATGGAAGATGGCCCGTGCTTTTCGAGCAGCGTTACGCGGACATCACCGGTTCCTCCACCCGGAAGAACGCGGCCACGCTCGCGGCCCGGGGTTACGCGGTGGCCATGGTCAGCTTTCGGGGGGCTCAGGAGAGTGAGGGGACTTACCAAGGTTACCGGGCCCTGGCTTGGGGGGAACAACAGGATGGCTACGACGTTTGTGAGTGGCTCGCCACACAGCCCTGGTGCACCGGCAAGGCGGGCACGTTCGGCAGCTCCCAGGGCGGCTTTGCCCAGAACTTTCTCGCCGTGACCCGCCCGCCCCATCTGGTCTGCCAGTATATGGTGGATACCGGACTCAGCCTTTTCCATGAGGGGTATCGCATCGGAGGCGTGACCCGGCCGGGCCGGTTCAAGGATTTCGCAGCCAATTGCCGTCGTCCGGCGGATAACGAGGCTCTCCTCGAAGAATGGGATCGCCATCCGGATTATGACGATTATTGGCGGGCGGAGGATTGTGCCCTGCATCTGGAAGCGATGGATGTGCCCTGCTTCACCATCGGCAGTTGGTATGATTTCATGGTGCAGGGGAGCGTGGCCAGCTTTACCGGGCGCCAGCATCATGGCGGTCCGGGGGCGCGGGGACGGCAGTGGCTCCTCCTGGGACCGTGGTTGCACGGCCGGCTGAACAAGGGAAACAAGGTCGGGGAACTCCTTTACCCGGATCGGGCGGTCTGGCCGGAAGTGGATCACATGGTGCGCTGGTTCGACCACTGGCTTAAGGGAACCGACAACGGGATCGAGAGGGAACCCGCGGTGCGCTATTTCGTCATGGGGGCGGCGGGTGAGCCCGGTGCGCCCGGGAATGAATGGCGCGAGACGGTCGACTGGCCGTTGGCGCTGGCACCAAGTTCCTTCTATCTCCACCCGGACGGAGTTCTTTCCGATCAGCTCCCGGCTCCTGCCGCCGGAGGAACCCGGTTTGCGTCGGACCCCATGCACCCGATGGAAATCCCGGGCAGAGGATTCCCGGGGGCGGCGGATGCCCGGGCTTTCGAGGCCCAAAAGGAAGTTCGGACCTGGACCACGGAGCCGTTGGAGGAGCCCATGGAGTGGACCGGAGAGGTTTCCGCCGACCTCTGGTTGACGTCGACAGCGCCGGACACCGACCTCATTGTGCGGGTCAGCGATGTCTATCCGGATGGACGGAGCCTCTTGCTGATGGATTATCCGATGCGGGCGCGCTACCGCAAAGGGTGGGAGCAACAGTCCCTTCTGGTTCCTGGGGAGGCGGCCCGGCTGCGCTGGCACGTGGGGTGGACCAGCATGATCTTTGCGCCGGGGCACCGGATCCGGGTGACGGTAGCTAGTAGCGGAGCGCCCCTCTACGAGCCCAACAATCAGACCGGTGGACCGCAAACCCGCGATTGGCTCAAGGAAAGCCGGACCGCTACCCATACGATCTGGCACGAGGCCGGGCGGGAATCGCGCCTCGTGGTCCCGTTGCGTCGTCCTTGAAACGGGGTGTCCAACGGGGCTCGCTTCAGCGAACCCTCTCAAGCTTGACCGGATAGGTTTGGAAGGCGTTCCACTGGCAGACGATCAGGTCGCCATTCTCCAGAACGCAAACGTCATGGCCGTGATCGATGATCCGCTCGGCCTGCATGAGGGGCTTGGGTTGGTCGTTCTCGTAGACCGGTTCCGTGCCTCCGGGAGCGCTGATGATCCGGTTTGCCCCGTCGAGGATCACCACGAAACCGCTCGGATTCTGGGGTAGTTTGTTGATCTCCGGCGTCTTGCTCCAGCAGACGCCCGCGTAAAGCTCCTGTCCCGAGATCACCGGCCGGCAGACCAGGGCGCCTGGGACTGCCAGGGTCTCAAGATAATTGCCGTCCAGGGTGAAGCGGCGGAAGCAGTGGTCCGCGCGGGACGTCACCAAAACCGTCGCCTGATCCACGCCGCGCCGGGTATCGATCGCCACGCCGTGGGCGTTGTTCAGCCGTTGCGCCTCCGGGACGTTCTCCTTCCCTCCGAAGCGCTGGAGGAATTTGCCCCGGGCGTTGTAGCGGAGGACGAATTGGGAGCCGTAACCGTCCGCCACGTAGATGTCACCATTCGGCGCGATCGCGGTCTCCGTCGGGTTGAATGGCATCTCGGGCGTGTAGGCGCCGACGGACATGGGATGGCTCAACGAGAAAATCTCCCGGCCGGTGAGGTCGATCTTGGTCACCCGACCGGTTTGGCGATAGGGCGACGGTCCGCTCTTCCACATGCCGCTGTCGGTCACGAAGAGGAATTCCTCGCCGTTCTCCTCGGTCCGGGTGAGCCCGTGTCCTCCGGGCCAGACGGCTCCCCAGGAGTCGAGAATGGTTCCATCCGGCTTGAAGATAAGCATCTGATGGTTCCAATGATCGCCAATCATGAAGAGACGCCCGTCCTTCACCTGGACCATTTCGTGGCAGTTCAGGATTGGGTGATGCCGTCCCTGACCTGGAGGCACCCAGTCCTTTTGCACCCGGTAGCGATGCGTGCCGTGACCCACGACCGGGTCGGAAGCGGAAGCGGCGGCGGACAGGTGCTGGCTCCAGAGGGAGGCGGAGGCGGTGGCAAGCCCGGCGAGGAAGTGGCGGCGCTGGTTCATGACAAGCGGAATCACCGGACTCTGCCACAGGAAGGGCGGCGGGCGCAAACTTGAAGACCAGAAGTCAGATGGCGCGGAATCTGCTACGTTGAGATGAACGCAGGGTGGAGTCGGAATTCAACAAATCGTTCAGGTCAAGGAAACAGGGCATTTTCCGGGTCGGGCCCGGCGGCTCGATTGGGGAGTTGACGTGAGGGGAGCGATGACCTACTTCAGTTGCCCCTTTCTGGGGCAAAGTTTCGTATTAAGAATTGAGCCGGAATGAACTCCCACTTCAACTTCCACTTTCCTGAGGTCACTGGATCGCTGCATCTGCCCGAACTGGAGCGTGATGCATGTGGCGTTGGTGCCGTCGCCCACGTGAGAGGGATCCGCAGTCACCGGATTTTGCAATACGGGTTGGGCAGTTGTTGCCGGGTCGTCCACCGGGGCGCCATGGAAGCGGATTTGAAAACCGGGGATGGAGCCGGGGTGCTGACCCAGATCCCTCACGGCCTTTTCCTCGAGGAGGTGGACCGGTTGGGGGGCAGGCTCGATGCCGACTCCGATTTGGCGGTGGGGGTGTTCTTCCTGCCTTATGGGGACGCCGAGGGGATCGCCCGGGCCAAGGGCCTTGCCGAGGAAGTTGTGCAACGGCGTGGTTTGGGAGTGATCGGCTGGCGCAAAGTGCCGGTGCGGCCGGACGCCCTCGGTGAGAAGGCGAGGCAGTTCATGCCGGAGATCCAGCACTTTCTCGTGAAGAAAGGGGAGGAGATGAGCGCCGATCAGTTCGAGCGGTCCCTCTACATGAGCCGTCGTGAGATCGAGCTGCGGGCGAAGCAGAGCGGGGGCTGGCTCTATGTGAGTTCATTTTCGCACCGCACCATCTCTTACAAGGCGCTCGCTTTACCCGGTCCGTTGGTCGAGTTCTACGGGGACTTCCATAATCCGGCCTATGAAACCGCGATTTGCATGTTCCACCAGCGGTTCTCCACCAACACCTTTCCCTCGTGGACGCTGGCCCAGCCCTTTCGTATGCTGGCGCACAACGGGGAGATCAACACGGTCAAGGGCAACCGGAACTGGCTCAACAGCAGTGAGCAGGATTTCCAAAGCGAGTTGTGGGGCGAGGACATCCGGCATCTCAAGGAAGTGGTCGACCCGACCGCCTCGGACTCCGCCAGTCTGGACTCCGCTCTCGAGTTGCTCGTGCTGTCAGGGCGTTCCGTGCCGCACGCCATGGCCATGCTCGTCCCGCCCGCGTGGCGGATCGATCCGGAGACGACCCAGGAGGAAAAGGAATTCTATCAATATCACCGGTGTTTCCAAGAACCATGGGATGGTCCGGCGGCTCTGGTTTTCACCGATGGACGCACTTTGGCTGCTTGTCTCGACCGCAACGGCCTGCGTCCCTCCCGCTTCAAGCTCACGTCCGACGACATCTTCTTCATCGGATCCGAAGTCGGCACCGTGGAGTTGGACGATGCCACCGTGGTGAAGAAGGGACGGCTGGCCCCCGGCGAAATGATCGCCGTGGATACCGAGGCGGGCACGGTGACTTACAACCGCGAGCTAAAGCAGCGTCTCGCCGCGAATCAGCCGTATGGGAAGTGGCTCGACGAGCACCGCATCGAATTCAGTGAACTTGTCAGTCCGAAGCCGGAAGCGGCCAAGGGGGAGCTCGACATCTTTTCCCTGACGCAGAAGCAGGTGATGTTCGACATCAACACTGAGGAGGTGAACGACATTCTCGCGCCGATGATCCTAACCGGTCAGGAAGGCGTGTCCTCGATGGGGGATGATGCCGCCCTTTCCGTTCTCTCGACTCGGCCGCGCCTTCTGCCGAGCTATTTCAAGCAATTGTTCGCCCAGGTGACCAATCCTCCGATCGACCCGATCCGGGAACGTCTCGTGATGTCGGTGGGCGTCACGCTCGGGTGGCAGCGCAATCTCCTCGCGGAGACCCCCGAACACGCCAAGGTGATCCACCTCAACCACCCGCTGCTCTACCAGCACCACCTTGACAAGCTCAACGATCTCGGTCCCGATTTTCCGGCGCGCACCCTGTCGATGACTTGGGCCGCGAGCGAGGGAGAGGAGGGGCTGCAGACTGCCATCGACCGTCTGTGCCGCGACGCCGAGCGCGCCGCCGACGAGGGAATCCGGCTTTTGGTGTTGAGTGACCGGGAAGCGGGCATCGAACGGGTGGCCATCCCCGCTCTTTTGGCGGTCGGTGCCGTGCATGGACACCTCAACCATGTGCACAAGCGGATGTGGCTTTCGATCATTGTCGATACCGGGGAAGTCCGGGACACCCACAGTGCCGCCACGGTGTTCGGTTTCGGGGCGCAGGCGCTCTGTCCCTACCTCGCCTATGAAACCATCCGCGAGGCGCTTGAGAACGATCCCAAGGGCAAGTTCACCGCCCTGAGCTATGAGGATGCCCTGAAAAACTACCGCTCCGCCTTGGAGAAGGGCGTGCTCAAGATCATGTCCAAAATGGGGATCAGCGTCCTTTCCAGCTACCAAGGTGCCCAGAATTTCGAGGCGGTGGGCATTCGTCAGGAGGTGATCCGCAAGTGTTTCGAAGGCACTCCCTCCCAGGTCGAGGGGGTCGGGTTCACCGATATCGCCCGCGACAGCATCGCGCGACACCGCAATGCCTTTGCCGCCGTTCCCGGGGGCGAGCCGCTGAAACTCGAGGATCCCGGTTACAATCGCTACCGCCGGGAAGGTGAGCGACACGCGGTTGGCGGCCCGGTGATCAAAAATTTCCATACCTTCGTGCGCAACGGGGATCCAGAGCAGTATGAAGAGTATGTCCGCCAGCTCAAGGCGGTGCAGCCGGTCGCTCTCAAGGACCTCATGGAGTTCGTTCCGGCAGCGGGAGGACCGATCCCGGTTTCCGAGGTCGAGCCGATCGAAAACATCAGGCGCCGGTTCACCACCGCTGCGATGTCACTTGGCGCCCTGAGCCCTGAGGCGCACGAAATGCTGGCGATCGCCATGAACCGGATCGGCGGGAAGTCGGACTCCGGGGAAGGGGGCGAGGACGCGCGCCGCTTCCAGCCTTACGAGAATGGGGACTGGGCGAACTCCAAGATCAAGCAGGTGGCCTCCGGACGTTTCGGGGTTCACACGCACTATCTGGTCAACGCCGAGCAGTTGGAGATCAAGATGGCCCAGGGGGCCAAGCCGGGTGAGGGCGGGCAGTTGCCGGGGAGCAAGGTGAACGAGCTGATCGCAAAGCTGCGCCACACGCAACCGGGGGTCACCCTCATCAGTCCGCCTCCGCACCATGACATCTATTCCATCGAGGATCTGGCCCAGCTGATTCACGATCTGAAGCAGGTGAATCCCGAGGCCACCGTGTGCGTCAAGCTGGTGGCGGAGAGTGGTGTAGGCACCGTGGCCGCCGGGGTGGCCAAGGCCAACGCGGATGTCATTTTGATCTCCGGCCACGACGGTGGCACCGGGGCTTCACCCATCAGTTCCATCAAGCACGCCGGTCTCCCTTGGGAGCTTGGGCTTGCGGAAGCGCAACAGGTGCTCATGCTCAACGGGCTGCGCGGGAGGGTCACCCTGCGGACTGACGGCGGGCTGCGCTCGGGATCCGACATTGTGACGGCAGCGATTCTTGGCGCCGAGGAATTCAACTTCGGCACCATCGCCATGATCGCGATGGGGTGCGTGTATGTGCGCCAATGTCACCTCAACAATTGTCCGGTCGGCATTGCCACCCAGGATCCGAAATACCGGGCCAAGTTTAAGGGGGAGGTTGAACACGTGGTCAACTTCTTCAACGCCGTTGCCTATGACGTCCGCAAGCACCTCGCCCAGATCGGCGTCCGCAGCCTGCAGGAGCTGATCGGTCGCCCCGAATTCCTCCGGCAGCGTGAGGTCCCGGGGCATCCAAAGGCCAACCGGATCGATCTCTCCCGTGTTTTGGTGGATGTGGCGAAGCGGGCGGGGCGGGACCTAGACCGCGTCTCCCGGCAGAGCCGCAACGACGGGATTCACGATGCCCCCTTGGACGACACCATCATCCGCGACGTCGCGGGGACGATCGAGGATGGAAGAACCCCGGTGACCGTAAGCTATGACGTGGTCAACACGAACCGCAACATCGGGACGAGATTGTCCGGGCGGATCGCCAAACGACACAACGGGAACCACGTCATCCCGGATGGGACCATCGATATCCGGTTGCGCGGCAGTGCCGGGCAGAGCCTCGGCACCTTCCTTTGTGGAGGCGTTCGCCTGACCTTGACCGGTGAAGCCAACGACTACGTAGGCAAGGGCATGTGTGGCGGCGAGATCATCGTCCGGGCTCCCGAAGTGCGCGGCTTCCGGCCGGGGGAAAACGCGATCATCGGAAACACCGTGATGTATGGAGCCACCGGCGGTCGTCTGTTCGCCAATGGCCGGGCCGGCGAACGGTTCTGCGTCCGGAACTCGGGCGGCGTCGCCGTGGTCGAGGGCGTGGGCGACCATGGCTGCGAATACATGACCGACGGGATGGTCGTGATTCTCGGACCGACCGGCAAGAATTTCGGGGCCGGGATGAGCGGGGGAGCCGCCTACATCCACGACAATCTCGAGCACATGGAACTCATGCTCAATGACGAGATGGTGAACATCGTGCCGTTCGACGACGAGGAGGACATCGCGAACATCCGTGCGCTTATCGAGCAGCACCTCCAACTCACGGGGAGCGAGGTGGCCGCCGCCGTGCTCGCCGATTGGCCGGCTGCCGTTGCCCGCTTTGTGAAGGTCGCTCCCAAAAAGGATGTTGCGGCCACCGCACGCCTTCAAGAGCAGGGGAAAATCCGCAAGCCGGTGGTGGCAAAGTGAACGGGGTCGGCAAGGATTGGTCTTGACTTCACCTGTCTGCTCCGGCGAAAATGTTCTTTGATTTTCAACTCCCGCCCCTGATGAAAGTAAAAGCAGTCACCGTCTCGGCCGCCTTTTTCTTGTCCGGTTCCTCGCTTCTTGCCGTGGACTTCAAGAAGGACGTGCTCCCGATTTTTGAGAGCAGCTGCGCCAAGTGCCACATGGGCGGCAACGCCAAGGGAGGGCTCGCCCTCGATGCCGACAAGATCATGGAGGCGATCGGTGAGGCGGGGTCGATTGTCCCGGCCAAGGCCGAGTCCAGCGATCTGATCCGCAGGATTACGATGAAGGACGGCGGCGAGGACGTGATGCCTCCCAAGAGCAAAGGGTTGGGAAATTCCGATGTCAGGGCGATCAAGGAGTGGATCGATGCCGGTGCGCCGCTCGAGGGCGAAGGAATGGTTGCGGGCAAAGCCCCGGCTCCCAAGGCTCCCCAGCCGTTGCGCGGTGACTGGACCAACGTTCAGGGAAAGACGATCACGGCCACCCTGCTCCGGGTGGAAGGGGACAAGGCGCTCCTCCAAATGCCCAACGGGGCCACCTATCCATATCCCATCGGACAGCTCTCCGCCGAAAGCCAGGCCAAGGTCAAGGCTTTCGCTGAGTCGGCGGCCCCTTGATTCTTCCTTGGATTGTTTGGTTGCGCATCATCTGCGTTGCCGGTTCGCTCCCTTCGGCTTATAGTATTTCCATGAAAACCCTCTTGGCTCTTTTGACTTCCGTTTTCCTCGGTCTTTCCGCCACCGCCTCGGCCCATGACGGTTGTGATCATGGGAAAAAGTCCTCTTGTTGCACCGCCAAGGCCGCGAAGTCATGCTGCCACGGGAAGCAGGTGCATTCCGGCCATTGCCGGGCTCGTTCGATCTTTGGGTTCAACGGTTTGGGGAATCCGGTGAGGTTGCGCCCGTCTTGTCCGAAATCCTCCTGCAAGATGCACGGAACCGGCGGCGGTTGTTGTGCCAGCCAGAAGAAGGCCATGTGCTGCAAGGCCAAAACGGCAAAAAGCGCGTGCCCCTACCTGAGGGCTCAAGCGCGGGCCATGAAGAAGTCCGGCTGCTGTTCGAACTGAGTTCTCCAATCGCGCCCCACCCGTCGGCTGAAGACGTCGCCGCGTTCAACCTCGCGGTCCCGATAGCAGAAGCTTCGTTCCGACCACGATCAGTAGGACAGCGAAAATCCGTCTCAGGGTCTCGTTGCTCAGCGATTGCATCCAGCCGCTGGCCACCCAGGCGGTGATCGCCGCGCCGGCACTCGCTGCCAGAACGATTTGCCAGACCACCAACGGTGGGGCGCTGGTCGCATTCTTCACCGTCGCTACGATGGCGGTAGGGATGATCACGGCAAGGGACGTTGCCACGGCTTGTTTCTGGCTCAATCCGAGAAGTCCGTGGAAGAAGGGGACCATGATGACTCCGCCTCCCACGCCGCACAGGGCGGCGACGAGTCCGCTGACGACACCGACGAGAACGGAAAGGATGAGGGTTTTCATGCAGCGGCGGCGGGACGTTTCAGGAGATTGATCACGAGTTGGGAGAGGACGGTCCGCGGTTCCGTCTGGGTGGTCACCAGTTTGAGATTGGCGTCGAGGCAGGCGCGCAGTCCGGCTTTCAGCTCGGCAAGGCTGAACCGGTGGGCATGCTTCGCCGCCAGATAAAGCGGGTAAGCATTCGCGCTTCCATCCTTGTTCTTGGGCAGGTGACCGGTGGCCTGCGGCGGAAGCCGCTGCAAGCCGGTTTGGTAGGCGGGATAGGAGCCCGTGGCGCGCAAGCCGTGCAGGTCTTCAAGCTCCCGGGCGAGCAGCAGGCTCCTGACCCGGGGAACAATGGCGGCGAGGAGAATCTGAACCGCGTTGTTTTCCGTCCTCAATTGCTGGTCGATCAGCTCGAGCGTCCGGGGAAGCTGGCGCTGTGCCAGGGCATCGCCGATCTCAAAGATGACACCGGCCCGGGTTTGTGCCACGACGGCGCGGACATCCGCTTCCGATGCGGTTCCTTTCGGGCCCGCGAAGGTGGCCAGTTTGTCGATCTCCATGTCGAGGGTCCGGCTGTTGTCCCCGGTCAAGGCCACAAAAAGATCGAGGGCTGCTGGATCGAACTTAAGGCCGCGTTGTCCGGCGCGGCGCTGGATGAGCCGGATGCATTCCTCGAGTCCGCCCTTTTTCGCGATGTCGGGAAGGTCATAAACGACCACCTTCCCGAGGGTGGAAAGTTTCTTGTAAAAGCCGCGGCGCTTGTCGATCTCGTTCGCCGTGAGAATGAAGGTGACACCCGGGGGCAATCCCGCCTCGAGCGTTTCCCCCAGACGCTCCACCGCGTTTTGCGCCGTCGCGGTTTTGCCGACGATGTTTTCGGCGAGGAATGAGGCGCCTTGGAGCCAGACCGTCTTGTCGCCCCCGAAAAACGGGAGGGTTTGGATGGCCTCAATGACCTGCCGGACAATGCTGGCGGCGTGTTCGGCTGATTCGGCCGCGCCGTGGATGACCTCCAGACCGAAGGTGAGGTTCTCCAGAGGGGTCAACTGCCGGGCGAGACGGAGGGCGTCCTCCTTGACCCTGGCTTCATCCGAGCCGAGGAAGGCGAAGATCTGGGAGTCGCTTTTGGCCACCCCCTTGCCTTGGTGCCAATTTCGGGGCGAGTCAACTGCGGTTGTGCACCGGAGCTTTGCGGAAAATCCGGAAACAGGAGGGAAGATCTCCCCGTGTTTCCGATGCGCATCATGAAGACAAACCCTGTTCCGCGGATCGGATCCGCTCTCGCGCTCGCCTTGTTCCCGACCGGAACGGGAGCGGCCGGGGAATGCCAGGTGGAGGTCAAGACCCCGGAGGGACGTCCGCGGCAGGGAGCGGAGGTCCAGGTGGCGATGGAGGACGGAGAGAAAACCGTGCCGGTGAAGACCAACCGGGCCGGCGTGGCGATCCTTGCCTGGAAGACCGATGTCAAGAAAGGCCGGATTTTGGTCGATGGGAGCGCCCGGTATGCGGGGCCGATGCCGATCCGCATCAGTTTCCGGCAATAGCGCTTCGGCAGCCAGAAAACCGCTCGCAGGTCAAGCTGGAAAGGGCTCCTCCGAAAAATTCAGGTTGCGGTTTTTTATCGCCTGCGGGCACGTGTTTTGCTACCTTCAGCGGTCATGCAAACAGCGAATATCAATCTTCCCGTCCGCGTGACAGGCAGGCATGTGAGTATCACCGACGCGATGCGGGATCATGCCGAGCGAAAGGTTGCGTCCCTTCATCTGGACTACCCGCGCATCATCGAGGCCCGGGTCATTCTGGATGTGGAAAGCAACTTCCGGCACCGGGCGGAGATCGTGCTCCATTGCGCCAACCACATTACCATTGAAGCGCACTCGACCACGGCGGACATGTATGCATCGATTGATGAGACGATCGCGAAGGTGGCGCGCATGATGCGGAAGCACAAGACCGCGATGCTGAAGCGCAATCACCGGCCCGGGAAAGGCAGGAAGCGCGAGGGCGTCAAGTTCCTCGCGGACCGCTTGGGAGATGTCGCCGAGCCGATGGCGCCCGAAGCGGCTCCCCAAGGGCTCATCCTTCACAAGGAGGTTTCCCGGGTGAAACCGCTGCAAGAGCGGGAGGCCATCGAGGAGATGGAGATCCGGAAGTTGCCTTTCGTTCTTTTCAAACACCCGCAGACGGAGCGGCTCTCGATTCTTTACCGCCGCCAGGACGGGGATTACGCCGTGGTCCATCCGGAATTGGAAGCCAAGGCGAGTTGATCAACCGCAGTTCAGGCCGGGTGGCGTCCGCTCTTTGTCGGGCCGTCGCCCGGCCTCTCCCGTGAGGCGCTTTCACCGGGGCTGGACTCGGGGCGGATTTCAGTGCAGAGTCAGGCATGGGAAATTCCGACTCCAAGTCGACCGCCGGGCGCCCGAAGGTGATCGATTCGTTCAGTGTCCGGGAATTCTTCGAACGGCACGGGAAAGACCTCCGGATGCGTCTGGTGGGGGACGATAGCGGGTTCGGCCGCCTGATCCGGGAGCCAACCATCAACCGGCCCGGTCTCGCTCTGGCCGGCTATTACAATTATTTCGCGTTCATGCGGGTGCAGGTCATCGGCAAGGCGGAGCGTTCCTTTTTGAAGAGTCTCGACCCGGAGGAGCGCTTGCGGCGATTCGAGGAGTTCTGTCGGCAGGAGATTCCGTGCATCGTCGTGAGCCGGGGAGAGACGCTTCCGGATGAAATGCTGGAGATCGCCAACCGGATGGGGATCTCCGTCTTCCGGACGACCATGGTGACAATGAATTTCATCAATGCCGCGACCATCCAGTTGGAGTGGGATTTTGCGCCCACCCTCAGCGTGCACGGTTGCATGGTCGATGTGCTGGGCGTCGGCGTGTTGATCCGGGGAAGCAGCGGGAGCGGCAAAAGCGAGTGTGTGCTTTCCCTGTTGCGGCGCGGGGCCAGTCTGGTGGCGGACGACAAGGTGGACCTCCGCAACATCGAGAACCGGGAGATCATCGGGATGGCGCCCGAAATGGGGCGTTACCACATGGAAGTGAGGGGGTTGGGAATCATCAACGTCGCCGCGCTGTTCGGAATTGGTTCGATCCGGCTGGAGAAGCGCTTGGAACTGGTCTGCACCTTGAGGGTGATGTCGGATGCCGACGAGATCGATCGCCATGGATTGGACCAGAAGTATTCCCACCTGCTCGGGCTGCGGATTCCGGAGGTCGAAATCCCGGTGGCTCCGGGGCGGGACGTGTCCCAGTTGGTGGAAGTGGCCGCTCTCGACCAGAAATTGCGCAGTTATGGTTATAATGCGGCGGTGGAACTTGACAAAAAGCTAATCAAGATGATGCGGGAGCGTAGCGGCATCGGATGAGCGTTTTTTCGGGAAGGGCGCCGCGCTTGTGGCCATAGGGGGAGGGGACTTCGAGAGCCGCCATCCGCTTCCCGCGAAAGAATTCCAAATCAACCCCCGCGAGGGAAACCCCAGTAGCCGGAGACCATTGCCATGGCAGTGAGCAAAAAATTCAAAATCACCAACAAGCAAGGGCTGCATGCGCGCCCGGCGGCCATGTTCGTGCGTGCGGCGGCCCGCTATTCGTCCGAGATTTGGGTGACCAAGGACGATGACGAGGTCAATGGAAAGAGCATCATGGGGCTCATGATGCTCGCCGCGGAATACGGTTCCGAAGTCGAGGTCCGTGCAGAAGGCGCGGATGAGCAGGCGGCCATCGAGGAGTTGGACCGGCTCTTTGCCGGTGGCTTCGGCAATGTCTGAGTGGGTGTTGATGACGGAGTTGTGCTGATGAACCGGGGCTCGGAGGAGGTGCGTCTCAAGGGCTTGGGTGTTTCACCCGGGATCGTCCGTGCCCGCGTGGTGGTGCGTGACAACTCGTTGATCGAGCCCGAGACGTATGCCATCCGGCCCTCCGACGTTCCGGGCGAGCATGCCCGGCTCGATGCCGCGTTGGCGGAGACCCGGCGCCAAATCGTTTCCCTGCAGAACCAGATTCGCGTCGCGGCCGGGGACGACGCCGACATCTTCGATTTCCATCTGCTCATGCTCGAGGACCAGATCGTGCTTGACCAGATCTTCGAGAAGGTCGGCAAGGAGCAGATCAACATCGAGTCCGCCCTCTACCAGGTCATCAATACATCGATCGAGGTGATGCGCAGGGTGCAGGATCCGTATCTCAAAGAGCGCGCCGTCGACCTGGGCGACGTGATGCGCCGGGTCCTCGCCAACCTCAAACCGGGGGCCGGCGAGTCCAATGCGGAGCATCGGGTCAAGCACCCCCACATCCTCGCGGCCGCGGACTTCTCGCCGACGGAAATCGCCTCCATGGATCGCTCCCTCGTGCTGGCCTATGCCACGGAGACGGGGAACCAGACCTGCCATGCTGCCATCATCGCCCGATCCCTCGGGATTCCGGCAGTGGTCGGGCTCCACGAATTCGACGGTCATTTTCACACTGGCGACGAGGTTTTGCTCGACGGCTACGGCGGGGTAGTCATCACCAATCCGCGCCCGGAGACCATCGAGCATTACGCCCAAATCGAGGCGGAGCATGGAGCCATCCGGGAGCAGTTGAGTCACCTCGTTGGAGAGCGAGCCATTACGTCGGACGGGCAGGCGGTGGTTCTGTCCTCCAATCTCGAGTTTTCGCGGGAAATTGACCGGGTCCGCCAGGTTGGGGCGGAGGGGGTCGGTCTTTACCGGACCGAGTTTTTCTACCTCGACCGCACGTTTCTGCCGGAAGAGGATGCGCTGTTCGAGGACTACGGCAAAGTGGCCCGGGCGGCGAGTCCGCACGGGGTCATCATCCGGACCTTGGATGCGGGTGGCGACAAGCTACCCTCCTCGATCCAGCACGGCACCGAGCACAACCCTTTCCTCGGTTGGCGGGGGATCCGGGTTTGCCTCGAGGAGGCTGAGATGTTCCGGACCCAACTCCGGGCCATCCTGCGGGCCAGCGCCGAGGGGAAGGTGTCCATCATGTTCCCCCTCGTCTCCAGTCTCGAGGAGCTTCTCGAAGCGAAGTCCCGGCTGGAGGAGGCCAAGGCCTCGCTGCGTTCCGATGGGCTGCCCTTCGACGAGAAGATTCAAGTCGGGGTGATGGTCGAGGTGCCCAGCGCGGTCATGATTGCCGATGTTCTCGCCCGGGAGGTCGATTTCTTCAGCATCGGGACCAACGATTTGGTGCAATACACCATCGCGGTCGACCGCGTGAACGAGCGGGTCGCCGGGCTCTATGCCCCGCATCATCCAGCCATCGTGCGGATGATCAAGCGGGTTGCGGAGGCTGCGGCCGCCTGCGGGATCTGGGTCGGTGTCTGCGGGGAGATGGCCGGAGACGTTCTTTCCACTCCGTTGCTCCTCGGGCTCGGGATTACCGAGTTGAGTGTCAGTCCGGGGCAAATCCTTCCCGTGAAGCGGGCCATCCGGGCGCTCCATCGTGCCGAATGCGAGCAATTCGTCACGGAGATCCTGCAACTTACCACGGTGGAGGCGATCAACGTCCGCTGCCGGGAACTGGCCTTGAGCCGATATCCCGAGCTGCTCCGCTGAGAATTCCCAGGAAGATGGCTCGGAAAGCTACAGGAGTTCCGGTTGCGGATTCTTCGGCAGCGGCGCTCCCAGCTTGGTGTAGGCTTTGGGCATCGATACCCGGCCGCGCGGAGTCCGCTTGATGTAGCCTTGCATGATGAGGTAGGGTTCGTAAACCTCCTCGATGGTCGATTCATCCTCGCCGACGGAGACCGCGAGCGAGCTGAGACCGACCGGACCGCCTTCGAACTTGAAAACCAGGGCCTCCAGCAAACGGACGTCCATTTCGTCCAATCCCTCGGCATCGATCTCCAGCATCTTGAGGGCTTTGTCTGCCACTTCCCGGGTGATCACGTTGTTCGCCCGGACCTGCGCGTAGTCCCGGACCCAGCGCAGCAGATTGTTCGCCACGCGGGGGGTTCCCCGGCTCCGGGCGGCCACTTCCCTCGCTCCCTCGGTCTCGATCTCCACTTCGAGAAGGTTCGCGGAGCGTTCCACGATGAGGCTGAGTTGGTCGATGGCATAGTAATCCAGGCGATTGATCGTCCCAAACCGGGACCGGAGTGGAGCGGTCAACATTCCCGAACGGGTGGTGGCGCCGACCAAGGTGAATTTGGGCAGGTTCAATTGGATCGTCCGGGCATTCGGCCCTTGGTCGATGATGATGTCGAGCTTGAAGTCCTCCATCGCGGGATAGAGGTATTCCTCGATGCTCGGATGGAGGCGGTGGATCTCGTCGATGAACAGGACATCCCCCGCGGCGAGTTTTGTGAGGATCCCCGCTAGGTCTCCGGCCTTGTCGATTTGCGGACCGCTCGTGATATGGATTTGCGCCTCGGCCGCCTGCGCGAGGATGTTGGCCAGCGTTGTCTTGCCCAGGCCCGGAGGTCCACTGAGCAGGACGTGGCTGACGACATCGCCCCGCTGGCGGGCGGCCTCGACCATGAGAATGAGCCGTTCCGTGATCTTTTCCTGACCCACGAAGTCTTGGAACTGACTGGGGCGCAGGGAAAGATCGAAACTCGATTTGGGAGCGGCGACGGTGCGGGTGTAAAAGGGATCGCTCACGGTGCGATTTCAGAATTACTGGAGAAACCGGTGAAAGATAGGGGAGAAAATCGGATATTGGACCAAGGGGCGTGATTTTTGCTCAATTTTGTTTTACATTCGTGAGTCTCAAATCAAATTAGGAATGGATTGATTTCGTCCTGAGTTGCCCCGTCGTCCGGGGCTGTCCGTAAAAGGCTACTGGAGTTGGAACGTGCTGAGTGGTCGGTGGTTCCAGATCTCCGGAGAATAACCTTGACCGGACGGTCCCTTTACGCAGAGTGGGCGCTGCTGGTGAGGTCGTCCAACACCCTGCCACGCTCATTCCGTTTCTCATGAACATGTTCAATTTGTTGAAATCCGCGGTCTTGCTTGCCTTGCTTCTCGCGTGGGTCCCGGTCCTGCCGGTTGCGGCGCAGACGGTCGCGGGCAAGAACGTGACGGCGATCGATGTGGAATACGTTGGGCCGCAGAGTGTCGCGCCGGAGCGTCTGCTGTCGAACATGGCGACCAAGGTTGGGCATCCCTTCTCTCAATCGGTGGTCGAAGATGACATCAAGAATCTCTACGCGAGCGGGATGGTCGAGAGCATCCGGGTGCTCACTGAACCGGCCGGAGCCGGTGTCAGGGTAATCGTGAAGGTTCAGACCCGGACTTCTCTTGGGAAAGTTTCGTTCGAGGGCAACACCGCGTTCTCCGAGGGCAAGCTGCGCAATAAAGTGGAGATGAATCCGGGTGGCGTGCTCGATGAAGGCAAGGTTCAGGAGGGGCAGCGCAAGATCCAGGAGCTCTACGAGAATTCCGGATACACTGGCACGACTGTTTCCTACGAGACGCGGGCTTCCGGCTCCAATGGGTTCTCCGAGGTGGTCTACAAGATCGCCGAGGGAACCAAGAGTGTCCTTCGGGATGTCGAGTTTGTCGGCAATACGGCCTTCAGCTCGAAGGAGTTGAGGAAGCAGATGAAGTCTAAGGAGGCGTCATTGCTTCCCGCGATCGGCAAGCGTGGCAAGGTCAACGAGGATCAGATCGATGATGATCTTGAGGCAATCGAGCGTTTCTACAAGGACCGGGGTTATCTGAATGCCAAGATTGTCGATACCCGTCGGATTCGGGTCGATGGAAAGAAGGTCGATCTTGTGGTGACGATCGACGAGGGCAAGGTCTACAACGTCCACAGCGTGCGTGTCAGCGGAGCCCGGGCATTCTCGATTGCCGACCTGACGCCCTATCTGAAGACCCGGGCCGCCCAAGTGTTCTCCGCTGCCAGCGTCGAGTCCGATCTCCAGGCGCTCCGGGACTACTATGGCTCCCGAGGCTATGCCGATGCTTCCGTTGTCCCGGTTCTGGACAGTGCCGGCGGCACGGATGTGGACATTGTTTACGAAATCACCGAGGGCGCAAAGTTCTACCTCGGCAAGATCGATATCGAGGGCAACTCGAAGACAAAGGACAAGGTGATCCGCAACGAATTTCCCGGCCAGCCGGGGGAGGTGTTCAATGCGCCGAAGATGATGGCGGGCAAGAAACGTCTCGAGAACATCGGGTATTTCTCCAATGTCGATGTGAGCCCGACCGACTCGGCTCAGGAGGGTTACAAGGACGTGAACATCGATGTCGTGGAGAAGCCGACCGGTTCCTTGAACTTCGGGGCTGGATTCAGTTCGATCGACAACTTGGTCGGGTTCGTGGAAGTGACCCAGACCAACTTCGACATCGGGAACTGGCCCAGTTTCACAGGGGCCGGCCAGCGGTTCCGTGCTGCGGCGCGAATCGGGACGCAGCGCCGGGACCTCATGTTGAACTTGACCGAGCCGTGGTTCCTTGACCGGCCCCTCGCGCTGGGTGGTGAAGTGTTTTACCGGAATCTGTCCTTCTTGAGCGACTACTTCGACCAGACCAATGCGGGTGGAGCGATCAATCTTCGCAAGCCTCTTGGCGAGCACAGCAACATCGCATTGGAATACAAGCTGCAGTCCACCAGCATTGACGTGACCGACGACGCATCGGATCTTTTGAAGGCGGAGGACGGTGATTACTTGCAGAGCCTGCTCGGCGCGACCTACGCCCACGATACGAGGGATGACCTGTTCCTCACCCGCACCGGTCACCGGATTGATGGCGGCGTCTCCTATTCCGGGCTTGGTGGGGATGTGGAGGATTTCCATCTCGAGGGGGGGGCAGTGCAGTTCGTTCATCTGCCCTTTGACTCGATCCTCAGTGTTGAGGGGCATTTCCATGCGGTCTTCGGTGACAATGTCCCCATCTTCGACCGGGAGTTCCTCGGTGGGGCCAACAACCTTCGCGGCTTTAATTTCCGGGATGTCGGCCCGAAGGACAATCTGGGAGAGCCCATCGGTGGCCAAACCTCGACTTGGGCCAGTGTGGAATACACCGTCCCCATTATGCCCCAGCTTCGCGGTGCGGTCTTTTACGACATGGGGATGGTCGCTGCTGATGCTGCTTCTTTCGATGGCGACTGGAACTCCGATGCCGGTATCGGTCTCCGGGTCTTCCTTCCTGTCGGTCCCCTTCGTCTCGACTACGCCATCCCCTTGGCGGCGGACGAGTTCAACGATTCGACCGGGCGCTTTCAGTTCAACATCGGTTATCGTTTCTAAGACGCGTGGGGGCTCTGGCCTTTTTCTGTGCCGCCGGAAAAACAGTGTTAGGAAGTTCTTGAAATCCGGCGGGTGCTTTTTACACTCCTCACGCCCAACTCACCCAATTAATAGAAACCATTTGATCCATGAAATTCAGGATTCTTACCACTTGCCTCCTTGCAGCGGCTGCATTCACTGCCGGACAGGCTCAGGCTCAACAACCCGCCAAGATCGGTCTCGTAGATTTTGCGCGTCTGCAGCGTGAATTCTATCGTACCGACCTCGAGCGGAAATCGTTTCAAGCCAAACGGGATGAAGAGCGTAAGAAGGTTGAAGAACGTCGCCTGAAATTCAAGGAGTTGCTTGATCTTCAGGCCGGAGCCCAGAAGAAGCTCAAGGATCCCACCCTGAGCGACGACGCCAAGAAGAAGGTGGTTGAAGAGGCTACCGAACGTCAGGGCCAACTCCAGAGCCTTCAGCAGGAGTTGCTCGAGCTGGAGGGCAAGATCAATGCCGAGTTGGCGGCCAAGGCCAACGATGTGCAAAAGAGCCTGACGGAAGAAATTTACAACACCATCGGTGAAGTGGCCAAGGCCAAGTCCTACGATCTGGTGTTGAACCGCACCTTCGGCATCAACGGAGTCCCGACCGTCGCCTACAGCAGCACCACCAACCTGACTGACTTGACCGAGGAAGTGGGCAAGAAGCTCAATTCCAAAGCCCCGGCCGGATGGACGCCTCCCAAAGAGGGTGAAGCGGACATCAAGCCCTGATCGGCCCGCTGCTTCGTTCATAGCTGCTTGATTTGGGGACGGTGGGTGCACACCGTCCCTTTTTTGTGGTAGGCGACCTCTTTCCTCCAAGTTATGTCAATCAACATGGAACTCACGGTCTCAGATCTTGTCACCCTGGTTCATGGGCGTCTCATCCAGGGGGATCCGGACCTTGTGTTGCGCTCGTTCGATGCCCTCCGCGAGTGCGGGCCGGACGGCTTGAGCTTTTTCGGGAACGAGCTTTATCAAAAGGATTTCGAAGGAACCCGGGCCGGCGCGGTTCTCGTAGGGGGCAATGTAAAAAATGGTCCGTCATCCGCCGCTTTGGTGGAGGTCGATGACCCGGTCCTTGCCTTTGATCTGGTGGTGCGCCGTTTCGGGGCTCCGGAGATTCCCTTTCAACCAGGCGTTCACCCCACCGCAGTGATTGGTCAGGGGGTCCAATTCGATCCCGCCAAAGTCAGCATCGGGCCCTACGCCTGTCTCGCGGACGGGGTGGTGCTGGGGGAGGGAACCCGGTTGGGAGCCTTTGTCTCGCTCGGGCAATATGTTCATCTCGGGCGCGACTGTCGACTCCACGACCATGTTTCCGTTCGGGAGGGTTGTCGGTTGGGAAATCGGGTTGTGCTCCAAGGGGGCGCGGTGATCGGGGCGGACGGTTACGGCTACCAGTTCAAGGATGGGCGCCATCAGCCGATTCGGCAGGCGGGTATCGTGATTCTCGAAGACGACGTCGAGGTGGGGGCGAATTCAACCATCGACCGCGCGCGTTTTGGAGCCACGGTGATCGGGGAAGGAACGAAAATCGATAATCTGGTCCAGGTCGGGCACAATGTCGTGACAGGCAAACACTGTTTGATCGTGGCGTTGTGCGGGCTGAGCGGAAGTTCCAAGCTGGGCAACTACGTCACCATGGCCGCTCAGGGCGGTGTCGCGGGACACGTGTCGGTTGGCGACGGAGCGATCCTCGGGGGACGGGTCGGGGTCATCTCGAATCTGGACGGTGGGGAGACCTACTTCGGCTACCCGGCCAAGACGCTGAAGGAGTGGGGGCGTCAGCAGGTCTACGCGAAGAAAGTTCCCAAGTTGCTCCAACGGGTGGCAGAACTTGAGGCGAAACTCGAGTCACTCGAGGCCCGCTTGGCGGGGCGGGCCCAAAGCGGGGAATGAACCTTGTCCGCGGTGAAGCACCGCTTTCCGGCTTGCTTCCGGGCCCGGCCTTTGCGACGATGGAGCCATGGTTGGATGGACGCGCGTTTTGGGCTTGGCTCTGCTTCTCCCGGGGGTGTTGAAGGCGGCGGACGACCGGGTTTTCGAACTCCGGACCTATGTCACGAATGAGGGAAAGCTCCCCGATCTGTTGACCCGATTTCGAGATCACACCTGTGCCCTGTTTGCCAAACATGGGATGGTCAATGTCGGTTACTGGGTTCCCATGGATGAAGCCGCGGGCTCCGCCAACACCCTGGTTTATCTGTTGGCTCATGAAAGCCGCGACGCAGCCAAGGTCAGTTGGAAGGGCTTCGGTGCCGACCCGGACTGGCAGAAGGCGAGGCAGGCCAGTGAGGAGAAAGGGAAGATTCTCGCCAAGGCCCCGGAGGCCGTCTTCCTGCGGATGAGCGACTTCAGTCCCGCCCTGCCGTCTCCGGGAGCGGGTGGTGACCGGGTTTTTGAACTGCGGACCTATCACACGCCTCCCGGAAAATTGGAGGCTTTGCATGCGCGTTTTCGTGACCATACCCTGGGCTTGTTTTCCAAGCATGGCATGACGCACATCGGCTACTGGAACCCAATGGCCGGAGAGAAGGGGGCGGGCGACACGCTGGTTTATTTGCTGGCGCATGACTCAAGGGACGCGGCGGCCCGTTCGTTCGCCGCCTTCCGGTCCGACCCGGACTGGATCGCCGCCAAAACGGCTTCGGAGAAGGGCGGGTCGTTGACCAAACAACCGGGCGGCGTGGAGAGTCTTTTTCTCAAGGCAACCGACTTTTCGCCCCTTAAATAAGGTGGGATGACGTGACCGCTCCGGGCCCAGATCCAGATTTTGTGCCGAGCCTCGTGCGAATTCTGGCCGACGCTGCTCCGTCTCCCTTTGGTTCCGGGCGGGGGGAGATTTTCGGCACGATTAAGGTGGCGGCTCTCGTAGTGCTCTTCGCGCTGATGCAATCGATGCGGAATAGCCGGCAGTGGGGCAAAGTGCACCGCAGGCCACCTCGCCGCACGGCCAGGTCCGGACGGGGAAGACCAAAGGTTAATTTGAGCGCCAACCGGTCGACGGGTTCTAAGCCGCAGGGTGGAAGATCGTGAAATCAAGGGAAGGCACTGGTTTGCCGTCGGCGTCATCGGACTCGCTTTCCTGGCGGGCGCCCTGACCCGTCGACCAGGCGGGGCGTTCCTCTCGGAGGTTCCGCCTGATTTTGGCCGGGAGATCGAGCCCGTCTTGGAGTCGCATTGTTACGATTGCCACGGGGACGGTGCTTCCAAGGGTGATCTGGCTCTTGACCAATTCGCCGGCCCAGCTGAACGCCTCCAGGCCCGGGCCCTTTGGGAGGGGGTGCACCACAATATCGAAGCGGGGCTCATGCCGCCTCCGGGAGATCCGCCGCTTCCGGAGGCTGCGAAAACCAGACTGCTGGCTTGGATTGAGCGGGAGGTGTTCCGTCTCGACCCTCGGAAACCGGATCCGGGAAAGGTGGTGATCCGGCGCCTCAACCGTCAGGAATATCGCAACAGCATCACGGAGCTTTTCGGTGAGGTATCCTTTGATCCAGCGGCCAATTTGCCTCCGGACGATACCGGATACGGTTTCGACAACGTCGGCGCGGTGCTCTCGATGTCGCCGGAGCTGCTGGAGAAGTATGTTCTGGCGGCGGATCGGATTCTGTCGGAGGTCTTCCGGATCCGTCCGCCGGCTCCGGAAGTCTTGGGCTTCGAAGCGGAGGAGCATTTCCGTGGGGTGCAGCATGCCTCCCATGGAACGGGTAGCCTGGCCAGGACGGGAACGGTGGGGCTCAAGCTCCCGGTGAAGCGGGACGGGGAGTATCGGATCCGGATTTTGGCGGCGCAGGATCAGGCGGGGGACGAACCGGCGAAACTCGGGATCAAGATCGGGGATTCCACCCGGCATACGTTTGCGATTGAAGCCGAATCCTCCCGTCCCCGGATGGTGGAATTTCCAGTCGGGTTGCGCCGGGGCGAGCAATGGCTGGAGATGGCCTTCCTCAATGATCATTATGATCCGAATTATCCGGATCCGAGGCGTCGGGACCGCAACCTGCACATCCACCGCGTGGATCTGGTGGGCCCCGTTGCGGTGGCGCCGCCGCCACCGGGTCCGGCGCACGAAGCGATTTTTTCGACCGGCGGTGCCGGCTCGGAGCGGCAGCGGGCGGAGCGGATTCTGGCCGCCTTCGGTCGGCGTGCCTGGAGGCGGACCCTGACGGCCGCGGAGGTCGCCCGGTTGATGGGGATTTATGAGATGGCCCGGGGGCGGCAGGAGGGCTTCGAGGTGGCGGTGGTTCTGGCCATCGAGGCCGCGTTGGTCTCACCGAAATTTCTCTTTCGCGGGGAGGGGATGGATGCTGAGCCGGGTGAATCCGGGGTGGTGGCCCTCGGGGAGGTGGAGTTGGCCGCCCGCCTTTCCTTTTTTCTCTGGAGCGGTCCTCCGGACGATCATTTGTTGAGGGTGGCGGAGGAAGGGCGGCTCCGGGCGCAATGGCGCACCGAAGTGATCCGGATGCTGGAAGATCGGCGGGCCCGCGCCCTGACGGAGAATTTTGCAGGACAATGGCTGCAGTTGCGCAATCTCGATCTGGTTGCCCCGGATCGGAAGACCTTCCCGGCTTGGAACGATCGGTTGCGCGCCGCCATGCGGTCGGAGACCGAGGAGTTGTTCCAGTCGGTATTCGCGGGGAATCGGAGCGTCTTCGAGTTTCTCGACGGGGGTTTCACGTTCCTCAATGAAACGCTGGCCCTTCACTACGGGATCGACGGGGTCAAGGGCGACGCCTTCCGGAGGGTTGCGCTTCAGGGGGAAGCCCGCCGTCAACGGGGCGGACTGCTCACCCACGCCAGCATCCTGACCCTGACCTCCCACCCGACCCGGACCTCACCGGTGAACCGCGGAAACTGGGTTTTGGAAAACATTCTGGGGACGCCTCCGCCGCCTCCGCCGCCAAACGTGCCGTTGCTCGAGGCGAGCGCGAGGAAAGCGGTCAACGGCACCTTGCGAGCGCGTTTGGAGGCGCACCGGGATCTGCCGGCCTGTGCCAACTGCCATGCGCGGATGGATCCCATCGGGTTGGCGATGGAGAATTATGACGGCATTGGCGCCTGGCGGGAAACGGACGGGGCGGTGCGGATCGACCCGTCCGGGCAGTTGGCCGGGTCGGGCCGGTTTGAGAACATGGAAGGATTGAGGAGGTTGCTCTTGGAGAGCCACCAGGATGCTTTCGTGAAGTCCCTGTCCTCCTCGCTGCTCAGCTACGCTCTCGGTCGCGGCCTCGAGTATTTCGATAAGCCCGCCCTCACCGGAATTCAGGAAAGAGTCAACCGGAGCGGGGGGAGGGCCCATGAACTCATCTTTGCGATTGTCGACTCGATTCCCTTTCAATCGAGGCGTCCGGTAGGAACCAGAGGTGCGGGTGGCCCCTGATTCGCATTGAAGGGGAATTGCGCGGCCCTCCAAATCACCCTAGGTTGCGCCGCTTATGTCGACCCCTGTTACCCCGCATCTCCATGATCCCAGAATTTCCGACGGGCGGCTGATGGCCGTTAACCGTGGGGAGATTGCCATCCGAATTTTTCGCGCGGCCAATGAGTTGGGGCTGCAGACGGTGGCGATTTTCGCCGAGGAGGATCGTTTTTCCCGGCATCGTTTCAAGGCGGACGAAGCCTACATGCTGCGGAGGGAGAAAGGGCCGGTGGGCGCTTATCTCGACATCGAAGGCATCGTGGCGCTGGCAAAGGAGAAGCGCGTCAGTCTGATTCACCCCGGCTATGGATTCCTCTCCGAAAACCCGGCTTTGGCCCGCGGATGCGCCGAAGCGGGGATCACCTTCGTGGGACCACGCCCGGAACTCTTGGAACAAATGGGGGACAAAGTGGCCGCGAGGGCGGTGGCCAAACGGGCGGGTGTCCCGACCCTGCCGGGAACCGAAGAGCCGGTGGCGGATCCGAAAAAGGCCTTGAAGATCGCCAAATCGATTGGTTTTCCCCTCATCATCAAGGCCGCGTTCGGTGGCGGGGGGCGGGGCATGAGGGTGGTCGAGAGGGCCGAGGATCTGGAACAACGCTTGGAAGAGGCGCAGAGCGAGGCGGAGCGGGCCTTCGGAAACAAAGCCGTTTTCCTGGAACGTTATATCGGCAGGGCCAAGCACATCGAGGTGCAGATCCTCGGCGATCATCATGGCAACGTGGTTCACCTTCATGAACGGGATTGCTCCGTGCAAAGGCGCTACCAGAAGGTCATTGAGATTGCGCCAAGTGTCGGACTGGAGCCAGGTCTTATCAAGGAACTCTGTGATGCCGCGGTCGCGATTGCCCGCGAGGTGCGTTATGACAATGCGGGGACTGTCGAGTTCCTCTACGACATGGACGCCAGGGAGTGGTTCTTCATTGAGATGAACCCGCGGATTCAAGTTGAACACACCGTGACCGAGCAGATCACCGGGTTCGATCTGGTGCGTTCGCAAATTCTGATTGCCAGGGGTTTTCCGTTGCATGGCAAGGAAATCGACATCCCCGCCCAGGATCAAATCCCGCGCAACGGGTATGCCATTCAATGCCGGGTCACCAGTGAGGATCCGGAGAACAACTTCGCGCCGGATTATGGACGCGTCGCCAACTACCGTTCCGCGGCAGGCTTCGGGATCCGGCTTGACGCGGGCAATGGGGACGCCGGCAGTATCATTACGCCTTACTATGATTCGCTCCTGGTCAAGGTCACGGCGAGTGGCCGGGACTTTTCCGGGGCGATCCAGCGGATGCATCGCGCGCTTCGCGAATTCCGCATCCGGGGCGTGAAGACGAACATCCCGTTCCTCGAGAACGTCATCCTGCACGAGGACTTCCGCACCGGCGAGGTTCACACCAAGCTCATCGATACCGATCCCCGGCTCTTCTCCTTCCGCTCGCGCCGGGACCGCGCCAGCAAACTGTTGGCCTACCTCAGCGAAGTCACGGTCAACGGCAATCCCCACGCCAAGGGATGGAAGCCAAGCGAGATTTTGCCTCCCGCTCCCCGGCCCCACCATGATCCTGACGCAGCGATCCGCCCCGGGAGCCGCCAGAAATTGCTTGAACTGGGCCCGGAGAAATTCGCGCGCTGGATCAGTGAGCAGAAGCGGTTGCTGGTGACCGACACCACACTTCGCGACGCCCATCAGTCGCTCATCGCCACTCGCATGCGAACTTATGACATGCTGGGCGTGGCGGACGCCATCGCGCGTCGGACACCCGGGTTGTTCAGTTTGGAGATGTGGGGTGGAGCCACGTTCGACACGGCGATGAGGTTCCTCCAGGACGATCCCTGGGAGCGCTTGAGTCTGTTGCGGGAGCGGATCCCCAACATCTGCTTCCAGATGCTTTTCCGCGGTTCGAATGCGGTTGGTTATTCAAACTATCCCGACAATGTGGTTGAGTCCTTCGTGAAGCACTCCGCCGCCGCCGGGATGGATATTTTCCGGATCTTTGACAGCCTGAACTATCTTCCGAACCTGAAGGTTGCGATGGATGCCTGTCAGGGAACGGGTTCGGTCTGTGAGGCGGCCATCTGTTACACCGGTAATATCGACGATCCCAAGCGGGACAAGTATTCGCTGGCCTACTATGTGGACAAGGCCAGAGAGCTGGAACGAATGGGCGCCCATATTCTCGCTATCAAGGACATGGCCGGATTGTGCCGGCCTTTCGCCGCGCGGAAACTGGTGAAAGCCTTGAAAGAGGAGATCGGCATTCCGATCCACTTTCATACACACGACAGCTCCGGCATCAACGCGGCTTCCGTCCTTCAGGCGTGCGAGGCCGGGGTGGATATCGTCGATCTCGCCATCAGCAGCATGTCGGGTTCGACGAGTCAACCGAACTTGAACTCCATCGTCGCGGCCTTGCAGGGGCACAAGCGGGACACTGGGCTGGATCTCGATGCTCTCAATGAGATGAGTGACTATTGGGAAGAAGTTCTGGGCTATTATGTTCCCTTCATGAGCGCGCCCCGGGCCGGGAGCGCTGAGGTTTATGTCCATGAGATGCCGGGTGGACAATTCACCAACCTCAAGGAGCAGGCCGCAGCGCTGGGCCTGGGCCATCGCTGGCCCGAGGTCGCGCGCTGTTATGCCGAGGTTAACCAGCTTCTCGGGGACATTGTGAAGGTCACGCCTTCCTCCAAGGTGGTCGGAGATCTCGCGATTTTCCTCATCACCCGCGGCCTGCGCCCGGGCGACGTTCCCGGTCTGACCCCGGGCGTTCTCGATTTTCCGGAGTCGGTGATCGATATGCTTGCCGGTGGGTTGGGGCAGCCGGATGGCGGTTGGCCTGCGGAAGTGCAGAAGGTGATTTTGGGGAACCGCCGGGAGCCTACCACGAAACGACCGGGCGAGGTTGCGCCCGAAATGGATCTCGAGGCCACGCGTGAGGAAGTGCATCGGAAGCTGCGGCGCAAACCCACGGAGAACGATCTCTTCAGCTATATCATGTATCCACAGGTCTTCCTCGACTTCGAGAAATCCCGGAAGGCTTACGATTCTTTGAGCGGTCTTCCGACCACTGCATTCTTTTATGGACTTCGTGCCGGTGAGGAAATCTCCGTGGACATTGACGAGGGCAAGACCCTCTTCATCAAATTAGTCAGTGTGAGCGAGGCGGACCCGCAGGGGGTGCGCACGCTCTTTTACGAACTCAACGGAATGCCCCGGGAAGCCCAGGTCATCGACTCCTCCAAGGCGGTCACCTCCCAAGCCCGGCCCAAGGGAGATCCGGACAACCCCGCCCATGTCGTCGCCCCGATGCCCGGAATGATCACCCACCTTGCCGTTGGAGTCGGTTCCTCGGTCAAGCAGGGCGACAAGCTCGTCACGCTGGAAGCCATGAAGATGCTGACCAGCGTCGGGGCGAGCCGCGACGGGGTGGTTTCCGAGTTGTTGGTGCACCAGGGAGATACCGTGGCCGCGAACGATCTGCTTTTGCGGCTTGAGTGAGTGGCAGATTCCTTTTCCGGCAGGTTCTGTGACGGTGTTGTCGGTTGCCCCCGGCGGGAACCCGGGTAAGGTCCGCTGATGAATCAATTGGAGCAGCTCAAGCAGTTCACCACCGTCGTTGCCGACACCGGGGATTTTGAAACGATGCGTTCCTATGCTCCGCAGGACGCCACGACCAACCCTTCGCTCATTCTGAAGGCAGCCAAGCAGGAGGCTTATCGTCCCTTGATCGAGCGGGCGGTGACGGATTGCCGGGCTTCCGGTCTGTCCGGAGATGCGCTTGTCGAAGCCGTGCTCGACCGGATTCTGATTTTGTTTGGCCAAGCGATTCTCGAGATCGTGCCCGGGAGGGTCTCCACCGAGGTGGATGCCCGTCTCTCATTTGATACCGCCGGGACCTTGCAAAAGGCGCAACGCCTCATTGCGCTTTATGAGCAGGAGGGGATCGACCGGGAGCGGGTTCTCATTAAAATCGCTTCGACGTGGGAAGGGATTCAGGCCGCACGACAGCTTGAGGACGAGGGGATTCATTGCAATCTGACCCTCTTGTTCAGTTTGATTCAGGCGGTGGCGTGTGCGGAGGCGGGCGTGAAGTTGATCTCGCCCTTCGTGGGGCGCATCTACGATTGGTATAAGAAGAATACCGGGAAAGAATACCAAGGAGCGGACGACCCCGGCGTCCAATCCGTGCGGACGATTTACGCCTACTACAAAAAATTCGGTTACCCGACCGAAGTCATGGGGGCCAGCTTCCGCAACACAAGCCAGATTCTTGAGCTTGCGGGCTGCGATCTACTTACCATCAGTCCTGATCTGCTCGCCGAATTGCAGGCTTCCGATGGTCCGGTGGGTTGCCATCTCTCCGAGGAGTCGATCGCCGGTCAGACCTTGGAGCCAATTGCCGCCGACGAGAAAAGCTTCCGCTTTTTGTTGAACGAGGATGCCATGGCCACGGAAAAGACCGCGGAGGGCATCCGGAAATTTGCCGCGGACATGAACGAGTTGGAGCGGATGGTGCGGGCCCTTGTTTGAGGGGCTTCAGGCCAGCAGATCCCGGACGACATGGCCGTGGACGTCGGTCAGGCGGAAATAGCGGCCTTGGAATCGGTAGGTCAGGCGTTCGTGATCGATGCCGAGGAGATGCAGAATGGTGGCTTGGAAGTCGTGGACGTGGACCGGACGGTCCACCGCATTGAATCCCAGATCGTCCGAGGCTCCGTAGGAGATTCCGGGTTTGACGCCGCCTCCTGCCATCCACACGGTGAACGCGTAAGGGTGGTGATCCCGCCCCCAGCGCGGGCGGTTTTCCAGATTGCCTTGGATGAACGGCGTGCGCCCGAACTCGCCGCCCCAGATCACGAGGGTCTCGTCCAAGAGCCCCCGCATCTTTAAGTCCTTGATCAAGGCGGCGCTCGGCTGGTCGGTGTCGCGGCACTGTGTATAAAGCTCGGTGGTGAGGCTGTTATGCTGGTCCCAACCGGCGTGCATGCACTGCACGAAGGGAACTCCGCGCTCGACGAGGCGTCTGGCCATGAGGCAGTTGTAGGCAAAGGTGCCCGGTTCCCGGACCTGAGGACCATACATCTCCAAAACATGCTCCGGTTCCGAGGAAAGGTCCGTCAGTTCCGGCACGGACGATTGCATGCGATAGGCCAGCTCGTATTGCGCGATCCGGGTGAGGATCTCCGGGTCCCCGCTCGTTGCGAACTTCGCCTGATTCAGTTCGGCCAGGTCGTCGAGCATTCCGCGCCGCAAGGGGGCGCTGATGCCCTCCGGATTGGATAGGTAAAGCACCGGGTCCCGGCTTCCGCGGAATTTCGAGCCTTGGAAGCGGGAGGGAAGAAAGCCCGAGCCCCAGTAGAAATCATAGAAAATCTGACCGCAAGTGGTCCCCTTGCTCACGGAAGTCATGACGACGTAACCGGGAAGGTCCTCGTTGGGAGAACCAAGACCATAGTTCAGCCAGGCTCCGAGGGCGGGACGTCCCGGGAGTTGCGCACCGCTCAGCATGAAGGAGATGGCCGGCGCATGGTTCACCGCGTCCGTGTGAAGGCTCTTCACGAAACACAGGTCGTCCGCCACGGCACCGAGGTGCGGCATCAACTCGCTCACCCAGGCCCCGGAGGACCCGTGTTGGTGGAACGGTTCGACCGGCTGCAGCATGAGCTTTCCGGAGGGGTCGCCGGTCATCGTGCTGAAGCGTTTGCCACCGAGATATTCCTTCGGCACCGGTTGGCCGTGGAGCCGGGTCAGCTCCGGTTTGTAGTCGAAGAGATCGACGTGTGTCGGGCCCCCGTTTTGGAAGAGATAGATGACCCGTTTGGCCCGTGCCGGATGATGCGGCGCCGCACCGGATTCACGGCCCAGCAATCCGGACAGCGCGGCGATTCCGAGTCCGGTGGCGGACTTTCCGAAGAACTGGCGCCGGTTGACCGCAAGCTGGGCCTCGCGGATGGGGGATGGCGCATCGTCGCGCAGCAGTTGCCAGGCGGGCTTCATTCCTTCGTCAGGGTTTCGTCAAGGTTCAACAGGGTGAGGCAGAGCGTGGTCCAGACGGCATGCTGCCGGGGATCCAACGTCGGGTCGCGTGGCGAAGTTCCCTGGGCCAGAAGCTGCTCCGCGGCTGTAATGTCGGCGGCGAACATGGCCCCTGCGCGATCCAGTGCCCGTTGCCAGATCGCAGTTTCGCCCGGGGTTACAGACCGGGCCCAGAGCAGATCCGCGGCGAGAGCGAACCGGGCGCCATCGGTTGGCTCGGTGAGAAGGATGCGTTGTGCCAAGGCGCGCGCGGCCTCGACATAGGTCACGTCGTTCAATACCGTGAGGGCATGCATCGGGGTGTTCGTCCGCAACGGTTTCACCTGACAAACCTGCCGCTTCGCGGAGTCGAAGAAGAGCGTGGGACCGACAATCCGCCGCCAGAAGGTGTAGAGGCTCCGGCGATGCAGGTCCTCTCCGGACGACAAACTGTATTTCTTGTTTCCAAAGGTCGCCTCTTCCCAGACTCCCGGTGGCTGATACCCGTTCACCGCCGGACCGCCATTGAGGGGACGCAACAGCCCGGAGGCGGCGAGGGCCTGGTCACGGATCATCCACGAGGGCAGGCGGAATCTGGCCCCTCTCGCGAGTAACCGGTTCTCCGGGTCCCGCTCGTGGATTTCCACCGAGGCGATCACCGAGGAGCGTCGGTAGGTCTCGCTGGTGACAATGGTGCGGATCAAGCCCTTGAGATTCCAGCCGGAATCCATCAACTCGGCGGCAAGCCAATCGAGCACCTCGGGCTGGGGAGGAGGCTCCGACTGAAGGCCGAAGTCCTCGGCGGTCTTGACCAGACCCACCCCGAAAAACATCTGCCAAATGCGATTGACCGTGACCCGGGCGGTGAGTGGATGGTCGCGGCGGACCAGCCACTTGGCGAGTGCCAGACGATTGGCGGTCTCCCCGTCCGCCAAGGGAGGAAGGGCGGCGGGAACTCCCGCCTTGACCTCGTCCCGGGGCTGATCATAAAGGCCGTGATCGAGGAGATGGGTGGCACGCAGGGTCTTTAGGTCCTCCATCACCATCACCCGGGGGATGGCCGAGTTCGCACCATCCCGGGCATCGCGTTGCGTGGTCCATCTCCCTTGAACCCGGGCCCAATCGGGGTTTGCGTTGCCGAGTTGCACGCCGAGCGTCGTCCAGTCTTCCCGGGAGCGTGACCCCGGCTTCTTGGCCAGTGCGGCCAATGCCGGTCCGGAGAGCGCCTTCAGCGCCTCGGTCCCGGGGGGCCAGGATCGGGCCTCGAGTTGTTCAAGTTCCTTGGTGACGGCGTGGAATGCCTCCGTTTCACGGGCCAATCGCGCGTCAAGCTCCGGGCTCGACCAATCCTGAACCGGCGCGGTCTGCGGACTACCCCCGCTTCCCGTGACCGGTGTCTGATTGAAGAAGGCGGTGAACTGGTAGTATTCTTTCTGGGTCAGCGGATCGAATTTGTGGTCGTGGCATCGGCAGCAGTTCAGGGTCAGCCCGAGCCAGACCGTGCCCATCGTCTCGGTCATGTCCATCACGTAGTCGACCCGGTTCTCTTCCGCGATGCGGCCTCCCTCGCCGTTGATCATGTGGTTGCGGTTGAAGGCGGTGGCGAGGACCTGCTCCCGGCTGGCCTCCGGGAGAAGATCCCCAGCGAGTTGCCAGATCGTGAACTGATCGTAGGGCAGGTTTTCGTTGAAGGCCTTGACCACCCAATCGCGCCAAGGCCACATCGTCCGTTCGTTGTCGCCCTGATAGCCGTTGGAGTCCGCGTAACGTGCCGCTTCCAACCAATCCCAAGCCATCCGTTCCCCAAAGGAAGGCTTGCGCAGCGTGCGGTCCACCAGCCGTTCCCACGCTCCGGGGGAGGAATCGAGGAGGAACATTTTCGTATCCTCCGGGGTCGGGGGAAGACCGGTCAGGTCCAGGCTGAGCCGCCGGACCAGTGTTTCCCGGTCCGCCAGCGGGTTCGGGGCGATTCCTTCCCCGGTGAGGCGGCGCTCGATCAGCGTGTCGATCGGATGCCGTGAGCCGTCGCCGGATTCCGGGCGTGTCACCGGGGCAAAGGCCCAGTGTTTTCCCCAGCGAGCCCCGTCCTCGAGCCATCGTCGGATGAGATCCCTCTGCGCGGTGGTCAATTCGCGGGAGAGCTTCGCCGGGGGCATGCGCTCTTCAGGATCATCCGTGGAAAGTCGGGCCCAAAGCTCGCTCGCCTCCGGACTCCCGGCTGCGATGACCCGGTGCCCGTCCGCGCGTTCCCGTTTGGCGTCGGTCTCGTCATCGAGCCGGAGATCACCCTTGCGGCCATTCCTCGCGTCCGGCCCGTGGCACTGGAAACAATGGTCCGAGAGGATCGGGAGAATGTCCCTCGTGAAATCCGGACTCCGCCCGGGGGCGGCCGAAGCCGCCGCTGTCGTCAGAAAAAGGAGCAGGGCGATGGTTCGCGGATGACGCATGGGCAAGTCACTTCAACCACGACGGCACCCCTCCGATTCTTGCGTGGAAGCCCATCGTGGTCTCCCGGGGCCGGTCAGCTGTGGAAATCGCGTCCGTCGAGCGTCGCCTTGACATGGCCGGCCCGGATGCAGAAGTCCCCGAAACGCTCGCCAGGGTTACGCTTGGCGGCATATTCAAGGATGAGGGGGCGGAGGATCGCGGTGACCTCCTCCGCCTTGGCCGAGTCCCGATAGAGTTTGCCGAGGCGCTGGCCGTGGAAGCCGGCTCCCAGATAGAGGTTATAAGTGGCCGGGTTCCGACCCACCAGACCGATCTCGGCGATGTAGGGACGGGCGCAACCGTTGGGACAGCCCGTCATCCGAATGGTGATGGCGTCCTGACTCAGGCCTGCTTCCTCGAGAACGCCTTCGATTTCGCCCACCAGATCGGGAAGATAGCGCTCGCTCTCGGCCAGAGCGAGGCCGCAGGTTGGCAGGGCCACGCAGGCCATCGAATTGAGGCGTAGGGCGGACCGGTTGTGGCTGTCCGCGATCCCGTATTTTACAAGGAGTTCCTCGATCCGTCCACGGTTCTGCGGGGAGACGTTGGCGATGATCAGATTCTGGTTTGCGGTCAGCCGGAAATCGCCCTCGTGGATTTTCGCGATCTCCCGCAGCCCCGTGCGCATCGGATAATCGGCGGTGTCGAGCACCCGGCCGTTTTGGATGAACAGGGTGAGGTGGCTGTTGCCGTTGGCATCCTTGACCCAGCCGTAACGGTCTCCGTTGTCCTCGAAATGGAAAGGGCGCGGCACCTCCATTTTGTAGCCGAGCCGCTCCTCGACGAGTTCGCGGAACCGATCGATCCCCAGATCATCCACCGTGTATTTGAGGCGCGAATGTTTGCGGTCGGAGCGATCGCCGTAATCGCGCTGCACGGTGACGACCTTTTCGGCCACATCGACCGCATCCTCCGGCTGGCAAAAACCCAGCATCCGGGCCAACTGCGGGTAGGTCTGTTCGTTGCCGTGGGTCATCCCGAGGCCACCACCCACGGTGACATTGTAGCCGACGACTTTTCCGTTCTCCACGATGGCGATAAATCCGAGGCAGTGCGCAAAGATGTCCACATCGTTGCTCGGGGGAATTGCCACCACGGTCTTGAATTTCCGTGGCAAATACTGCGACCCGTAGATCGGCTCTTCCTCGACCGGATCCTTGGTCACCTGGATTTTCTCCCCGGAACCGTTGTCAAGCCAGATCTCATGGTAGGCCCGGGTGCGGGGCGTGAGGTGGTCGCTGATCGCTTGTGCGACCCCGAGCACCTCCGCGTGAACCGTGGAGAGGTGCGGGTTCGGGTTGCACATCACGTTCCGGTTCACGTCACCGCAGGCCGCGATCGTGTCCAACAGCGCCTCGTTGATCTCACGGACCGTGGTTTTGAGGTTCGACTTGATGACGCCGTGAAACTGAAACGCCTGGCGCGTGGTCAGTTTGAGGGTCCCGTTCGCGTAGTCCGTGGCCAGGCGGTCCATGTCCAGCCACTGGCGCGGGGTGCAGACGCCGCCGGCCACCCGCACCCGAATCATGAATGAGAAGGCCGGCTCCAGCTTCTGTTTGCGGCGCTCCCGGCGCACGTCCCGGTCGTCCTGCTGATAAATCCCGTGGAACTTCGTGAGTTGCGTGTCCGATTCCGCCAGCGCTCCGGTCGAAAGGTCCGCGAGACCGTCGAGTAGGGTCCCCCGCAGGTAGTCGCTCGCGACCTTGATCGATTCGTTGGCGTGCAACTTCTTCAGATCGGTCTCGTGCTGCGGACGCGGCGAGGGACGATGGTGCGCGCCGACGGCACCGGTCGGGCTCTTTGCGGGGGTGGACTTGCGTGGCTTGGCGGTAGAGGCCATGGGTAAATCGGAAGAGGGAATCTGCGAAAGAGGGGGGAACCTACGCGGGATCGCCGAGGTTGCAAACAGACAGAAGCCGGTCCTGCTCTGCCCCAGATTCCTGCCCCCGATCCCGTAGCACAGCCGTCCCGGCTGTGCAGGCTTGCGGGCGTCCCGCCTGGAACTTCCGCATGACTCCCCCCAAGCCGAAGGCATCAGACCTTTCACGACTTTCCCCTTTTTTTCCGGGGCCGTTCAAAAGCTCAACGCACCCCGGCGTCCGGGACCTTGGGGCGAACGGCCTAGGGATATCCAGGCGCCCTCATCCCGGAAGCCGTACGCGATCCACAAACAGATTCTATATGGAGTGAATTATGAAATATACGAAAGTTATATATTATGATGAGGGCGGTGGACGGATCAAGGGGAGCATCGGGGCAGGAGTGGCGTCTAGGACGCGGAACATCGGCACAAAGCCCCGGGCAGCGGGATTCTTGCTGCGAGGAGGCGCCGGTCGGATTGCTGGCGATGAACCGTGTCGGGAGAGTTCTTGAGGCGAACCGGGCAGCTCGCTCGATGCTCGGGATCCCTTGTCGGAAAATGGGCCAGGTCAACTTCGTCGGGCTTCTGGAAAAGACGAGTCAGTCCGTCTTTGGCGCCCATCTAGCCTCAGTCTTCGCGGGGCGGGAACTCGAGCGGTGTCGTGTCAAGACGAACGGTTGCAACGTGGGGTGGATGGAACTGCACATCGCGCGGCCGAAGCCGAAAGTCGGCGGCGTTTCCTCGTCACGGATCTGTCGGGTGAGTCTGAATTCCTCTTCTGTTGGGGAAGGCTCGTGGGATCCGTGGACGGAAGTAGCGGACTCGACCGCGTGGTGTCTGGGATGTCCCATTCCCGTGATTCTCACCGATGGATCGGCTTCGGTGCGCTGTTGGAACCCGGCGGCCGAAACCTTCTTCGGGTATCGAAGCGACGAAGTCGTGGGAGAGGTGATCTCGCGATTGGCTCCGCCGGACTGCCAGAACGAATGGATGGGATTGGCAAGGGAAATGGGCGCAGGGACCAGAGGGATCAAGATGGACACGGCCTGCCTGCATAAGACCGGAAGAAGAATCGCAGTCTCCGTAAATAGCAACGGCATCCGGTCGTTGGATGGTGGATGGGTCGGTCAGGCTTGGTTTATCCTTGAGCAGCATGGCGAGGGGCGGCTGGAAAGACAGATCGCCGAAGCGGTGGATGCGGAGAAGCATCGGATGGGAATGGAGTTGCACGACGGTCTCGGTTCACTCCTGACCGTGTTAGACTGTCGCACCAAAACCTTTGCGCGGGCGCTGCGATCAAAAGGGTTGAAACGCGAGTCCTCGGAGGCCTTGGCCATTTCCACGGAGATCCGGGGGGCGATCCGGCAGATGCGAAGTCTGGCGAGTGGTCTGCAGCCCCTTGATGGTGAGGCGGACTCACTCATTCTGGCCTTGCGCAATCTCGCAGATCGCGCCGGAAGAACGAGACGGATCCAATGCCGCTTCCTTGAGCCGGCCCAACCGCTCTCTTTGGGGGATGCGTCCATGGCCAATCACCTGTTTGCGATTGCCTGTGAGGCGGTGCAAAACGCCATCCGGCATAGTGGCGGAAGCCGGATCACGATCCAACTCAAGGCCCGGGATGGCAAACTGCGCCTCAGTGTGGCCGATAACGGAAAAGGCGTCGAGCCTGAGCGCTGTGAAAAGCCGGGGATGGGGCTTGGAACGATGAGTTCCCGGGCCCGCCTCCTCGGAGGACGCCTGGCAATTGTGCGCCGGCCGGAAGGCGGAACCCGGGTGGTTTGCGAGGCGGGCCTGATCGGGTGCTCGTGAGGGGAAAATCCGGCCCGCCCGCCCGGGTTCAGTGGGCCGCCTCCGCGGTCTCGGACCAGCGCACCGCAAAGCGAAGCAGCGCGTTGCTGTCGGGAAGCCCGAGCTTTTTCCGGATGTGGGCCCGGTGAGCTTCGACTGTGCGGGGTTCGATTCCAAGTTGTTTGGCGATCTCACCCTGACTTCTCCCGTTGCCGATGAGGCCGAAGATCTCCAGTTCCCGGTCAGTCAGGCGGTCCAAGGGGAAAACCGGCGAACTCCCGGCCACCATGCCCCGGAGGAAAACCTCGGAGAGGGATTGGCTGACGTAGGGTTTGCCCCGGAGCACCTGACGGATCGCGATGACCAGCTCCTCGGACGCCACCTCTTTCATGAGGTAGCCGCGGCCTCCCGCCTTGAGCACCCGCTCACCGTAAAGGCGTTCATCGTGCATCGAGACGACGAGCACCGGAATCTGGGGGTGCAGGCTGCGCAGATCCTTGATCAGCTCCAGACCGCTGCGACCGGGCAGGGAGATGTCAGTGACGACAATGTCGGGCCGGATCCGCTCCAGCATGCGAAGCGCCTCGGATGCGGAGGCGGCCTCCCCGCAGATCTCCAAGTCCGGTTCGGGGTCGATCAGTTGGTGCCATCCGCCCCTGAGGAGCGCATGGTCGTCGACGATGAGGATGCGTTTGCGCTCCGGTGAGGAAGCCCCTGGCTGCTTGGTTGGCTCGTTGACCATGGGGCATTTAGTAGAGGAACGCTTCCCGAAGCGCAAACGAGAACTGGTCGTTCTCGTATAGGTACGGCAGATCCGTACCGAGGGATGACCGGTTGCCCCGCATGCTCGCTAGGCTGGCTCATGGGTTGCGAAGGTCCTGTTGTCTCCTATTCTCTATACGCACGGCGAACGTCGTTTTAAATAAATGCGAAATGTAGCTATTTTAGGAGTTGGGCAAATTGGTGTCGCCAAGCACGGGACGTCATCTTTGAGAAAGTTGGCTTCTTCCGCCTGCGTTCAGGCCATGAAGGATGCCGGTGTGGATCATGTGGAGGCGGTGTTCGTCGGAAATATGATTGCGACGGAGGCGACCGGCCAGGGACATCTCGGTCCGCTGCTCGCCGGGGAGCTGGGGTGCGGCCCGGTGGAATGTGTTTCGATCAATGCGGCCTGTGCGAGCGGTGCCGCCGCGGTTCGTCAAGCCTATCTTGCGGTGGCCTCGGGACAATATCGGACGGTTCTTGCGGTCGGCTTGGAAAAGATGACCAGTCTTGATCGATCGTCCCTCACGCGTCTGCTCGCAACAGCTGCCGATGCGGAGTTGGAGGTGGCGAACAGTGCCACGTTTCTCGCCTTGAACGCCCTGCTCATGCAGAGGTATATGCATGAATATCACGTGAATCGGACCAGCTTCCATCCCTTCGTGAGGGTGGCTCATGACAACGCCCTGCGGAACCCTCACGCCCGTCTTCAGGAAAGCGTGTCGCTCGAGTCTTATCTTCAAGCGAGGATGATCGCGGATCCGATCGGGTTGTATGATTGTTGTCCGACCGGTGACGGCGCCGCGGCCGTCGTTCTGGGGCGTGATCTCCCGGCCCGGGGGGCGGTGGTGATCACCGGAAGCTCCTCCGCCAGTGATTCCCTGAGTCTTCAGGAGCGCCGCAATCCGCTTTGGCTCCATGCCGCCGAGGAGTCCTGCCGGAGCGCCCTGAGTCAGGCGAACCGTTGCCTTGGGGAAATTGACCTCCTCGAGCCGCACGATGCCTTTACGGTGATGGTGGCGCTGAGTCTTGAGGCTTGTGGCTTCGCGGAGCGGGGCCGGGGCACCGAGTTTGCCCGGGACGAGGGAATCGGCCTGCGCGGTCGTCTGCCCATCTGCACCGCCGGCGGTCTCAAGGCCCGGGGACATCCCGTGGGGGCGACGGGTGTCTATCAAGTTATCGAAGCGGCGCTGCAGCTCCGGGGCGAGGCTGGCGCCAACCAGGTTCCCGGTGCGGCGGTGGCTATGACACAGAGCTTTGGGGGCACCGCGGCCACGGTCATCACCCACGTCCTTGAAAGATGTTAATGTAGTAGCGACAGGGCCCGCGCGAGGCGTCGGACTGCCGTGTAACCTGAAACAGAAACGAACCAAACAATGAAGACAACGAACCCTACGCTCTCATCCTTCCTCGAGCAGGCGCGCCATCTCGCGGAAGGGCCTTCAAGCCAGCCTGTCGGACTTCCCATCGGCACGGTCTATTCGCACACGTATCCTTGTGACGATGGCGGAGGCGCGATGTCCGGAGACTGGCTGGTGCTGGTCAGGCTGACGGGTGGTCCCATGGTGATGGGGTCCATTGCCGCGCCACCGGGACAGAGACTGCAGATCGGGACGAGTGTCCGGATGATCCTCGAGGGAGTGCATCAAGATGAACAACCGGCGAGCCACCGGCATCGCTTCGAAGCCGTGATGATCACGTCAACCCATTCCGGAGGCCATGGTGAAGGGGCCTCCGCCTGACAAAAAACATGAAAACAAAGCTGGCAAATCTTAATAAAAGAAGGAAAAGAACCGTCGCAGGAACGCAGCCTCCGGCGGGCCGGATTGATACCCTGCCGTTCCTCTCCTTACCGCATCCTCTGGCCGGTTTCGAACCGTCCGCAGTGCGTTCCGATCGTTGTGCGTGGGTCGAGCCCTGGGTGGAGTGGTATCGGGTTACGCGGGGCGCGGCTTGGTGAACGGTCGCAGAATTTTCCTGAATCCTTCTCAATCCAACAAAAAGCCGGGCGATTCTTCGGAATCGCCCGGCTTTATTTTCGGAAGATGGGCAAGACTCAGCGGCGAGCGGTTGATCGGTCTGCAAGCCACATGGCCGTGCGCGGCCAAAGGCCTCCCTCCTTGTGTGCCTTGCGGCTGACGGCCAGCCCGATGTGGCCGGCATCGATCGAGAGGGAACGGATATCCCTGCTTCCCGCCAGCTTTTGCAAGGCGAGGGTCGAGAGAGGGGGGACGAGATGATCCGAATCAGCCGTCAGCAAGAGCAAAGGGCATTTGAGGTCCCCGAGATTGACCTTCTTTCCATTGAGCTTGAATTCTCCCCGGACAAGTTCATTGCCTTGATAGAGACATTTAACAAACTCACGGAAGGTCTCGCCTGGCACGGGGATATTGTCATTGGACCAGCGCTCCATGGCAAAAAAATTCTGGAGAAAATCATCGTCGTGCAGCCGATCATAGAGATCCCGGTATTTCTGGACGTAGTTGCGGACAGGCTTCATCATCTGAAAGGCATTCTGAAGAAAAGCTCCCGGACAATTTCCATAGGTATCGACCAATGAATCCACATCAAAATAATCCTTGTCCGTCCACAAGTTGAGAAGGCCCTCCTTGTGGTCGAAATCGATCGGCGCGGCCATGAGGATGAGGTTGCGGATCTGTTCCGGATAACGGCAGGCATAGAGAGTCGAGAAGGTGCCACCCATGCAATAGCCAAGCAAATTCAGCTGGGGCGAACCGCTGGCTTCGCAGACAAAGTCAGCCACGTTCTTCATGAACCCACAAACATAATCCTTGATTCGCAGGCTGCGGTCCGCCGCCGTCGGGACACCCCAGTCGATCAAATAGACATCGTGTCCGCGTTTCAGGAACTGACTGACCACGCTGCGATCGGATTGGAGATCGAGGATGTAGGGACGGTTCACGAGCGCGAAGCACACGAGGAGAGGCTCGGCATAGTCCACGTTTACCCCGGGGGTTCGGCTTTTGTAGCGAAGAAGCCGGAGGGAATCCTCCTCATAGACGACTTCGTGAGGCGTTCGTTGCACATCGACGTCACGAAAGTAGCGGCCGATGGTGGCTCCATTGAGGCAGCGTTCCCAATGACGGAAATATTCCGCTTGGGCTTCGCGCTGGAAGTTCAGGAGGGTGTCGATCAGGGGAGAGGTCATTGATTTGTCAGTTTCAACGCATGAGCATGCCGCCGTTCACATCGAGGACATGGCCTGTTATGTAAGAGGCTGCCGGGGAACTCAGAAAGCTCACCGCGGCGGCGATTTCCCGTGGTTCCGCGAGGCGGCCCACCGGCGTGCGCTCCAAAACGGATTGCATGGCGCGCTCAGGCACCTCAGCCGTCATTCGGGTGGAGACGAATCCGGGAGCGATTGCGTTGACCGTGACCCCTTTCCGGGCGTATTCGATGGCCAGTGTTTTGGTCAGGGCAATGACCCCGGCTTTCGCGGCTGCATAGTTCGCCTGGCCAAATCCGCCGGCTTCGCCGATGATGCTTGAGATATTCACCACTCTGCCCCATCCTCGGTCCGCCATGCCGTCGATGAAGCAGCGGGTCACGGAAAATACTCCGGTGAGGTTCACCGCGAGCACGCCATGCCACATGTCGTAGGTCATTTTCTTGAAGGTGCGGTCCCGGGTGATGCCGGCGTTGTTGACCACGATGTCGATCGCCGGAAAGACGGATTCGATCGCGCGGGCCATCTTTTCGACTTCGGCGGGATGCGCGATATCATGGCTGTAACTGGTGGAGCGGCGCCCGAAGTCCTTGATCTGTGCGGTGACGTCGTCTGCGAACTTGCATCCCGTGTAACAAGTGATGGCGACGTCGGCCCCGAGGGAGGCGAGGCTCAACGCGATGGCGCGTCCGATCCCCCTGGAGCCTCCGGTCACCAACGCCGTTCGTCCGTGAAGGCTCCAGTCCTGCATCCGCACGTATTCTGGCTCTGTGGTTTCCGGTAGGGGAATCGTTTCGATGGTCGTGGGATTCATGTTGAGGCTGATGGGGTTCAGGACCGGGGCCGGGAAGTGCGCTTGGAGGAACCGGAAGGATTGTTAGAGGTCGCGCCCTTTTTCAGGGAGGGCCCGGGCGAGCGTGGGACCGCCTGGCGGGGACGTTTGGCCGAGGGGGCCTCGGGTTTGGTGCTTCCGGAACGCCTTGTGCGTCTTCCGCTCGTGGACTGGAAGTGTTCCATCGTCGTTTCCAATCGCTCGAGACGCGATTCGACGCTTTCAAGCGCCGTCAGGATCTTCGACCCAAGCGATTCATCAGGACGTCCGCCAATCTGCTCCCGCATTTCCCTCATGCGCTCCCTCAGCTCGGTGTCGAGGTGTCGAATGATACTGTCCTCGAAACTATGCAGCCTCTCGTAGAGTCCGCTGATGTCATTCGCGGTAGGAATTCCCGCATTCCTCACGAACTCCTTGGTGACGTTGTCGGATTGCTGCTTGGTCTTGACGGCCAGATCCGACTGGTGGCGCATCCAGTCGAGAAATTGCGGGCTGCGCAAATAGACATCGAGGCTATCGCTCATCGCATCCATCCAGCGGCGCTCCCAGTCACGGAGATAACGGGAGGGATTGAGCAGGTTGGCAGGTTGAGCGTCGGTCTGCCAGGCGAACCCGGCGGTTTCCTTGGCGATCTGGGACCAAAGATCCATCAGGGGGCGCATCATGAGGTTGTCCTGTTCTGCGTTGCCGGAAGGACGGGGGGCGTTCGGGGTGACTGAGGGCATAGGGTGGTCGTTTTAGGTTTCGGTTGATTCGATGGCCAGCGCGATGGCTTCTCCGCCGCCGATGCAGACAGAGGCGATGCCCCGGTTGGATTGGGTGCGCCGGAGAGCGGTCGCCAGGGTGACCAGAATCCGGGCACCGCTGCAGCCGATGGGATGACCGAGGGCGACTGCGCCGCCACAGGGATTGAGTTTGGCGTGGGGAATGCCCAATTCCCGGGCGGTGGCGAGAGCTACCGCCGAGAAGGCCTCGTTGACTTCGAAGAGATCGACGTCGCCGATCGACCAATTGAGATGATCGAGGAGCCGTTGAATGGCTCCGATTGGAGCCAGGGTGAACCATTCCGGTTCGCGGCTGAAGGTGGTGTGAGCCACGATCCGGGCCAAAGGACGGAGGCGCAGTTGGGCGCAGACGGCGCCGGAAGCGAGCAGGACCGCGGCCGCTCCATCGTTCAGGCTGGAAGCGTTTCCAGCCGTGACCGTGCCGTCTGGTGAGAAGGCCGGTCGCAGCTCCCTGAGCTTTTGAGCGTCGAACCGCCCCGGTTCCTCGTCCTCGTTGACCAAGGACACCTTTTTGCGCGCCGTGACGCCGACGGGGACGATCTCTTCGACGAAAACACCGTCGCGGATGGCACGGCGTGCGCGAATATAGCTTTCTTCGGCGTAATCGTCCTGTTGTTGACGCGTGAATCCGTATTTGGCCGCGCAGCGATCTCCGTAGACTCCCATGTGTTTGTCGCCGTAGACGTCCCAGAGGCCGTCATGCACCATGGAATCGACCAGTTCACCGTTCCCCATCCTGTATCCTTCCCGCGCCCTGAGGAGAAGGTAGGGGGCGCCGCTCATGCTTTCCATGCCGCCGGCCACCACCAAACCGGCCGAGCCCGTCTGAATCGATTGCATCCCTGAGACGACGGCTTGCAAGCCGGATCCGCAGACCTTGTTCAGGGTGAGGGCGGAGGTCGATGTGGGGAGTCCGGCGCGAATGGCGGCCTGTCTGGCGGGATTTTGCCCGATCCCCGCGGAGAGCACGTTCCCCATGATCACCGAATCGGCGCAATCCGAAGCGATCCCGGCGCGCTCGACGACGGCTCGGATCACGGACGCTCCGAGGATCGGCAGGGGCACGCTGGCGAGGCTTCCGCAAAACGAGCCGATAGGGGTCCTGGCGGCGGATATAAGAAACACATCAACCTCGCCGATTATTCCGGATGCAGCCATGGGGTGCGCGGGTGTGGATCGTGGGGAAAGTCGAATCAACCCTCAGTCCTGCCAAAAGGAGAAGAGGCGAATTCCAATAGGGTCTTCGCGGCATCCTGAAACTCGTTGAGCTGGGCCTCCGAGCTCTTGTGCCAAGCCGCGAGCGTGTCTCGCAAAAAGGGCTCGATCCTTTCGGCGAAGGCTTCCGGACTGGAGGTGCGGCCGAGACACAAGGCTTGCTCCATGGTCGCCAGCGCGCCGTGATATTGGAGGTCGAGCACCTCGCGCCTCCTCTGCAGCATTTGGTCCATGCTTTCGGCCCAACGACTTTGAAAATGTTCGAGGTCCGGGGTGGGCCGGGAACCTCTCTCTCCGGGAGTCCGCGTGGCTCCGGCCCATGCCCCCAGCAGATCTTCCTGCATCTTGAGAAAATCCCGTTGCATCTCGACGGCCGCGCCGGTTGCCCTTCCGATGGTTTCAAAAGCCTCATGTAAGGCTTTCCGTCCTTTCTCTTGTGCCTGGTGCATCGTATCCTTGTGTTCCATACAATCTTTTCCGCCTGTTTTGCAAAGTGGCGAAACGCTCTATCTCATCTCATGCCGGATGAGGAAGATAAAGTCAAATTGTTTTGCTGCATGCGCAACAATTCGTCGAATTTCCCCGGGATGGCGCGACAACTTGATGAGCGAACAGGGATAAGTTCGAGGCATGTTCATCTTCCGAAATGCTGCAAAAACAACATGCTTCCCGGATTTGCCCGTGGGCCCGCCATGGCATAGACTGGAAACATGACTTCGGCCGACGGTCCCATCCAAATCAAGCGTTACCCGAACCGTCGGTATTACGCGCGACAGGCCAAGGCTTACGTGTCGTTGCAGGATATTGAGCGCATGGTCCGGGAAGGGAATACTGTGGAAATCACTGACAGCCAATCCGGGGCCGATATCACGCGGATGGTCCTTGCGCAGATCATCATGGAGCAGCATCCGGACCGGTTCTCCGTTTTCCCTCCGGCCATGCTGCATGCCGTGTTGCAGGCGAACGACGCGATGTCCGGGTTTCTCCGGGAATACTTTGAGCAGTGTCTGGTTTATATCGAGTGGTTGCGGCGGACGGGTGGATCGGGTGCGGTGCCGAATCCGGCGGAATGGATGAAGGGATGGATGGAGCGGATGCATCCCGGATCAGGCCGCGAGTTCACGAAGGCACCTCCGGCAGATGCCGATCTGGTGCGTCGTATGGCCGACTTGGAAGCCCGGCTTCAAAGGATGGAGGGCCGGGCCACCAAAAAGGGAGGGAGACCGGGGTGAAAGGTTCCCCGGGATGGAGCGCCGCCGGATGCCCGTCTACTCCCGGCGGAACTGGCCGGATTCGGTCGATCCGGAGAGAGCCGTCGTGGAGCAGGTGCCGCCCGAGATGACTTTGGCGACGTCGTCGAAGTAGCCTGTGCCGACCTCCTGCTGGTGCCTTGTGGCTGTGTATCCATCCGCTTCGCGGGCGAATTCCCGTTGTTGCAAATCGCTATATCCCTTCATCCCGGTGCCGAGGTAGTCCTTTGAAAGTTCGAACATGGAGAGGTTGAGACTGTGAAACCCGGCCAGGGTGACGAACTGGAACCTGTAGCCGAGCCGCGCCAGACGGGTTTGAAACTCCGCGAGGGATCGTTCGTCGAGATTGAGTTTCCAGTTGAACGAGGGCGAGCAATTGTAGGCGAGAGGTTTTCCGGGGAATTCCGCGTGCACTGCCTCGGCGAAGCGACGGGCGGATTCGATATCCGGCGTGGAAGTCTCGCACCAGAGGAGGTCGGCGTAAGGTGCATAGGCTTTGGCTCGAGCAATGGCCATCTCAAGGCCGCCGGTGATCCTGAAGAACCCCTCGGGGGTTCGTGTTCCCACGATGAATGGCTGGTCGGCCGGATCCGCGTCGCTGGTGAGGAGGCGGGAGCTCTCCGCGTCGGTCCGGGCGATGAGGATCGTTGGGACATCGAGAACGTCCGCAGCGAGGCGGGCCGCCGTCAGGATGCGAATGAACTGTGAGGTCGGGACGAGCACTTTGCCGCCGAGATGACCACACTTTTTTTCCGAGGACAGTTGGTCTTCAAAATGCACTCCGGCGGCGCCGGCCTCGATCATTCCCTTCATGATTTCGAAGGCGTTGAGGGGGCCGCCAAAGCCGGCCTCGGCGTCGGCGACGATCGGCGCATACCAATGGCTCCCATCCTTTGCGCCCGCGCCCCGGGCGATTTGATCGGCCCGCTGCAGGGCTTGGTTGATGCGCTTCACCAGGTGCGGAACGCTATTGGCCGGGTAAAGACTGAGGTCCGGATAGGTCTGGCCCGCGAGATTGGCATCCGCGGCCACCTGCCAACCGCTGCAGTAGATGGCCTTGAGTCCGGCGCGCACCATTTGGACGGCCTGCTGACCGCTCAGGGCCCCGAGGCTCCGCACGCAAGGTTCCGTGTGTAGAAGGTCCCAGAGGCGGGCGGCCCCGAGCCGGGCGAGGGTGTGCTCCACTTGGACGGAAGGACGCAGGCGCTCGACATCCTCCTTGGAATAAGTCCTCGTGATGTGGCGCCAGCGGTCGCGGGGGGAGGTCGACGCTGTTCGGGTGCCAGGGCTGGAGGCTGCGGTGGTCTTCATATGGTTGTTCCAGGTTCGTTCAGGGGCGTGCCGCCGTTGAGCAGATCGTAGGCGGCGACCGTGAGAAAATCCTCCAACGCGGGAGCCGTGACCAGTCGATCAAGCAGGCTCGCTGCCTGGTCGTAGTTCCCGGCGGTCCGGCGGGAACCGGGCGGGTCTGTCCTGAGTCCATCGCATTCCTGACGCAGAATTTCGCGGAAGAGGGGGGGATCGATGACCCTCCCGTCATCAAGGGGGGCCCGGTGGCGGATCCATTGCCAGAGTTGGGAGCGGCAAATCTCGGCGGTGGCGGTGTCCTCCATCAGATTGAAAATGGGCACGCACCCCTGGCCGCCGAGCCAGGACTGGAGGTATTGCAAGGCGACGTTCACATTCTGGCGAAGCCCCGCCTCCGTTCTGGTTCCCGTCGGGGCGGCGATCAGGTCGGCGGACGACGGGATGAAGCTCTCGAGGGGTTTTCCGATCTGGTTGCCGCCCTCGAGGTTTCCGAAAATCTCCCGCGCCAGCGGAATAAGGCCGGGATGGGCGACCCACGTGCCGTCATGGCCATCCGCAACCTCCCGTCGCTTATCCGCCGCCACCTTTTCCATGGCGCTCGCGTTCGCCTCGGGATCGTCCCGGATCGGGATCTGCGCCGCCATGCCGCCCATGGCATGGATACCCCGGCGGTGGCAGGTCCGCACAACCAGCCGGGTGTAAGCGCGCAGGAAGGGCTGTGTCATCGTGACCTGCCCGCGGTCCGGGAGAAGAAACTCCGGGTGGGCCCGGAAGGTCTTGATATAACTGAACATATAGTCCCAACGACCGCAGTTCAGTCCCGCGGAGTGTTCCCTGAGTTCGTGGAGGATCTCGTCCATCTCAAACGCGGCTGGAAGAGTCTCGATCAGCACGGTGGCCCGGATGCTCCCCTTGGGAAGACCGAGGAATTGCTGGGAAAAAAGAAAGATGTCGTTCCAAAGACGGGCCTCAAGATGAGACTCCAGCTTGGGCAGATAGAAATACGGGCCGGTTCCCTTGGCCCTGATCAAGGGGGCGGCGTTGTGGAAGAAGAAGAGGCCGAAGTCCACGAGCGCTGCCGGCAGAGGCTGCCCATCGCACAGAAGATGCTTCTCCCGGAGATGCCACCCGCGCGGACGAACCATCAAGGTGGCCGGCTTCTCCTGAATACGGTAGAGTCGCCCGTCGGGCGCTTCGAACGTCAGGTCGCCAAGGACGGCTGCCTTGAGATTCGCCTGGCCGCCGATGCAGTTGTCCCAAGTGGGTGAGGTCGCATCCTCAAAGTCCGCCATGAAGACGTTCGCCCCGGAGTTCAGACCGTTGATGATCATTTTGCGGTCGACCGGTCCGGTGATCTCCACCCGACGGTCGATCAAGTCGGGCGGGATCGGCGCAACCTTCCAATCGGCTTCCCGAATTGCGGCCGTTTCCCTGAGGAAACCGGGGCGGGTGCCGCCATCGAACTGAAGCTGGCGTTGCCTCCGGGCCTCGAGTAGGAGCGCGAGCCGGGGCGAGAATTCCCGGGTCAGCCGGCTGAGAAAACCCTGCGCCTCCGGCGTGAGGATGAGAGAAGTGGCAGGGGTCCGGGGCGCGCGGATCTCCAGTTCATCGGGGGGGATGGCAAGAGCAGGCATGGGAAGCAAGATTCTACCGGTTTGCTGTGATTGCAAATAAACGAAGGCCAAAGTGCCGCATTTACAGCAAAATGACGACAGCGGAAGAAGCGGTCGATCGAATGATGCAAATGCAAAAATTCAGTCCCGCCGCAAGCGGGCGTAAATTTGCATACGGGTTATGCCAAGATAGCGTACGGATCTTGCTTTCCCGGCGATGGACCGATGCCATCTGTCTCTTACAGATAGAACCATTCTTGCAGCGGTGCGGTCCGCTGTTTACCGTGTCTTCAAGAAGCGCGACGCGATGGCGTCGGCGCATCAGGCGAGGCCGGGGGGCAGCGGAATCATGCGGAAGCGTTCTTCCATGGCAGGGCAGAGGGGAGGATTCGTTCCCCGGCGCGCTCCGGTAAAACTTGGCGATGCCGAGGCTCTGGTGCTCTTCGCCTTTTTGGCTTCCTCAAGTTTTCTTTTGGCGGGAATCTCCGCCGTCACCGTGCATGCTTTGACGATGACTGGAGGGGATCTGGTTGCGTCGGTTGGAACCCTGACGCGTGCCTTTGGAGGGGATCGCCCCTGGACCTTGGGGTGGGGATTCTGGCGGGGAGGTTGGATCGGGCTTTCGGCTGTCTGGGGCGGCTGTGCGTGGGTGATGCTGCGGTATCCTCTGGGGCATGGATCCTTTCTCGGGGCCACCATCGTGGATTTTGAGGAAAACGGCCATGGGGTGCGATTGCGGCGTGATTTGGTCTATCATGACACCCAGGGAAGATTGTGGAGTGCGCCGAAGGGGACGATCTGCCGCGGCGAATGTCTGCCGCCCGGAGTGTGGAACCTACTCGGTCCCCCGTTCTTCGGACCGCATCGGGAGGCGTCGATCATCCATGAGCATTATTGCCGGATGCGCGCGGGCGTGGCGTCGGACGTGCATCAGATGTTTTACGAAGCGTGCCGCGCCGGCGGGGTGGCCGAACCTGTGGCGAGGCTGGCGCTACGTGAGCTCCGGCTTCACGGACCCGGCTGGGGTGGGAAGCGGTGAACCGGGATTGCGAAGAGGCTTGATTCCAGCCGTGGGTTGCAGAACGGTGCGGTGTGGACGGGGCGTGGAGGTTCCTTTTGCCGGGAGAGACCCGGAGTCAATGGGAGGCCGTCCTGCCGGAATTTTTGCGGCACGCCCGTTGGTTTGCGGGCAAGGCGCGTCCGATCCGGAGCGTGCGAGTCCTTGATGTTCTCTCGCTGCCCGGGGACGGGGAGGAGGAGCAGTGGTTTTTGGTTCTGGTGCGGATCGATTCTGAAGAAGGGGAGCCGGTCATCTACCAGATTCCGATGGGAAGCGGGGACGTCAAAATGGAGGGATTCTCCAGGGGGATTTGCGAGGCCGCGTCGGCGCCCGCATTTTGGCTTGCCCTTTGGCGTGTGATGCAGGGACGGGCGGCCGTGTACCCGGAGACTCCCGGCGCGCGCATCCTGCGGGAAGAGGGGGACGGCGGATGGGAGTTCGGTGAGGCGGTGACGGTGAAGATCTCAGCGGAAGAGCAGAGTCATAGTGCCGCGGTGATCGGGAATCGTGTCTGGGTGAAACTCTTCCGCAATCTTTGGGAGGGGGAGAATCCCGAGTTGGAGATGGGGCGTGCTCTGCGTCAGGGGGCATTTCCTTGGATCGCTCGTCTCGAGGGCGGTTTGCAGTATGCGCCTCCGGAAGGGGAGGTGCGAACTCTGGCCTGTGCCCATCAATATATCGCGCACCAGGCGAACGGTTGGAACCATGCGCTGGCTGAAATCAAGGAAGATCGGGAGAAGGTTCGGAGTTCGTTCCGGTCTGCCGGTGGTTCGGGAATGGAGCGGAGCGAGCCTGAGGCGGGTCTGCTTGACAGTGAACTTTTGGGACGGCGATTGGGGGCGTTGCACCGGTGGATGGCTGCGCTCCGCACTCCCGCCTTTGCGCCGGAACTGATCACGATGGAATGGCAGGGGCGTTTCTGTGAAAGCCTGCGTGAGGAGGTCGGACAAACGCTTCGGATGCTTGCTGCAGCGCGCCCTCTTTGGGGGCCGGAGCTGGATCCGTTAGCCGATCGCCTGATCAATCAACAAGCTGAAATGCTGCAGATCGTGGAGCGGTTGGAGAAGCGGCGGATCGAGGGCAGGCTCATTCGATGTCATGGCGATCTGCATTTGGGGCAGGTTCTCCACACGGGCGATGAATGGGTGATCATTGATTTCGAGGGCGAGCCGGCGCGATCGATCCCGGAAAGACGCCTCAAAAATCTCGCGTTCATCGATGTGGCCGGCATGCTTCGTTCCTTTCACTATGCCATTTGTGCCGCGGGGGGCGGAGCCGGCGGCGCGGACGACTCCGGGGGCTGGAGGAGGGCCACGAGCGACCGCTTTCTTCATGGTTACTTCCACGAGGCTTACCGGGGCGAATTCCTTCCCGATGCAGAGGATGAGAGGACCGATTTGCTGAAGATTTGTCTGCTGCGCAAGGCTCTGTATGAATTGAGTTACGAGTTGAATCATCGCCCCGACTGGGCTGCGATCCCGATCATTGGATTGCTCGAAATCATCGGGGAAGCTGGGTAAATCCGTCGGTCCCGTTATAGCCTGCCGGGGCATGCCCGAAGCTGGGAGGCAGCCGTACTGGACGGAAGGGGCGCCTGTAATTCGACAAGACGCCAGGCTGGGTGTTCGATAGAGAGCGCGCCGGAAACCGGCGCCCGCCATGATGGAGATCCTGGTAGTAGATGAGGACCGGAGGTTGCGTGATGCGGTGTTGAGCGCGTTGGAGGCGGAACATCACTATGTGGAGGCCATGGCGGGAGGGGAGGCTGTCTTGCGAAGGTTGGGTGAGGAACACTTCGATGCGGTCTTCCTCGATTTGCGGATGGGAGGGAACGGAGGGATGGAAATCCTCGGTGAAATCAAACGCCGGCACCCGGGGACGGAAGTGGTGGTGTGGGCCTCGGATGGAACGGTGCAACTGGCGGTGAAAGCGATGCGGGATGGGGCCTTTGATTTTTTGGAGAAGCCCTTTCCGGATGATGTTTTGCAAGGGGTGCTGGCGAGGTTGGAAAGACAACGTCGGTTGCCAGGCTGGTCGGAGGTGGTGGAGGGGCCTCCTAACGCGGGCACGGCGGAACCCGTTTTGGATTCCGCGGATGCCTCGATGCGCGCGGTTCGCGATGTGCTCGGCAGGGCCGCCCCCACGTCGGCCTCGATTCTGATTCTGGGAGAGAGCGGGACGGGAAAGAGTGTGATGGCGAGGGCGGTGCATGACAAGAGTTCGGTGCGCCACAAGCCCTTTGTCACGGTGAGTTGCCCGAGCTTGTCCCGCGAGCTTCTGGAGAGCCAGTTGTTTGGCCATGTCAAAGGCGCCTTCACGGGGGCAATCAGGGATCAGTGGGGAAAAGTGCATGCCGCGAATGGTGGTACACTCTTTCTGGATGAGATCGGCGAACTGCCGTTGGATATTCAGCCGAAGCTTCTGAGGCTGTTGCAAGAGCGCGAGTATGAACGGTTGGGCGAAACGAAGACGCGTAAGGCGGAGGTCCGCGTGATTGCCGCGACCAATCGTGATTTGCGGATGTTGGTCGATGATGGGGCTTTCCGCGAGGACCTGTATTACCGCCTTCATGTCATTGTGGTAACGCTTCCGGCCTTGCGGGATAGGCCCGGCGATCTCCTGCGCTTTGCGGAAGAATATCTCCGTTTTTTCGCGGAGCGGACCTCTCGCAAAATCCGGGGATTCAGCGAGGGGGGGAAGAACAGGTTGCGGTCATACGCCTGGCCGGGGAATCTTCGCGAACTGCGGAACGGGATCGAGCGGGCCGTGATCTTGTCGCGCGGGGAGGAGATTGGCGCGGAAGACCTTGCCTGCGACAACGGTCCGACTCGGCTCCAGTGCGTCCCCGGGTGGAATTCCGCCACGGAAGCGTTTGCCCATTCCCTGCCGGGAGCGGACCTCAGTCTTGAGGCCTTGGAGGGTGAGCACTTGAAACGGGTGCTCGGACGATCCGGCAGTCTGGCGGAGGCGGCGAGAATTCTGGGAATCGACCAAGCGACACTCTATCGCAAACGGAAACGAATGGGGCTTGGATAGAGGAGGCGTTTTCAAGCGCGAAGTGCAATTGAAAGATGAATAATAAGGCGAGCTGGGCTATCTGGTTCACCGAACGATTCTCAGTTGCACGATGGCCAGATACACCCAA